>NZ_JBIVPA010000018.1:0-157955 GCF_044754405.1 Streptomyces sp. NPDC093089
CGGCGCCCTCGGGGCCTCCCACGACCTGTGCCCGATCGGCTGCTGCCCCGCCAGGGCCGAACGGCCGGCCGCCGCCGGAGCCGACAGCCCGTACGTCTCGTCAACCGTCGAGGAAGACACGGATGAGCACTCCTCACTGGCTGTTCGGTGACCAGCCGGTGCCCTCGTTCGCAGCCCCTGCCGACGACGGGCCCTCCCGCGACTCCCCGCTGGTGATGATCGAGTCACGTGCGGTGTTTCGACGTCGCCGATATGGACGGTGACCGGCCCCCCCCGGTGGCACGTGGAACCTCGACCACGACAACCGAGAGCCTCCGCCGCGCGGAGCCTCGACACTCAAAGCCCCTGCTCCGTACCGGCCGCGCGAGGACGGCATCGGCGCCGAGGTCCGCCACGACCTGGACCGCTGGGAAGCGGCGGGGACGTGTCGTTCGTCGGTCGCGACGGGCCCCGGCTCTTCCCGGCCGACCGTCGAGGGGAGCTCGCCGCACTCCGGCGTTTCATCGCACACCTGCTGGCGGGCTTCGGTGCGTACGAGGACGCCGCGCCGGCCGCCGGCCCCATCATGGGTCACAGGCTGCTGTCGTCCTCGCTCAATCTGGGCTTGCTGGATCCGGCCGAGTGCGTCGAACGGGCGGAGGCTGCCCGGCGGGCCGGCGACGCTCCTCTGAACCCGGTCGAGGGTTTCGTCAGACAGGTCGCGGGACGGCGGGAGTGCGTCTGGCACCTCTACTGGTACTTCGGCGAGGACCACCGCGCTTCGAACACGCTGCGGCACCACGCGCCCCTGCCCTCCTGGTGGACCGACCTGGACGCCGACGCCGTGACGGCACGTTGCCTGTCGACGGTCATCCGCCAGGTCAGGGAGACCGGTTGGACGCACCGCACCCCCCGCCTCATGGTGCTCGGCAGCCACGCCCGCCGGCGGGGCTGGTATCCAGCTGCGGTGACCGACTGGTTCCATCGCTGCTTCGTCGACGGCTACGACTGGGTCATGCTCCCCGATGTGGTGGGCATGTCCCAGCATGCCGACGGCGGCCTCATGACGACCGAGCCCTGTACCTCCGGCGGCTCGTGCACCCACCGCATGAGCGATCCGTGCGGTCCTGTCGCTACCGCCCCGAGAGGCGGGTCTGACCGGACGCCTGCCCCTTCACCTTGGGCTGCTGGGCCTTCATGCACCGCCATCGTCACCTACTGGCGCACACCGCACGCACCTCCCGGAGCAAGTCCCTCGGCGAAGCAGCCCGGTCGGCCGGCAGATCATCACTGCGGCGGAGGCCCCGCGTGGGATCGGTGAATCGCCGGGTCCCGCCCACGGTCGACATGAGAACGGTCGGGCTGAACCGACGAAGCCGCAGTCGCCGCAGGCCAAGCAGTCTCTTGACCTGTGGGTACGACGTGTTGAAGATCTGGAATCGCGGTCGACCGTGAAACCCGCGACCTGATCGCTGCGCATGCGGCCACCGGGTGACTCGTCCGCCTCCAGGAGCCGGGCCGCAACCCCGCCGGCAGCGAGGTCCGCCGCACACGCCAGGCCGGCCGCACCGGCCCCGAGACGACGACGCCCGAACCTTCCCTCCCTGACACGACCGTGCCGGTACTCCTCGTCGGCGATGCTCTCCGGGGCGTGCGTGGCCGACCCACACCGCTCGATCAGTCGCCGTGCCCTGTCCCGCCACTGCCGAAGCCGCCGCTGGAGATGCCGCGCCACTTGCGCTTCTCCTCGCTCGGGGGTTCGGGGTCGGCCTCACCCGTGTTCTTGAGGTTGTAAGGCATGAGGCGGTGCTCCCCATCGGTCACAGGAACCTCGGAGGGCTTGCGGTACTCGGTCATCTCACCGGGTAGCTGATCGGATTCGGGCCGGTGGGGTTGCGATTCCGGATCGGGAGGCGGGAGTTCCTTGTCCTTGACCCGGATCCCGAACGCGAAGGCGCCGATCAGTACCGCCACGACAACCAGCCCGCCAAGCACCTGGGCCAGTCCGGACTGCCAGACTCCGGCCGCGAGTACCGGCCCTTCCAGAAGATGAGAGTGCATGGTGCATACCTCACTGTGGCTCGGGGTTGCTCGAACCTCGTTCCGAGAGTCGGCAACGTCACTGATCCATTCCCCGCGGGGGCCGGACTTGGATGCACCCCGGCCATGGGACTCGGCCGTCACCCCGCCTTGAGCCACAGGACGAGCGGAAGGTGAGACGGCTCTTGTCCTCACCCCGCTCCTACCTGCGCTTCGCTGCCGACGTACCTCCCGAGCGCGGAGCGGGGGATATCTGGGGTAGCGGCGGGGGAGTCCCACGATGTCGCTGTTCAGGATGGCTGGACTCGGTCGAAGAGGGCGAGTGCTTCGGCGGGGTCGGGGCTCACGAGGCGTTCCGGTCCGGCCGCCGTGATCCGGGCCCACCTGCCGGCGCGTGCCCACATGCCTTCCTCGAAGGCCCGGACGGCTCGGTCCGGTTCTCCGTGGCCGGTGGCGATGGACTCGGCGAGCTCGGCGCCTTCCAGCATGGCGAGGTTCCCGCCCGCTTCCAGTGGGGGCATCAGATGGGCGGCGTCGCCCAGGAGCGTCACCCCGGGGACGTGGGTCCAGGTGTGGGACACGGGTAGGACGTAGAGGGGGCGACGGACGAAAGCGGTGCCGTGGCGGAGGAGGTCGAGGACGGGAGCGGTGCCGTGGCGGAGGAGGTCGAGGACGGGAGCGGTGCCGTGGCGGAGGAGGTCGAGGACGGGAGCGGCCCAGCCGTCGAACAGCGCCAGCAGGCTTGACCGTACGGCCTCGGCGTCGGCCGGGTCCAGGTTCGTGTGACGGCCCAGCGGCGTTCGGAACCGGGCGTACACCTTGACGTGACCGCCGCTGTTGCGCTGGGCGACGAGAGACCGGTTCACGCCGTACACCGCCAGGGAGCCGTCCCCGATCAACCGTGCGAGGCCGGGGTGGCGGGGGCCGACGGCGTCCAGCGAAGTCTCGACCGCGGTGACGCCGGTGTAGTGCGGGGTCACCGGTGAGACGGCCGAGCGGGTCCGGGACCGGGCGCCGTCGGCACCGACCACGAGGTCGAACGTCTCCTGTCGCCCGTCCGCGAACTGCACCAGAACGCCGTCCCGGGCGCCCGGCACCACTTGTGTCACACCCCGCCCCCACTGGACATCCAGAGGACCGAGCAGGAGGTCGCGGAGGAGTCCGCGGTCGATCTCGGGATTGGCCTGCTCGTCGGGGCGGGGGCGCCAGTCGCGCAGAACGGTCCCCACAGCAGAAACGCATACGGGCCCTCCCCGCCTGGGGCGTTGACGAGGGCATTGGGCGGGGCGACGAGATCGAGTCCGTCAACGGCACGGCTTTGAGCCGGTTCCTCGACGACGTGGATCCGGGAACCGTGCCGCTGAGCCGGCCCCGGGGCGTACCCGGCCGGTGGAGGCCCCGATCATCCTGGTCATCGACCCCGCAGATCCGCGAGTGCGGCCTGTCGCGGCCGCTACGGTGACCCTCCGCCAGGGCTGACACGCGTGCCGGCGCACTCGAACCAGGTAGGCGCTGGAGCCCTGGCTCAGGCATCAGCCGCAAACCAACCGGGTGATCACGCGCCTGCCGACGTGGCGGCCTGTTCGTCGTGTTCGCGAAGCATCCGTACGGCCGTGGCGGGGGCGGCACGCCGAGCGACTTGGCGAGTCGGGGGACAAGGCGGAAGCGGTACGGCCAGACCTGCGGCCAACGCCCCAGCTCAGTCGGTTTCGGATGTCTCCCGAGTGCGGGTGGGGTAGATCCCGTGCCAGTACTCGGCCGAGCGGACCAGGTCGTCCATGACGTGGAGGAGGAACTGGCTCGTGTTCTCCAGCCGGGCGCCGGCCGGGGTGGTGGCGCCGAGTTTCTGGGCACCGGTTGCGCAAGCCTCGGCGATCTGGGTTTGGTTGTGCGCGCTGGCCATGATGGATCGGAACACCACGTCGTCTTCGATGGCGTAGCGTTCGGCGCGACTGCGGGGGTCGCGTTCGCGTTGGATGAGTGCCTGGTTCTCCAGGTAGCCGACGGCCTTGGAGATGGAGGCGGGGCTGACGTGCAGACGTCGCACGAGTTCCGCGGAGGTGAGGCTGCCGCTGTCGGTGGTGAAGAGTGCGGCGAGCACCTTGGCCATCATCTGCGGGAGCCCGGCCTGAACCATCAGTTCTACGCTCTGCGCGCCCACCTCGTCCACGAGCCGTGGATCGCGCCCGTTGAGGTCGGTCCTGCCCGGTGAGGCCGTCGGCGCAGTGGTCCTGCCCTGACGCGTCTGCCGCGTGCCGGCTCGATGGGCCGCCTCGGCGTGGTAGCCGCGCGGTCCGCCGTTGCGCACCACCTCGCGCGTGACGGTCGAGGTCGGCCGGCCGATGCGGCGGCCGATGGCGGCGTAGGTCAGCTGTTCGCGCAGTCCTCCCGCGATCTGCCGTCGCTCCTGGAGGGTGAGTCTGTCACCAGGCATCGGGTGTCCTCCGCTTTCGTCGTCGGGTCCACCTTAATGCAACGCGATGCATTGCATTAGCCGGCATGTTTCATGCAACGATTCAATGAATCTACCTGGGAATACTCCGTTGCTTCATTCCAGAGTGATTGACGATTCTATGTATGCAACGTAATTTTCGCATAAATGTGAAGTGCAGGAGCTCATCGACGGAAGTGAAACCCATGCTTACCGACCTCGATCACCCCGCGCTCACGGCGACCGCGGTACGCAAGGCGTACGGCGACCACGTGGTGCTGAGCGGCATCGACCTCGACATCCCTGCGGGATCGGTCTTCGCGCTACTCGGCCCCAATGGCGCGGGCAAGACCACCATGGTGCAGATCCTGTCCACGCTCATCCGCGCCGACGCCGGGGAGATGAGAGTCGCCGGCCACGACGTGGTCCGGGATCCGGACGCGGTCCGTGCCGCGATCGGAGTCACCGGCCAGTTCTCCGCGGTCGACGGGTTTCTCACCGGCGAGGAGAACCTGCTGCTGATGGCCGACCTGCACCACCTGCCCCGCCGGGAACGGCGGCAGTGCGCCACCGACCTGCTGGCTCGGTTCGACCTGGTGGACGCGGCCCGCAAGCCCGCGGCGACGTACTCCGGCGGGATGCGCCGCCGCCTGGACCTCGCGATGACGCTGGTCGGCCGGCCCCGGGTGATCTTCCTCGACGAGCCGACCACCGGCCTTGACCCGCGCAGCAGGCGGACCATGTGGGAGATCATCCGCAGGCTGGTGACCGACGAAGGCGTCACGATCTTCCTCACCACCCAGTACCTCGAGGAGGCCGACCGGCTCGCCGACCGGATCGCGGTGCTGCACCGGGGAAAGATCGTCGCCCAGGGCTCGGCGGAGGATCTCAGACGGCAGGTCGGCGGCGGCCACATCACCCTGCGGTTCACCGACGCACGCGGCCACGACTACGCGGCCCGGACCCTGGACGTGGTGTCCCGCGACGATGAGGCACTCACTCTGCAGGTTTCCAGCCAGGGCGACGTCCGGTCGTTGCGCGCACTGCTCGACTGGCTCGACCGCGCCTCGCTCACCGTGGACGAACTCCAGGTCCACACCCCCGATCTCGACGACGTCTTCTTCGCGCTGACGGGCAACCCCGCCGCGGAACGGGAGCCTGCCCGATGAGCGGTGCCACCCACGCCTTCACCGACTCGGCGACCATGCTGCGCCGCCAGTTGCGGCACATGCTGCGCTACCCGACGCTCACCCTCACCGCCGCCGGGGTCCCGGTGGTCTTCCTGCTGCTGTTCGTCTACGTCCTCGGCGGCATCCTCGGCAGCGGCCTCGGCGGCCCGTCGGGCGGCCGGGACACCTACGTGAACTACATCGTCCCCGGCGTCGTCCTGATGACCGCGGCCACCGCGGCCCAGGGCACCGCGATCTCGGTGGCCATCGACATGACCGAGGGCATCGTCACCCGCTTCCGCACCATGGCCATCGCCCGCGTCTCGGTGCTCACCGGCCACGTGCTGGGCAGCCTGGCCCAGACCCTGCTGAGCATGACCGTCGTCACCGGCGTCTCACTCCTGGTGGGCTTCGAGCCCACCGCGGACTTCGGTGAATGGCTCGGCGCGCTCGTCGTGCTCGCGCTGATCATCTTCGCGCTCACCTGGCTGGCGGTCGCCCTGGCCATGGCGGCCAAGAGCGTCGCGGCCGCGAGCAACATGCTGACGCCACTGATGGTCCTGCCGATGATGGGCAGCGGATTCGTCCCCACCGACTCGATGCCCCCCGGCCTCAGATGGTTCGCCGACTACCAGCCGTTCACCCCGTTCATCGAGACCCTGCGCGGACTGCTGATGGGCACCCCGATCGGCAGCAACGCGGTTCTCACCATCGGCTGGTGCGCCCTGATCACCCTGGGCGGCTACCTGTGGGCCAAGAAGCTCTACAACCGTGAGCCCACCCAGTGAGCGGCTCAGGCGCCGGAGACCAGCAGCCCTCCGGTCCGCACACCGCCACGAGCATCCTTCGACGGCAAGGGCGAGGCCCTGGCAGCGACTTGTCAGGGAGGCGCCCCGGACCCGCACCGACGAACCAAGGGATACCCCCGCGCCAGCGCCTTGGCACTCCGCCCAGACCCAACCCACCACCAGGTCACCCGATCAGCGGCTCCCGGTCTCGCCGGAGAACACCGGCCACGGTCGAGTACGGCACCGCCGCGAACGGCCTACAGCCGGATCCCGTTCACACCGGGGCAACGGCTCTCGTATGACCCGACGAAATCAGCCGGGTCAATACACCTACCTAGGTCTATTGACCCGCAGGGTTGCTGCCGCTCCCGGGGTTCGGACGGTGAAGGACCGGCCCAGGCACGTCCGTCCGACGGTCCGATCCTCTCCCGGCCTATCGACACGCCCAGGTCCGAAGGACATCGTTGCGTGCGGATGCCTGCCGTGACTGACTTGATCGAAGCGCCGAGGACGATGACGGGGAGGAGACGGCCATGGGCCTCAACAAGGCGGTCTACGAGAAGGAACTGCTGCGGCTCCAGACGAATCTGGTCCAGCTTCAGGAATGGGTGCGTGCGGAGGGCGCCAGACTCGTCGTCGTGTTCGAGGGCCGTGACGCGGCGGGCAAGGGGGGAACGATCAAACGAGTCGCCGAACACCTCAACCCCCGCGTGGCCCGTATCGCGGCGCTTCCGAGGCCGACGGAGCGGGAGCGCACCCAGTGGTACTTCCAGCGCTACGTGGAGCATCTGCCGGCCGCCGGCGAGATCGTGCTCTTCGACCGAAGCTGGTACAACCGTGCTGGAGTGGAACACGTCATGGGCTTCTGCACGCCTGTGGAGTACCAGCTCTTCCTGCGCCAGTGTCCCGTCTTCGAGCGGATGCTGGTGGAAGACGGGATCCTGCTCCGCAAGTACTGGTTCTCCGTCAGCGATGCCGTGCAGGAGGAGCGCTTCCGGCGCCGCACGGAGGACCCGCTGCGGCGGTGGAAACTCTCGCCGATGGACCTGGAGTCCCTCACTCGGTGGGAGGCGTACTCGCGGGCCAAGGACGAGATGCTCGTTCACACGGACACCGCGGACTCCCCCTGGTACGTGGTCGAGAGCGACGACAAGCGCAGCGCGAGAGTCAACATGATCGCCCACCTGCTGTCCTCCGTGCCGTACGAGGGCGTGGCCCTGCCGTCGCTCGTCCTGCCGCCCCGGCCGGCGCCGACGGGGTACGAGCGTCCGCCCAAGACGCTGCAGACCGCCGTACCCGATCATGCGTCCACTCTCCGGAAAGCGTGATGCGCCGCCGACGCGGTAGGCGGCCGCCTGACGAGTCGTCGGCAAGGAGGGCGGTCCCCGAGCGCGGAAGGCCCTCCCTGGTGCCCGCCGGTCTGCGGGGATACCGCCGGTCGTGGTTCGGACAGGACGCGTTGGCCGGGGTCACGGTCACTGCCTATCTGGTGCCGCAGGTCATGGCGTATGCGGGCGTGGCCGGACTGCCTCCGGTCGCGGGGCTGTGGGCGGTCCTGCCCGCCATGGTCGTCTACGCGTTCATGGGTTCCTCGCGGCTGCTGTCAGTGGGGCCCGAGTCGACCACGGCGCTGATGACCGCCGTCGCCGTCGGACCGCTCGCGGCGGGTGATCCGGGCCGGTACGCGGTCCTGGCGGCAGCCCTTGCCGTGGTGGTCGGTCTACTGTGCCTGGTGGCATGGGCGGTGCGCCTCGGGTTCCTCGCGGACCTGCTCTCGCGGCCGGTCCTCGTCGGATACCTGGCCGGTGTCGCAGCCATCATGATCGTCGATCAACTGCCCCGGCTCACCGGCGTGCATACGACGGGTTCGGACTTCTTCCCGGAGCTGTACTCCTTCGTACGGCACCTGGGGCAGGCGCACTGGCCTACCGTGGGCCTGGCCACTGCCCTGCTCCTCGTGCTCTTCGCGGCGCCCTCGCGCTGGCCGGCGGTTCCGCGTCCGCTGCTCGCCCTGGTCCTCGCCACGGGCGTGGTGGCGGGATTCGGGCTGGACGACCGGTACGGGATCGCCGTGATCGGAGCCGTACCCTCAGGGCTGCCAGTGCCTGCTTTCCCGTCTCTCGGCGACCTGCCGCAGCTGGTGGTCCCGGCGCTGGGCGTCCTCCTCGTCGGCTACTCGGATGTCATTCTGACCGCCCGTGCCTTCGCGAGGCGCAGCGACCTTCATCCGCTGGACGCCAATCGTGAACTGCTGGCTCTGGGCGCGGCGAACCTGGGAGCGGGGCTCCTGCATGGTTTCCCGGTCAGCAGCAGTGCCAGCCGCACCGCCCTCGCCGAATCCGCCAAGGCCCGGAGCCAGGTGTACTCACTGGTCGGGGCGCTTGCCGTCCTGACGGTACTGCTCTTCCTGGGCCCTCTCCTCTCCCACACCCCGAGTGCCGTCCTCGGAGCGATCGTCGTCTACGCCGCCGTCCGCCTGATCGAAACAGGCGAGTTCCGGCGCCTCGCCGCCTTCCGTCGCCGCGAGCTGCTGTTGGCCGTCGGGTGTCTGCTGGGCGTCATCGGCCTCGGCATCCTCTACGGAGTACTCGTCGCGGTGGCCCTGTCGGTCATCGACCTGTTCGCCCGTGTCGCCCGACCGCACGATGCCGTGGAAGGGCTGGTACCCGGGCTCGCCGGCATGCACGACGTGGACGACTACCCGACGGCGCGCACCGTTCCGGGGCTTGTGGTCTACCGCTACGACTCGCCGCTGTTCTTCGCCAATGCTGAGAACTTCCGCAGTCGTGCCCTGGCCGCGGTGCACGAGCAGCGCCCCCCGGTCCGGTGGTTCGTCCTCAACATGGAGGCGAACGTCGAGGTGGACATCACCGCACTCGACGCCGTTGACGCGCTCCGCCTGGAACTCGAGCAGCGGGACCTCGTCTTCGCGCTGGCCCGGGTCAAACAGGAACTCCGCGAGAATCTGGACGCCTACGGACTGACGGCCTCGGTGGGCGCCGACCGGATCTACCCGACCCTGCCCACGGCCTTGGCGGCATACCGCGCCTGGAGCCACGGGACAGGTTCCGGCGTGGAGTGACTCGGAGGGCGCCCGATGTTTATCTCCCTTCCTTTACCTGGTGTTGAGCCTCCTCCTGCAGGAGCCCCGCCAAGGGCAGCGCCGCATGCGCTGCCCCGAGGGAGCGACAGGCTGCCGCCGCTTGTCCTTCGAACACCCAATCCCGTCCCCCGCGTCAACGGTCCCGTCTGGCGTCGGAGTATGACGGAGCCGCAACAGGATCCATCTGCGGCAGCGTCACCTCCGGACTCTTCCGCTGCCGGACAGTCATCTCCGGGCTCACCCAGGGCGGTGGGGGCGATTCGCGTCGCGGTCTGCCGCGGTCGGTGCGGGCGATGCTGCGGCACTTTGGCCGGCAGTCGTCAGTTTCCGGGGTGAACAGCGGGCCGTCGATGTTTCCGCGAGGGGTCCCCCAGCAGATCGCGTGCCTGGCGGTCACTGGTGAGGACGTGCCCGGCGAACCGGCGGTCGGCGGCGGTGACGCGGCTGCGGTGGACGCGGGGGCGGATGCCGTCGGCCGTGAGCTCCAGGCTCCCGGGAGCTGGGCGGGAGATGACGGCGCGGAGCGGGGCCCTTGACGGGCTGCTCGTCATTCGGTGACGCGGACCGCGAGCGCCGGGCGGATGGCGGCCGCGCGGCGCGCCGGCCCGATCGTGGCCAGGAGCGAGGCGGCGAAGGTGGCTGCGGCCAGGACGCAGATGCTGGTCCATTCGATGGGGAAGCCTCCTTCGAGGCCCTCGAACGCAGCACTGTTGGCGTACATCAGCCAGGTGGTGAGCACGCCCAGGAGGGAGCCGAGCACGATTCCTTCCACGGCGATGAAGGAGCTCTCCCACAGGAAGGACCGGCGGACCGTCCGTGCCCGGAAGCCGAGGGCGCGCAGGATGCCGATGGTGCGGCGGCGTTCGCGTACGGATCGGACCATGACGACGCCGAGGCCGGTGATGCCCACGCCGAGGCCGAGGGCGAGGAAGCCCTGCATGAGGCGGAAGAAAGCGGTGCTGGAGTCGAACTGTTGGCGGATGTCCGACTCTATGGGTGTGGCGACCAGGCTGGACGAGAGCTGCTCGCCCTGCAGTCGGGTCGCCAGGGCGTCGGGGGAGGTTCCGGGGCTGGTTCTCACCAGGGCGGAGGCGTTCTGCGCCTGGGCGCCGAACAGTTCGCGCGTCGCCTGCTCGCTCAGCACCACGGGGTAGGTGGTCGAACTGGCGCCGGTACCCGGGTAGAAGACCAACCCGTTGCTGAGCACGCCGGCGATGATCTTCTGTTCGCTGCGGCCGGTGCGGGGATCGGTCAGGGTGAGGGTGTCCCCGGGGTCGTAGTAGTCGCCGGCCGGGCCGCCGGTGCTGCCGAAGAAGCTGTCGAGCACGATGTAGCGCGGGTCGGAGGCGAGGGCCTGCCACACTGCGGGGTCGTTTTCCAGGCCGGGCAGCCGCTCCCGGAAGGTGATGCCGGCGATCGCCCCGTCCGGCACACCGACGACGGCGGTGTCGAGCGGTTGGGGGCTGCGATGTCCCGGATCGGTGGCCCGCCCTGTGGCGTTGAGCAGCGGTGTCACGGCGGCGATCCCGGCGGCCGACTGGCCGCCGCGGAGATCGGAGACGAGTCGGTCGCCGGCGACCTGGGGGTTGTAGTCCAGTCGCAGGGAGTATCCGGCGGTGGCATCGGCGACGACTCCGTCGACGCCGGCGCGGAGGATGCCCGAGATCTCCGTCAGCAGGACGAGGACGAACACGATCAGGGTGTACATCACCAGCGTCGCGCCGGTCCTGAAACGCTTGGCCAGCGGGTAGGCGACGGCGAGCCGCGCCGCCAGACCGCCCTCCGTCGGGCGCTGGAGGAGTCGCCGCACGGGGCGTAGCAAGGTCTTCTGGTTGTCGCTGACGAGCACCACGGCGGAGAAGGCGGCCAGGGCGCCCTGGACGACGTACACGGACATCGAGGGTGTGTCGAAGATCCGGGGGCGGATGACAGGTGCCAGGAGCGTCCAGGCGAGGACGACTCCGGCGACCAGGGTGGTGACCGTGTGACGGGGAAGAACGCGCAGCAGTGCCGGAGTGGCGAAGGCGAGCGCGAGCGCCGGCATGAGGTAGGTCGCGTCGGGCTGGCTGCGCGCCACTGCGGGGACGGCCACGAGCGCGCACAGGACGGCCAGGGTGGTGGACACCGCGAGCAGCCGGCGGCGCGGTCCCTGCCCGGGCGTGGCGGGCAGGTCCCGGATCGCGGCGATGATGTTGAATCTGCTGATGCGCACGCTGGTGGCCAGGATGGCGGCGAAGGCGATGAGCAGGCCCATGGCGAGTCCGTTCAGGACGCTCGTGGGCGTGACGGCGAATGCGATGCGGAGGCTGCTTCCGCCGACCGACCAGCCCTGGAAGATCTGCGCGGCCACCACGGCGACGCCCCAGCCGACGGCGACCCCGATGGCCATGCCCGGCAGTGCGGACAGCAGCGCGTAGGTCGCCCCTTCGAGTGTGAAGGACCCGACGAGCCGCGAGCGCTTCATCCCCACGGCCCGCACCATGCCCATCTGGGACTTCCGCTCCTCGCCGAGCATCACGAAGATGTTCACCAGGAGCAGTGCGCCGGCGATGATGCTGAAACTGCCGATCATGAGGAACAGTGCGCCGAGGGAATCCCCGGCCTGCTTCGCGTCGCGCAGGACCGTCTGCTTCGGTGTCTCGATGCCCGTCTGCCCGGCGAGCGGGCCCAGAGCCTGCCGGATGTCGGCCGTCACCCGGCCGGTCAGGGCTTCGCCGCTTTCGACGCCGCCCCGGTTGGAGACGAAGGTGACCGAGCGCGGTTCCGCACCGGCGGCCCGGGCGGCGGCGTCCAGGGTCCCCGGCGCCAGGAACACGTCGCGGTTCAGCCTGCCACCGAGGCCCACACCGGCCAGCCCTGCCTCCGGCACCACGCGCTCGACCCTGTACGTCCCCGGAAGTCCGAACAGGTACAGCGTGACCGGATCCCCGGCCCCCACGCTCAGGGAGCGGGCCAGCGGTTCGTTGACCACTACCTCTCCTGGCTTCGGGTTCGGTCCGCCGAGACCGGACTCGCCTCCCGCCGCGCCGAAGCGCGCCGCCTTGTCGAAGTCCATCTGCCAGGCCAGGACGCGTGGCTCGGCAGCTGTGCGGTCGTCGGTGGTGCTGACGGCCGATGCCTGGGTGGCCTGGGCGTTCAGTACTCCGTCGACGTCGGGGTCGTCCACGAGGGCGGCCAGCCGTTCGGTCGCGGCGCGCCCGGTCGGTCCGGGGGGTGCGACGACGCGCTCGTCCACGGGCCCCAGTGTGCGGTACGCCTCCTGCCGTACGGAGAAGTTCAGGGTGTCGCCGACGACCAGGGCCCCGATGACGATGGCCGTGCCGAGCATCGACCCGCCGATCACGAGCGCTGCCTCGGTGCGCCGGCGCGCGACCTGCCGGAAGGCCAGCCGCCGTGACACCGGCTGCCGTACGGCGACCAGCACCAGGGCCGCGAGGGCGAGCGCCAGGGCGGCGAGCAGCGGGACGAGGAGGTTCGGGTACATGCTCAGCCCAAGGGGACGTCGGGGATCGAGGCTCGGGCCGTGACGTCCTGGCGGACGTCGTCGACCAGCTGCCCGTCATGCATGCGGATCAGCCGAGGGACCCGGGCGCCGATGGCACTGTCGTGGGTGACCAGGACGATCGTCTGGCCCTCGTCGCGGTTGAGCTCGCACAGCAGGTCCATGACCTGGTCGGCCATCGCGCTGTCGAGGTTGCCCGTGGGTTCGTCCGCCCACACGATGGCCGGGCGTCCCGCCAGGGCACGGGCGATGGTCACCCGCTGCTGCTCACCCCCGGACAGCTCGCTCGGCCGGTGTTCGACCCGGTGGCCCAGGTCCACCCGGTCGAGCATGTCCAGCGCCCGGCGACGGGCTTCGCGCGGACGGGTGCCCACGAGCAGGAGGGGGAGCTCGACGTTCTCCACCGCGGAGAAGACCGGTATGAGGTTGAACGCCTGGAAGACGAACCCCATGGTGTGAGCCCGGTGCTCTGTCCGAGCGGAGTCCGACATCGCGAACAGGTCGTGGCCGTCGACCTCGACCCGGCCGGCGTCGATGTCGTCGAGCCCCGACAGACAGTTCAGGAGAGTGGTCTTTCCGGAGCCGGACGGTCCCATGACCGCCACCATCTCCCCGTGGCGTACGACGAGATCCAGGTCGAGCAAGGCCGTGACCTCGACCGAGCCCGTCCGGTAGATCTTGCGGACTCCGGATGCCACGAGGAGCGCTCGATCGGTATTCATGCTCTCCATACCACCCTCCGGATGGAACGCGGGGCTACGGCCACCTTGGTCCCCAGGAAGGGCCGAAAGGCCCAACGGCCGGGCCGCAGTGACGCTCGCTGGGCTGCCTCGACCCCGCCGTCAGGCGTCCGGGGTCGCCCGGGCGCGGCGCCGGACGGCGGTGGCCGCCAGGGTTCCTGCGCCCGCCGCGGTGACGGCGAGGAGGGCGAACCCCCACGTGTAGTCGTGCGCGACGCCGTCGACCACCCCCATCACGAGGGGTGGGAAGAAGCCTCCGAGACCGCCCGCCGCCCCGACCACTCCCGTGACCGAGCCGACCCGCTCGGCCGGAACCAGACGTGCCACGAGTGCGAAGACCGCCCCGGACCCGGCGCCCAGGCCTGCGGCCATGCCGAAGAAGGCCGCCGTTCCCACGGGGACCAGGTCGGCCTCGAACGCCGCGACCAGCGCACACACCGTGACGAGCCCGTACGAGACGGTCAGTACGGGTACGGGATGCACACGGTCCGACAGCCAGCCACCCACCGGCCGCATCGCGACGGCCAGGACGACGAATCCCGCGGTTCTCAGTGACGCGTCGGAGCGGCCGAGCTCATAGGCCCTGGTGAGGTAGGTCGGCAGGTAGACGCTGAACGCGACGAACCCGCCGAAGGAGACGGCATACAGGAACGCCAGCTGCCAGGTGGCCGGTGTACGCATCGCCAGTGCCGTGCGCGAGAACAGCGACCCCGCCGCCGTCGCGCGCCCGGGCCTGTCGCGGAGCAGGAACCAGGCCACGCCGGCGTACACGGCGAGGCAGCCGGCCACGAGGTCGAAGGGGAAGGCACGTCCCACGGCGTCGGCGAGCTGGACCGTGGTGAACGCGGACAGGGCCGTACCTCCGGTGCCGATTCCGAAGATCCCGAGGGCGACGCCCCGCCGCGCGGGTGGGTACCAGGCGTTGACGAAGGGGACTCCGACGGCGAAGGCCGTTCCCCCGAGCCCGAGGAGGAAGCCGCCTGCGAGTACCTCGGCAAGCGAGTCCGCCAGGTGGCCCAGGTACAGCACGGGGAGGATCGTCAGGGCCGCGACGAGGGGGAAGACCCTGCGTGCTCCCCAGCGGTCCGTCAGTGCCCCCGCCGGGATCCGGCCGAGCGCACCGACCACCACCGGTACGGCTACCACCAGTGACTGCTCGAAGGAACTGAGGCCCAGGTCGTCACGCAGCCGTGGGCCGAGCGGGCCCAACAGCGCCCACGCCCAGAAACAGAGGGCGAACCCGATGGTGGCGAGGAACAGCATCTGCCACGGTCGGGGCGCCTCCACGACGGGTGGGATCCCCGAGTTCCGGACCATGGTGGCCTCCCGGCAGCGATCCGCATGGGCTGGCGTGAGCCTGCTGTTCCCCACCCTCCGGCCCTCGGGATCCCGGCCCCAGGGGCCGCCTGTTCCCTTCCGTGCCCGTCCGGCCCCCTGACGGGGACCGGACGGCCCTGTGCTGGGCCTCCCGGGACGCCGCACGGTGATAGCGGACAGAACGGAGGCAGGGGCGTCCGGTCCCTGCCGGCCCGGCCGCCGGGAGTGTGAGTGGCGATGACGTTCTGGTACGGCGACGGCATGAACGGATGGGGCTGGTTCGCCATGTCAGCCGGAATGGTGCTGTTCTGGGGCCTCCTCATCACCGCCGCGGTGATGCTCTTCCGCACACTTGACCGTGCCGCGGAGCGGCCGTCGGGGCATTTGCCTGCCACGTCGGCCGAGCAGATCCTGGGCGAGCGACTGGCGCGCGGTGAGATCGACGAGGAGGAGTACCGTCGGCGGCTGGCCGCCCTGCGCGACGCGAAACCGTGAAACCCACGTCCGGCCGGGATGCGGGCGGGAGCATGGCCGGTCACCCTGGGAGCATGACCGGTCGGATGCCCGGGGAACCGGGCCGACGCCCAGACGCGCTCCGTGAGCTCACCGAACGGCACGGACACCGCGGGGGGCTGATACCGGCCGCGCTGGAACGCGCCAGGTCGGGCACCTCCGCAGGGCCCGAGGTGTGGGCGCCCCCGGTCGCGCAGGCGGCCGGACTGCCGGCCGCCGCAGGGCTCGGCCCCGCCACCTTCTTCGCCGACCTCGCCGCCCCGCGCGGCGAGCGGCATGTGAGGGTGTGCACCGCGACGGCGTGTTTCGCCGCGCGGGGCGGGGAGCATCTGGCGGAGGTCGAAAGCGCCCTCGGTGTGATGGCGGGCACCGTCGACGAGGCGGGTTCGACCTCGTTGCAGACCGTGCACTGCCTCGGCTACTGCTACGCGGGCCCCGCCGCCCTCGACGGCACCCTCCCCTGCGCAGGCCCGGACCTGGCCGACCAACTCGGCGGGAGGACGGAACCGCGGACGCCGGGCATCCCCGCTGCCGACACCACCCGGGCGCCCGTCCTGCTCGCGGGCCTCGTGGGAGGGCAGCCGGCCTGGGAGGTCTGGCGCGAGGCGGTGGCCGGGCTGACGCCCGCGGACGTACGGGAGGAGATCGCGGCCTCGGGACTGCGCGGGCGGGGCGGTGCAGGCTTTCCGGTTGCCGACAAGTGGGCCGCGGCGGCGGGAAAGCCGGACACGGTCGTGGTCGCCAACGGGGACGAGGGGGACCCTGGCTCGTACGCCGACCGGCTGCTCATGGAGGAGGACCCCGAGCGCGTCCTCGCGGGACTCGCCCTGGCCTGCTTCGCCTGTGGTGCCCGGCGCGGCACCGTCCTGGTGCGCTCCGAATATCCGAAGGCCATGTCCCGGCTGCGCCGGGCGGTGGAGCGGGCGACGGAGGCGGGGGACCTGTCCCCCTCGGTGGAGGCGACCGGTCCGCGGCCGTTCGTCGAGATCGTCGAAGGAGCCGGTTCCTACGTCGCCGGCGAGGAGACCGCCCTCATCGCCCGCCTCGAAGGCGCTCGCGGCTGTGCGCGCCCGCGGCCCCCCTACCCCACGGACCACGGCCTGTGGGGCATGCCGACGGTGGTCAACAACGTGGAGACCTTGGCGGCCGTGCCCTGGATCGTCGCCCACGGCGGCACGGTCCACGCCCGACGCGGCGTGCCGGACGAGACCGGCACCAAATTGGTCTGCCTGTCCGAACGCTTCGCACGACCCGGCGCCTACGAAGTCGAACTCGGTACTCCTGTGGTCGAGATCGTCACCCGGCTCGGCGGCGGCCTCAAGGACGGCCGCGAGCTCGTCGCGCTCCAGGTCGGCGGGCCCCTCGGTGGCTTCCTCGCCGGGACCGCGCTCGACATACCCCTCACCACGGCGGCGCTCGCCGAGAACGGCGCCGCCCTCGGTCACGGTGGCATGGTCGCCTTCGGTGACGACATCGATCCGTACGAACTCCTGAGTCACATATGGGAGTTCGCCGCGGACGAGAGTTGCGGAGCCTGCTCGCCCTGCAGGGTCGGCACCCGGCGAGGAGTCGAACTCGCACAGGTCCGGGGCGAGCCGGGAGAGACGTACGAACGACTGGCACGGCTGATGGGCGAGGCGAGTCTCTGCGCCTTCGGCCGCCGCGTCCCCGCCGCCGTCCGCAGCCTGGCCCGGGCCTACGGGCCTGCACTGGAAGGATGGGACCGATGACATGGCTCCAGGTCGACGGTGCTTCCGTTGAACTGCCCGCCGGTTCCTCACTGCTTGACGCCGCACGTGCCACCGGGGCCGACCTGCCCAGCCTCTGCCACGACGCCCGTCTCCGGCCGGCCGGCTCCTGCCGGACCTGCCTGGTCCGCGCCGACGGGCGTACCGTCGCCGCCTGCGTCACGCCCGTGACGCCGGGCCTCACCGTCGACACCACCGACGAGGACATTCGGAACCTGCGCCGGGACGCGATCGCTTTGATCGCCTCGGAGCTCCCGCCGCACGCCCTTTCCGACAGCGCGCACAGCGAACTCGCCGAGGCGTGCCGGAACTCGGGGATTCCCGCGGACGCGGCGGCCGGTTACCCCACGCGCGGTCGGGACGAGAGCCACCCGTACGTTCACCTCGACCGCGACCTGTGCATCGCGTGCGGGCGCTGCGTACGCATGTGCGCCGACGTCCAGGGCACTTTCGCGCTCACCCTCGCAGGACGCGGCGCCGACACCGTCGTCGCCCCGGGTACCGGCGGCCCCTGGGCCGCCTCCGACTGCGTGTCCTGCGGTGGTTGCGTCGACACCTGTCCGACGGGGGCCCTCACCCAGCCCGGACCCGGTCAGGGCCTCACCTCCCGGCAGGCCCCCACCGACCGGGTACGCACCACCTGCGGCTACTGCGGAGTCGGCTGCGCCCTCGACGTCGTCGTCCGTGAGGACCGTGTGGCCGCCGTGCTTCCTGCCCGGGACGGGCCGGTCAATCGGGGCCACGCCTGCGTCAAGGGCCGCTTCGCGTACGGATATCTCAGCTCCGCCGAACGCCTCACCGAGCCCCTGGTCCGCGAGGGCGGCGAACTACGACCGGCGACCTGGGACGAGGCGGTGACCCGGGTAGCCGACGGCCTGCGCGCCGCGCTACGGGACGGCGGCCCCGCCGCGGTCGCCGCGATCTCCTCCGCCCGCGCCACCAACGAGGAGAACTACCTCGTCCAGAAGTTCCTGCGGACCGTCATCGGCACCAACAACGTCGACAACTGCTCCCGCCTCTGCCATGCCCCCTCCGCAGCCGGCCTCACCGCCTCCTTCGGACACGCCGGCGGCACCGACCCCTTCGACGACGTCGAGACCGCCGACTGCCTCCTGGTCGTCGGAGCCAACCCCGTCGAAGCCCACCCCGTCGTCGGCGCCCGCCTCCTCCAGCGCGCACTCGCAGGGGCCTCCCTGATCGTGGCGGACCCCCGTGCCGTGGGCCTCGCCCGTCATGCCGACGTGCACCTTCGTCCGCGCCCTGGCACGAACGTCGCTCTCTTCCACGGCCTGGCCCACGTCCTCGTCGACGAAGGCATGACCGACCCGGACTTCCTCCACGACCGGGCCACCGGACTCGACGAACTCGTCGACCTGCTGGGCGACCACCCGCCCGAACGGGTCGCCGGGATCACCGGAGTCCCGGCCGACGACATCAGGAGGGCCGCCCGCCTCTACGGCCGTGCCGAGCGTCCGGCCGTCCTGTACGGGCTGGGCGTCACCGAGCATCTGCACGGCACCGACGGTGTACGCACCCTGGCGAACCTCCCGATCCTGCGCGGGGCCGTCGGAGGCACCGGCCGTGGGTTCGGGATCAGTCCCCTGCGCGGCCAGAACAACGTGCAAGGCGCCTCCGACATGGGCGCCCTGCCCGACCTGCTCCCAGGCTACGGCCGCGTCACCGACCCGGAGGCCCGAGCTCGTGCCGAGACGGTGTGGGGCCGACCGATCCCCGAGCAGCCGGGCATGCGCATTCCCGAGATGTTCGCGGCAGCGCGGGAAGGCCGCCTGCGCGCACTCTGGATCATCGGGGAGGACGTGTGCGCGACCGACCCCGACAGCCGGCGCGTCGCCGAAGCCCTCGACGCCTGTCCCCTCGTGGTCGTCAACGAGCTCTTCCTGGGTGAGACCGCTCACCACGCCGATGTCGTCCTGCCCGTGGCCTCCTGGCTGGAGAAGGACGGGACCTTCGTCAACTTCGACCGCCGCTTCCAGCGCGTACGGCCGGCGGTGTCCCCGCCGGGCACGGCGCGCTCCGACTTCGAGGTCGTGCACGCCGTCGCCGGTGCCCTCGGTGCCGACCTGGGCTGTTCCACCCCGGCGACGGCGCTCGCCGAATGCGGACGTGTGGCACCGCGCTTCGCGGGACTCTCACACCAGCGGCTCGACCGGGAGGGGGCCGTTCCCTGGCCCTGTCCCGCGCCGGACCGACCTGGCGAGAGCACTCTGTACGTCGACGAGTTCGCCACCCCGGACGGGCGCGCCCACCTCTCGGCGGCCCCCTACTTGCCGCCCGGCGAAGAACCGGACCAGGACTATCCGCTGGTGCTCGTCACAGGGCGCCGATGGGCCCACTACAACTCCGGGAGCATGACCCGGCGCGGCGGCAACCTTCTCCTCGACGCGTTCGACCACCTGGACCTGCACCCGGAGGACGCCGCCCGGTTCGGTTTGCGGGACGGCACCCCTGTCACCGTCGAGAGCCGTCACGGACGGGCGAGACTGGTCGCCCGCGTCGGGACGGAACTCGCTCCCGGACAGGTTTTCTGCGCGTTCCACTTCCCGGCCAGCGGCGTCAACTCCCTCACTTCGCAGCACGCCGACGCCGTGACCTCGTGTCCGGAGTACAAGGTCACGGCGGTACGACTGCGACCGACGGCGTCCGACGGCTGATCGGCACCGAAGTCAGTCGTGGGGGACGAGGGCGACCGGCGAGTGACAGTGGTGCAGCACCGCGTGGGCCACGTTGCCGATGCGCGTGCCCAGTGCCGACCCCCGGGCGCGACGACCGACGACCACAAGAGCCGCGCCCCCGGCAGCGTGCACCAGCTCCTGACCGGCCGAGCCGATCGCCACTCGCCCGGCCGCCGACAGGTCGGGGAACTTCTCTTGCCAGGGTTCGAGGAGCTCGTCGAGCGAGCGTTGGATTTCGGGGGCGACGGTGGGTCGGATGTCCGGGACCATGGAGGGGCCGAGCGCCCCGTAAGCCGACAGCTGCTGCGTGTAGACGACCTGCACCCGGGCGAGACGCCGTGCCGCCTCCTCGAAGGCGAATCCCAGAACCGTGTCCACGGGCTGCCGCAGGTCCACGCCGACCACGACGGGTCCCTGCGAAGGCGATGTGCCGACCGACCGTACGAGGACGACGGGCCGATTGACGCGACCCGCGACCGTCATCCCGACCGAGCCGATGAGGTATCCGGCCATGCCGCCCAGGGCACGCGAGCCGAGGACGAGCAGGTCACCCTCCTCGGCCGCGGCGACCAGGCTCGCCACGGGATCCGACGGCAACAGCCTGGTGGTCACGGACAGATCCGGATGGCGTTCGCGCAACCCGGTCGCCGTGCGCGCGAGCAGATCCTCCGCCCACGGCTCGTCGGGCTCCCGCGTCGCGAACGGCAGCAGGGCGTCCGGCGACATCTCCTTCACATGCACCAGGCGCACCCCGGTACCGCGCAGCACCGCCTCCGCCGCCGCCCACCGCGCGGCCGCGTTCGCCTGATCCGTGCCGTCCAGACCGACCACGATGCCCTGCGTCATGACCGCCCACCTCCTCGTTCGGTGTCGTCGGTGTCGTGGGCGAGACGGGTCGAGGAGACCGAGACCACTCCGTCGACCGTCGCGCACATACGCTCGACCGCCGGGATCATGCTGCGGAGCGGAAGCTTCCCGGTGAGGTCGACCCGCCCCTCGCGCACGTCGACGGTGAGCAAGGCCGGGTCGAGACGCAGGGTGTCACCGAGCACGTCCTCGACGATCTCCCGGCGGATGTCGTCGTCCTTGCGGAGGAAGACGCCCAGGAGGTCGCGGCGACTCACGATGCCCACCAGCCGGTCCTCGTCGTCGACGACGACGAGCCGCTTGATTCCCTGGACCTCCATGAGCCGTGCCGCCTCCGCCACGGTCCAGTCGGGGCGGGCGCACACGGCGGGTGCGGACATCAGCTCCTCCGCGCGCGTTCCCTCGGCCTTCGCGCGCTCCCAGGCCTCCAGCCCCGGCACGCCGGGCACCTCTCCCGGTGTGGCCGTCCGGTCGGCCGTCTTCCGCATCAGATCGCCCTCCGACACGACTCCGACCACCCGGTTCTCTGCGTCCACCACCGGCAGCGCGGTGACCCGGTGCTGCGACAGGATCCGCACGATCTCCTTGAACGGCGCGTCGCCGAGGACGCTCACCACCTCACGGGTCATCAGCTCGTCGATCCTGCGGTGTCGCATCACCCGCTCCTTCCCTGCGCGGACGCACCCGCTCCGGCCACCAGGCGGGCGGCGCAGCCGTCCCAGGTGACGAGGGCCGGATAGTCGTCCTCGGTGAGTTCCCTCCCACTGAGTTCGGCGAGCGCTTCCACGAACTTGAGGAAGTCCAGCGAATCCATCTCGAAGGTGTCCCGCAGGGACACGACGGGATCGAGCCCCGTGAAGTCGGCGCCGGGGACGACACGCTGCACGGCTTGCCGAACGAACGCCTTCGCCTGGTCGTGGTTCACAGTTCCTCCGGGTGTTGCAGGAGCCGGTCCAGGGCGGTCAGGAGACGCGCGCCGGTGGCGCCGTCGGCGGCTCGGTGATCGGCGGACAGCGTCGCCGTGAGTACGGGACGTACTCCCAGCAGGCCGTTCACGGCCACGGGCCGCTCGACGAT
Source organism: Streptomyces sp. NPDC093089 (assembly GCF_044754405.1). Classification (NCBI taxonomy): domain Bacteria; kingdom Bacillati; phylum Actinomycetota; class Actinomycetes; order Kitasatosporales; family Streptomycetaceae; genus Streptomyces; species Streptomyces sp. NPDC093089. The sequence goes on from NZ_JBIVPA010000018.1 coordinate 21,968, forward strand.
CCTGCCCAGGCCGACGAGGGCGACCTGCGGCGGGTAGACGACGCCCAGCACGGCCTCGACGCCCTGGTCGCCGAGGTTGGTGACGGTGAGACTGGGGTCGACGGTCTCGGACGCCCGGAGCCGTCCGCCCCGTGCCCGTGCCACCAGATCCTTGAGCGCGGCCATCACCTCGGCCACGGAGAGGGTGTCGGCGTGGGCGAGGGCTGGTGCGACGAGGCCGCCGCTCCGCAGGGAGACCGCGACGCCCAGTCGCACCTCTCCCGCCGGGACGAAGCCGTCGTCGACCCAGTGCCCGTTGAGCTCGGGCACCTTCCGTGCCGCCAGCGCCACGGCCTTGAAAGTGAGTGCCGCCGGCACCAGCCTTGCGGAGAGCGGTAGTTCGCGGTTGCGGGCGTGCATCCACTCCAGGGCCGCTGCCATGTCCACGGTCGTGGCGAGGTAGAAGTGCGGGATCTCCCGCTTGGATCGGCTCATGAGTCGTGCCGTGGCCGCCCGCCCCATGTCCGGGACGGTCGGCCGCTGCGCGCCCTCGGCGGCCGCTGCGGAACGGACGTCCTCCGCACGGACGGTGCCACCCCGACCCGTGCCGGTCACCTCGGCGAGGTCGACGCCGAGCTCGGTGGCCAGCCGCCGTGCGAGCGGAGAAGACTTCCCACGCAGCGGAGCTGGACGCTCCCTGGTCGAGCGGGTGCCGCGCACCGGCTCGGCCGGCCGTCTCGTCGGCGCGGTCTTGTCGCGCTCCGGTTCCGGTGCGGGCTCCGCGTGCTCCACGTCCGCGCGTGTGACCCTGCCTCCCGGGCCCGAACCATGGACGGCGGCGAGGTCGACGTGCCGGTCCTGGGCGAGTCGGCGGACCAGGGGCGTCGAGGACGGCTGGCTTCCGGCGGGCGGGCTCTCGGCCGGTCCGCCCTCGGTCGGCCTGGTCTCGGCCGACGGGCTTTCGGGCGCCGTGCCGATGCGTGCCAGCGGGGTGCCCACCGGCACGGTGGTTCCCTCGTCGACGAGGAGGGCGTCGACCGTACCGCTGTGGAAGCACTCCACCTCGATCGCGGACTTGGCGGTCTCGACCACCGCGATGACGTCGCCGCGCTTCACGCGGTCACCCGGGTGCACCAGCCACTCGGAGAGCGTGCCCTCCTCCATGTCGGCGCCGAGCGAGGGCATCGTGAACTCGGCCATCTCAGCCCACCGCCCGGCGTGCCGCCGCCACGATTCCGGCCGGCTGGGGGAGCGCCGCCTCCTCCAGCCGACGGGCGTAGGGGATGGGAACCTCCGCGCTGCAGACCCGTTCCACGGGCGCGTCCAGGTCGAAGAACGCCTGCTCGCAGATGCGCGACTCGATCTCGGCGGCCAGACTGCCGCTGCGCCAGCCCTCGTCGACCACGACGGCCCGGTGGGTCCGCCGGACCGAGCCGACGATCGTGGCGTCGTCCAGGGGCCGCAGCGACCGCAGGTCGACGACTTCCGCGCTGATCCCCGCACCCGCCAGTTCCTCCGCGGCTTCGAGGGCCTTGGGCACACAGCCGCCGTACGCGACGACGGTGACGTCGTCGCCCTCGCGGCGGAGGACCGCACGGTCCAGGTCGACCTCGTGGACCGCCGGATCGAGCGTGCCGGCCGCGTTGTAGAGGCTGCCGTGTTCGAAGAGCAGCACCGGGTCCGGGTCGGCCAGCGCGGCGGACAGCAGATGGCGGGCGTCGTCGATCGTGGCCGGCGCCAGGACACGGAGGCCGGGGATGTGGGCGTACCAACCCTCGAGGCTGTGGGAGTGCTGCGCGGCAAGCTGCCGTCCCGCGCCCGTCGTCATGCGGATCACCAGCGGCACACCGAGCTGTCCGCCCGACATGTGCCTCAGGGTGGCGGCGTTGTTGAGGATCTGGTCGAGTGCCAGCAGGCTGAAGTTGACCGTCATGATCTCCACCACCGGCCTCATCCCGGCCAGTGCGGCGCCGATCCCGGCTCCGACGAACGCGGACTCCGAGAGGGGGGTGTCGCGGACGCGGTCGGGGCCGAACTCCTCCAGGAGGCCGAGGCTCACGCCGAAGCAGCCGCCGTAGCGGCCCACGTCCTCGCCCATCAGGAAGACACGGTCGTCCGACGCCAGCGCCTCGCGCAGGCCCTCCCGAAGGGCCTCCCTGAAGGTGGTGGTGCCGTCGTCGGGATGCGCCCGCGGTCGCGTACGCGTGCTCATGACGGAACCTCCTCGCGTTGGCCCGTGACATGGAGCAGCAGGTCTTCGGCCGGCTCCTCGGGAGCCTGTTCGGCCTCGCGGACAGCTCGGTCGATCGCCACCGTGACCTCGTGGTCCAGGGCCTCTTGGGCGTCCGTGTCGAGGAAACCGGCCTTACGCATGCCCTCGGCGAGGCCCGTGACGGGATCGTGCCGCTTCCACTCCTCGACCTCGCCCTTCGGCCGGTACCGGTCCGGGTCGTACATCGAGTGCGCGCGGAACCGGTACGTCCGCATCTCCAGGAAGTGCGGTCCGCTGCCGGCCCGAATCGACTCGACCGCTCCGCGCGCCGCCTTCTCGACGGCATGCACGTCCATGCCGTCGACGGCCCAGGCCGCCATGCCGTACGACGCAGCCCGCATCGCCAGGTCCGTCTGGGCGTGTTCGCGGGTGAGGGCCGTCCCCATCGCGTACAGGTTGTTCTCGCAGACGAAGAGCACGGGCAGCCCCCAGAGCGCGGCCAGGTTGGCGGTCTCGTGGAACTCGCCCTCGGCGAAGGCCCCGTCACCGAAGAAGCAGCAGGTCACTCCGGACTCGCCGCGCATCCGGTCGGCGAGGGCCAGGCCGGCCGCGAGCGGCAGGCCGCCGCCCACGATGGCGTTGCCGCCGTAGAAGCGGCGGTCGGCGTCGAAGAGGTGCATGGAGCCGCCGCGGCCGTGGCTGCATCCGGTGGCCTTCCCGTACATCTCCGCCATCACGGCCTCGGGCGGCACCCCGCGGGCCAGCGCGTGGCCGTGTTCGCGGTACGTGGAGACGACCGCGTCGGCCTCGCCGAGCGCCTGGTGGACGCCGACCGCCACCGCCTCCTCGCCGATGCAGAGGTGGACGAAGCCCCGGATCGCGGCCGCACTGTACAGCTCGACACACCGCTCCTCGAAGCGTCGGATGAGCAGCATCCGCCTCAGCAGGTCCAGGTCGTGGGTCGCCGCGGGAGTCGCGGCGGGCGGCGCAGGGCCCCGTGCGCGACGCGGAGGCTTCGTCCGCGGTGTCCTGGCGGACGTGCCGCCCTGTGTGGTGGCCATCACGGCTCCTTCCCGGAGAGCCCGGTCGTCCCGGCGGGCTCGGGTGCCTCCAGCGTCGACACATCGCCCTCGGGCAGGCCCAGTTCGCGGGCCCGCAGCAGGCGGCGCATCACCTTTCCGCTGCGGGTGTGAGGCAGATCCTCGACGAACTCGATCTCCCGTGGGGCGACAGCCGGCCCGAGGCGCCGACGAGCGAACGCCAGGACGTCCCGCCGTAGTCCGGTGTCGGGCGGATACTCGGGGCGCGGCAGCACGAACGCCTTGACGATCGCGCCCGCCAACGGGTCAGGGCGTCCGATGACACCGGCCTCGGCGACGGCCGGATGCTCCATGAGGGCGCTTTCCACCTCGAACGGCCCGATGAGGTGCCCCGCGGACTTGATGACGTCGTCGGCCCGGCCCACGAACCAGTACCAGCCGTCGGCGTCGCGGCTGACCAGGTCGCCGGTCAGGTACCACCCGTCCGCGAAGCACGCCTCGTAGCGGCTCGGTTCGTGGAGGTAGCCGCGGAACATCGACGGCCAGCCCGCCCGCAGGGCGAGCTCGCCCTGCGCGCCCGGCTCCTGGAGGATCCGGACGCGCCCGCCGACGACCGCGGCCCGGCCGTCCTCGCCGCACTCCAGGACGGCGGCCTCGACACCGGGAAGCGGTCGGCCCATCGAACCCGCCCGCACCGGATCGGCCGCGAAATTGGCGATCATGATGGCACCGGTCTCGGTCTGCCACCAGGTGTCGTGGACCGGAAGCCCGAGTGCCTCCCGGCCCCAGTGCACGGCCTCGGGATTGAGCGGCTCGCCGACGCTCGCGACGAACCGGAGCGACGAGAGGTCGTGGCCCGCGGCGGGTGTCGGGTCGCCGCTGCGCGGTGCTGCCCGCATGAGCATGCGGAGCGCGGTGGGGGCCGTGTACCAGACGGTGACGTGCTGGTCGGCGAGGATCCCGTACCAGCGGGCGGGGGAGAAGTCTCCTTCGTCGACGACGGTCGTCACCCCGTGGGTGAGCGGGGCGATGATGCCGTACGACATTCCGGTGACCCAGCCGGGGTCGGCGGTGCACCAGAAGACGTCACCCTCGTGCAGGTCCAGGGCGTAGGCGGCGGTCACGTGATGGGCCAGGACCGCCTCGTGCACGTGTATCGCGCCCTTGGGGGTGCCCGTCGTGCCGCTGGTGAAGTGCAGCAGCGCCGGCTCCGCAGGGTCGGTCGGTCCCACCGTGTACTCGTCCGGCGCGGCGTCCGTGAGCGCGGGGTGGGAAAGGGTGCCCGGGGGCGGGTCGTCCCCGGGGTCGAGGAGAAGGACGTGCCGCAGGTGCGGAAGCCGGGACCGTACCGGCGCGACCTTGCGCTCGTACAGCTCCCGGGTCGTGACCAGCGCCCGGGCGTTGCCCAGCTTCATGCGCAGCGCGACCGGTTCGGGACCGAAGGCGGTGAACAGGGGGCACAGGACTCGCCCGGCGCGCAGCGTTCCGAGGACGGTGCCGTACAGCTCGAACCGGCGGCCGAGCAGGGTGAACACCCGCTCGCCGCGTTCCAGGCCGAGCGTCTCCAGCACGTGCGCGAAGCGGGAGCTCTCGGCTGCGAGCCGGGCGAAGGTCACCGTCGCCACGGCGCCGTCGCGACCGACGCAGCGCAGCGCGACGCGATCGCCGTGCCCCTCACGCAGGTGCCGGTCGACCGCCTCGTACCCGATGTTGATGCCGCCGTCCGGCAGCCCGGCGAGCCGGGACCGCTCGCGTCGCCAGGAGAACGTGGCCCGGGCGCTGTCGTAGTCGGGCATGACCGGCGCCACCCACAGGGCGTTCATCGCGGGGGCTCCACGTCGAGCGCGAGGTTGTCGTAGGCGTACTCGATCGATTCGTGCAGGGCGACCACTCCGTCGACCGAGCGGCAGAGCCTCACGATCACGCGGACGTCGGCGCGTTCGTCGACCCGACCCGTCAGGCTCACGACTCCGTCGTCGACCGTCACACGGATCGTGTCGGGAGCGAGGCGCAGGGTGTCGGCCAGGACGTCGTGCTCGATCTCGTCACGGATCGCGGTGTCACTGCGCAGGAAGGGCCGCAGCAGGTCGCTGCGACTGATGATCCCGATGAGCCGACCGGTCTCGTCCACGACGGGAAGCCGTTTCACTCCCTTGCGATGCATCGTCCGGGCCGTCTCGACGAGGTTCCAGCCCGGCTGCGCCGTGATGGCCGGTGAGGTCATCAGCTGGGCTGCCGTCTCCGCGTCGGGCAGCCCTCGCTCCTGGGACAGGAGTCGGACGCCCGCCGAACGGCCCTCCAGGTCGGGGAGCTCGGCGGTGGCCCGCAGCAGGTCGGCCTCCGAGACCAGGCCGAGCAAGCGCCGGTCGGGGTCGACGACCGGGACCGCGGAGACGTCGTGTTCGGCGAAGAGCCGGGCGATCTGCTTGAACGGGGTCTGGGGGGCGGCGGTGACCACGTTGTGGGTCATCACCTCGAAAACCGTGCGGTGCTGCATGACGGTCCTCCTTCACGGGACGAGGCGGCCCCGGTAGATCTCACCCTGCTGCGCGGAGTAGCCCACGGGCAGTGCCGAATGGTCCCCTTCCGGGACGGTCGGCCCCATGACGAGCGGCCGATCGGGACGCAGGGTGGAAGGCGTGAGCACCGGTCCCGGGAGGGCCGTGGCCGGTCACTCCGACCAGGAGGCGAGGAGCATGACTGCGACCGAAACACGGCAGGGCCAGGAGACGCCCCGCGTAGGGTTGTGGGCCCACGTCGGCGACCGTCTGATCGTGGGCGGTTCCACCGTCGGGGACGAGGGACGTGACGGTGAGGTCGTCGGTCTGCACCACGCGGACGGCACTCCCCCCTTCGACGTCCGGTGGTCGGACACGGGCAGGGTCACCTTGGTCTTCCCGGGCCCGGACGCGCGAGTCCAGCACTTTCCGCCGCATGACACGAGGGCCGCTACGCGGTCGTGAAATCCTCCGCCGCGTCCACCACACCGGGCACCGCCCGGGTGAGCCGCAGGGCCAGCCCCGGGGACACGGATGGCGGCAGGCGTCCGGAGAGCGTCACCACTCCGTCCGTGACCCGTACGGCGAGTGCTGCGTCGCCTTCGGCGATCAGGTGCGTGAGGAGCTCGTGCCGCACGTCCTCGGCGATCTCGGCGTCGGAGCGCAGGTAAACCTTGAGCAGGTCGCCCCGGCTGACGACACCTACCGGGCGACCGTTCTCGTCCACCACGGGAAGCCTCTTGAGACGCCCACGCCCCATCAACCGCGCCGCCCCTGCGATCATGGCGCCGCGCGGCACGGTGATGGCCGGCGCCGACATCAGACTGCCCGCCGTCACCGGACCCGCGTTGTCGCCGTCGTCTCCCGGAACCTTGCCGAGTACGTCCGCCTCGGACACCACGCCGACCACCCGCCCCTCGGTCGACAGCACGGGAACCGCGCTCACCCCCCAGTGCCGCATGGACCGGACGATCTCCTTGACGGGTGCGTCGAGCCTGGCGGAGACCACCGCGTGGGTCATCACGTCGTCGACGGTACGTGGGTGCCTCATGACCGGCCTCCGGTACTTCCGCGCCCGAATCCTGTTCCTGCGAGGGTGCCGTCGCCGGACTGCGGACGACAAGGGCCGAAAGGGGCATGTCGGAACCCGGCCAGCCCTGGCCCGGCCCGTCGACCGGTGCTTTCCTGAAAGTGAGGAGGGGCCCGCCCCCAAGACGCGGGGAAGCGGCTTCGAGCCGTGCACCGCGCGATCAGGATCCGCGAGAAGCGGATGGGCCCCTCCCCTCGTCATGTCGCCTCTCTCCGAGGTCCTGGCGGGCCGCGAGCGGGACCGACCGGCCCTACCCGATTCCCCGAACCCGGTGCGAGCGTGGCAGCAGGCCGTCTCACGACCTGGAAAGGCGGTGGGCACGATGGAATCGCCCCTGGTGGTAGGAGTGGACGGGTCCGACGCCAGTCTCACGGCCCTGGACTGGGCAGTCGACGAAGCCGTACGGCACGGGTTTCCCCTCCGGATCGTCCATGCCTCGCTGTGGGAACGGTACGAAGGCGTCGTGCCGACCTGGGCCACGGAACGTCCGTCGGGCCAGGTTCTCGCCGAGAACATCGTCGGCATCGCGGCCGAACGTGCCCGACGCCGCGCACCCGGTCTCCCCCTCACCACGGCTGTCCTGGCCGAGGACGCGTCCACCGCGCTGCTCGGGGAAGGGCAGGCGGGAGCGTTCCTCGTCGTCGGATCCCGTGGGCGCGGCGAGTTCGCCGACCTTCTGCTCGGCTCCGTCGGCCTCGTCGTGGCCGCCCGGGCTTCCTGCCCGGTCGTCGTCGTGAGAGGAGACCGGCACGCCCTGGAAGCGCGCCATGGACGCGTGCTGCTCGGCGTCGGAGAGCACGACGTGGACTCGCCGGCCGTGCGTTTCGCCTTCCGTGAGGCAGCAGCCCGGGACGCGGAGCTGGACGTCGTCCGCACCTGGCGACGGCCGGTCCACGACCCCATCGACCACCCGCTCCTGAGCGGCAACCGCGCGATCCACCTTGCTGAAGGGTCCTCCGAACTGCTCGACAAGGCCCTGGAGGCCGCGGCGACCGAACATCCCCGGGTCCGCCTGCGCAGGGCCACGCTCGAGGGTTCCGCCCACAGGGTGCTGACCGAGCGCTCTGCCGCCGCCGACCTGCTGGTCGTCGGGGCACGGCGCCGGGACGGGCTCGTCGGTCTGGAACTCGGCAGGGTCGCCCACCGCGCCCTGCACCACGCCACGTGCCCCGTCGCCGTCGTACCCCAGCGGCGTCTCGAGAGCACGGAAGGAGAGCGGTGATGAACACAGCCGACCGGCACGCCACGAGCGACCTCGGCCGCCGCGTCGCGGCCAGGCGCGCACAACTCGGCCTGTCCCGAGAAGACGTGGCCGAACGGGCCGGCTCCACGCCCGGCTTCATCGCCTACGTGGAGGAGCGCGTGCCCGTTCCGGGAGTCGAGTTCCTGATCCGACTCGCGAACGCCCTGGAGACCACCGTCCAGGATCTCACCGGGTACACGACGGACCTCGCCCCTGGAGGAGCCCGCGCCGGGTACCGGCCACGGATGGAGGAGATCGACGAGGCGGAGTGCTGGGAGCTGCTCGACGGCCACGGCGTCGGCAGGATCGCCGTCGAAGGGCGGGACGGGCTCATGGTCATCCCCGTGAACTACCAGGTCGTCGACGGGCAGATCGTCTTCGTGACCGCCGCGGACTCGTCCCTCGCGCGCACCGCGGCGTCCGGTGTGGAGGTCGCCTTCGAGGAGGATCGCCTGGACGAGGCCTTCAGCCAGGGCTGGAGCGTCCTTCTCGTCGGTCCGGCACGCACGGTGTCGGACGAGACCTCGGCACGGAGGATCAAGGACGCCGTCCAGTCGGAGCCGTGGGCCGGGGACGGGCGGGACACCGTGGTGACGCTCTCGCCGCGCCGGGTGACCGGTCGCCGTATCCGTGTGCCGGGCGCGCCCGGAGGCCCGTAGGCATCGGACCCGGTGCACACTGCCGACATGGCTGAGGACGAGGCGCAGGTCAGCCCACCTGACTCGCTGCTGCGGTTGATCGACAATCTCGCGCGGTTCCATCGCGAGCATGAGGAGTACTACGCACAGGCGCCGTTGCGGCAGGCCGGCGACCTGCAGGCGCGCTCCCGTGCACTGAAGGCGCTGGCCGACCGGTGGAGCGTGATCGGCGTGGGTGAGCAGGCGTCGGAGATCGCGTTCGCCGGAACGGAGGACCTGAACGCCCCCGGGCTCGTCGCGGAGTCGGGGATCCTCTTCATGGAGGGGGAGGGCGAGCCGGCCGAACTGCAGAGGTTGAAGCGTGAGGTCGGGCTGCTCGCGGACGACCTCCAGCAGACGGGTGTCTGGCTGGCCGAGGCGATGGGGCAGGCGTGGGAGATGGCGGGGGGCTTGGCTGCCCATCCCGCCCTGGCCGACCTGCTCGGGGAGCGACATCGGATCATCGCCAACGACTGGCAGTCGGCGGGTCTGCAGGCACTGATCGCTCGGCTGCTGCGACGCGCCCTTGACCTGCTGGCCCGCGTCGACTTCGCTCCGGTGGCGCTTCGGGCCGACCTGCGGGGCGGTCGGACGGCCCCTGCCTACCTCTATTCGGCTTCGGAGCTGCTCGACCGGGCGGCGGATCTGATGGCGGAATCGGCGACCCTGGTGCACGACAACGAACGACGTTGGCGCGTCTTCCGCGCCAGGGTCCGCGAGTTGCGGTCCTCATAGGACGAGCCTCGGAGGGACGCGCCACGCGAGGTGGTCATCGGTGCAGGTCGTCAGTCGCCGTGGAGCATCGCGCGCATCTGGATGATCTCGGCGGTCTGCGTTGTGATGATCTGATCGGCGAGGACCTCGGCGGGGCCGTAGGCACCGTTCAGCTTCTCGGCCTTCGCCATGTCGATGGCGCCTTCGTGGTGTTCGATCATCATGATCAGGAACATGCTGTCGAAGGTGCGGTCGGAAGCGCGGTCGAGGTCCGCCATCCGCCGGTTGCTCATCATGCCGGGCACGGTGCTGTTGGTGTCGCCCGGGCCGGGGTCGTGCATGCCGTCCATGCCCTCGGGGACTTCCTCGCCCCATGCCCTGAGCCAGCCGGTCATGGTCCGGATCTCGTGTTCCTGAGCCCTCTCGATCTGCTCGGCGAGGGCCTTCACATCGCTGGAGGCGGCGTGGCTGCGGGCCATCCGGGACATCACGACGGCCTGGCGGTGGTGGGGGATCATCTGCTGGGCGAAGGCGATGTCCGCCGCGTTGCGGGCGCCGGACTCGGCGGTGACCGGTGCCTCCGCGGCGGTGACGGGCGAGGTACTGGCCGGGGCGCCGGTGTCGTTGCCGTCGCAGCCGGTCAGGACGAGACCGGCGGTGAGCGCGGCCGCGGCGGTGGCGACCGAGAGGCGGCGGGCGGTCGTGCGGGTGGTGCTCATGGTGTGCCTCCAGCGGTGCATCCGTACCGGTGTCCGTCGGCGATCACCACGGCGGATGGGCGCGGGCCCCGTCGGTTCCGCTTCATCGCGGGACTCCTTCTGCCCTCTCATCGTCTCCCCGGCCGACAGACGCGGAGGAGGGCCGGACGGTCCCGACCGGCGGACCCGGTCGGGCCCTGCCCGGCCCCGGTGGCAGACGGGGATGCCGCGCGGGAGGCTGGAGGAGCAGGCGCGCGAGGAGGCGAGTGTCATGTCTGTCGCGGACGTGGTCGTCGTCGTGGCCTCCGTCGGCCTGGTCACTGTGCTGGGCTGGTACTTCTTCGGGCCGCGCAAGGTCGGCACGGTCCGCGTGGAGGAGGGGGTGCAGCGGGTCGACGTGACCGTGCGGGGCGGCTACAGCCCCAACCTGATCAAGGTCCGCCAGGGCACACCGGTCGAGCTCGTCTTCGACCGGCAGGAGGCCGGCGAATGCACCTCCCGCGTCGTCTTCCCCGATCTCAGGGTCGGGGCCGGCCTGCCGGCTCACACCCGCACGACCGTCCGGCTGAGCCCTGACCGGCCCGGCACCTACGGGTTCGCCTGCGGCATGAACATGATCCACGGGACCCTCGTCGTCGAACCCGCCGACGGCGCAGGACCCGAAGAACCGGTCGAGGCACCGGGCGGAGAAGCAGCGACCCCGGCCGCGTCGAAGACCTCGGCCGAGGACGCGGAGGCAGCCGACATCGCCGAGCGCCAGGCCGAGATCAAGGACCTGACCCGCCGCGTCGTCGTGGGCGCGGTGCTCACCGCGCCGGTGCTGTTCGCCGTGATGGCGCACGAGTTGTTCGGCGCCGACTGGGTGCCCGGCTGGATGCTGAACCACTGGTTCCAGCTCGTACTGATCACGCCGGTGATGTCCTATACCGGCTGGCCCGTGCACTCCATCGGCTGGCTGGCTCTGCGACACCGGTCGGCGGACATGAACTCCCTGATCACGCTGGGCACCAGCGCCGCCTACGGCTTCAGTCTGCTCGTCACCGTGGCCCCTGGCCTGCTCCCCGAAGACGTGCGCGAGGTGTACTTCGAGGCGGTAGGCGTCATCCTCACGCTGATCCTGCTCGGGCGGCTCCTGGAGGCCCGGGCCAAGGCCGGCACGGGCGAGGCCATCCGCGCTCTGATCGGCCTGCAGGCCCGCACCGCACGCGTCCTCCGCGACGGAAGCGAGACCGAGGTGCCCGTCGACGAGGTGGTCGTCGGGGACGAGATCGTCATCCGCCCCGGGGAGAAGATCCCCGTGGACGCTGACGTCCTTTCGGGCTCGTCGGCCGTGGACGAGTCGATGGTGACGGGCGAGCCGATGCCGGTCACGAAGCGCGCGGGCGACGATGTCATCGGCGCCACCATCAACACCACCGGCTCCTTGCGGGTGCGCGCGGCCAAGATCGGCGCGGACACCGTGCTCGCCCAGATCATCCGGCTGGTGCAGCAGGCCCAGGCGTCCAAGGCGCCCATCCAGCGCCTCGCCGACGCGATCTCCGCCTACTTCGTCCCGGCGGTCATCGCGATCGCGATCGCGACCTTCGCCCTCTGGTACACGATCGGACCCGCCCCGGCCCTCACCCTCGCCCTGGTCTCCGCCGTCGCCGTCCTGATCATCGCCTGCCCCTGCGCCCTCGGCCTGGCCACCCCTCTCTCCGTGATGGTCGGCACCGGCAAAGGCGCGCAGGCAGGCATCCTCATCCGCTCCGCCGAAGCCCTGGAGACCGCCCACGAACTCGACACCGTCGTGCTCGACAAGACCGGCACGGTCACCACCGGCAAGCCCGTCCTCACCGACGTCCACCCCGCTGCAGGGGGCGACGAAGCCGGACTGCTGCGGCTGGTCGCCGCCGCCGAGGCCGACAGCGAGCATCCCCTTGCCCGGGCCATCGTCTCCGGCGCCCGCGACCGCGGCATCCAGCCTCCGGCCGCGACCGGCTTCGACTCCGTCACCGGCAAGGGCGTCCGCGCCGTGGCGGACGGCCACACCATCACGGTCGGCAACACCCGCTTCCTCCACGAGACCGGTGTGGACACTGCCGCTCTCGACGCCGTCGCCGCGAACCTCGCGGCCGAAGGCAAGACACCCGTCCTCGCCGCGCTCGACGGCCGTCCCGCCGGCGTGCTGGCCGTCGCCGACACCGTCAAGGACGACTCCGCCCAGGCGATCGCGGCTCTGCGGCACCTGGACACCGAGGTCGTCATGCTCACCGGCGACAGCGCCCGCACCGCCGGCGCCATCGCCGCACGCGTAGGCATTCCCCGGGTCCTGGCCGAGGTGCTGCCCGAGCACAAGACCGACGAGATACGTCGTCTCCAGTCCGAGGGCAGGACCGTCGCCATGGTCGGAGACGGCATCAACGACGCCCCCGCCCTCGCTCAGTCCGACGTCGGACTCGCCATCGGCACCGGTACCGACGTCGCCGTCGAATCCGCCGACATCACTCTCATCTCCGGCTCGCTCGCCGGAGTCGTCACCGCCATCCGCCTCTCCAAGGCGACCATGCGCAACATCAAGCAGAACCTGTTCTTCGCCCTCGTCTACAACGCCGTAGGCATCCCTCTCGCCGCCGGCGCCCTCTACCCCCTGTGGGGTGTCCGCCTCAGCCCGATCATCGCCGCGGCCGCCATGGCCCTGTCCTCCCTGTCTGTCGTCACCAACTCCTCCCGCCTGCGGCGCTGGCATCCCGCACCACTGCCCGAAGCGGGCGGCACTCCGACGCGGCCCGAAGTCGAGACCGCCACCGACACCACAGAGCCGAGGGACGGCCCGGACGGACACGAGACGGCCCTCGACCCCGTGTGCGGCATGGAAGTCGACCCCACGACCGCACCCGAACACCGGGACAGCGCTGCAGGACCACTGCACTTCTGCTCCGCCCGGTGCGCCGCTGCCTACGATGCCGCTCCCGATCGGTACGTGCCGTCCGCCGGCCGCCGACATCAGTAGTGCGCCGAGCGAGACGACGTCCATCCGGGCGAGGCCGATGTCAGAGTCGCCGCCGTCCGCTCACGTCAAAGGGACGACGGCGACCGGGGCGGGGCTGTGGTGGATGACCGCGTGGGCGACATGGCCGAGATGCGCGCCGAGGGGCACCTTCCGGTTCCGCCGTCCCACGATGACGAGGTGCGCGGTCCGTGACGCCTCGATCAGCTGGTACGCAGGCGAGCCCACCACCGCCGTGGCCGCCACGTCTACGCCCGCGTACCGCTTCCGCCACGGTTCCACCAGGTCCTCCAGACCCCCGAGGAGGTGGCCGCCCAGCTCCTCGCCGATCCCCGGGTCCATGACGGCTGCGTAGCCGTACGAGGCGGGAAGCGTCCAGCTGTGCAGGAAGCGCAGGGGCATGCCCCTGCGGGCCGCTTCATTGAACGAGAACGCGAGCAGGGCGTCGCACGGGTGGTAGACGTCGACGCCCACCACGATCCCGCCTCCGGGAGCGGCCGAGGTGCCCTCCGCGCGCACGAGGACGACCGGCCGACGCGCCGAGCCGACGACGGCGAGGGAGACCGAGCCGACGACGAAGCCCCGGACGCCACCGAGCCCGCGGGATCCGAGCACCGTCAGATCCGCCTCGTTCGCGGCGGCCGTCAGTTCCTCGGCCGCCCGGCCCCGCGCACGCTCCGTGACCACCTCGAGGCCGGGATGGTCCTTCCGCACGCGGTCCGCCTCGTCCCGCAGAAGACTCTCGGCCCGCTCGGTCAAGGTCCGTGCGTACGGCAGGGGCACCTCCGGGGTGTTCGGCCACTCCTCCACGTGCACCAGCCGAAGGGGCACCGCGCGCGACACCGCTGCCGTCGCCGCCCAGCCAACAGCGGCGAGGCTTTCGTCCGAACCGTCCAAGCCGACGGTGACCTGTGCCGTCATGGTGTGACTCCTCAGCCGTGTCCGCTCCGTTCCGTGCATGGGCCGGACGGAGGAGGACGTCCCGAACTTCAGGCTGGCGGTCCCGTGCCTTCTGGCGGCAGGGCCGGGCAGGTCTCGATCGGGTCCGAACGGCCCATCCCCGGGAGGCACGCCACGGTGTCAGCGTGGGAGGTGTCGCCCCTCGGGGTGTGCTCCCGCGCTCCGGGCGTACCGGAGGAGGAACCATGGCCAGCGAGATCCCCGCTCGTCCGGAGCTCGGCAACGTCGTTGTGGGAGTCGACGGGTCCCCCTCCGGGCGCACGGCCGTCTTCTGGGCCGCGGCCGAGGCGGACCGACGGGGGCGGATCCTGCACCTCGTCCACGCCGCCGATACCGACCGCCGGGCCCTCTTCGCCAATGCCGAGACGATCCAGGCGGTGCGCGAAGCGGGCCGCGACCTGCTGATCGAGACCGAGAGCACGATCCGAGAGCGCTTTCCGGAGCTCACCGTCACGAAGGAACTGAGCCGTCAGGAACCGGTGGCCGGTCTCCGGGCGGCCGCCGGCCACCGGGGCACGATCGTGGTGGGCAGCCGGGGGCTCGGCGGCTTCTCGAGCCTCATGCTCGGCTCCGTCGGCATGGGGGTGGCGGCCCGCGCCGAAGCACCCGTGATCATCGTCCGCGGTGACGGCGACCGCCCCGAGTCGGGCTCGGTGACGGCAGCCGTGCACGGCGCCTCGGACATCGGCTGGCTGCTCGTCGCGGCCGCCGAGGCGGACTGCCGCCAAGCGGTGCTGCGACTGGTGAGCGTCTGGAACGTGCTCACCCATGTCGGCAGCGTCGTCACCATGCTGGACGACCTCGACGAGATCGCGCGGCAGCGCCTGGACGAGATCAAGGCGCTCGCCGACCGCGTACGTGACTTCTATCCCGGGCTCGACATCAGCCACCACGTCGAGACGGGCACGAGCACGCCCGGAATTCTGGTGGAGGCGAGCGCCCACACCGATCTGCTCGTGATGGGCAGAGAACACCGAATCCTGGGCGCGAGCCCGTCCCTGGGGCGCGTCGCCCACGTCCTGATCCACCACGCCCCTTGCCCGGTGGAGATCGTCCCGCCCGCCTTCGCCACGCGGGTCGAGGAGACGTGAACGGGATACTGCTCGGAATCGCCCCCCGGGAGCAGTCGGTCCCCGCTCTCGTCCGGGCCGCCGACGAGGCCGTGCGAAGAGGGCCGGCGCTCCGCCCGGTCGTCGCCGTACCGCCCGCCCACAACGGGATCCGGTACGACGCGCTCGCTCACCAGAGCGCCCTGCGACTCCGCGCGGAGTCGGCGATCGCCAACGCCGAAGAGCTTGTACGGGAGCTCCACGGCGGTCCGCGCGTCGCGACGGAACGCGTGAACGGTGTGCCGGCGACCGTGCTTCGCGATCCGGCGGCGCACGCCGCATTCGTCGTCGGTTCGCGCCGTCTCGGCAGGGCGGCCGAAGTGTTCAGCGAGAGATCCGTGGTCGTCCCGCTCACCGCGCAGGCCGCCTGCCCCGTCGTCGTGGCCCGCCTGCCCGAGCACGCTGCCGTGCACCCACCGACCCTCGTCGTCGGCGTGGACGGAAGCCCGTCCTCACAGGCCGCGGTCGCCTTCGCCGCGGAGGAGGCGAGCCTGCGCGGGGCACGACTGCGTGCCGTCTTGGTCTGGCCCCCTTCCCTCCTCGCCCATGACGATGTGGACGAGGGTCTGGCCGAGCGCCGTCGGCTGCCGGCCGAGTCGGTTGCGGGGCGGGTGGAGAGGTATCCGGACGCCGCCGTCTCCCAAGAGGTCCTTCGGGGACAGCCGGTCGAGCAACTCGCCCTGGCGTCCCTGGAGTCCCTAGCCCTGATCGTCGGCCGAAGAGGTCGTGGCGGGTACTCCGGCACGCGACTCGGGGCGACGGTCCACGGCCTGCTGCACCGCGCCATGTGCCCGGTGATCACCGTTCCCTTCCCGCAGCGCGGAGAGCGGCCGGGCGACCCGGCATGGGCCGACCGGTCCCGTACCCGTGCGACCGACCGGCCCCGGCCCGTTGACCCGCTCGGCACTGGGCCGCCACTGCCTCCCCGCGAGACGGTGGGGAGAGAGGACGCCCCCGGTCCGTCCGCCGGTTCCCCGGAGAGGTGGGCACCATGCGGCGTATCCGGATCAGCCCCCGGCCCCGAGGGTCCCGCAGGCCGAGCCCCCTCGATCTGCGGACCCCGCCCGGCAGACCGCTCCCGTACCGAGGGCGCCCGAGAGCCACGGAGGATGTCATGGCACCGATGCGTCGCGTCGTACCGTTCACGGAGCTGGACCGCTCGGACGTGGGCCGGGTGGGAGGCAAGAACGCCTCCCTGGGGGAGATGATCAGCCGGCTCGGCGCGGCGGGCATACGCGTGCCGCCGGGCTTCGCCACCACCGCCGAGGCGTACGGGGAACTCCTCGCGGGCCACGGGCTGCGTGACTCCGTGGAGGAGCAGATCGGCCGCCTGCACCAAGGGGTCCCGCTCGACGAAGTGGGAGCGGCCATCCGTTCGTCCTTCCTCGCGCAGCCGCTGCCGTCACCACTGCGGGACGACATCCTGACGGCATACGAACTGCTGGCCGGGGAGAGCGGCCGGAGGGAGCCCGAGGTGGCCGTGCGCAGCAGCGCGACGGCCGAGGACCTGCCGGAGGCGAGCTTCGCCGGGCAGCAGGAGACGTACCTGAACGTCCGCGGCACCGATGCGCTCCTGGAGGCGTGCAGGCGCTGCTACGCGTCCCTGTTCACCGACCGGGCGATCGACTACCGCGAGCGGATGGGCTTCGACCACCTGGCCGTCGCCCTCTCCGTCGGAGTCCAGCTCATGGTCCGCTCCGACCTCGCCGGGGCCGGCGTCGCCTTCACCCTCGACCCGGAGAGCGGCTTCCCCGAGGTGATCGTGGTGAGCGCCGCCTGGGGCCTGGGCGAGACCGTCGTCAGCGGCCAGGTCGATCCCGACGAGTACACGGTGTTCAAACCGAGCATGAAGGACCCCGCACTGAACCCCGTGATCGATGTGCGGATCGGCAGCAAGCGGCTGAAGACCGTGTACGCGGACACCGGCCTGACCCGCACCCTCGACACACCCGACGCCGAGCGGCACCAACGGGTCCTCGCCGACGCGGAGGTCCGCGAGCTCGCCACCTGGGCGGCCGCCGTCGAGGAGCACTACGGCTGCCCCATGGACCTCGAATGGGCCAAGGACGGCCTCACGGGCGACCTCTGGATCGTCCAGGCGCGCCCCGAGACCGTGCAGTCCCGCCGGCGGTCCACGACCCTGCGCCGCTGCCGGCTGACCGTCGTGCCCGGTGAACCCCTGGTGGAGGGCATCGCGGTCGGCGAGGCGATCGGCCAGGGTCCCGTCGTCGCCCTTGACACCCCCGTCGACCTCGACCGCTTCCCGGAGGGCGGGGTCCTCGTCACCCGCATCACCGACCCCGACTGGGAACCGGTCATGAAGAGGGCGTCGGCAATCGTCACCGACCACGGCGGACGCACCTCGCACGCGGCCATCGTCAGCCGCGAACTCGGCGTCCCCGCCGTCGTCGGAACCGGCGACGGCACCCGGATCCTGCAGGGCGGCAGGCCGGTGACCGTCTCGTGTGCCGAGGGCGAGCGCGGACGGGTCCACGACGGCCTGCTCGCGTACGAGGAGATCCTGACCGACCTCGCGGAGCTGCCCGCCACGCGCACCCGGGTGATGCTCAACCTGGCCGACCCGTCGGCCGCGTTCCGCTGGTGGCGGCTGCCCGCCGCTGGAGTGGGCCTCGCGCGTCTCGAGTTCATCGTCGCCCATCAGGTGAAGGTCCACCCGATGGCCCTGCTGCACCCGGAGCGACTCGATCCACAGGACCGACATGTGATCGACCGGCTCACCGAGGGGTACCTCGACCGCGGGCAGTACTTCGTCGAGCGTCTGGCCCACGGCATCGCCCGGATCGCAGCCTCCCGCTGGCCCGCACCCGTCGTCGTACGCACCAGCGACTTCAAGACCAACGAGTACGCCAAGCTCCTCGGCGGCCGGCCCTTCGAACCCGAAGAGGCCAACCCCATGATCGGCTGGCGCGGCGCGAGCCGGTACTACAGCGACGGCTACCGTGAGGGGTTCGCCCTCGAATGCCGTGCGCTGCGCCGGGTCCGTGAAGGGATGGGACTGACCAACGTGGTCGTCATGATCCCGTTCTGCCGGACCCTCGGCGAGGCGGACCAGGTGCTTGCGGTGATGTCGGAGGAGGGACTCGTACGGGGTGAGAACGGCTTGCGCGTCCACGTCATGGCGGAGATACCGGCCAACATCATCCTTGCCGAGGACTTCGCGGAACGCTTCGACGGATTCTCGATCGGCAGCAACGACCTCACCCAGCTCACCCTCGGCGTCGACCGCGACTCGGAAGCCCTCGCCCACGTCTTCGACGAGCGCGACCCCGCCGTCGTCCGCAGCATCCGGAGCCTCGCTGCCCGCGCCCACGCGGCCGGCTGCCCCGTCGGACTGTGCGGGCAGCGGCCCAGCGACGATCCGGCGTTCACCGCGATCCTGGTCGACGCGGGCCTCGACTCCATCTCCGTGGCACCGGACAGCTTCGCCGGCGTCAAACGACACGTGGCCCGTGCGGAGGCGACGCTCGCGAGGGGCGCCGGACGAGGGGAGGAGTGACCATGCCCAGGAAGACACGACGCCGAGGCACCCGGGACACCGGGCCGACGGCCGAGCTCGATCGACAGGCGGCCGCAGAGACCTGGCGCGGTCGCCCAGGAACCACCAGCCGGTCGCAGAGGGTGCGAACGGGCGTTCCGAACGCACGGTGCACACCATCAGGGCGTCGACGCCCTTCCTCCGGATGAACGGAGCATCGGCCGGATCGCGAGTAAGGGGGGCCTGAAAGGAGGCCGCGGCCATGACGACCGCAAGGGAAATCATGCACACCGGGGCGAGCTGCGTGCAGGAGAACGAAACCCTGATGGACGCCGCGCGGCGCATGAGCGAACTGGATGTCGGCGCGCTGCCCATCTGCGGGCCGGACAACCGGTTGCACGGCATCATCACCGACCGGGACATCGTGGTGAAGTGCCTCGCCAGGGGCAAGGACCCCCACCACATGACGACCGGGTATCTCGCCCAGGGCAAGCCGGTCACCGTGGATGTGGACGCCGACAGCGAAGACGTGCTCCGCACGATGCAGGACCACCGCATCCGGCGTGTGCCCGTGATCGACGACCACCGCCTGGTCGGCATGATCAGTGAGGCGGACCTGGCGAAGCACCTGCCGGAGGAACGGGTCGGCCGCTTCGTCGAGGAGATCTGCCGCTGACAGCAGCACAACCATGGCGCCATGGGCCGGTCGGTCCGGGTGCGGCCCGTTCGGCCCCGTCGGACAAGCCCCCTTGGACACTGCGCCAGATGACCTCACGGGCGGACGATGGGGTCACGGAGGCGGATCGGCCTCGCACCCGGCCCACCCGCCCGTCCGCACCGAATCGGGTCCTCGGCGATCGTCCTGGGCCCCGAAACGAGGAGCAGAACAATGGCCGGAGGCAAGGTGGAACGCAGGCACAGCCTGTTCCCCGACTTCAACGACATGTTCAACCGGGAGTTTCCCGGGCTGCCCGGTTGGCGCCCGGCGACGGCTGCGCACTCCATCCCGGTAGAAATGTCCAGAGGCGCCGGCGGATACGTGCTGCGGGCCGAACTGCCCGGAATGGACCCCGACGACTTCACCATCACCGTCGACGACGACCTGATCACGGTGAGCGCGGAGCACAGCGAGAGCGAGGAGGACAAGGAGCACTCGGAGTTCCGCTACGGAGCGTTCCGCAGGACCGTGCGTCTCCCGGCCACGATCCCGGTCGACGACGTCGAGGCGTCGTACGCGGACGGCATCCTCACCATCCGCGTCCCGATGCCCGAGGAGAAGACCGGCGCCGTACGCACCGTCCCGGTGAAGCGAGGCGGCACCCCGCCAGGAGGAGCCGCGCCGTGACCACCAAACGAGTCCTGGTCGCCCACGGCAGCAAGCACGGCGCGACCAGGAGGATCGCCGAAGGGATCGGCCGGACGCTCCAGGCCGACGGCTTCGAGGCCGTCGTCCTGCCGGCCGACACCGTCTCCGACGCCAGCGGCTACGACGGAGTCGTCCTCGGCGGAGCCCCCGGCTCCGTGACCGCCGAGACGCCGGGCCGCATCAGCCGGTCCCTGGTCCGCCACGGCAAGGACGGAGACTTCCGCAACCCGGAACGGATCCAGGACCGGGCCCACCACATCGGGACCGAACCCGGCACCACGCGCTGAACGGTCGCGTCGACCCGTCCGGGAGGCCACTCCACCCAGAGGTGCGACATGGACCACCGCAAGCGGTCGGAACCGCGACCCACGCCGTCCGGGTGGGAAACCGGCGAGCGCGCCGCACTGATCCTCGTACTGATGATCTCCCTGATCTGCGGGGCCGTCGCCGCCGGGATGCTGTGGAGCACCGGAGCCGATGCCGACCGCGAACTCGCCGCCCACCGCCACCAGGTACGGGCGACCACCACCGGACCCGCCAAGGAACCGCCCGTCGCCGCCCGGTACGGATCGACACCGCGGGCGGTGGCACCCGCGGTCTGGGAACAGCCCGACCACATCCGCCGGTCCGGCACCATCCACGTCCCTCCCCGGACGCCCCAGGGCCGCACGGTGACGATCTGGGTGGACGACACCGGTACCCCCGCGCGCCCCCCGGGCAGTGCCGCCGACCGCGCGCTGACCGCGGGGGCGGGCGGGAGCGTCGCCACGGTCGCCGCGGGAGCGATCGGGGCCGGCGTTCTCGTACTCGTACGACGGCGGACCGAAGCCCGTCGGCTCGCCGCCTGGGAACAGGAGTGGGAACAGGTCGAACCCGTGTGGTCCGGTCGGCTCCGCCGGGGGACTGCTCCGGGGACCGACAATGACTGACCGCGTCGCCACGGGCCGGGCGGCCACGCCCGCCGACGCGCTGCCCTTCGACCCCAGCGAGCCCCTGCCCAGGCTGCGCCGGGAACTCGCCACCGGACCGGACGGGCTGTCCGCCCGCGAGGCCGCCCGCCGACTCGCCGTTCACGGGCCCAACGAGGTACGGCGCAAGGCCCGCTCCTCTTTCGCGCGGGAGCTGACCGGACAGCTGGTCCACCCCCTCGCCCTGCTGCTCTGGGCCGCCGCCGCACTGGCCTTCGTCGCGGATCTCGGGGTGCTCGGCTGGGCGATCCTGGCGGTCATCGCCGTCAACGCGGCCTTCGCGCTGCTCCAGGAGCGGCAGGCCGAGCGGGCGGTGGAGACCCTCGCGCGCTACCTGCCCGAGCACGCCCTCGCCGTACGCGACGGCCGGCCCGCCACCGTGGAAGCCCGCGACCTGGTGCCGGGCGACATGATCCTCCTGGAGGAGGGCGACAAGGTGCCGGCCGACGCGCGCGTCACCGAGGGCGGAGTGGAAGTCGATCTGTCCATGCTCACGGGAGAGTCCGTCCCCGCCGAACGCATGGCCGCGGCCGGGCTCCTCGGCGCCCCGTTGCTGGAGGAGCCGAACCTCGTCTTCAGCGGGACGACCTGTGTCGAGGGTCAGGCCCGGGCCATCGTGTTCGCCACCGGCAACCACACCGAGCTCGGCCGGATCGCAGCCCTCAGCCAACGGACCCGGCGCGAGGCGAGCCCGTTGGAACGACAGGTCAAGAAGGTCGCCTGGCTCATCGCCGGCGTCGCCACCGGAATGGGGGCCCTGTTCCTCGTCGCCGGAGTGGCTGTCGGACTGCCGGTGACCGACTCCCTCATGTTCGCCATCGGGCTCCTCGTCGCCAACGTCCCCGAGGGACTGCTCCCGACCATCACGCTGGCCCTCGCCGTCGGCGTCCGCGCGCTGGCCCGCGAGGGCGCGCTGGTGAAGCGACTCAGCGCCGTGGAGACGCTCGGCTCCACGAACGTCATCTGCACGGACAAGACCGGCACGCTGACCCGCAACCGCATGCGTCTGAGAGCCCTCTGGACCGCGGAGCACGGAGCGGAACCCGGCCCCTGGGCGCAGGAGCTGGCGCGGGAGAGCGCGTTGTGCACCACCGTCACCCGCGAGGGGGAGGGCGAACTGCACGGCGATCCGACCGAGGCCGCCCTCGTCACCGGCGCCGCCGACCACGGGGCCCCGGTGGACCTCAACCGGCGCGACGCGGGACGGCGCGGACTGTTCCGCTTCGATCCGCGGCTGCGACTGATGTCGGTCGTGCAGGACGACGAGGCGACGGGTCGCCTGCGGATCGTCGCCAAGGGAGCGCCTGAAGCGGTCCTGGCCAGGGTCCTTCCCGGCTCCGCCACGGACGCGGCCCGCTCCGCGGCGGAGGAGCTGGCCCAGGGCGGCATGCGGGTCCTCGCCGTCGCCGCGCGCGATCTGCCGTCGGGCGCGCAGCCGCCGTCGCAACGCCAGGACGCCGAGTCGGGACTCACGCTGCTCGGCCTGGTCGGGCTGTACGACCCGCCGCGCCCCGAGGTGGCGGAGGCCGTCCGCCGCTGCCACGAGGCCGGGGTACGCGTGCACATCGTGACGGGGGACAGCGGAGCGACCGCCGCGGCGGTCGCCCGGGAGGTGGGCATCGGAGTGCCCCGCCTGCACGTCGTCGAGGCTTCCGAGTCGCTCGGCGACGCCGAGCTCGACCGGCTCCTGGTGGAGGGCGACGCCGAGATCGTCTTCGCCCGCTCCTCGCCCGAGACGAAACTCAAGGTGGCCGACACCCTGCGCGCCCACGGCCTGATCGTCGCCATGACAGGCGACGGCGTGAACGACGCCCCCGCGCTGCACCGCGCGCACATCGGGGTGGCCATGGGACGCTCCGGCACCGATGTGGCCCGCGAGGCCGCCACCATGGTGCTCACCGACGACGACTTCGCCACCATCGTGACCGCGGTCGAATCCGGGCGCCGCGTCTACGACAACGTCCGCAAGTTCATCGTCTACATCTTCGCCCACGCCACCCCGGAGATCGTGCCGTTCCTCGTCTTCGCGCTCTCCGCCGGCGCGGTGCCTCTCCCCCTCACCGTGCTGCAGATCCTCGCCATCGACCTCGGCACCGAGACGCTGCCCGCCCTCGCCCTCGGCCGGGAACGCTCCGAACCCGGCATCATGCAGCGGCCACCCCGGCCCCGGCACCAGGGAGTGATCTCCCACGACATGCTCGTCCGCAGCTGGGGCTACCTGGGCCTGGTGTCGGCGGCCCTCGTCATGGCGGGCTACTTCTACGTGCTCTGGCGCGCCGGCTGGCAGCCGGGAGACCCCACGGGAACCGGCAGCCCCCTGCACCACGCCTATGTGACGGCCACGACGGCCACCTTCGCAGGCATCGTCACCTGCCAGGTCGGCACCGCCCTCGCCGCCCGTACCGACCACGCGGCGCTCCGCGACATCGGGGTGTTCTCGAATCCGCTGCTGCTCGCCGGCATCGCCTTCGAGCTCGCGTTCACCGCCGCCCTCGTCTACGCGCCCCCGCTCCAGCACCTCTTCGGCACGGCCGCCCTCCCCCTGGACGTCGTTCTGCTCATCGCGACGTTCCCGGTCCTGGTGTGGGGCACGGACGAGCTGCGGCGCGCCAGGCGGCGCCGTCAGCACACGGCACCCATGGTGGTCGGCTCGTGACCACCCTGGTCGAGGCGGAAGGGCGGACGGGCGTCCCTCATGAGGCTCGCATAAGCGACGACGCGCAGGACCCAGCGGTTCAGTCCGACGGTCAGGGCGAGCAGACCGCGCGGATAGCGGTCGCTGAAGGCCACGGCGAAGCCCGCGATGAGCATGGGCAGCGTGATCAGGCCGCCGCTCCACCGGCGCACCTCCATCCCGCCGGTGAAGAAGGCGGTCACCAGGTAGTCAGAATGGCGAAGAACGCGATCACCGTCACGACGAGGAAGGCGATCCAGAGGAAGAGCAGCACGATCCAGTGGGGATCATCAGGACCCGTTTGACCAGCCACAGCATCGGGACAGCCGGCCGTCGAGTTCGGCCGCCACCGCCACGGGAGCATGCGGGGTGATCGGGGTGTTCACGATCGTCCCTCCTCCGGCAGGTCGTCGTCTTCGTACGCGAGCCGGTCGATGACCCCCACGACACCGTCGACGCTGTTGCAGAGTCTGAGGAGCACCGGCACGAGGCTCCGTCGTTGTACCGTGCCGGTCAGCGTGACCCGGCCGTCCGCCACCTCGACCGACAGGGCGGACGGGCTCAGCCCCAAGGTGCGGGTGATCACGTCCTCGACGATCTCCTCCTGGATCGCATGGTCCCTGCGCAGGAACAGCTGGACGAGGTCGCTGCGACTGAGGACGCCCACGAGCTGCCCTTCGCCGTCGACCACGGGCAGGCGCTTCACCCTCGCCCGGTCCATCACGCGGGCGGCCCGCACCACGCTCCACTCAGGTCGGGCGACGAGGGCGGGGCTCGACATGAGGGAGCCCGCGGTGTCGAGCCCGGCCCCCGCGGCCCGGCGGCGTACCAGGTCCGCCTCCGAGACAACGCCCAGAGGACGGTTCGACTCGTCCACCACGCACACCGCGGTGATGTCGAACTCGTCCAGGAGCCGTGCGATCTCCTTGAACGTCGTGCCCGGGACGACGCTGACCGCCGTGGGTGTCATCAGATCCGCAACGCTGCGGTGCCTCATTGTCCGTCACCTTCCCGCATCCGGGCCTCGATCCGATGGCGTCCTGCCGCCGTCAAGACCGTCGGGCAGTCACCTCGGCCATGGGCTATGCCCGGCCCTCGGCGGTGAGCTCGCACCGTACGTCCACGACGCCTTCGACCGCGCGGGCAAGACGGGCTGCGAGCGGGATGAGCGCGCTGTCGCCGACTTCGCCGGTCAGCGTCACGACACCGGCCTCGACCCGGACGTCGACCCGACGACGAGAGAGGGGGAACAGGTGCTCGACGACGTCGCGGCGCACTTCGGCGGCGAGGTCCTCGTCCGGGCGGAGGAAGACCTTGAGGAGGTCGGACCGGCTCACGATCCCCTGGACGACGCCGCTCGCGTCGACGACCGGTAGCCGCTTCACGTGATGGGCGGCCATGAGGCGGGCGGCCCGGGGCAGGGACGCACCGGGAGCGACGGTGACGGCGGGCGAGGTCATCAGGTCCTCGGCCCGGTGAGAGCCCGCCTTGGCCGTGGCGTCGAGACGCCGCATCTGTTCCACGAGACCCAGGCGGTGGCCGTGGAGCTCCTCCTTGAGGAGCAGGTCGGCCTCGGAGACCACGCCGACGACCCGACCCTCGCCTTCGACAACCGGCACTGCGGTCACCTTCCACCGCTCCATGGCGGCGACGATCTCCTTGAACTCCGCGCCGGGCCGCACGGCGACGACCTTCCTGGTCATCACATTGGCGACGGTGAACGGCTGAGGTGCCATCGCTCATTCCTTACTCGAGGAGTCGGCGCGCCACCGCTGCCGCCACGGCCGCGGATACCGCCTCACCGACGGAGGTGTCCTGTGCGCAGAGCTCCCTGACGGCCTGCCCGTCGAACTCGAGGGCGTGTACCTCGGTGGTCGTCGTGGCGTCGAATCGCCAGTGGTGAGGAGGGAACAGCCAGGAACAGCCGAGGAGGTCGCCGGGCACCAGCGTGTCGACGCGAGCCGTGCCACGCCCGGGAAGGTGCTTGTCCAGATCGACCCGCCCGGCTTCTATGATCCAGAAGCGGTCGGCATGCTGCCGCTCGCGGAAGATGTGGGTGTCCGCCGGGAAGCGGACCGGGCGGGCCTGTCGCAGGAGCTGGTCCCGAGCCTCCGGAGCGAGTTCGTTCAGCAGCATCGTCATGGTGCTCATGATGTGCCTCCAGCCCTTCACCCACAGGCTTCCGCACGGTGGGCGGGCAGGGGGAGGGCCGCGCAGGTCACACGTGGGGGCCGAAGGGGCCCTTTCAGCGGACCAGGACGGCCTCACCGGAGCGGGGGACGACGGCCGTCCAGCCCAGCTCGCGGTCGATGCGGTCCCGCAGTGCCTCGGACGCGGCCGGTTCGCCGTGGACGAGGTACGTGGTGTGCGGGGGCGGTGCGCCGCGCAGCCAGTCGACGATCTGCCCGGCGTCGGCGTGGGCCGAGAAGTGGGGCACGTCGGCGACCTCGGCCCGTACGGGCACGTACTCGCCGAACATCTTCAGGACGCGGGCGCCGTCCACCAGGTCCCTGGCCCGGGTGCCGGCGGCGGCGAAGCCGACCACGACGACGGCGTTGCGCGGGTCCGGCAGCAGCCGGCGCAGATGGTGCAGGACGCGGCCGCCGGTGGCCATGCCGGCCGAGGAGACGATGACGGCGGGGCCGCGGGTGCTGTTGATGTCGATGGACTCCTGGACCGTTCGGGCGGCGAGGAACGGCTCGGGGCTCAGCGCGGCAGCTCCCTCGGCAAGGATTTCCGGCCGGAGCTCGGGGGAGCGTTCGCGTACCGCGTCGCGGTAGACGTCCAGGGCGGCCAGAGCCATGGGGCTGTCCACGTAGACGGGAACCGATCGGGGCAGGACACCGGTCTCGCGCAGCAGGGTCAGTTCGTGCAGGACGACCTCGGTCCGGTCGATGGCGAAGGCGGGGATGACGACGGTGCCGCCGCGGGCGAGGGTCCGGGCGATCACGGCGGCGAACCCCGAGCGCGCGGACTCCTGGTCGTGGCGGCGGTCGCCGTACGTGGACTCCATCAGCAGCACGTCGGCTCCGGAGAACGGCTCGGGCGGTAGCAGCAGCGGGTGCCCGGGCCGTCCCAGATCCCCGGACACGGCCAGGGTGTGGCCGCCCTCCAGCGTCAGGTGGGCCCAGGCCGACCCCAGGATGTGCCCGCCGTGGTGCAGCGTCATCCGGGTGCCGGTCATGATCTCCACGTCCTCGCCGACCGGGACGGGGTCGAAGAACGCCAGCGTCTTCTCGACGTCGGAGTCGTCGTAGAGCGGTTTGGCGGGACGGTGCTTGGACCAACCGTGCTCGTCGGCGTGCCGGGCCGCCTCCCTCTGCAGCCGGGCGCTGTCGCGCAGCACGATCCCGGCGAGCCGGGCGGTGTGGGCGCTGGTGAGGATCGGGCCCCGGAAGCCCTGCCGGACCAGCCGGGGCAGGTAGCCGCAGTGGTCCAGGTGGGCGTGGGTGACGACCACGGCCTCGACGTCCGCGGCGTCGCGGGCGAACCGTTCCCAGTTGCGGCGCCGCAAGGTCGCGAAACCTTGGAAGAGACCGCAGTCGAGGAGGATCCGCGCACGGTCGCTCTCGACGAGGAACTTGCTTCCGGTGACCGTTCCCACGCCGCCCAGGAAACTGAGCAGTGCGGGCCGCGGAACGGCGGGAGCGGCGCTCGGGGCTGCCTCGGACATGGCCGGCCCTCCTTCGGAGTGGACCGGTCTCCACCTTCGCCTCCGGACCGGCCGGTCGGGAGGGCCCGAGCGGTCCCTTTCGGGGGCCGATCGGCACATGTGCCGTGGGAAGACTTCTGCGGAGCCTGGTGGGCGAGGCCCACAGCGACGCGCGACAGGAAGCAGGTGGACGTCATGAAGGCACTCGTCTTCCAGGAGCCGGGTCGGATCGCCTGGCAGGACGTACCCGACCCGGGCATCGACGACCCCGCCGATGTGATCGTCCGGGTCGACGTCGTCACCATCTGCGGCACGGACCTGCACATCCTCAAGGGGGACGTTCCGGAGGTGACGCCCGGCCGGGTCCTCGGCCACGAGGCGGTGGGCACTGTGGTCGAGACCGGAGGCGACGTCCGTACGGTACGGCCCGGCGACCGCGTCCTGATCTCCTGCATCTCCGCCTGCGGCAGGTGCCGCTTCTGCCGTGAGAGCCGCTACGGACAGTGCCGCGGCGGAGGCGGCTGGATCCTCGGCCACACCATCGACGGCACACAGGCCGAATACGTCCGCGTGCCCTTCGCCGATCTGTCCGTCCATCCGCTGCCGGACTCGATCGAAGGCTCCGACGCCGTCCTGCTCGCCGACATCTTCCCCACGTCCTACGAGGTCGGCGTCCTGAACGGTGCCGTGCGTCCCGCCGACACGGTGGTCGTCGTCGGTGCGGGCCCCATAGGTCTCGCCGCCGTCGCCACGGCCGGCTTCTACAGTCCGGCCCGGATCATCGCCGTCGACCTGGTCGAGTCACGGCTGGCTGCCGCCCGCGCGCTCGGCGCGGACGTCGCCGTCAACGCGGACGAAGGCCCGGAGCAGTTGGTCGCGGATCTGACCGAGGGCCTCGGTGCCGATGTCGTCATGGAGGCCGTCGGCGTTCCGGAGGCGTTCGAGATGTGCACGCGGATGGTCCGGCCGGGCGGCAGGGTCGCCAACATCGGAGTCCACGGCAAGCCGGCGGTACTTCACCTCGAAGACCTGTGGATCAAGGACGTCACGATCACCACCGGCCTGGTGGACACCTCGTCCACCCCCATGCTGCTGCGCATGATGGCCGCCGGGCGGCTGCCGTCGGCGGAGCTGATCACCCACCAGTTCGAGCTGGGGGATATGGCGGAGGCGTACGAGGTCTTCGCCCGTGCGGCCGAGACCGGCGCCATCAAGGTTGCGCTGGGCGGCGCCCGGCACACGGTCGTGAGCCTCCCCGACGCGCAGGTGGCCTGATGGACGGCCGAGGCCCGGCTTCCCGGCCGCCGGACGGTGTCGTCCTCGACACCGACGGAGTCCTGCTCGACTTTGCCGTCGTGCACGCGGCGGGCGTGGAAGATCGCGTTCGACGCCTGCGTCGACCGACCGGAGCCCGACGGCGGGACGCAGCCGCCCTTCGACGTGGACGCCGAGTACTGCAGGCTCGTCGACGGCCGGTCCCGGTACGACGGTGCCGCGGCCTTCCTCACCGCCCGCGGCCTGCGCGTCGGTCACATCCGCGTCGTGCACATGGGGACTCCGGCCTTGGACCCAGTGCACCTTGTTCCGGGCCCATGGCTGGAGCGGTTCGATCGAGGTGCGCTCCGTCCTCGACGGCTCCGTCACCAACGCCGGAGTGGAACGCTACCGGCACCTCGACGGGTGTCATCTCACGGACCACCGGACCGGATCCGAGCCCGACGGTGTCACTTGGATCTCCTGCCGTACCGTCGACCCGGGCACGAGGACAGCCATGGCGGTGCGTACGCCCGCGCGCCCGCTCGGGAGGCGGCCGGCAAGGCCGGCACCGTGCAGACGTACCGCCTGCCCGTCGTCGCTCAGCAGCCTCGTCCACGGCTGGGTGCCCGCCCGGCAGCAGGGCGCCGACGCCTGGCGGTACTGCGAGGAGGCGCTCCTCGCAGACGTGGCCGACGTCCAGGGAGGCACGACCGGCGAGGGCATCCACCTCGGCGTGATGGCCGGCACGGTCGGCCTGGTGGAACGCGGGATCACCGGCCTGGAAACGGGACCGGAGGGTCATCGTCGCGCCCGGACAGGGGCGTTGGTTCCGTCTGTGAGGAGCGGCTCCGTCGTCGAGGAGCGGTTCAGTCGAAGGAGAGCACCTCGGAGACGGGACGGCGCGGCGTGGTCCGACCTTGAGGGCCGTAGCCCAGGCGGAACACCATGTGGACGAAGCCGATCGTCGAGCCGGGATCGCGTGCGTCGGAACGGAGTTCGGGCCATTCCAGCGGCTGGGACATCAGTGAGGTGGCAAGGCCGTCGAGGGTGGCCTGCAGGAGGACCCGGTGCATGGCCTGGCCGGCCTTCAACCAGTCCTCCGGAGTGTCGTCGACCGTGCCGAGCAGCGCGATCTGCGGCGTCTTCTCGAAGCGTGCCGTGGCACGGTCGGGCACCTGCGCGGGGGCGCCGAAATCCCTGACGGGGGAGGTCACGTCGTACTGCCTCGGACCGAAGGCGTACGAGGGGATGCCCTCCGTGTCGGGGCCTTCTCCGGCCGTGCCCGTGCGCGTCCAGGCGGCGATCTCCGCGCGTACGGCTTCGTTCGCGGCCTCGAACAGCTCGGAGGCGTGGACGAGGCCCATGACGGTGTCGGTGTGCCACGCCCCCGGTACCACCAGCCGGCACCCCTCGAGGAGGGCCGCGGCACGGAGCCCGTCGATCACCTCGGAGGGGATCCGCTCCTCGGTGAAGGGGAAGCGGCTGGTGTGTCGACGGGACAGGGCGGCCTGGAGCACGTCCAGTTCACTGTCGGCGTCGTCGGGACCGTCGAGCCGCACGTCGGCGAAGTGCCAGGGATCGTCGGGAGAAGGATGCAGTCGGACAACGGGACGCAAGCCCTTGTGCACGGCGGCGACGCGCAGGCCGAACAGGGCGGCACCACAGCCGAGGTGGAGGGCACGGTGGTCCGGGTCCTGGTGTGGCATGCCGCGCAGCGGGTCGCCGTGCACTTCGATGACGCCGGTGCTCGTCTTGTGGACGAATTTCCAGGGCTGCGCGTTGTGCATCGAGGGAGCCGTGACGGCCTCTTCGACCAGCGAAGCCGCGAGTGATCGGGTCAGCGGGGTGCTAGGCACGGTTCATCCTGTCTGCGATGACTCGTCAAGAGACGTCATGGTGAGTTCGGGCGGGGGATGTGAGACGCGTGTCGTTCTCGTGGAAGGACAGTCGGTCCACGACGGCGACCACACCGTCCACGCGCTCGGCCAGTCCGACGAGCATCAGGGCCTGACTCCGCCGCCGGACGCGGCCTCCCAGCGTCACCACGCCGTCGAGGACGTGCACGTCCACCGCGTACCCGGGCAGGCTCATGGCATCCGTGAGGACGTCCTCACGGAGGCGGCGCCGTATCTCCGAGTCCGGGCGGAGGTAGACACAGAGCAGATCGCGGCGGGTCACGATGCCGACCAGCCGTTCCTCCTCGTCGACGACGGGAAGACGTTCGACTCCGCGGCGCACCATCAGCCGTGCCGCGTCCGCCACCGTCTCCTCAGCGTGAACGGTGACGGCCGGCACGGTCATCAGGTCCCGCGCAGTGAGCTCGTGGCGGGCCAGCAGGTCGCTCTCGGAGACCACTCCGACGACATGATCGTCGTCGTCCACGATGGGAACCCCGCTGATGCCGTGCTCGGCGAGCAGCTTCGCCACGTCCCTGAACGACGTCGCAGGGACGGCGGAGACCACGTTGTCGGTCATCAGACCGCCGACCTTCATGTGCTTCATCGCCACGCCTCCCGTGCGAGGGTCCGGACGGTGCTTCCCACGTCCCCCACCCTCCGACGCGCGCGCGGGGCCTGCGAGGGCCGAATGGTCCAGCCTCAGGACCGAACGGGCTCGACACCGCCAGGCTCTCTCCCCGCCCGCCGAGGGCGGGGACCATCGGTCCCGTCATTGCCCCCAGCGGCCCTCCGGCTTCCCTGGGCCGGCTGCCATGGTGGGAGGAGTTCTCTCGGCCCCTGGGAGGAGAAGCCATGAACGGAACCACAGTCCGTTCCGGCCTGGGCAGGGTGGCCGTCGGTGTCGACGGATCACCGTCCGCAGACGCGGCGGTGATGCGGGCAGAAGTCGGGTCGGCCGGCGAAGCCCTGCTCCGAAAGGTGCCCCTCAGGCTTCTGCAGATCTGGAACGGGAGGCTGTCCGCCGGTTCACGGGGCGTGTCGCGCAACGGTGGCAACGGGAACGTCCGCGATCACGTACGCGTACTGTCCTCGGTCTCCGACCGGATCCGGGACGGTTTCCCGAATCCGACCGGGCAGGCCGACGGCCAGAAGAGCCACAGCGTGCCCGGAGCTCTCGTCGACGCTCTCGCCGTCGTCGTCGGTAGTCGAGGTCGGGGCGGACACACCGGGATGCGGGTCGGTTCCGTCGTCCACGGGCTGCTGCACCGGGCCCACTGTCCGGTGATCACCGTCCCTGCCGGGTGAGCGCGCCATGACGACGTCGGCATCGGACCGGGCCTCTGTGTCGGTGCGGGAGACGACGGGACTCGCCCAGGAGGAGGCCGCCCGGCGGCTCGCCGACACAGGTCCCAACGAGGTGGCCGCGAGAAAACCCGTACGGCTCCACAAGCGGGTTCTGGCCCAACTGACCGACCCGCTGATCATGGTGCTCCTCGCGGCCGTCGTACTGACCCTCGCGATCGGTGACCATCCCGACGCGATCGTCATCGGGCTGGTCGTCCTCGTGAACACGACCGTCGGCGTGGCGCAGGAGATCCGGGCCGACAACGCGGTTGCCGCCCTCTCGGCCCTCACCGCCCCACACGCGCGCGTGCGCCGCGACGGTGCGGTGCGCGACCTACCGGCGGCGGTGGTCGTCCCGGGCGATGTCCTCCTGGTCGGTGAGGGCGACATCGTCGCCGCCGACGCCGAGCTCGCCGAGGCATCCGCCGTTCTGGTGGACGAGTCCATGCTCACCGGGGAGTCCGTGCCGGTGGACAAGGACGCCGGTGCGACGCTGAGCGCAGGCACGGTCGTCGTCCGGGGCCGGGGCGTGGCCGTGGTCACGGCGACCGGCGCTGCCAGCGCCCTCGGCCGCATCGCAGCTCTTCTCGACGAACGCCGTGAGCCGACCCCGCTGCAACGCCGCCTCGCCGCCCTCGGGCGCATCCTCGCGGCCGTGACGCTCGCCCTGTGCGTCCTGGTCTTCGCCCTCGGCCTGGTGCAGGGGCTGCCGCCCGGCACGATGGCGGTCACCGCCATCAGCCTGGCCGTGGCGGCGGTCCCCGAGTCCCTCCCCGCCGTCGTCACCCTGGCCCTCGCCCTCGGGGCACGGCGCATGGTCGCCCGACACGCCCTGGTGCGGCGGCTCCCCGCCGTGGAGACGCTCGGCTCCGTATCCGTCCTCGCCACCGACAAGACCGGCACCCTGACGGAAGGCCGCATGGTCGTCCAGAACGTCTGGACCCCACGGGTGAGCGCCGAACTCTCGGGCGTGGGGTACGAACCCGTGGGCGAGGTCCTGGTCGCCGGGCGGCCCGCGGAACCGGACGAGCTCGAACCCCTCACGGAGCTGCTGACCGTGACCGCCCTGTGCAACGACGCCACGCTGCGCCCGCCGGACGACGGGCGCGACGACGACCGCTGGACAGCCCTGGGCGACCCCATGGAAGCCGCTCTGCTCGCGGCCGCGACCAAGGCGGGCTGCCCGGATTCCGCGGAACTGTCGATGACTCGTCCCCGGCTCGGAGAAGCACCTTTCGACAGTCTCCGCAGACGCATGACCACGCTGCACGCGACCGGGGAGGGCCGGGTGTCGGTCTGCCTGAAGGGCGCCCCCGAAGCCGTACTCGACCCGGCCGTCCTGGCCGATCCTCCAGAGGCGCTCGCGGCGGCCCGCCAGGAGGCCGCGAGCCTGGCCGCCCGGGGGTATCGCGTGCTCGCTGTCGCATCGGGCGTACGGAACGACGTCCCGAGCCCGGTCACCGCGGCGGAGTCGGGGCTCGCGCTGCTCGGCCTCGTCGCGCTCCGCGACCCGCCCAAGCCGCACGCCGCAGCGACCCTCGCCTCCTGCCGGGCCGCCGGCATCACCCCGGTCCTCATCACCGGGGACCACCCGGCGACGGCTCGGGCGGTGGCGTCCCACGTCGCTCTCCTGGGCGACGGCGGCGAGACGGATGGCCACGTCGTCACGGGGGCAGACGTGGCCGCGGGTCGCGTTGCCGACCTCACCGCGGTGCGGGTCTTCGCCCGTACGGACCCCCAGCAGAAGCTGGACATCGTGGAAGCGTGGCGCGCCAGGGGGGCCGTCACCGCGATGACCGGCGACGGCGTCAACGACGGGCCCGCCCTGCACCGGGCCGACATCGGCGTCGCCATGGGTGCACGCGGCACCGAGGTCGCGCGGCAGGCCGCCGACCTCGTTCTCACCGACGACGAGCTCTCGACGGTCGTGGCGGCCGTCGACGAGGGGCGGCGTGTCTACGACAACATCCGTCGCTTCCTCGTCTACGGGATGGCCGGCGGCGCGGCCGAGATCCTCGTCATGCTGATCGGCCCCCTGCTCGGGCTGCCCCTGCCGCTGAGAGCGGGCCAGATCCTGTGGATCAACCTTCTGACGCACGGCCTCACCGGCGTTGCCATGGGCGCTGAACCGGCCTCTCCGGGAGCGATGCGGCGCCCGCCGCGCCCGCCGGACCAGCACATCCTCGGAGGAGGCGCCTGGCAGCGCCTGCTCGTCCTCGCCGCCGTCGTCACAGCGGCCTCCCTCGGCGCGGGGCTCGGTGCCCAGGCGCTGGACCTGGCGTGGCAGAGCGTCCTCTTCCTCGCCCTCCTGGCCGCGCAGCTAGGGGTTGTCCTAGGACTCCGTTCCCGGCTTCTCACCCGCAAGAACCCGTTCCTTCCCCTGTCCGTCCTCACCTCCGCCCTGCTGGCCGGGGCAGCGCTGTACATGCCCTTCCTGAGCTCGGTCCTGGAAACCGAACCGCTCGGCTGGGCCGGCATCGGGATCGCCGTGGCTGCTCTCCCTGCCGGGTTCCTCGCCGCGCGACTCGTTCGCACCGCCTTCCGCGGGACACACCCGGCAGGAGCGTCGGGGGCACGGGAACTACCGTGAATGCGTACCCGTCGGGCGAGGACCGTGCGCGCGACGTGGCCGGAGGTGGTGGGGGAGCACGAGGGGCCGGTGCTGGCGGACAGCGAACTTCTGCGGCTGTGACTCGACGAGGTGCTCGACGAGCTCCAGGATCGCATCGACGACGTACGGGGCACCAAGGAGCGACTCAACTGGGTGCTGATCCTTGCGCGGCGCCATGGGCGGTCTCCGTTCACAGGGGCGGAGACCACCGCCCTCCCCGGATTCGTGGGGCAGGCTGCACTCGCGCTCGAGCTGACGACCGCCGCCGTGACGCCGAGCAGGTGAGCCTCCTGCACGCCGGCTCAGGCACGTCAGCATCAGGTACGTCGGCTCAGGCACGTCAGCATCAGGTGCGTCGGCTCAGGCATCCGGGATCGCAGCTCCCGGCACACCGAGATGCCGTCGCCGTCCGGCAGTCGGACGTAGAGAACCGCGACGTCCGGTCGCAGGGCGGAATCCCTCCTGTGGTCGGTCGGGTGGGTACCGCCGCCCCCACGAGGATTGTCTGTCATGGAGCGTCTCAAGGGGCACCGAGATCCATCCGGACGTCGACGACGCCCTCCACAGCCCGCACGGCGCGCGCAACGAGCGGCACCAGCGACCGGTCGGCGAGCGACCCACGGATCGTGGCCACACCGTCCGTCACCATCACATCGAGCCCCGCGGGGGCGGACGGCTCGCCGAGGACGGAGCGGCGGATGTCCTCCTCGATCTCGGCGTCCGTACGGAGGAACACCTTCAGCAGATCGCTCCGGCTGACCACACCCTCCAGCATGCCGACGCCGTTGACCACGGGCAGGCGCTTCACCCTCCTCGTCGCCATGATCCGCGCCGCTTCGGCGAGCGTCGCGTCAGGATGGACGGTCACGGCCGGGCTGGACATGAGCTCCCCGGCCCGTACGGCTCCGGCCTTGGAGGCCGCGGCGAACTCGTCCGGGCGGGGCTCGTCGGTGCGGAACTCCTCCTTCGGCAGCAGATCGGCCTCCGAAACGACCCCGATCACCCGTCCCTCCCCCTCCAGAACGGGCAGGGCGCTCACCTCCCACTGGTTCATCAGCGCGACGATCTCCTTGTACGGTGCGTCACGCCCGATGGCGATGGCGGTGTGGGTCATGACGTCGCTGACGGTGTAGCGCGAGGCTGGCATCACGTTCTCCCGGAGGGGTGAAGACCTACAGGCGGCTCCCGTGCGGGGCGCGGAGATCCAGCAGCTGTACACGGGAGGGCGAAGACACGGGGGCAAGCTTCTGTCCCACGCAGCGGTCCGGGGCGAGGCCGAAGGCGTATCTGTACCAGCGGTCACTCCCAGTCTGGAGGTGTTCTGCGAGGGGGGAGGAGGGCCGGATGGCCCTCTTGGGGCCCTGTTCGGTCCGTACAGGGCGTGGCGAACCCGTCTCGTTCCCGGCGGAGCCGGTGAGCGGGGGGCCGGCATGTGCGCGGACCGGCCTTCGCCTCGCACGCCGCCGTCGCCTACGGGGCTTGGAACCCGCATTCGGCCTTCCAGGTGCTGGCCGAGACCTCCACGAAGACGAGGTCGCAGGCCCTCGCATGGCGGCGTCGCTACGAGAGAAGGCCTGCTCGACGAGCTCTTACGCTCGCCGGTGGCGTTCCTGGACGGATCGGTCAAGCGATCTGGAGGGCTGCCCCCCACGCCCTCGCGCGATCCAGCTCGCCCTCGCGCAGCGGGCCCTCGGTGTCCTCGATGATGAACCCCTCCGGTTCCGCGACGAGTTCGTAACCATGGCTGCGCAGCCGACGGGCGATGCCGCCGGCGGCGGCGCCGGCCAGGCGCATGTCCGCCCTGGTGTCGAAGGCCGCGGCGGCATGGGTGCCGGTGTGGGCCTTCGGGAGCGTGTCGTGGAACCAGTTGCGCACTCCAGGACCCTCGGCGTCCTCCTCGGGAGTGAAGGGACGCTCCTTCTTCTCGGCCTCCTGCTTCTCGGCCTTCAGCCCCATCTTCCGGCTCATCCCGGTGGTCATGCCCCGCATATGGGTCGGCCCGCCGACGACCAGCAGGTCGGTGGGGCCGACGCGCTCCGGCAGCGCGTCGGCCACCGCCACGCACTCGACCTCGGCGTCCGGATGGGCCTCCTTCACGCCCTCGCCGATCGCGTCCGCGATCTCGCGCGTGTTGCCGAACAGGCTCTCGTACACGATCACAGCACGCATCACGCCTCATCTCCTCATGTGCTTCGTTCTCCGGCCTTCAGGACGACGACGCCCTGCTCGCGACCGTGATCAGCGCTGTCGCCATTCCGGTGAACACCACGGCCCACCCCGTCAAGCATGACCTCGAACGCTTCCGCCGTCTCGGCGTCGGCCGGGTCGCCTACGGGCCACTGCTGCAATTCGCCATGGCGGACGCGATGAAGGAGGTGCTTGCGCCCTGGGCGACCTGAGCGCCTGCACCGCCGAAACTCACGGGTAGAGGAGGCCTGGGCCGCCGCGGGGGACTCGCCGGCGACTGGGGCAGGGGTTGGCGGGTCCGCTGACGGGCTCACGTGCCGAACGGCTGCGCGGGACCTGGCGCAGCGGAACACGCCGACCTGCCGTAAGCCGCTCGACGAGGTCTCGTGTGACGTCGAGTGCGATGGATCAGGGCCGGGCTGTCGCTGCACGGCATGGCTGACTTGTCGTTTCCCGTGCCGGAGGTGCGCGGGCGACCTGAGGCCACCAGGTTGGTAATAAAAATTTCATGTGGCCCTTGAAGGGTATATCTGTAATGCCTGATACTTGTCGACCGGAAGAGCAGCTCGTCAAGGTGAAGGGGTCGGTATGCAGCGCGAGGAGCATGACCTGATTGGTGCCCGGGAGGTGGATGCCGAGGTGTACTGGGGCATCCACACCCTCCGGGCACTGGAGAACTTCCCGCTCACAGGGATACCGTTCTCGTCGCATCCCGAGCTCGTCGTCGCTCTCGCCGACGTGAAGGCGGCGGCGGCGTCGGCGCACCTGGACCTCGGGACGCTTCCCGAGGAGCGGGGGCGGGCCATCGTGCGTGCGTGCCGGGAGATCCGAGAGGGCCACCTTCACGACCAGTTCGTCGTGGACGTCTTTCAGGGCGGTGCGGGTACCTCGGCGAACATGAACGCCAACGAGGTCATCGCCAACCGGGCTCTGGAACTCATGGGGCACGGGCGCGGCGAATATGAGCACCTGCACCCCAACGACGATGTGAACCGGTCGCAGAGCACCAACGACGTCTACCCCACGGCGGCCAAGCTCGCCCTGTATGCGGCTGCGGGACGACTGCTGGATGCCATGACGTTGTTGCGTAACGCCTTCGCGGAGCGGGGCGGGGTGTTCGCCAAGACCGTCAAGCTCGGCCGCACCCAGTTGCAGGATGCCGTGCCCATGACGTTGGGCCAGGAGTTTGACGCGTTCGCGCTCACCGTGCGCGACGATGCCGAGCTCATCGGCCTCGCGGCGGATGGTCTCCTGGACGTCAACCTGGGAGGGACCGCCATCGGTACCGGTCTCAACGCCGACGCCGGGTTCGCCCGTCTGGCCATCGGACACCTCGCCGTCGTCTCGGCGGCGCCTGTCCGGGCCGCCCGTGATCTCGTGGAGAGCACGCAGGGAGTCGGGGGCTTCATCCGGCTCTCCGGTGCCCTGAGGCAGTTCGCCCTCCGCCTCTCCAAGATCTGCAACGACCTCCGGCTCCTGGCTTCGGGCCCTCGGGCCGGCCTGGGCGAGATCAGGCTGCCGGAGTTGCAGGCCGGGTCCAGCATCATGCCGGGCAAGGTCAACCCCGTCATGCCCGAGGCGGTCAACCAGGTCTGCTTCGACGTGATGGGGGCGGACGCCGCGGTGGGTGCGGCGGCCCAGGCCGGGCAGCTCCAGCTGAACGCCTTCGAACCCCTGATCGTCCATCATCTGCTCAACTCGGCGAATCGGTTGACCGCCGCGTGCGCGCTCCTTGCCGAACGCTGTGTGGCCGGCGTCCATCCGGACGAGGAGCGTCTGCGGCTTCTCGTGGAGGGCAGTTCCGGACTTGCCACCGCCCTCAACCCCGTGATCGGCTACCAGCAGGCCACCGCTCTGGCCCGCCGGTGTCAGGAGACCGGTGTGCCTGTCCGGGAACTCGCGGCTCGCGACGGGCTGCTCCCCGAAGAGCAGCTGGCCGAGCTGCTCGACCCGCGGCGGCTCGTTCGGCCTGTCTGAGCCTGCGGCGCACGCGTGAGGCGGTCGGAGTGCATCCGCGGTGCCGGAAACCCGTGGCCGGACCACATGCGGGTCTGGCCACGGGGAGTGGGGGAACCGGTCAGCTCTTGGTCACGGTGCAGTTGTAGGCGGCGGTTCCGGAGCCGCTGTACGCCTCCAGGTCGAGGTAGTAGGTGCCCGTGCCGGATCCGGTTCTGGTGAAGGAGAGGGACTCGTCGGTGCCGGCTCCGTCGTTGACGGAGCGGGTCAGGGTGCTGCCGTTGACGTCGAGCCAGTACAGGTCGGCGTCGTAGGCGGAGGGGACTGCGCAGTTCACGGAGGCGGTCTGGCCCGAGGAGAGGTTCAGGGTGAAGTAGTCGCGGTCGCTGGTCGACTTCATGTTTCCGGTCACGGTGCCGGGAGACGTCAGGGCGGTGGCGTCGTCGGCCGTGTCGCGGGTGTCGTTCGGCTCGCTCTCGGCGACGGTGGCTCCGCCGCTCTGGCTGCCGCAGTCGGTTACCGGGGTGCCGTTGTAGAGGTTGGGGTCGGCGACACCGTTGGTGACGCTGCGGAGGTAGTAGCCGCAGGTGGGGCGGTTCTTGAAGTCGAAGGTCGAGCCGGGCGTCAGGCGCCAGATCTTGAAGTTCGAGTAGGTCAGCGGCTTCCTGTCGAGCGCCTGTTCCGGCTGGTGGTCGGCGAGGACGACGTATGCGTCCTTGCCGTACTGGGTCGCCGTGCCGTTGCGGTCGAGGAACAGCGAGCCGCCGCCCTCCTCCACCCCGACGCCCCAGGCGGCGCCGCCCGGGGCGAGGCCGTCCTTGACCGCTCGGGCGAGGAACGACATCGTGCGGCCCATGCGGTCGCGGGTGACGAAGTGCGAGTCGTTGACGACCGCGCCGTAGTGGGCCCATTCGAACATGCCGGTGGTGAAGCTGATGTACCGGTCGTAGGGGTTGGCGAGGGCTTCCGCGCTGGTGACGCTGCCGTTGCACGCGTCGTAGACGATCGGGCTGTTGATGTGATGGCCCGCGCTGCCCCCGCCGGAGCCTCCGCCCTTGGCCACCACCGATTCCACGGAGGCCTCCAGGGCCGTTCCCTTCCAGGCGGCGTAGCGGCACTGGTCGCCGCCTGCGAAGTAGACGAACTCGGCGTTGCGGACGTCGGTGTTGACCTGGCTGTTGTTGCCGTCGCCGGCCGTGGTGAGCGTCCACGTCGTGCAGGAGTTGACCCCGGTCAGCCCGGTGATGGCGTCGCACTCGGGAGTCTTGCTTCCCGACGTCGGCGACGAGCCGGCCAGGACGACCACGTCGAGGGTTCCCGTACCACCCCTGATGTCGTCGACGGCGCGCGTCATCGAGGCGGCGACGATGCCGCCGGCGCCGTTCATGGTGAAGGCGGGGCCGTTCCACGACGCACGGGTGACGTCGGCCGTGTTGCCGAGCCGGATCCTGTCGGCCGCCGCGTGTGCCGGCTGATGCACCATCAGCGCTGTCGCGATCGCGGCGAGTCCGACCGCAGCCGAGGTGAACCTGAGTGAACGGAGTGGCATCTGCGCTCCAAGCAAGGGGAATCGATCCAGTCCGCCGTGGCCCACACGGGCCAAGGGCGTTGGTTGCGGAACATACAAGTAACGGAAATGAAGCGGAAGATGTAAGGCGACTTCGGCCTTCGTTTGCCTGCCCGCGGGAAACTTCCAGCGCCAAAACGGCCATTTTGCCCATAAGGCCCCGTCTGGGGGTGCGTTACATGAACGTAATGGGGCTTACATCTAGCCAACAAAGGCGTTGATCTGTAACTTCTCCGCTGTGCCTGACGGCCAGAATCCGTCGGCAGGAAACCACCG
Organism: Streptomyces sp. NPDC093089; assembly: GCF_044754405.1. Classification (NCBI taxonomy): domain Bacteria; kingdom Bacillati; phylum Actinomycetota; class Actinomycetes; order Kitasatosporales; family Streptomycetaceae; genus Streptomyces; species Streptomyces sp. NPDC093089. The sequence continues at coordinate 62,429 of NZ_JBIVPA010000018.1, forward strand.
AGAGGTTCCACGCGATGAACGCTCGTATCGCACGCCCCGCCGCAGCCGCCGCTCTCGCGGCCGCCGTGCTCGTGTCCCTGACCGCCTGCGGAGGTGAGGACACCGCCGCCCCGCCCGGCAAGGTCGTCATCGCCGGCGCGGAGATCGTCAAGGACCAGAAGCTGCACGACCTCCTCCCGGAGAAGATCAAGAAGGCGGGTGAGGTCCGTGTCGCGACCGACGTCCCGTACCCGCCGTTCGAGATGTTCGTGAAGGAGGGCGAGCCCACCCTGACGGGACTGGACTACGACCTGGGCCAGGCCCTGGGGGCGAAGCTCGGCGTGAAGTTCACCTTCACGCCGCAGAAGTTCGACGGCATCGTCCCCGCCATCCAGGCCGGCAAGTTCGACGTCGCGATGTCGGCCATCACCGACAACAAGGAGCGGCAGAAGGTCGTCGACTTCGTCGACTACTCCCAGTCCGGCTCCGGCATCCTGGTCGCCGAGGGCAACCCGTCGAAGGTGACCACCCTGAACGACCTCTGCGGGCAGAAGGTCGCCGTCCAGACGGCGACCAACCAGCTCGACCTCCTGAAGTCCCACCAGGCCGCCTGCTCCACCGCGGGCAAGGGGAAGATCGACATCCAGACCTTCCCGAAGGACTCCGACGCCCAGCTCGCCCTGCGGTCCGGCAAGGTGATCGCCCAGGTCCTGACCAAGCCCGCCGCCGGGTGGGTGGCCAAGACCGCGGACGGCGGCAAGGCCTTCGACCTCGCCGAGGACCCCGCCGCCCCGGGGGGCTACAACGCCTCGCCGAACGGCATCGCCATCAGCAAGCAGCTCCCCGAGCTGACGGACGCGGTCCTCAAGGCGCTCCAGGCCCTCATCGACGACGGCGACCTCGTCCACATCTACAACAAGTACGGCGTCGCGTCGATCGCCATCCCCAAGGCCACCAAGAACGCGGCGGTTGACTGAAGATGATCGACACCAAGAGCCCGTCCGTGACCACCACGCGCGCGCAGGAACTCGAAGTCGTCCCCGTCCGCAACTACGGACGCTGGGTCGCGGCGGTCGCCTCCCTGATGGCGCTCGTCGGCCTGGTCGGCTCCCTGGCCAAGAACGACAACCTGCGCTGGGACGTCGTCGGCGACTACCTCTTCGCCGACCTCATCTTCGACGGCCTGGCCACCACGCTCTGGCTGACCGCCGCCGCGATGCTCCTCGGTCTGGGACTCGGCACCCTGATCGCCGTCATGCGGCTCTCGTCCAGCCCGGTGCTGTACGGCCTCGCCAACGCCTTCGTCTGGGTCTTCCGCGGCACCCCGCTGCTCGTCCAGATCATCTTCTGGGGCTACGCCGCCGCCCTCTACAAGTACGTGAAGATCGGCGTCCCCTTCACCGACATCACGTTCTTCCAGGCCGAGACGAACGCGCTGCTGACGCCCGCGATCGCCGCCCTGCTCGCCCTCGGGCTCAACGAGGCCGCGTACGCCTCCGAGATCGTCCGTGCCGGCATCCAGTCCGTCGACCCCGGCCAGGCCGAGGCCGCGCACTCGCTCGGCATGCGCCCCGCACTCACCATGCGGCGGATCGTCCTGCCCCAGGCCATGCGCGTGATCATCCCGCCCATGGGCAACGAAACCATCAACATGCTCAAGATGACCGCCCTGGTGTCCGTCATCTCCGCCCACGACCTGATGTCGAACATCCAGGACGTGTACGCCCAGAACTACCAGGTCATCCCCATGCTGGTCGTCGCCAGCATCTGGTACCTGGCCCTCGTCACCCTCCTCGGCGTGCCCCAGGCGTGGCTGGAACGGCGCTACGGACGCGGCACCACGCGTGCCGGTCACGTCTCTCCCCTCCGCCGCCTGCTCGGCGGGACCGTGGAGCGGCTCGGCAAGAACAGCAAGGAGCAGAGCCGATGAGCACACCCATGGTGCGTGCCGAAGGCGTCCGCAAGCACTTCGGAAAGCTGGAGGTCCTCAAGGGCATCGACCTGACGGTCGAACGAGGCCAGGTCTGCTGCCTGCTCGGGCCCTCCGGATCGGGAAAGTCCACCTTCCTCCGCTGCATCAACCACCTGGAGAAGGTCGACGGCGGCAAGCTCACCGTCGACGGCGAACTCGTCGGCTACCGCCAGCACGGCGACAGGCTCTACGAGCTGCGCGAGCGCGAGGTCGCGGACCGCCGCCGGGACATCGGCATGGTCTTCCAGCGGTTCAACCTCTTCCCGCACATGACCGCCGTCGAGAACGTCATGGAAGCCCCGGTCAAGGTCGCCGGCGTCTCCCGTGCCGAGGCCCGCGAGCAGGCCCACGCACTCCTGGAGCAGGTCGGGCTCGGTGACCGGGCCGACCACTACCCGGCCCAGCTGTCCGGCGGACAGCAGCAGCGGGTGGCCATCGCCCGCGCCCTCGCCATGAAGCCCAAGCTGATGCTCTTCGACGAGCCGACCTCGGCCCTCGACCCCGAACTCGTCGGTGACGTCCTGGACGTCATGCGGCAGCTCGCCGCCGACGGCATGACCATGGTCGTCGTCACCCACGAAATCGGTTTCGCCCGAGAGGTCGGCGACACCGCCGTCTTCATGGACGAGGGCGTCGTCGTCGAGGCCGGTGACCCCCGACGGGTACTCGTCGACCCGGAGCAGGAGCGCACCCGCGCCTTCCTGTCCAAGGTCCTGTGAGCGCCCCCACCCGCCGGCAGGAGAAGCTCGACCGCTTCCTCGACCTGGCCCAGTCACTCCGGCCCCGCTTCCTGCACGACCTCGAGCAACTCGTCTCCATCGACTCGGGCTCCTACAGCGCCGACGGCGTCAACCGCGTCGCCGACTGGATCGAGCGCAGACTCGAACGGATCGGCTTCGACGTCCAGCGCGTACGCTTCCCGACCGCACCCGACGGCCATCGGACCGGCGACGCGCTCATCGGCCGCAAGCGCGGCGGACTCTCCGAGGCGGCAGGCGGCCGCAGGATCCTCCTCGCCGCCCACATGGACACCGTCTTCGAGGACGGCACCGCCGCGGCCCGCCCTTTCCGCGTCGACGGCTCCGTTGCACACGGCCCCGGCGTCAGCGACGACAAGGGAGGACTGCTCGCGGGCCTCACCGCTCTGGAGATTCTCGCCGAGTCCGGCGCCGACTCCTACGACGAACTGGTCTTCCTCGCCACCCCCGACGAGGAGATCGGCTCACCCGCAAGCCGGGCGCTCATCGAGGACACCGCCAAGGGCGTGCACTACGGTCTCGGTCTCGAATGCGCCAGGGAGAACGGCGACCTCGTCATCGCCCGCAAGGGGGTCGCCGACTTCCGCCTCACCGTCACCGGACGGGCGGCCCACGCCGGAATCGAACCCGAGCGGGGAGCGAACGCGGCCCTCGCCGCCGCCCACCTCACCGTCGCCCTCCAGGCCCTCAACGGGCACTGGGAAGACGTGACGGTCAACGTCGGGGTGGTCCGCGCCGGTACCCGCGCCAACATCGTCTGCCCGGAGGCGGAGCTTCGCATCGAAGTCCGCGCCGCCACGACGGCCGACATCGAACGGGTCACCCGGGCCATCCAGGAGGCCGCCGACCACCCGGGTGTCCCCGGTGTCAGCGTCGAGGTCGAGCAGCTCGACCTCTGCCCTCCCATGGAGGACACCACCGCCTCCCGGCGCATGCTCGACCACGCCCAGCGGGCCGCCGACGCGGTCGGCATCGCCCTGGGCGCCGCCGCGACCGGCGGAGTGGGAGACGCCAACCTGATCGCCGGCACCGGAGTCCCCGTCCTGGACGGCCTGGGACCCGTCGGAGGTGCCGACCACACTCCCCAGGAATGGCTCGACACCACCAGCGTGCCCCAGCGCGTCGCCATGCTCGCAGGCATGATCGCCTCGCTCGGCGACGCCCGGACCACCTGAACGACGGCGGCGCACCGCGGAGGACGTTCCTTCCTCCTCGCACGCCCCGCCACCCGAGACGGGCGGACCGACATGTGCTCGGTCCGCCCGACAGGCATACGAGTCCCACCACCCCCTCTCCCGACCTCGGAGGCACCATGCGCGTCCCGCCCCACCCCGCACGCCGCACCGTCCTCGCCTGCAGCCTCGCCGTCGCACTCCTCACCGGCGTTTCCGCCGCACACGCCGAACCCCGACCGGGCCGCGCCCACGCCGGCTCCCTCGTACTGGTCGGCGGAGCCCTGAAGGAGAGCAACACCCAGGTCTACGGGGAGATCATCAAGCGGGCCGGCGGCCCGCAGGCCCGTATCGGCGTCATCACCGCCGCCTCCGTGCCCCAGAGCCAGGACCCGAACGCCGACGACCCCGACCTGTGCAGCAACTCCGCCTGCAACGGCGCCTACTACGCCGACCTGTTCAAGAGGCACGGAGCCGCCGACGCGCAGTGGATCCCCCTCGACCTCGACCACGTGGCCAACGCCGACTCCGAAGCCGTCGTCGCCCAGGTCGAGTCCATGACCGGCTTCTTCTTCGGAGGAGGAGACCAGTACCGCTACGTCACCACCCTCCTCCGCGGTGACGAGCACAAGGACTCCAAGGTGCTCGCCGCCATCCGCGCCAAGCTCGCCCACGGCGCCGTCGTCGCGGGCTCCTCCGCCGGCGCCCAGATCGCCGCCGGCCCCGACATGGTCAGCGGCGGCGAATCCTACGAAGCCCTGCGGGACGGCAGCGCGCCCGGCTACTTCGACGACCCGACCCGCCTGGGATACCTACCCCGAGGCGGCTTCGGCTTCCTCCGGTCCGGCCTGGTCGACACCCACACCGGCGCCTACGGACGCGAAGGCCGGGCCCTGCGTCTCGCAGCCGACACCGGCCACGACCGTGTCTACGCCCTGGAGGAGAACACGGCCCTGGTCGTCGACCGGCCAGGCACCGACCGCGAGCACATGACCGTCCTCGGCCCGAACGGCGTCGCCGTCCTCGACCTGCGCGACGCCCGCGCCCACGACTCCGCGAACGGCTGGGCCCTCCGCCGCGCCCGGTACAGCTACCTCACCGACGGCGACCGGTACGACGCCCGCACCTGGACCCCGCGCATCGCCCCCGCCAAGCAGCCCCTCACCCCTGGCAACGCGACACCCGTGCCGGCCAACGACGACGTCTTCCACTCCGCCTCGAACCCGGACGGCAGCCCCTACTCGTTCCGTACCACCGCCCGGGCCCTCGCCTCGACCCGAGCGCAGAACAGCGCGACGGCGACGACTTTCGAAAGCGGACCGCGGTTCACGGTGACCCTCACCAAGGCACGGGGGTTCGCCGCCTTCACCGACGACGACACCACCGCCCGGACCCTCGTCGCCCTGCAGGTGGACATCGCGCTCCAGCGGTGAGCCGAGCGGCTGGGCAGGCCCCGTCGCCAGGCTTGCCCAGCCGTTCCCGTACCCGGCCGCATTGCGACCGGGCCGCACGTCGGGGAGACCGCCGGCCACAGGGTTCCCCCGTCGCGTCGATCCTGCCGGACTCGGCGGCGCCCACGGACCGGACGGGCGCCGCCCCCACCCGCCCACCACCACCGAGAAAGGCCGCTCCCTCACCATGCGTACCCGTACCGCGCTCATCTCCGTCGCCGCCTCGGCGATCCTCGCCTCCGGATGCGGGGCCCCGTCCGACACGTCGGCCGCCCGCGACGGATCCCGGACGGCAGGACCGGTTGCAGTCCTTCCGGACCTCGCCGTCAGCCCGGACCCCAAGCTCCACGCGATGCTCCCCGAGGCCATCCGCGCCTCCGGCACCGTCCGTGTCGCCACCGATGTCCCGTACCCGCCCTTCGAGATGTTCGTCAAGGAGGGGAGCACCCAGATCACCGGAATCGACTACGACCTCGGCCAGGCGATCGGGGCCCGGCTCGGAGTCACCTTCCGCTTCGAAGCGCAGAAGTTCGACGGAATCCTGCCGGCCGTCCAAGCCGGGAAGTTCGACGCCGTCATGTCGGCCATGACCGACAAGAAGGCCAGGCAGAAGTCCGTGGACTTCGTCGACTACCTCAACGCCGGTCCCGGCTGGCTGGTCAAGAAGGGCAATCCCGAGAACATCACCGTCGTGACCGATGTGTGCGGAAAGCCCGTGGGGGTGCAGACCGGAACCAACCACCAGAAGCTCCTCCAGCAGCGTCAGGAGCTCTGCAAGGCGAAGGGCCTTCCGCCCATCGAGATCCTCGCCTTCTCGAAGGACTCCGAGGCCCAGCTGGCTCTTCGCAGCGGAAAGGTCATCGCCGACTACGTCGACGAGGTCACGGCCGCCTACGTCGCCGCCACGGCGGACGACGGCAAGACCTTCTCCACCGTCACCGGCCGCCCCGCCGTCGGAGAGTACAGCGCCTCTCCCATGGGCATTGGCGTGTCGAAGGACCGCCCCGGACTCAAGGAAGCCATCCAGGCGGCCCTGCAGTCCCTCATGGACGACGGCTCTTACCGCAAGGTCCTCATGAAGTATCAGGTCCCGAACATCGGGATTCCCGAGGCGACCGTGAACGGGGCGCTCGACTGACCCTCCCTGCGCACTGAGGGCGGGACGGGTCGGCCCCGTGGCCCGACCTCACAGGAGGCCGGTGCGACGGGCGACCCTCTCGGCGGCCTTCATCCGCTCGTGGCCGTCGCCGCCGATCCGGTCGAGGACGGCGGCGACGAGCGACTCCACGACGGCCATCGACGGCGTCAGGCTGTCGTACGGAGAGTCGGAGGAGACCTGGGAGATGAGCACGACGTCCGCGTGAGCGGCGGCGGGGGAGAGCCACGGATCGGTGAACACGATGACCTTGCCGCCCCGCTCCCGTGCCAGTTCCGCGATGAGGGTCTTGTCGGTCTCGTAGCGCCTGTAGTCGAACAACACGGTGACGTCCCGGCGGGCGAGTTGCGTGAGGAAGGACGTGCGCTCCACGTCCTTGTGGGGCACCAGGCTCACCTGGTCGCGGAACTGCATCAGATGCAGGCCCAAGTACTCGGCCAAGAGGTGCGTGAAGCGTCCTCCCGCGAGGTGCACCCTGCGCCTGGGGTCGGCGAGGAGACCCACCGCGTTCTCGAACTCGTGGGGCGCCACCTCCTCGAAGGTCCGGGACACCGCCTGCTGCACGAGCCCCGCACGTTCCCCGAGAGAGGTCGCGGAGGAGCCTCGCGGCGGCGCCGCCGTGTCATGCTCCGAATCGTCCGCGGCCGTGTAGAGGGTGATCGGCGAGGCGTTGCGCGCGTCGAGCTCGGAACGGAGGGCCGCCTGCAGATCGGGGAAGCCCTTGTACCCCAGTCGCGCGGCACACCTCAGCACGGTGGGCGCCGAAACCCCGGCGCGTTCCGCGATCGTCGCGACGGTCTCGAAGACAGCGGAGGGATACCCCGCGAGCAGGACCCGTGCGACCTTTCGCTCTGCAGGGCTCAGCTCTCCGAGCCGACCGCGGATCTCATCGGCCAGGGTGAGGCTCATGGGATTCCCTCCTCCGGCGGAAGCTCATCGAGGGCTGCGGACAGCCGACTGAGCCGCACAGTCCGGTTCCCGTTTCAGAATGCTGGACTTCAGGTCGTAAATGTATCGTCCATTACGGAATCTGAACAGCGCCGGAGCCTCGACCACGAGAGGGCCGGGGGAAGGGCATGCCGAATCGCCTGGCGGGCAGGCACCCCTGCCAGGGGGATTGCCTGCCGGTCAAGGCCTCGGCGGCCGCCGGGACCGAGATGCTCCACGGGCTGTCGGCTCCGGCCGCCGCCGGCCGTTCGGCCCTGGCGGGGCAGCAGCCGATCGGGCACAGGTCGTGGGAGGCCCCGAGGGCGCACCGCTCGGTGCGGGTGTCCCGTTCGGCGGCCGCCCGTTCCAGGACGAGGTCGCGGACGGCCGCGGCGAAGCGGGGGTCGGCGCCGACGGTGGCGGAGCGCCGGACGGGCAGCGTGTCGGTGAGTTACGGCTCCCAGTTCCGGTTCCCCCAGTGGACCGGGAGGTCGAGGCCGGCCTCCGCGAAGTCCGTCCGCAGCGCGTCCAGGAGCGCGCGGTTCTGGTCGTTGATCGGGGAGACGCCGCCGAAGAGGAAGTAGTACTGCCCCACTTCCCTGAGCCGTTCCTTCGGGATGCCGCGGCCGCGCGTCACGTTCTCCAGGAACGGGACCACGTCGTCCGGACCCTCGGGGCCGCCGAAGGAGAACAGCAGCAGGGCGTCGTACGGGGCGGGATCGTGCTGATCGGACATCAGGATTTCCTCGGAGAAGAAGGGACCGGATCGCTTCCGTCTTCCTCCTTCGGTTCCACTGCGCCGCGTACGAGTGGGTCCCGTTAACCGTCCACGTCGGCGGTACCGGCCAGGCCGCCGGCTCGGCACACGGCTTCCTTCCGGACCAGCCGTCGCGGCAAACGGGCTTCCGTCCGGGGACCGTGCATCCGGCGGCAGGGCGTGCGCCGAATGCAGTGCACCCGACACTCGAAGGAGCATCCAGCACATGCGCCGACTCCCTGCCGCGAGGCGTGCCTCAGCAGCACTTGTCATGACCGTCGTAACCGTCGTGGCCCTCGTGCCCGCCGCGTCGGCGAGCGCGTACGGCACGCGTCCGTCCGCCGAAACCGTGGACCTGACCCGTTACACCGGAACGTGGCTGCAACTTGCCTCGGTGCCGCAGCTGTTCGAGATTCAGTGCGCCAAGAACGTCAAGGCGGTCTACGGCACGACCGAGCGCGGTACGGTCTCCGTGGCCAACAGCTGCACCACCTGGCTCGGTACCCAGAGCAGGGTGAACGGCGAGGCCCTCCCTCTCGACCGGACCGACACCCGTCTCAACGTCTCCTTCCTTCCCTGGAAGGACGGGTACCGGCACGGCACCGACGCCAACTACGTCGTGGCAGGCTTGGGCGACGCTTACGAATGGGCCGTCGTCACCAACGAGGAGCGCACGTCCGGCTTCGTCCTGTCCCGCACCCCCCGTCTCGACCCGGTCCGCACAGCCGAAGTCCTCGACGCGATCAGGGGGGCCGGACTCGATCCGCACGACTTCCGGACGACTCGTCAGGACGGCGGCGACCGCGCCTGGAGCCTCGTGCCCTGACGAACGGGCGGAGCGTCCCGGCGGGTACGACGCCTGGCTCACGGCCTCGCGGCACTACGGGGGCGACCGCGCGAGACGCCTGGGTCGGGCTGCGCCGGGCCTATGCCGGTGGCCGGCGCCGGAGAGTGGCGACTCGTGCGCGCGTGCGGTGGACCGCCTGGGCCTCGTCGGTCACATGGCCTGCCCGCCGCCCGAACGCCGGGAGATCCTCTTCCTCGCCCACGAGGCAGGCGCGGGACCTCCGTGAGGCGGCGGGGCATGTGCCTTGTCGGACGTCCCGTGACGCCCGCCCCACCTCCGGGGGACTCTTATCCGCCTCCCTGCTCCAGGGCCTCCAGTTTCTTCGGCAGGCTTGTGGCCGGCCTTGGCCTTGGTCCGCCCCGCGCGGTACGAGACTGTCCGGTGCAGGCAGAGGCTTGTCGGGGGGCCGTGTTCCCGGCCGAGGCAGCCCGTGGTCGTGGTGGGCCACGGCCCACTCGCCACCGCCGAGACACTCTCACGCTGCCGGTGTCGGTCACGGTGCCTCGCAGCTGCTCGGCCTGGTCCGTCCTAGACAGGGGGCTGGTCCGTCTCGTCCTTCTCGTAGTTCGCCAGGGCAAGCCCGAGGGCGAAGAAGGTGGGAGCCCACTCACCGACGAAGATGCCCCAGCGGTCCGCGCGCTCGAGGTTCTCGCGCCGGTTCGAGGCCAGCCACGAGACGAGAGAAAGCCCGATTGATCCCATAGCGGCCAGGTAGGCGTGTTCGCTGCGGAGGCCGGCTTCGTGGAGCTTGTGAACGATCATGTCGAGATCCTTCCTGTCGGCTGCGGCCCGCCGCGCATCGACGGCACGCACACAGCGGAAAGTCGAACGTCACTCCACACCTTCTTCAGACACCCACGCGCCTCTGGATGCGCCCGCCCGTCGACGACCCCCGAACGGCTCACACCGCACGCCCCGTTCCGCGCTGGTCGACAGGCCGTCCGAAGAAAGTCCTGTGACAGGTGAATCCACTGGGCGCTCCTGGAATGAATGCCTCCTCAACCAAGGGTTCGAGATCTTCTCGACCGTTCGAAGGGATGTCCGCCATGACTTCTCGTTCCACCGGTGCCGCTCTCGCTCTGAGCATCGCCGCCGTTCTGACACTCTCCGCGGGTGCCCCTGCCGTGGCAGTGCCGCAGGCCGAGACCGGTGAGGCCACCGTGTCGGTGTTTCACGCTGTGCCGGGCCTCACCGTCGACGTCTACGCGGGGGACAAGGAACTGCTCCCCGACTTCGCGCCGGGAACGCTGACCGACCCGCTCAAGCTGGCTGCCGGCTCGTACGACATCAAGGTCTTCAAGGACGGCGAGGGACCGAAGGGAACCCCCGCCATCGAGAAGACGGTGAACGTTCCCGCGGGGGCGAACGCCACACTCGTCGCCCACCTGGCCGCCGACGGCAAGCCTGCCCTGGACGCCTTCGTCAACGACACCTCCAAGGTCCCCGCGGGGAAGGCGCGGGTCACCGTCCGGCACGTTGCTGCTGCGCCCGCCGTCGACGTCCGTGCGGACGGCACCGCCGTGTTCAAGGGGCTCGTGAACCCCAAGGAAGCGAGTGGCGAAGTGGACGCCGGCAGCATTTCGGCCGACGTCGTCCTGGCCGGCACCGACACGGTCGCGATCGGCCCCGCCACGCTCGACCTCGCCGAGGGCAGCAACACGATCGTCTACGCATGGGGCAGCGCCACCGACAAGAACCTCGCGCTGAAGACCCAGACGATCACAGGCATGCACTCCGCCCCCTCCGGCGTTCCCGCAGGCGAGACCGGCCAGGCCGTGAACCGCAACCAGTCGGCGCAGATCGGCGCCTTGTCGCTGGGCGCCGTCCTCGCTGTCGGCGCATCCGTCTTCCTGCTGCGCCGCCGTGCCGACGTCAGCTGAAGTCCCACGCTGACGCTCCGTTTCCAGGTCGCGGCCCCTCCACCGGTGGCCGCGACCACCCGCTCTACTCGCCACGGAAAGGCACCTACGCCATGGGCAGGCCCCGGGCAGGGCGAACACGAATCCTCGGATCGGCCTTCGGGCTCGTAGGCATCCTTCTGACCGTACTCCTCGGCTTCACTCTCGTACGAGCGGAGGACGGGACCGTGGCCGACTTCGGCAGCGTACCCACTTACACGGCTCCCTCCCGTACGCCCGCGGAACCCCTACCGCAGTCCCACCGGACGGAGAAGGCCGACGACGTCAGGTCCGGACGGGCCGGCGAGTCGGCGACCGAGCCGGCCGACCCCACGTCCCTCTCCATCCCCCGGCTGCGAGTGCGCGCACCCGTCGACCAGGTCGGGGTCGCGGAGGACGGCCAGGTCGTCGTGCCCGAGAATCCGGATCGTGTGGGCTGGTACCGCTTCTCGCCCCTGCCGGGAGCTGGAGCCGGATCCTCCGTGATCGTCGGTCATGTCGACGCCGCGGGAGGGGGACTGGGCGTGCTCGCCGCGCTCGGCGACATCAGGAAGGGCGATGAGGTTCTGGTCGGCAGGCGCGATGGGACCACGGCGACGTTCAGGGTCGCTGCGCGTCGCACCCTGGCCAAGGCGTCGCTCGGCGCGTCTGGCGTCTTCCGCCGCGGGGGAACTCCCGTACTCACGCTGGTCACCTGCGCAGGGCCCTATGTGAGGGGCGACGGCGGATACCAGAACAACCTTGTCGTCACCGCCGTGGAGGTGCCCCGGTGAGAGGACTGTGGGGTGGCGCCCAGGTCCTGGCCGCCAGTGTCGCGGCTGTGACCACCGAGTCCGAAGACAGCCTGGGCGAACGCCTCGTCACGGGTGACGAGGCGTCTCTCAGTGAGGTGTACCGCCGCTGGGGCCCGCTTGTGTACACCGTCGCCGTCCGCAAACTGGGGGATGCCGAGGAAGCCAAAGACGTGACACAGCAGGTCTTCGTCGGGGCGTGGGACAGCCGCAAGACCTTCGACCCTGTTCGTGGATCGCTCAAGACCTGGATCCTGGGGATCACACACAAAAAGATCGTCGACGCCCTTCGGCGCCGATCCCGTCACCTGAGAGACGTCGAAGCGGTGACTGCGGTGTCCGGCAGTGAGCCGGAGGTGACGGTTCCGATGACGGAGTCGCTACTCGAGTACGTCACTCTGATGGGGGAGATGGAGACTCTTCCGGAACAGCAGCAACTCGTACTGAGAATGGCCTTCTACGAAGACATGTCGCAGTCCCAGATCGCCGAACGGACCGGACTGCCTCTCGGCACGGTAAAAAGTTACACGCGCCGCGGACTGATGCGGCTGAAGAAGCGGTTGGAGGTGGACGGTGAAGCACACCGATGAAGAGACCCTCGTGATGCTGGCGCTCGGGGAATGCTCCGACACATCGGCCTCTCCTCACCTCCGTGGCTGCGCGGCATGCCGGCGCGAACTCGACACCCTGCGCGACGTCGTCGCCGCCGTACGAACGACCGTCCCCGAGGCGGAACTGCTCACCCCGCCTGGCACGGTGTGGGAGGCAGTCACCACGGAGCTGCGCCTGCCCCGTCCGACGCAGCCCCTGAACGGGGACGTGGCCCCGATCTCGGCGACCGAACGCCCCTCGGAGCAGCAACCGGGGAACCACCGCCGCGCACGCAGCTTCGCGGTCATCCTGGCCGCATGTGCCGCGCTCCTCGGTGCGGCCTCCGGCAGTGCGATGACCTGGTGGGTCACGAGACCAGTCGTGACCCAGGCCGAGGGATCCCCGACCGAGGGGAATCGACTCCAAACGCTGCGCGCCGGCTCGGCCGGCTACGCCCGGATGGAAGACCACAGTGGCCGCCGGACACTCGACATCACGGTCCGAGGACTGCCGGAGAGCAGCGGCTACTTCGAGGTCTGGCTCATGGACGCCACCCACACCAAGCTCGTCTCGATGGGAGTCCTCGGCCCCGACGGCCGTGCCACCCTTCCTGTCCCCGACAACATCGACCTGAACGAGTACTCCGTTGTGGACATCTCCCTCCAGGCTTTCAACGGAAAACCCGACCACTCCGGCAACAGTCTCGTCCGCGGAAGCTACGCCCTCTGATCCGTCCGAGCAGCTCGGCATTCTGCTCACTGCCCGCGGCAGCGTACGAAAGTCACCACGACCCTCGTGCGCTGACGTGGGCGGCACGTCCTGTTACGGCTGATTCTCCAGAGGCAGCCGCGAACCAGCGGTCATCAGGCCTCGGGCGATGAAGTCCAGGTCCACTTCGATGCGCCCAAGCAGGGGCAGGACCTGCCGAGCGCCACCGCACCCGGCCCGCGTCGAAGGCACGCGGCATGACGGCCTCAACGACGATCGATCGCCTGACATGGTGGTGGAAGGGTAAGGGCCGTTCCCGATCGGCAGGCGTCGGCCATGGCCCGCCTGTGGCGCTGCACTGCCGGGAAGGCGTTCCCAACCGATGATCGGTCGACCTGCCGTGAGAATCTTGCGTCCGTCATCGGGGTGACTCCCCGTAAGGAACGCGCCCGCATCCGCAGCGAGAAGACATTCGCCGGGGCGGACGTCCCCTCGCACCGGCGGCCCCTCGCACCGGCGGCCTGACCAACCCGTGACGCGGCAGGCGCGGAAACGTGTCTCTCAGCCTTCCCGAGGCTCGACTGCGCCAGCTGTCCGGGCGCCTGAATCCTCGCGTGCCGCGAGCAGGAACAGGACTGCAGCGGCCGCGGTGAAACCGAAACCGACGCCCATCCAGGCCATGACCGTCTCGAAGGAGGCGTCGGCGATCCGGGGGACGCCGTTGACGAGCATGAGGGCGTAGATGCAGAGGATGCCGTAGGCGTGAAGCCGCATCCCGGCCTGTCGCTTCCGCATCCACGGCGGTGTCCACCCCGCCAGCATCGCCACCGGTATCGGCAGCATGAGCGCCGTGGACACTGCCAGCGCTATCCAGTGGTACAGCGGATTGCCGTTCACCCCGCCCCCTTCGTAGGCGATCACGAGCCTACGGAGGGTTGGCGAGGCCCGTCCATACCGAACACCGCGAGCTTCCGGTGAACCTGTCCGGTCAGGGAACTAGCCAAGAAAGTGCTGCAGGAACCCGGTCATGCCGAACGACGCACCGGGCCCGTCGCCTTCTGCGGTCAGGGTGCATCCGACGGGCCGATGAATCCGGAACACCCCGTGCACGGGCTCACACGTCCTCCGGTTTCTCACGCCTGTGCGTCGTGTGCCGCGCCCAGCTCGGCGTTGAGGGCTCGTAGGAAGGAAGCGATCGTTGCCAACTGCTCCGAGGAGAACTGGCTGCGCGCGTTCTCGGTGGCTTGCGCGAGAGGACTGAAGTACTCACGGGCGAGCGCTCGGGCGTCAGGGTTGTAAACAAGCTGGACGACCCTGCGGTCCGTGGTGTCGCGGATGCGGCTGACATGTCCCGAGCGCTGGAGCCGGTCGAGACACGCGGTGATGGCTCCGGAGGTCAGGCCGAGTTCTTCCCGGAGGCGGGTGGGGGTCACCGGGCCGTCGGCGGAGGCGGAGGGATCCATGATCACGGCGAGGGCATGGATGTCCGTGCTGTGCAGTCCGTGCTGGTGGGCGAAGTCCAGTGTGGCCCGGTTCAGCTCGCGGTTCAGCGTGCGCAACAGGACAGCGTAGGCGAACAGGTCACTTGCCTGGTCGGTGGTGTCTGGTGAGCGTGACTGCATACGCCAATTGTAGTATCACTCAACCGTTGAGATAGTTTATGTTTGAGATACCTCACCCGCTCGTCCCGATAGGGAGTCGATGAACAGCGCTCGTCGACCAGTCCGCTGGCTGGTCCCCCTCGTCCTCGTGGTGGTCTGGCTCGGCCTGGGAGGAGCCTTCGGCTCCTACGCAGGCAAGCTCGGAGAGGTCTCCACCAACGACCAGGCCGCCTTCCTGCCCCAGAACGCCGAGTCCACGAAGGTGATCGCGCAGCAGAAGGCCTTCAACCAGCAGGAGACCCTGCCCGCGATCGTCGTCTGGACCGCCTCGGAAGGAGGCGACGTCTCGCCGGCCCAGCAGAAGGCGGCGACCGCCGCCTTGCAGTCGCTGAACGGCGCACGGGGCGTACAGGGCGCCGCCTCTCCCGCCTTCCCGTCGGAGGACGGCAAAGCCCTCCAAGGCGTCGTGCCGCTGTCACCGGACCTAGGTGAGGAACTCGGGGAAACCCTGGACGAGATCAGGGCCGCAGTCGATGAGGTACCGGACACCCGAGTCCAGCTCGCCGGACCCGCCGCGACCCAAGGAGACCTGGGAGATGCGTTCGCCGGCATCGACGGGATCCTGCTCGGCGTGGCCCTGGCCGCGGTGCTGCTCATCCTGCTGCTGGTCTACCGAAGCGTATTGCTCCCGTTCCTGATCATCATCAGCTCCGTCTTCGCCCTCGGAGTTGCCGGAGCCATCGTCTACGTACTGGCCGACCACGGCATCGTCCGCGTCGACGGCCAGGTCCAGGGCATCCTCTCCATCCTGGTGATCGGCGCGGCCACCGACTATGCCCTGCTGCTCACAGCCCGCTTCCGCGAGGAACTGGCAACCACCAGCGACCGCGCCGCAGCCGCCTGGGCCGCCACGCGTGGTTCGTTCGGAGCCATCACCGCCAGCGCCGCCACCGTCGCGCTCGGCCTGCTCGCCCTCCTGCTCAGCGACCTGACGAACAACAGGGCGCTCGGACCGGTCGGTGCGATCGGAGTCGTCTGCGCCGTCCTCACGACCCTCACCTTCCTTCCCGCGGTCCTTGCTCTGATGGGCAAGGCCGCCTTCTGGCCCGCCAAGCCGAAGTCGGCCGATGCCGAAACCGGAGGCCACGGGATCTGGCGCCGCGTCGCCCACTGGGTGGACACCCGCCCCCGGCAGCTGTGGATCATCACCACAGGCCTTCTGCTGATCGGTGCGGCGTTCTTCCCCGCTCTGCAGTCGAAGGGCGTGCCCCTCGACGAGCTGTTCGTCAACGATGCCCCGTCAGTCGCTGCGCAGCAGACCCTGGGCAAGCACTTCCCCGCCGGCTCCGGCCAGCCTGCGGTCATCATCGCCGACGCCGACAACCAGGCCGCAGTGCAGAAGGTCGCGGCGCAGACGCCTGGAGTGGTCGACGCCCGCGTGGTCACCAGCACTCCTGGCGGGAAGCCGCTGGTCGTCGACGGTCTGGTCCGCATCGACGCGACTCTGGCAGACGCCCCGGACAGCGATGCCGCCAAGGAGACCATCCAGAACCTCCGCGACCAGGTCCACGCCACGGACCCGAGCACACTCGTGGGCGGCTACACGGCTCAGCAGTACGACACCCAGCGCACCGCCGAGCACGACAAGAACCTCATCATTCCCGTCGTTCTGGCGATCATCCTCGTGATCCTGATCGTCCTCCTCCGCTCACTGCTCCTGCCCGTCCTGCTGGTCGCCACCGTGGGCCTGAACTACCTCGCCACCCTCGGCATCGCCGGACTCGTCTTCGAGTACGGTTTCGGCTTCTCCGGCACCGACGCCTCCGTCCCTCTGTACGGCTTCGTCTTCCTCGTCGCCCTGGGAGTCGACTACAACATCTTCCTCATGTCCCGTGTGCGCGAGGAAACGCTGCGACTGGGAACCCGTCAGGGCATGCTCCGCGGGCTCATCGCGACCGGCGGCGTGATCACGTCGGCGGGAGTCGTCCTGGCCGCCACCTTCGCGGCGCTCATCGTCATCCCCCTCGCCTTCCTGGCACAGATCGCCTTCATCGTCGCCTTCGGTGTTCTCCTCGACACCATCATCGTGCGCTCGCTCCTCGTACCCGCCCTCGTCAGGGACATCGGGCCGGCGGTCTGGTGGCCCAGCCGACTCGACCGTGAAGCGGAAACCGAGCCCCTGAATCCGACCGCTCCCGACGCCAAGGCGACCGGCCGGATCGGCGGCTGAGACGGACACAGGACTCCGTGGCAGCCGACCATGCCGCCACGGAGTCCTCCACGGTCATCGACGCCGATGGCTCTGCCGGGGTTTTGGGCGCGGTAACCGCGTCTGTACGTCCTATGTCCTGCCCCGTAGCCCGACGCATTGCTTCGATGTCACCGGAATGTCGCTGGCTACGAACGCCGTACGTTTGCGGTCTCGAAGAATGAAACCCAAAATGATCAGCGTTCTCGTAGTCAGCGATGAGTCGCTGCAGAGGCTTGCCCTGCGCACTCTCATCGCCGGCGATGCCGCTATGACGGTGATAGGTGAAGTGGCCGATGCCGCTGAAGCCGTGGAGGCGGGCAGCGCCCTGCGGCCCGACGTCATCCTCCTGGATCGCAGATTCGCCAACGGGGACAACCTTCGCGTCATCGGCAACCTAGTCGATCCTGCGCGCGCGCCATTCGGACCGGCATCGTCGCGCCACCTCGACGCTCCTCGCCGCGTACTCGTCATGAACGTAACGGAGTCGGACGGGTACGCTCTGGCTGCCCTTCGCTCCGGCGTGCGGGGACTGGTACCGGCAAGCACTCCCACTTCTCGTCTGCTCGCCGCCATAAGGACGGTGGCAGCAGGCGGCGCAGTACTCCCACCGCAGTGCACGCGGATCCTGATGGAAACGGTTCGCCAGCACCAGTACATGCCCCTTGCCTCGCCGAACGAAGGGATAAGCCTGCTCACTGTGCGAGAACGGGAAGTGCTTACTGCTGTCGCATCAGGATGGTCGAACTCTGATATCGCCGACTGGTTCGGGATATCTACATCGACCGTTAAATCTCACGTGGGTAAAATCCTTAGAAAGATCGGACTGCGTGCGCGTGTCGAGGCTGTTTCCTTCGCGTACGAATGCGGCCTTCTGCGGTCTTCGTGAAAATTATTTCTTGTCTATCGACTCCCGCGACCACCGATCATCGCCATCGCGGGACCACTGAACTTGAATGGGCGATGTCGGAGTCATTGCCCGGATGGGGTCGCGCCGTCGTGGACCCTTCGGAGGAGATCCACCGCATGGTAGGGATGGCGGCGTGATCACGAACCCGCCGCCCTTGGCTGCCATGCTCCACCGTCTGCCCCTGCCCGGGTACCGGGGGCCGCTTCTTCTGGCCGTGGCGCTGGCCGTCGTCGCGGCGCCGGACCGTTATGCACGCCAGGTCGTGGTGTTCGGCACGGTGCTCACCGGTTTGTTCGCGGCGGTGCCGCTCATGGTGGTGCTCGCATGGGGCCTGGTGAGGCTGGCCGCGTCACCCGGTGCGCGCAGCCGCACACGGCGGCTGCGCGCACCGGGCAACAGTGCGCTGCTGGGCTGCTTGCTGGCGTCGGGTGCCATTGCGCTCGGCTACAGCGTGCCCGGTGAGGACCTCGGGATGCTCGCAATGGGTTTCGCGGTGCTCTGGCTACTGCCGTTCGTCTGGTTCGCCTGGCAGATGGTGAGTACCGCGGAGCCGGCCGAGAAGGCAGGAACGGGGCGGCTGCGTGGCCTCTGGCGCTGGACAGCAGCCCTGCTGCTGGTCGGCACCACGGCGCTGCTGATCAACCACGACCTTCCCCGCGAGGCGCGATTCGCGATCGCCCGGCCCGCACTCACCTCCTTTGCGGAGCAGGCCCTCACCACGGGCGCGGTGGACCCTCACCGGACGTGGATCGGCGGCTACCCGGTCCAGGACGCCGAACTGGCAGACGGCGGCGTAAAGTTCGCCATCGGAAGGTCCGGCCTTTTCGCCCGCCACGGCTACGCCTACTTCCCGCAGGACGGCCCGACGCAGCACAGTGACGAGTACGTCCAGGTCGGCGGCCCCTGGTACAGCTGGTCGGGGCCCGATCACTTCTGAGCATGCCGGGTCACGGCGGCGGATCACCTTCAGGTATTGGACTCGACAGGGCGATGCGGGTCAGCCGTCCGCGATCAGGCCGGTGTCGGCGAGGCAGCCGTCGACGAGGTGCGGGTGGTACTGGATCTGCTTGAGCTTGCGCTTGACGGCCTGGGTGAACCGGGCGAGCTGCGCGGCGGCCAGGTTGCCGATGTTGCGCTTGGCCGGCGACCAGATGCTCTCCTGCGGGTTGAGGTCCGGCGCGTAAGTGGGCAGTGGGAAGACGGTCAGCCAGTCGCCGGCGCCACCGCTCCACCGACCGCTCGCTGACCCGCAGCGCGCCAGCGGTCTCCCGGTTCTTCTGCCCGCCCTCGAAGCCTTCCACGGCCTGCAGTCGGATCCACGGTTGGTTCGCTCGTTGGGCCGCCGACGGTGCCTTCGGTCGCCTCCTGGAGGTGACCCAGGGACGGGCGGAAGCGGACTGGCTGGTCGCGGTCGGTTCCGCGGCCGTTCGTGTCCACCGGTACGGGGCTGCAAGTGCTCGGATCGATGCGGCCTTGGGTGCGCCTGCGGTGGACGGAAAGGAAGAATCCGCTTTGTCCGCCAGGGTGGGGTCGGCCTCAGGCCCTCCTGGTGGCAGCTGGCAACCCTGCGAGAGGACGTTGCGCATGCTCGCCCAAGTGGTCTCGCACGGCGAGCGATCGTGAGATGGCAGGACGTCAGGGCCGTTGGTGATCCGCTCCGGTCGCTGTCTCTGTGCCCGCCGCCCCGACGCGGATCGGGATGCCGAAGTGGACGGGTAGGCCGGGGGAGTACAGCACGCTCGCGGGTGGGGAGTCGGCGACGGGGAGTCCGGTGGCTGCGCCGATGAGTTCGTCCTCCAGGGACAGCAGGTCGACCTGCTGGAAACGCCACGGTTCATGGTGGAGGGGCCAGTAGTACGTCCGTCCCCACGCCTCAGCGTGAAGACCCCATCGGGCAGTGAGGAAGTCGTCCAAGGGGCTCGGGTGTCGCTCTTCCTCCTCCACGGTGCCCCACACGCGGGAGCGGCCCCCGGCCGGCCCCCTGCGCCGCACTGTGTAGAGGAGGCGGTCGCCGAAACGCAGCCGCCGTGCCGAAGCCCATCGGTAGGGCAGCCCGAAGGCTCCGCGCGCTGCCAGGGTGGGCAGGAGCCGGGCGCAGTCCAGGCTCAGGAACACCACCCCTCGGCGCCCGGTGGCGTCGACGCTGTAGAGCCGCACGTTGATCTCCGGAAAGTGCCCGATGACAGGCAGGGCGGGCCCCATGGCGAAGGAAAGGTCCCGCATCTCGAAGTAGACCAGTCCCACGAACGTCCGGCCGTCGATCACGTCGGGGCGCGTCCCGGGTGGGAAGAGGTCGGCCACTGCCTGCGGCCGCACTTCCCAGTGAACGAAAAGCAGATCGCTCCAGACCTGCCGGAACGAGCTTCGTCCCTCATCCGGGGGAGGGGTTCGTGTCACGGGTCCTGGTGGGGTGAACCCGGCCGAACGGGGGCCTCGTCGTCCTTCGATTCGTCGGTACGGGGTCGGCATGTGCCCTCCCAGCCGTCGCCCGGGCTTGCGCCTGAGGTTGGCGGACGCGTCACCACCCGAAGGTCCTTGAATTGCCGAATCCGGACAAGTCGCATCGGTGGTGCGTCGAAACGCGGTACGGTCGGGCTTCGACGGTGGCCCAGTCGTGGTCGCGCTTCGTCCGGCCCTGCCCTGCAGGCAGCCCCCGGTCCCACGCTCTCCGATGAATCGTGATTCCTCGGCCCGCTTCGCCCCCTGACGCCGTGGAGCACCGGGCACGGACCGCTCGGCCGGGAGCGCGGTCAGGGTGTGCATCCTTGATGCGGGCGAGTGGGACGAACATAGAGGTGGAGTTACGGGGCGGGCAGCCGTGCCACGCGCTCAGGTCCCGCGTCGAGACCGTCCTCGCCCAGCGCCTGGGAGTGGTGCGGGGCCGGGAGCGTCATCCGGCTCGGTGTCGTACGGAGGGACCAGCAGCTGCGACGGCAGGCGCTGCCTCGTAGGCTGCCGCCATGACCGAGATCCAGATGCAGCCCCCGACGCCTCGCGACGCCTTCGATCTGCTCATAGCCGGTAACCAGCGCTTCGTCGCCGGTAGCCCTGAGCACCCGAATCAGGACGCCACTCGTCGCACCGAGACCGCTCCGTCGCAGCGGCCCTTCGCCGTACTGTTCGGATGCTCCGACTCCCGGCTGGCCGCCGAGATCATCTTCGACCGCGGCCTGGGCGACTTGTTCGTGGTCCGCACCGCCGGGCACGTCGCCGGCACCGAGGTCCTGGGCTCCATCGAGTTCGGGGTGAGCGTCCTGAACGCTCCGCTCGTCGTCGTCCTGGGCCACGACTCGTGCGGCGCCGTCGCGGCGGCCTGCTCGGCCCTGGAGAGCGGGCAGACACCGGGTGGCTTCGTCCGCGACGTCGTCGAGCGGGTCACCCCGAGCGTGCTCGCCGCCCGCGCCGCCGGACGCGAAAAGCCGGAGGAGATCCTGGCCGAGCACATCGAGCACACCGTAGACCTGCTGCTGGAACGCTCCCGCGTCCTGGCCGAGGCGCTGGCCGCCGGCCGAACCGCCGTGGTCGGGCTGTCCTACCGTCTGGCCGATGGAAGCGCGCAACTCGTGGCCACCCGCGGCCTCGACACAGCGGTCCAGACCGTGTCGTGATGGTCCCAGCTGGGCCGGTTCACGCGGAGCGGTGGGCCGAGCCGTTCGGCGGAGCGGGTTGGTGATCACGAGCCCCAGCCCTCCTCCGCCGACGGCGACGTGATGATGAAGCCGCACTTCTGCTGGTCAGGCGTACGCAGGAACCCGGAGAGCCCGTCGGTTCAGGCGTCCATTGCATCGGCCGGCGCGACCAGGGCGAGAGGCGGCAACGTTGGTTGTGCGTATGCCCGACAGCCCTGTCGCACCACTGTCGGCCTTCTGCGGTGGTGTCACGATCCGTCCGCGCACCGGTTCGGCTCGGTTTGCCCCATCATGGCGAGCCAAGTCCGGACCGAGCTCGGCGGGCTGTCGACTTCGTGATCGATCCGCGGCTTCACCGCAGCTGAGGCAGCCGGGTGTATGGCCAGTAGGTTCGGCGACTGTCTGCGGCCTGCGGTACTCGTTCCGGACGAGGCGGGCTCCCGGCCCCTGGCTCGCGTGGAGGCCAACCCGGTCTTCCGAGCCAGCGATGCGCGGCTCGTCTCGTCAGCCGTGTCACCTCGGCATTCTCGCTCTCGCGGAGGCGGTTCTCCCCGGGACGCCCCGGGAGGAGCGCCGCGCCGAGTACGCCGAGCAGACAGACGCCGGCCGCGACGCCGCAGGCGACGTGGAAGCCCCACATGAAGCTGTCTTGGACGGCGTCCAGCAGCTGTTGTTGTCCGGCAGGGGCGGCACGAGTGAGAGACAGGGCGGCGGCGACGGACTCCTGTCCGGCCTGCAGGACGGGACCGGGGAGGGGTCTGAATGCCGTGTTCGGCAGGTGACCGGCGTACAACGGGGTGAAGATGCTGCCGAGGACGGCGACGCCGAGTGTTCCGCCGGTTTCGCGTGTGGCGTCGTCGACTGCTGATCCGATGCCTGCGTTCGCAGGTGGCAGGGCGCCGGGGATCGACTCGGT
Source organism: Streptomyces sp. NPDC093089 (assembly GCF_044754405.1). Lineage (NCBI taxonomy): Bacteria > Bacillati > Actinomycetota > Actinomycetes > Kitasatosporales > Streptomycetaceae > Streptomyces > Streptomyces sp. NPDC093089. The sequence continues at coordinate 84,740 of NZ_JBIVPA010000018.1, forward strand.
GGCCGGCGCCGTGGTCATTCCGAGGCCAAGGCCCATCAGGATCATCTGCCCGACGATCACGCCATAAGGCATGAAGGCCGGTGAGACGGCGATCCAGCCGAACGAGCCCGCGAGGAGCGTCAGCCCTGTCATGACCGTGGAGCGTGTGCCGATGCGCACCGCCAGGGCTGCTCCGCCGACCGAGCCGGTGGCGATGCCGAGCGCCCGGCAGCGAGGAATCCGGCGACCCGCGCCGGGCTGCCCCAGCCGCTCTCAGGTCCTTCGATGATCGTGCAGACGAGCAGGGCGATGGCTGCCGTGGACAGTACGAGTCCTGGGATGTCGATGTGTGCCTGGTCGGGATTGCTGGACTCGGGAACGAAGAGCCATGCGGCGGTGAGGGCGAGGACGGGCACGGGGACGAGCGCGAAGAAGACCGACGGCCGGGAGAAGTGCGCGAGGAGAATGCCACCGACCACAGCCCCACGGCCACCCCGAGGCCTGTCACGGCTCCCCAGACGCCGATCGCCTTCGCCCGCACCGAGCCGGGCTGGTTCCAGACCGCCTTCTCCGTCACGGGTGCGCACGCCCCGCCCTTGCCGAAGGCCTCTGCGACCGCTCCGCACGCCTTTCTCCTGCTCACGCAGTGCCTCGATGATCTGACCGAGGCGGGGGCGGTACCGGCCGACAGGCGTCATGGCTCCGAGTGCGCAGCCTGGTCGGCGGTCCACGGACTGAGTCACCTGCTCATCGGCGGCCCCCTCCAAGAGCTGTCCGAACAAGAAGTCCAACTGGCCTTGGAAGTAACGCTTTCGGTGATCAGTCGTGGTCTCTGACGAGCGGCCCGCTGTCACCATCACGGTGTTTCGTCCGTTCCTTTCCTTGCCCGGGAGGCCGGTACCAGGTGTCCGCCCGTCTGCCGGTTCCGGGCGAGTCTTCCGGCGTGTCCGGAGCCGGCCGTGCTCAGATTCAGCGGGACACCAAACGGCACAGGGAGAGGTTTCGCGTATGTCCGAGGGCACCATGAGGGCGATGGCGTACGAGACCTACGGCGGGGCGGAAGTGCTCCGCGAGACCTGGCTGCCGCTGCCGAAAGTCGCCCCTGGCGAGGTTCTCGTCAAGGTCCGATGTGCCGGTGTCAACCCGGTCGATTGGAAGATCATGGCAGGCGGGCTCGACAGCCTGATGGATGTCGTTCACCCGGTGGTGCCTGGTTGGGACGTGAGCGGCACCGTGGAGCGGGTCGGCATCGACGTGCCCGAGTTCGCAGTCGGCGACGAGGTGATGGCCTATGCCCGTAAGGACTACGTGCACGGCGGTACCTTCGCCGAGTACGTCAGCGTGCCGGTACGTGCTCTTGCCGCCAAGCCGGCCTCGTTGGACTGGGCGCAGGCAGCAGGACTGCCGCTGGCCGGCCTGACCGCCTACCAGCTCCTCACGCGCCTGGGGACGACCGCCGACGACACCGTTCTTGTGCACGGCGCGGCCGGTGGCGTCGGATCCCTCGGTGTCCAGCTGGCCAGGGCGCGGGGAGCGAGGGTCATCGGCACGGCCTCCCCGCGAAACCACGACCGCCTGCGCGGGTTCGGCTGCGAACCCGTCACCTACGGGGACGGACTGACCGAACGCGTTCGCGCCCTGGCTCCAGACGGGGTCACGGTTGTCGCCGACTTCGTGGGCGGGGTTCTGGAGACCACCGTGGCCGTTCTGGCCGAGGGAGGTCGGCATGCTTCCGTCGCCGACCACGCCGTGCTCGGTGCGGGTGGACAGTGGATCTGGGTCCGCCCGAACAGCGAGGACCTGGCGGCGTTGGGCAGGCTCGCGGACGAGGGTCAGCTCACGGTCGACGTTGCCGCAAAGTTCCCGCTCTCCGAACTCGCAGCGGCCTTCGCCCTCAACCAGGAGGGCCACACCCCAGGGAAGATCGTCATCGAAGTCTGAACACGGACCGAGAGCCCCACTCCGGTCCGTCGAGGCGAGGGGTCTGTCCGGGACGCGCGGCCGGCGCCCGCGCCATCTTCAGCGGGCGGAGCCCCAAGAGGTGTTCTCCGCTCAGCGGATCGTCGGTCTGATGGTGGGGTGGAAGGAGATCTGCCCGCCTGGCTGTCTTGCCGGGGGCTCGGGCTTGCTGCTTGTGCGGTTGCCGGGCTTGGGCTGGTTGCTCGTGCGGTTGCCGGACTGGCGCCGTCTTTCCGGGAGGGACACCCGCATGCCGTTGTGCGGTAGGGAACGCCATTGCATTCTGTGAAACCTTCAGTCGCATCCTGTGACAGTGTGTGACGGCGCCCCTGAGCCAGGGTGTTCTCAGGGGCGCCGTACGAAAGAGTCACGCATCTCGGGGTGAGCGGCGGTAATGAGGTCGCGCGGCTGGATCGTCGCCCGCTCTCATGTCGCCTTGCTTGCGCTAGCGACCGTTCGCGCCGTGACAGGAACCCCACCGAGTTCGGCCCGCTCCTTGAGTCGAGGCGCTGTATGGGTCGACGGGGTGCGGTGCTCGGCTGGGTCCGTGGGACTCTGCGGCGATGTCTGCGCGACGCCGTCTCGTTCCGCCTGCCGAGCCGTCGCCGTTCCCGAAGCGGGCGAGCCGGCCTTCAACTGCGGAGTCAGGCGAATGCGGCGGACCAGGTGGCCGGCCCGACGACGCCGTCTACGGTCAGAGCTTTGCGCGACTGGAAGCTGCGGCAGGCCGCGTCGGAGCCTGGTCCGTACTGGCCGTCCACGGTGAGGGAGTAGCCGTGTGCGCTGTTCATGCGGAATTGCCAGGTCGCTACGCTCGCGTGCACGAAGCTCGGGGGCTGGCGGAAGCTGACCCCGGGGTAGGGCAGGGGGCCGCCCCCGGGATTGACCGCACCACTGACGACGTGGGCGTACAGGTTGCCCGGGCAGCCGGTCGAATGGTGGTCGCGATGGCCCGTGATGGCCGGCGCGGCGCCACCCGACACGCGGAGGCGGGTGATGCCGTACCGGATGGCGTCGATCAGCTCCGGTGTGATCACGTCGTAGTCGGTGCTGGTCCCACCTGTGAGCGCACAGACCGCGTACCAGTCGTCGTTGCCCTGTGTGGTGCCCTGGGCCGCGGTGCGCACCTTCTCGCCGCGCCCCTCGAAGAGGGAGCCGTGGACGCAGGCCAGATGGCTGTAGGCGATGTCGGACCAGCCGTTCGCGTCCATGTGGTAGTTCTGGATGGCCCGCACCTGGGCCGCGCAGTCGGTGTGGTCGGCCTCCGCCACCTTGACGGCGTCGACGTGGTGGACGACCACGCCGCCTTGTGCCGGGGTGATGTTGCCGCTGATCTCCAGTGGCGCTCGGGCGCCCCACTGCGCGCGGGTGACGAACGTGGCCATCAGCTCCTGCCCCCTCGGTCCATGGCGCATCCGACGGCTGCGTTCAGCGGCTCGGCGTGCGCGCCACGGGCGGCTGCGGAGCTGTACACCGCGGTGCTCTGGCGCGGGTGGGTCGCGAAGGAGTTCTTGTCGCTCTTCGTCGGGGGGACGGAAGCCTGGGCGGCTCCGGCGCCGATGGCGGGCAGTGCGAGTGCGCTGCCGACTGCCGCGAGGAGTGCGGCGCGGCGCGAGGGTCCTCTGGTCAACGGTCCTCCTGCTGGAGTGAGTGATCGTGATGGTTCGGGGCGCGGGGTGTTCGCTGGGGGAATGCGTGATGCTCCGGCGCCCGCCCGCCGTCGAACGGTGTGTCCGACGGCGAGCCGGCATGCTGTGCCGGCTGGACAGGCCGTCTGCCTGGTACACGTGCACCAGGCAGACGGGGAGGCGGTCAGCAGCCGCCGCAGTTGTAGAAGGTCACGTCCCAGTGGTTGCCCTCGTCGGCATAGATGTTGCCGGCGCCGGACTGCCACTGCGGGGCCCCGTCACCGCGAAGGCCGATGTAGGTGAAGTTGTTCTGGATGTAGGTGGCCAGGCACTTGGCTTTGCCGAAGTCGAGCTTGTAGCCGTTCCAGTGGGAGTACGTGCCGCTCGCGTGCCCGGTCTCGGTGCCGCCGGTGATGTTGAGGGCGCAGGCGCTCGCGCTCTTGAGGGTCTGGGCGCCCTGGGCGGTGGCGAGGTTGAGCTGCTCGAAGGACGTACAGGTGGGGTCGTACCGGTCGGAACAGTTTCCGGACGACGACCAGGTGATCCCGGAGGCGGTGAACATCGACGTGGCGGTGGAGTGGCTGATCTTGGTGACGGCGTGGGCGTCGGTGGCGGTGGACAGGGCGCCGAAGCCGGGGGCGAACAGCGCGCCGGTGACGAGTGCCAGTGCGGTCATGACGGACCGGATCCTCATGCTGCGTCTCCTGGGTGAGAGGTGGGTGGAACGGCCCTTCGGCGCGGATGCCGCACAGGAAGGGCAGATCTGGGGCCTGGCGAACCCGGCCATGGGGCGGCACTGCCTGGCGTCCTCGGTGCCGTACGCGGAGGGCGTGGACGCGGGCGGGTGGGGAGGGCGGGAGAGAGGGTCCCGTGCCCGGGGTCAGGGCGTGGGGCGTTCGTCTCCGTCGTCCGCGTACACGCGCGGAACGCGCGTGCCGATCCGGGTGACGATGTCGTACACGATGGTGCCGGCCGCCTCCGCCCAGTCCTGGGCCGTCGGTTCGCCCCGGCTGCCCTGCCCGAACAGGACGGCTTGCGTGCCCGGCTCCGGTTCGTCGCTGCCGAGGTCGACCATGAACTGGTCCATGGCGACCTGTCCGGCCACCCGGCGGACGTCGTCCCCGACGAGGACGGGCCCGCGCCCCGAGGCGTGCCGGGGTGCCGATCTCGGGGCTCGGCGAGAGTCCGTACAGGGAGATACCCGTCCGGACCAGGTCGAAGTGGGTCTCGGGGAGGGTGAGGGTCGCCGGCGAGTTGGCGATGTGCCGGACCTCGGGCTCGACCCCTGCCTTCTCCGCGTGCTCGACCATCGAGCGGAAGACGTCCACTTGCGTGGCGCTCAGCGGATGGCCGGGTACGTCCGCGCAGGCCAGGTGCGACCAGAGGCCCGTGACCTCGACCAGGCCGTCCTCCTGCGCCTCCAGTGCCGCGCCGACGAGCCGGGGCCAGTCGGCGGGCGGGCAGCCGCTGCTGCCCAGCCCCGTGTCCGCCTTGAGCTGGATGCGGGCGGTCTTCCCGGTGGTCCGGGCGGCCGCGCGCACCTCGTCGAGGGCCCACAGGGCGCTCACCGACATGTCGAGTCCGGCCTCGATGCCCCGGTCCCACGGATCGCCGGGGGCCCACAGCCAGCACAGGACCGGCACCCCGGTGATGCCGGCGGCCCGCAGCGCGAGTGCCTCGTGGGGCGTGGCCGTGCCCAACCAGGAGGCGCCCGCGGCGAGCGCCGCTCGGGCACAGCGGACGGCGCCGTGACCGTAGCCGTCGGCTTTGACCACTGCCATCAGCTGGACGTGGGGGGGCGACGCGGGCGCGCAGCGCTCGGACGTCGTGCCGCAGCGCGCCGAGGTCGATCTCCGCGCTGGCTCGGCGGGGCGATGAGGTTTCCGTCGTCACTGGCCTTTTCCTTCGAGGAACGTCCTGTCCGGACATGCCGAGCGCGTGCCGGCGAGGGGACGGTCGGTATGCGCCGGGCATGTCGGGGGTGGGGAGTAGGCGGAGCGATCGCTTCCCGGCGGTCGCCCAGTGATCAGGAGGTGCAGCCGGAGGACGGAAGGGTCCACGGTGACGGCGGGGTGAGACCGTCGTACAGGGCGATCAGCAGCTGCTGGGGGCAGACGGATGCGCCCTGCCGGAAGACGCCGAAGTGGAGGTGGGGGCCGGTGGAGTTGCCGGTGTTGCCGGTGTGGGCGACCAGCTGACCGGCGGTCACCCTGGTCCCGTCAGCCACGCTGCGGCTGTCGAGGTGGCAGTACTGGTAACTGACGCCGTCGTCGCCGTCGATCGCCACGCCCAGACCGCAGGAGTCGTCGAGTCCGCCGTTGAGGCGGGCGGTGCCGGAGGTGATGGCGTAGGCGGGGGTTCCCGTCTCGACCGCCATGTCGCTGGCCGGGTAGTCGTGATGGGGCCACAGGAGGCTTTCGCGGCCGTCGAAGACGGCCGTGCGGGGGATGACGAAGGCGTAGGTGCCCAGGGGGCCGGATCCGGGAGGTGAGCCGAGCAGGTGCTGCCAGGTCGTGGCGCCCACGGTCGTTCCACCGGTGAGCTGGTGCTGCGTCTTGTAGTCCTGGACGGCGTTGCTCGTCAGGTCCCCGAAGACGCCGTCGGCAGCGATGGCGTATCCGTGCTTGCGGAGTTGGAACTGCAGGGCGCGTACGGCGTTCGCCTGGGTGGAGCCGGGAGCCACGGAGACCACCAGCCTGCTCCAGGTGGCCGGCCCGACGATCCCGTCGGCCGCGAGCCCCTGGCTCTGCTGGTAGGAGATCACGGCGCTTCTGGTCTGCGCGTCGAACTCGGCGTTGGCCGTGACGCTTCCTCCCTGCTGACGCAGGAGGAACTGCAGGCTGGCGACGTCGTTTCCGATGGCCCCCTTCTGCAGCAGGGGCCAGTTCGGAAGGGCCGCGTGGGCCGGTACCGCGGACAGCAACCCGAGGAGCAGCACCGAGATGAGCGCGGTGACCACTGCTCGCGTGCCTCGGGGACGGGCGCTGCGCGTGGCGGAGACGGCGGGTGCTGAGACCATGGACGGTCCTCTCTGCTCGTACGGTTGCCGACCCCGGTGACCTCGGGGGAGAAGGGTTCCCCAGGAGGACGGAACAACGTGGCTGCTCGTCGGGAGCATGGCCGGCAGGCGTACGGTAAGAACCGGACCGACTGTCTTGAAATGGACGGGATGTCGATCCGTCCGCAGGGTGCTTGGACTGTTTAACCCTGTGTGGGAATGGTGTTCTTGTATCTCTGCTGATGGGGGAGGGGTGTTCCCACGGCGCGTGCCGTCAGCGCCAGCCAGAGGTCGACCCGGTCCTCGGCCCGGTCCTGCTGCCGCCCCGTCAGTCTGGCCACCTTCTCGATGCGGTTCTGGACGGTGTGTCGGTGCAGGCCGAGCAGGGAGGAGGTCTCGGCCCAGGAGCCGTTCGTCTCGAGCCAGACCCGAAGGGTCTCGATGAGCTCCCCGCCGGGGTCGGCCGCGTCGAGGGGTGCCAGTACCGTGTCGGCGAACGCCGCCAGCGTCGCGGGACTTCCGAGACTGAGCAGGAGCCTGACGGAACCGGCTTCGGACGCGCTGACGGGACGCCCCAGCTCGGCACTGGAGGACAGGAGGGCGATCGCCTGGCGCATGGAAAGGCCCGCGTGCTGGGGGGCGACCGCCGGACCGATCCCCGCCGGTCGGCCCGGTGCGAAGCGGCGCAGCACGGCCGATGTGTCCAGATCCTCCGAGACGACCATCTCGACCCTGCCGCCGGTCACGCGGGCCAGCCCTCCCGGCACCGCCAGGGCGAGGTCCGCCGCGAGTTCGACCGGCTCGCCGGCGGCGAGCACCGCCACGGCCCGGATGGTCGAGGAGGGAACGCCGGCGGTCTGCAGCAAGCCCCGGGCCTGCTCTGCGGTGATGTCGCTCTGGAAGAGCCGGGCGAGGAGGGTCGCCCGACGACGGCGTTGTGGCTCGTCCGCCAAATGGCGCCGCTCCAGTTCGACCGAGAGCAAGGACACCAGGACACTGATGAGCAAGCGCGCTTCCTGCGAGTCCGCGTTCAGCAGGATGAGGAAGCCGCGCAGCCTCGTGGTGCCCAGAGGCTGCACCACCAGCCTTCCGCACGGCAGGTCGGCGCCACCGCTTCCCCGGAGGCCGTGGAGGGCGACGGTCTCGATCACCGGGGCGGCGTCGGTCAGGAGCCCTTGTCCGTCGGTCCCGGCCGAGCCGAGCAGGCGGCCTGAGGCATCGCAGACGGCGACGCCCGAGTGCACCGCCTGGAACCAGGACGAGAGCAGCCCCGTCAGTCCGTCGTTGGAGGCCGCCGCGGAGGACAGGCGACGTTGGGTGCGAAGGGTCTTCTCCAGCAGGCGTCGTTCCTCGGCCGCGCGGGCCGCGAACACGGCTTTGGTGATGGAGGCGAAGGCGACGCTCGGCGGCGCTGCGAGCACGGGCATGCCGGCCTGCTCCGCATGGTGACTCAAGGCGGGCGGCACCGTCTGCAGGGGAAGGCCGGGACCCACTCCCACGATGAGGGCGGCTGCCTTGCCGGCACTGAGCTCTTCGACGTACGCGGTGTAGTCGCTCTCGTCGGCCGACAGCAACAGGCCGCTGGTCATCACCACTTCGGAGCCCTCGAGCCAGGAGGCGGGACGGGTGTTCTCGGTGGCGTGCGCTGCCTCGATGACCCGGCCGAGGCCCGTACTCCCGGCCACCAGGGTGAGCCGAAGGGAAGGGATGGCCAACAGGTCGCGAACGGTGAGGGGCATGGGACGCATGGTCCACGAAGCGGTCCCGCCTGTCGACCGTATGTCCAGGGCCGATTCGAAGATCGTCCGTGACGACGCATCACGCCCACCCGGCAGGGGCTGTTCCCGCGGGACTTCCTGAGGCAGTGGGCAGGTGGACGGGACGCGGACGGCGGCGCTGCCGGGGGCCGGGGCCGCGGAGTGCCCGGTGAGAGCCAGGCGTCACCGACCGCCCCGGCCCCAGGGACGGTCGGTGCTGATCGGCGATGTCAGTGCGAGGGGCGTGACGGTTTGCCTTGACGCTGGACGCGGTCCACGGCTGCCACCGCGTACCAGCAACCTGCCGGGGCTTCGGCATCGCGGTAGGTGGTTCGTCCTCCCCCGGGGATCACCGCGATGGGGGTGGCGCGTCCGGCCTGGGGACGGTGGCCGGGATCGGTCGGGAAGCGGTACACCGCGTAACGGAAGGGGCTGTGCTCGCTGCCCGGCGCGCCTGCGCGGATGCGGAGGACGGCGGTGCCGGTGGAGGGTTCCCGCTGGACCTCCACGACGGGCCTGAGGGGGCCGGGCCGCGTGTCCAAGCGGGTCGGGAGCGGGCCCAGGACGGGTTCCCGCCAGTGGGCCCGACGCATGGCGGCGAAGTCCGCCACGCGATCCGCGCGGACGTCCTTGGCGCTGAAGAACAGGTCGCCACCGATTTCGGGAAGAGTCGCGTTCAGCGTCAGGTGGCGTGTGAGCTCCTTGCCGTCCTGCCAGGGCGCCGGCTGGCCGGCCGCGCCGGACTTGTAGACCGCCTGCCCGATCCACAGCCCGGTGTCCGTGCCCCTGACCACCTCGGCCCACCACGGCGCGAGGACGGCGTAGTCGGCCACCGGCAGCCCGATGTGCCAGTACACCTGGGGCGCTACGTAGTCGAGCCAACCCTGCCGCACCCAACCTCGGGTGTCCGCGTGCAGGCCGTCGTAGGACTGGAAGGCGGCGGTTCGCGACCCGAGGGGATCCGTGGTGGCATTGCGCCAGACGCCGAAGGGGCTGATGCCGAAGAGCGCGTTCGGCCTGATCGCGCGTACGGCGTCCCGCATCTCACGGACCATGAGGTCCACATTGGCGCGGCGCCAGGCGGCCTTGTCCGGGTAGCCCGCCCCGTGGGCCCGGAACGTCTCCTCGTCGGGGAAGTCCGAACCCGCTATCGGATACGGGTAGAAGTAGTCGTCGAAGTGGACGCCGTCGATGTCGTACCGCCGGACGGCGTCGAGCATGGCTTCCTGGCAGAAGCGCCGGGCGTCCGGCACGCCGGGGTCGTAGTAGAGCTTGCCGCCGTAGGAACGGGTCCACTCCGGATGCGTGCGGGCCGGATGCCGGGGATCCAGTGTGGACGGATCGGCCTGCATGGAGACCCGGTAGGGGTTGAACCACGCGTGGAATGCGAGGCCCCGCTGGTGTGCCGTCTCGATCATGAATGCCAGCGGGTCGTATCCCGGGTCCTGTCCCTGGGTACCGGTGAGCCACTGCGACCAGGGTTCGAGGGGCGAGGGCCAGAAGGCGTCGGCCGTCGGCCGGATCTGCACGAACAGGGCGTTGAACCCCAGGGCGAGGGCGTCGTCCGCCAGCCTCACGAACTCCGCGCGTTGTGCGGCGGGGTCCAGGCCGGTGCGTGACGGCCAGTCGATGTTGACCACGGACGCGATCCAAACCCCGCGCATCTGCCGCCTGATGGGAGGTCCGGAGGGCGCGGTGGCATGAGCTGCCGCAGGGGGGAGCGCCGCAGTGCAGCCGGCCGCCGCGAGGGCTGCGAGCACCGCTCGGCGGTCGAGGGCAGGACGGAGCGATGAACCGGTTGAGTCTTTCGATGACACGGTTGCCTCCGCGGGGCAAGGGACTTCGGCCGGTGAGAGAGGGACAGTGCTGCTTCGGGTGCCGTGGGCGTCCAGGAGGTGAGGCGAAGGGGGCGCAGCCATCCGCGACAAGTAACAGGTGTAAGCCTGGATCCCTGAAGGCTCCATATGTATCGTCTGTTTCGGCCTTCAAGGACGTCACGGCACGGTCGCGCGTTCCTTGTCGGCCACACGGTCCGCGTTGTCGCCTCCAGCAGTCGCATGCCGGGCCGGCGTGACGGTCGCTGCGCACAGCCCATGCTCCGCCCGATGGTCGTGAGTCGGTAACGACCCGATGTCCACTGCACCGAAGGGAGCTTGGACATTCCGTCGATCGTCCGCCCATCGGCCGGATACCTACCGTGTCGCCCCGGCCCCACTCCACGAGCCGCCCGTCAGCTGCCCCGCTCGGGGCTGCGAACCGCCTTCCCGAAATGAGCACAGCGCATGAACACCGCCCGCTCCACCGTCCTGGCGGCATCCGCCGCTCTCACCCTCACCCTGGTCGCCACGGCCTGCGGACCGGCAGAGCCGACGAAGACGAACAACACGTCCAACAAGCCCGGCGGCGCCTACTCGGTGGCGCTGACTGAGCCGGACCACCTCCTGCCGGGCCGGACCACCAGCAGCTACTCCCTGCAGGTCCTGCAGGGACTCTTCGACCCGCCCGCCTCGCTCGACCCGAAGGACGGCACCGTCAAGCCGCTGGCCGCCCTCTCCTGGCTCACCGAGGACAACGTCGTCTGGACCATCAAATTCAGATCCGGCACCACCTTCCACAACGGCGAGAAGGTCACGGCCGCAAGTTTCGCGGACGCGTGGAACGCCGCCGCCTACGGGCCGAACGGCTGGGACAGCAACTACTACTTCGCCCAGATCAAGGGATACGACGCGCTTAACCCGACGGAAGAGGCCGCCAAGCCGACCGCCCGGACCCTGTCGGGGCTCAAGGTCGTCGACGAGACGACCCTGCAGGTCACCCTGAAGGCCCCCTTCAGCCAGTTCCCCATGCTGCTGTCCTTCCCCGCCTTCGCCCCCCTCCCCAAGGCGGCCATCGCCAAGCCGGACGCCTTCGACGTCGCGCCGATCGGCAACGGCCCCTATCAGCTCGACGGTCAGTGGGAGCGCAACCAGAAGATCAGGCTGAAGAAGTTCGCCGCCTACCGCGGGCCCCGCGAAGCCATGGCCGATCGCGTCGACTTCAAGATCTACACGAGCCGCGAGACCGCCTTCACCGAACTGCAGGCCGGCAACGTGGACGTCCTGACGACCGTCCCGGCCGCCAACTCGGCACAGGCCAAGCGCCTCTTCGGCGAGCGCTTCTCCATACGCCCCAGCGGAACCATGGACTACCTCGGTCTGCCCGTGAAGGACCCCCGCTTCGCGGACCCCCGGATCCGCAAGGCCATCTCCATGGCCATCGACCGCAAGGGCATCACCCAGGCCATCTACAACGGCGTCTACAAGCCCGCCACCTCGATCGTGGGCGACATGATCCCCGGCTACCGTCCCGAGGCGTGCGGCAAGACCTGCGCCTACGAACCGGCCGCCGCCAAGGAGCTGTTCGACGAGGCCGGCGGCTTCGACGGCCCGCTGGAGCTCTACTTCTCCAACTCCGATCCCACCTACGAGCAGTGGATGACCTCCGTCGCCAACCAGCTCAAGGACAACCTCGGCATCCAGGACGTCAAGTTCCGCAAGATGGCCCCCGCCGACCTGTCCCCACTGCTCAACGACGGCAAGAACAAGGGACCCTTCCGGCAGAACTGGGTGATCGACTACCCCAGCATCCAGAACTACCTGGACGGTCTCTACTACCCCGGCAACCGGTCGGGCTGGAGCAACCGCGAGTTCGACGCCCTCGTGGCGAAGGGCAACGCCGCCAAGGGAACCGAAGCCACCGCGGCGTACCAGGAGGCGGAGGACATCGCGCTGCGCGACCTGCCGTACATCCCGCTGTGGAACTGGCAGGACCAGTCCGCGTGGAGCGACCGGATCGGGAACGTCGTCATCGACTCCTACGCCGCCGGCCTCCACCTGGACCGCGTCACCGTCAACGACTGAGGCCGTCACCGACCCTCTGCCGGCGCTCCTCCGGGAGCGTCACGCAGACCGATTCCCTGGGGGCCGTCCGCCGTGTGGAGATTCGTCGCCCGTCGCCTGCTGCATGCCCTGCCCGTACTCCTCGGCACCACCTTCCTCATCTACACCCTCGTCTTCGTCCTGCCGGGCGACCCGATCCAGGGCCTCGCCGGCGACAAGCCCGTCCCGCCGGCGGTCCTCGCCGAGCTCCACGCCCGTTATCACCTCGACGACCCGTTGTGGATGCAGTACACGCACTACCTCGCCGGCCTCCTCACGGGGGACCTCGGCACCACCTTCACCGGCCGTGACGTGTCGGAGCTGCTCGCCGACCGGTGGGCCGTCACCCTGCAGCTCGGCCTGACCGCCTGGGTCCTGGAGCTCGTCCTCGGCATGGCCCTCGGCGTGTGGGCAGGCCTACGGAAGGGGAAGTGGGACGACAGCGCGGTGCTCTTCGGCACCACGCTGGTCATCTCCGTCCCCGTCTTCGTGGTCGGGTACCTGGCCCAGCTCGTCTTCGGCGTGCAGCTCGGCTGGCTGCCGGTGGCGGGCACCGAGGGCGGCTGGCCCCTGGCCTTCCTCCTGCCCGGTCTCGTCCTGGCCTCCTTCGGGCTCGCCTACGTCGCCCGGCTGACGCGCAGTTCCCTCATCGAGAACCTCCGGGCCGACTACGTGCGCACCGCCCATTCGAAGGGGCTGAGCCGACGGCGCGTCGTGGTCAAACACACCCTGCGCAACTCCCTCATCCCGGTGGTCACCTTCCTCGGGCTGGAGCTGGGCGGTCTCATGGCCGGCGCCGTCGTCACCGAGTACATCTTCAACCTGCCGGGCGTCGGCCAGCAGCTCTTCCAGTCCATCCAGCTCCGGGAAGGCCCCGTCGTCGTGGGCACCACCACAGCCCTCGTGCTCATCTTCCTGCTCGCCAACCTGCTCGTGGACCTGCTCTACGGGCTGCTCGACCCGAGGATCCGTCATGACTGACACCGCCAGGACCCTGGAGGCCACGAGCGACGCAGCCGAGGACACGGCCCCCGACACGACGCCCCCGCCGTCGCGGCAGCGGGCCTCCCTCAGCAAGGACGCGTGGCTCGAACTCCGACGGCGCCCCACGGTGTGGGCCGCCCTGATCACCCTGCTCCTCATGACGGCCATGGCCCTGGCGCCCGGCGCGTTCACGGCGCTGCTCACCGAAGCCGGAGACCGGTGCGACCTGGCCGACTCCAAGCTCGGCCCCTCCGCCGGCCACCCCTTCGGATTCGACCTGCAAGGGTGCGACTACCTCGCCCAGGTCATCCGCGGAACCCGGCCCTCGCTACTGGCCGGCCTCGCCGTCACCGCGGCCTCCCTGCTCATCGCCGTCGTCCTCGGCCTCCTGTGCGGCTTCTACGGCGGCTGGCTCGACGCACTCGTCTCCCGGGTCACCGACATCTTCTTCGGCCTGCCCTTCGTGCTCGGAGCCACCGTCATCCTGGTCGCCTTCCCCGACCACGGTCTCGGCGCCATGATCCTGGTCCTCACCGCGCTGGGCTGGACGACCATGACACGCATCATGCGCTCCCAGGTCATCGCACTGGCCGAAGCCGACTACGTGAAAGCCGCCCGCATGCTCGGGGCACGGCCCGCGCGCCTCATGCTGCGTCACATCCTTCCCAACGCCATCACCCCCGTCATCGTCGTCGCCATGCTCAACGTCGGAGCGGTCATCTCGGGCGAAGCGACGCTCGACTTCCTCGGGGTAGGTCTGCAGTACCCCCAGGTCTCCTGGGGGCTGCAGCTGAACGCGGCCCAAGCCTTCGTCCTCGACCATCCCCACCTGCTGCTCTTCCCCGCTCTCTTCCTGTCCGCGACCGTCCTCGGCTTCATCCTCCTCGGGGACGCCCTGCGCGACGCCTTCGACCCCCGGCTGAAATGAGCGCCCATGTCCGCCGACACCCCTCCGCTCCTGGAGGTCGACGACCTCTGCGTCGAATTCCGCACCCGCCGCGGCACCATCCGCGCGGTGAACGGTCTGTCCTACACGCTCCGCGAAGGCGAGACCCTGGCACTGCTGGGCGAATCCGGATCCGGTAAGTCCGTCGCCGCGCAGGCCGTCATGGGGCTGCTCGACACCCCGCCGGCGCACATCACCCGCGGCTCCGTCCGGCTCCGCGGCGACGACCTGCTCTCCATGCCACCGGAGCACCACCGGGCCGTGCGGGGCACCCGCATCTCCATGATCTTCCAGGACGCGCTCACCGCGCTCAATCCCGTCCTGACGGTGGGCGACCAACTGTCCGAGATGTTCAGGGTGCACCGTGGGGCGGGGCGCAAGGCAGCGCTCGCCCGGGCCGTCGCGCTCATGGACCGCGTCCGCATCCCGGCCGCCGCCCGCAGGGTCCACGACTACCCCCACCAGTTCTCCGGCGGCATGCGACAGCGCGTCATGATCGCGATGGCGCTCGCCCTGGACCCGGAAGTGGTCATAGCCGACGAACCCACCACCGCCCTCGACGTCACCGTCCAGGCCCAGATCATGAGGCTGCTGAAACAGCTGCAGGACGAAACCCGCATGGGCCTGCTGCTGATCACCCACGACCTCGGCGTCGTCGCGCAGGCCGCCGACCGCATCACCGTCATGTACGCCGGCCGCACCGTGGAGTCCGCAGGGGCGGAAGACCTCTACACCCGACCCGGCCACCCCTACACCCGAGGCCTCCTCGATTCGGTCCCCCGGCTGGACCGCATGGGCAAGCCGCTCGTCCCCATCACCGGTGCTCCACCACTGCCCTCCTCCGTTCCCACCGGATGCGCCTTCCACCCCCGCTGCCCCCGCGCCGAGCCGCGCTGCGCCAGTGAAGCACCCCCCTACCAGACCCTTTCGCCCGCAGGACACCGCAGTGCCTGCCACTTCGCCGAAGAGGTTCACCGTGCCCCCGTTGGCTGAGGCCGCTCCGCCCCTCCTCCAGGCAACAGCGCTCACCCGTCACTTCCCGATCACGGAAGGCGTCCTGCTGAAACGCCGCACAGGAGCGGTCAGAGCGGTCGACGGCGTCGACCTGGCCGTCCGTCCGGCTGAGACGCTCGGCATCGTCGGCGAATCCGGCTGCGGCAAGTCGACCCTGGCCTCCCTTCTGATGGCCCTCGACCGTCCCACCTCGGGCAGCGTCGTGATCGACGGGCAGGATCCGTTCTCCCTGTCCTCCCGGGAACTCCGCACCGTCCGCCGACGCGTCCAGATGGTGCTGCAGGACCCGTACACCTCCCTCGACCCGCGGATGACCGCCGGGCAGATCGTCGGAGAACCGTTCGCCATCCACCCCGAAGCCGCCCCGAAGGCCGACCGCGGGCGCCGTGTGGACGAACTCCTCGAAACGGTCGGCCTGGACCCCACGCACCGGGACCGCTACCCGCACCAGTTCTCCGGCGGACAACGTCAGCGCCTCGGAATCGCCCGCGCACTGGCCCTCGGGCCACGGCTGCTGCTGTGCGACGAGCCGGTGTCTGCTCTGGACGTCTCCGTCCAGGCACAGGTGCTCAACCTGCTGCAGGAACTCCGCCGCGACCTCAGCCTCGCCTGTGTGTTCATCTCGCACGACCTCGCGGTCGTACAGCACCTCTGCGACCGGATCGCGGTGATGTACCTGGGGAAGATCGTGGAGACCGGAACCCGGGAGCAGATCTACACGACCCCCCGCCATCCCTACACCCGCGCGCTCCTTGCCGCGGCACCCGTTCCGGACCCGAGACGCCGTGCGGCCGACGACGAGCACCTCCTGGAAGGGGACCTCCCTTCCCCCGCCTCGCCGCCGTCCGGCTGCCGCTTCCGCACCCGCTGCCCCTACGCGCGCGAACAGTGCCTGGTGGAACCGGAGCTGCGCACGCGTGACGGAGCCGATCACCCCACCGCCTGCCATTTTCCCATCGAAAGCACGGCAACAAGGAGGAACGCGTGAGGAGACCCACCCCGCGCCGACGAGCAGCCGGCGCAGCAGCCGTCGTGACGGTCCTGATGACCGCGGCGCTCGCCACGCCCCCCGCGCAGGCGCGGTCGTCCGCGGCCGCCGAGCACGGCACCGGCGC
Source organism: Streptomyces sp. NPDC093089 (assembly GCF_044754405.1). Classification (NCBI taxonomy): domain Bacteria; kingdom Bacillati; phylum Actinomycetota; class Actinomycetes; order Kitasatosporales; family Streptomycetaceae; genus Streptomyces; species Streptomyces sp. NPDC093089. The sequence goes on from NZ_JBIVPA010000018.1 coordinate 101,037, forward strand.
CGGGAAGTCGTCCCGCGCGGAACTCTTCCGCGAGGCCGGCGAGCGCCACCACGTGCCCGAGCCGGTCCTGCTCGCGGTCTCGTACCTCCAGAGCCGCTGGGACGACCACCGCGGCGCGCCCAGCGTCGACGCGGGCTTCGGCCCCATGCACCTGACCGACGCCCGGGCGGCGCTCGCCGAGACGCACCACCACCACTCGAGTGGTGACGAGGACCCACGGGGCGACGCGTCCCGGCCGCCCCTCGTACACCGTGAGACACCCGTCGACCAGGAACGGCTCCCCGCCTCACTGGAGACCCTGGGCCGGGCTGCGGCACTCACGGGACTGCCCGCGAGCCGCCTCAGGACCGACCCCGCGGCCAACATCGAGGGCGGCGCCGCGCTCCTCGCGGACCACCAGCGGTCCGCGGGACTGCCCCTGAGCCCCGACCCGGCCCAGTGGTACGCGGCGGTCGCCGCCTACTCGGGTGCCGAGGAGACGGGCGCGGCCCGCCGGTTCGCCGACGACGTCTTCTCGCTGATCAATGCGGGAGAGTCGCGCCGCACCGACGACGGAACCGTCGTCACCCTTCCCCCCGCGCCCGTCCGGCCGGAGACCCGGCAGCTGGAGAGGCTCGGGCTGAAGGCCACCGTGCCGGGCGCCGAGTGCCCCCGCGACCTGGGCTGTGACTGGACGCCGGCCCCGTACCAGATGCTCTCCGAGGAGCCGGGCGACTTCGGGAACCACGACCTCTCGGACCGCCCGCGCAACCAGGCGATCGACTACATCGTCATCCACGACACCGAAGCGACCTGGGACACGACCCTCAGGCTGGTCCAGGACCCGACCTACGTGTCCTGGCACTACAGTCTCCGTTCCGCGGACGGCCACATCGCCAACCACCTGCGGGCGAAGGACGTCGGCTGGCACGCCGGCAACTGGTACGTGAACTCCAAGTCCATCGGTCTCGAACACGAGGGCTTCCTGGCCGAGGGCGGCCAGTGGTACACCGAAGCCATGTACCGGACGTCCGCCCGCCTCGTCCGCCACCTCGCCAAGAAGTACGGCGTCCCCCTGGACCGGGCCCACGTCATCGGCCACGACAACGTGCCGGGCACCGTGCCCGCCAACGTCGCCGGCATGCACCAGGACCCCGGCCCCTATTGGGACTGGGACCACTACTTCGACCTCCTGGGCAAGCCGTTCAAGGCCCACGGAAGGCCCACCTCGCCCCTGGTGACCATCCGCCCCGACTACGACTCGAACACGGAGCCGTACTACTGCGGAGCGACCCCGGCCGACCTCTGCCCGGTGCACGGGTCCGCCTCCATCACCCTGCGCAGCGAACCCCGGGACGACGCCCCGCCGGTCACCGACGTCGGCGTCCGGCCGTCCCCCGGCACCTGGTCCGTCTACAACCACGCCGCGCGGGTGAGCACCGGGCAGAAGTACGTGGTGGCCGAGCGCCGAGGCGACTGGACGGCCCTGTGGTACCTGGGGCAGAAGGGCTGGTTCAAGAACGACCCCCGCCACGCGATGACGCTGCCCGCCAAGGGACTGGTGGCGCGGTTGCGCCCCGGACTCGACAGCGCGCCGCTCTACGGCCGCGCCTACCCGGAGCCCGCCGCGTATCCCGCGGACATTCCGGTCCAGCCCCTGGTGCCTCTGCAGTACACCCTCCTCCCGGGACAGTTCTACAGCGTCGGCCAGACGGTCAACGGCGAGTACTACCACTCCAAGACCTTCGAGCTCGCCGGCCACACCGTGGTCCGCGGCGCGATCAGGTACCACCAGGTGCAGTTCGGTCACCGCATCATGTTCGTCAAGGCGGACGACGTCGTCCTGGCATCTGCCGCCGGACTGCCGCCCGTACCGAACTGACCGCGGGCGGCACCCGGAGCGGCCTGGAACTCCTCATCGGGAAGTCCAGGCCGCTACCATGTGGGCCCCGCCCGCCACCCACGACAGGCAGGGTCGTACCGGAGCTACGAGAGAGCGGCAGGCAGACCGTGACAGGCGAGAACCCTGGGCGAACGAACGACCCATTCAATCCCCAGGCGGTGCTGCACCGCTGGTCAGAGGCCCGTCACTTCTCCAACGCCACCTTCAAGGGCACGGCCTGGTCGGACGGGGCCCTGCGCCTGGAGAACGCCGAAGGACAAGAGGCCTTCGTGGACCAGCACGGCCACGCCACCCTGGAATGGGATTACGCGACCTGCTCCACCGGCTGGCGTGAGCTGCCCTTCCCCGCCGAGGAGCTCATCCCCTCGTGGACGGCGCTCACCCCGGCGGGGACCCGGCTGATGGTGAGGCTCCGCGTACGCGACGCGCAGGGAGACACCTCCCCCTGGTACGTCATGGCGCACTGGACATCGGACGACGACGTGGTGCACCGCACCACCGTGCCCGGCCAGTCCGACCCCTTCGGAACGGCGGACGTCGACGTCTTCGTGGCGTCTCCCGGCCGGCCCGTGCTCGCCTACGAACTCGAGGTCCGACTGGCGCGCACCCGAGGCACCTCCGAAGGCCCCGTCGTGCAGGCCCTCTGCCTGGCCGCGTCGTCGACGCCCCCCGACCACCGCCAGGCGGTCAGCGCACCGGCCGGGGCATGGGGCAAGGTCCTCGACGTACCGCGCCGCTCCCAGGAAGTGCACACCGGCCACAGTCCGCAATGGGACGGAGGCGGAGAAGCATGGTCGGCCCCCACCTGCACCGCGATGCTGGTCGAGTACTTCGGCCACGGCCCGGGCGATGAAGAGACGGCGTGGATCGACCCCGCCGACACCGCCCCCCAGGTCGACTTCACCGCCCGTGCCGTGTACGACTACGCCTACAAGGGATGCGGCAACTGGGCCTTCAACGCCGCCTATCCCGCCCGCTACGGGCTCAGGGGCCTGGTCACGCGCCTGCGTTCACTGAGCGAGCTCGAACGCTTCATCTGCGCGGGCATTCCGATAGCCACGGCCCAGAGCTTCCGCATCGGCGAACTGGCGGGCGCGGGATACTCGCCGGCCGGCAGCATCAAGATCGTCTGCGGGTTCACGGACGACGGGGACGTCGTCGTCAACGACCCGCTCTCCGCCACCGACGAAGACGTACGAAGGGTCTACCCGCGCGGGGAGTTCGAACGCGTGTGGCTGTCGGCGTCCGGCGGCGGGGGAGTGGTCTACCTCCTGCACCCGCCCGAGCTGCCCCTCCCCGCGCACGTACCCGGTCTCGACCCCAACTGGTGACGCGCGGGGCACTTCCGGCCCCCGCCTCCTGGGCGTGCCCTTCCGCTCCTGCCGGGCTCGCGGCGTCCGGCACCGCTCCCTGAGTCCGACTCATCCCCCAGAACGGTCTCGAGGACCGACGAAACGTCGCGTCCCCCCTTCCAGGTCGGGACTTTTTGTTGATCGCCCCGGTCCGGACCACCTCTCTAACGTGGGGGTCATGAGAACGGCTCCGCCGCACAGCCGCGGTTCACGTGACGGCACGGCACACATCTGCCCGCCGCCCTGAGGCACCCGGCGCCTGCGCGTGCCCCGCGCACCCCTGCCGGGAGCAGGCCCCTGCCCGCCCGAACGACACCCGCGGCCGTCGGCCGCCCAGACGTACCCCGCACGTGTGCTCCCTCGCGCCCCGAGGCCCGACCGGCGAAACACCCGGCCCCGCGGTCCGCCCGGCGGAAGAAGGCACACGCCTCCCCCCCGCCCGGCTCGTATCCGATCCCGGGCGCGCACCCTCTTCGATCGACCTTCGCGACGCCCATGCGCATGGGCACAAGGCGGTAACCCGATGAGTCACCCTTCCGCCGCCCGGACCACGACGAGTGCTTTCCGGGCCTGGCCCTCCCCCATCACCGCCGCGGCCGTCGCCCGCCAGGACGGCACGCCCGGCTGGGTTTCCCTGGTCGGCGACGAGGTCTGGTGGGACGAACCGCGACCCCACGAGGCCGGGCGCCGCTGCGTCGTACGCGCCAGACCGGACGGCGAGGTCGAGGACGTGCTCCCCGCCGGCTTCGACGCCCGGAACGGCCTTCACGAGTACGGCGGCCGGAGCTGGCGTCCCACCGGTGACGGCCTCGTCTTCACCCACTGGCACGACCAGCGTCTCTACCTCCACCGCCCGGACGGTCACGACGCGCCCCGGCCCCTGACGCCGACGCGCAAGAACGTCACCTACGGCGACCTCTACCTCCCCCCGTCGCGTGATGAGGTCTGGGCGGTCCGCGAGACCCGTCTCGGCGGAGTGCGCGACGTCGAGCGCGCCCTCGTGGCCGTCTCCCTCGGCACGGGCACCGAACGAACGATCGCCGCCACCCACCGGTTCATGACGTGCCCCCGCATGTCACCGGACGGCCGGCACCTGTCCTGGATCGGATGGAACCATCCGAACATGCCGTGGGACGGCACGGAGTTGTGCGTCGCGCCCTTGCTGGCCGACGGGACGGCCGGCGTCCACGGCGTCAGAGCGGGCGGTCCGAGGGAGTCCGTGGTCCAGGCCGAGTGGAGGGACGCCGACGGTCTCTGGGCGGTCACCGACCCAGACGGCTGGTGGAACCTGCACCTCGTGCCCGCCCAGGAAGGCCCCGCACGGGCCGTCGCCCCCGCCGAGGAGGAGTTCGGCGGAGCCCTGTGGAAACCGGGCACCTCATGGTTCGCCCCCCTTCCCGACGGACGCGCGGTGGCCATCAACGGAACAGGCGCGGGACGGCGTATCTCCCTGGTGGACCCGGACGCCGGCCCCGGGACGTCCGCACTGACGCATCTCGACCTGCCCTACACCGACTTCGTCCAGAGCATCGACGCCGACGCCGGCCGCCTGGTCGCGGCCGGAGCCGCCACGACTCTTCCCTACGCGGTCTTCACCGCCGCGGTCCCGGCCCCTGGCGCCGTACCCGGCCACGAGGCGCGGATCCTCTCCGCCTCGTACGTCCCGGACGTCGACCCTGCCTGGCTGCCCCGCCCCACGACCCGCACCTTCCCGGCCGACACGACCGGGTCCGCTCGCGGCCGGACCGGGACCGACGCCCTCCTGGTGCACGCCCACACCTATCCACCCGCCCACCCCCACCACACCACCCCCGACGGGGAACGCCCGCCCTGGGTGATCTTCGTGCACGGCGGACCCACGGGCGACTACCCGATGGTGTACGACCTCGAGATCGCCTACTTCACCAGCCGCGGCATCGGAGTCGCGACCGTCGACTACGGCGGGTCCGTCGGCTACGGCCGCGCCTACCGGGAGCGCCTGAACGGTGCCTGGGGCATCGTCGACGTCCAGGACTGCGTGACCGTCGCACGGGCCCTGGTCGCCGAAGGGCTCGCGGACCCCGACCGAATGGCGATCCGGGGCGGGAGCGCGGGCGGCTGGACCGCCCTCGCCGCCCTGACGCACACCGACGCCTTCGCCGGTGCGGTCTCCTTCTACGGCATCACCGACCCCGTCAGCTGGGCGGACACCACCCACGACTTCGAGTCCCGCTACCTGGACGGCCTGATCGGCCCCCTGCCGCGAAGTGCCGCGCTCTACGAACAACGCTCCCCGGTCCTCGCGGCATCCCACGCCAGTGGGCCCGCCCTGCTGCTCCACGGCCTGGAGGACGCCATCGTGGACCCCGCCCAGTCCTCGGCCATGGCCCGTGCCCTGAGAGCAGCCGGCATCCCCTACGAGCACGCGGAGTTCCCGGGCGAACGGCACGGCTGGCGGCGCGCCGAGACCATCCGGTCGGCGCTCGAGGCCGAGATCCGCTTCTACGAGCGGATCTTCACCCCTCCCGAAGGCCCTGGGGCGAGCCCTGGCCGACCCGTGGGCTCCCCTCGTACGGCGGATCCGTCGTGACGGCTCGCACCACCGAAAGCACCTTGGTGGAGCATGCTGTGAGAAGACCCCGTCTGCTCCCTCCGCTGCTGAGACCCGGTGACACCGTGGCCCTCGTCGCACCGGCCGGGCCGGTGGACGCCACGGAGGCATCCGCTGCCCGGAGCCTGTTGGAGAGCTGGGGTCTCACGGTGCGCTCCACCCCCCGGCTCCTCGCCAGTCGGCTCGGCTACCTGGCGGGCTCCGACGAAGAGCGCCTCGAAGACTTCACCGAAGCATGGCTCGATCCCGAGGTCCGAGGACTCGTCTGCGCGCGGGGCGGCTACGGAACCCAGCGCATGGCGGACCGCCTCGACTACCCGCGCCTCGCCACCGCGGGCCCCAAGTTCCTCGTCGGCTCCAGCGACGTCACGTGCCTCCACCAGGCCTTGGGCGACCGGCTCGGCCTGGTCACGCTCCACGGTCCCATGCCGGCCTGCCGGCCGCTCCACGACGACAAGGAGACCGCCCGTCACCTCCACGCCGCCCTGTTCGGCCCGTCCGCGCCCTCGCTTCCCCTCAACGGGCCCGTCCTCGTTCCAGGACGGGCCGAGGGCCCCCTCACCGGGGGCAACCTCTCCATGCTCGCCTCGTCGGTCGGAACCTCCACCGCACCCGACACCGCGGGCCGCATCCTCGTCCTCGAAGACGTCGGCGAGGACCCGTACCGCCTGGACCGGGCCCTGACGCAACTCAGACGCGCCGGCGCTCTGCACCGAACCGCCGGCATCGTCCTCGGCGACTTCTTCGCCTGCGGCCCCTCCAAGCAGGTGGAGGGCGTCCTGCGCGACCGCTTGTCCGACCTGGGCGTCCCCGTGGCAACCGGACTGCCCGCCGGTCACGGACCGCGGCAGCTGACCGTTCCCCTCGGCGCGGACGCGGTACTCGAGACCGCCCGGCACCGCATCGCCCTCACCCCGCAGAAAAGGACGTCCCGATGACACGCGTACTCATCTCCGCGGACATGGAAGGCGTCACAGGCGTCACGTGCCCGGACGACGTCGAACCCGGCACCGCCTCCTGGGAACGACTGCGGCCCCTGTTCACCGGCGACGTCAACGCCGTCGTCGACGGACTCCTCGCCGGCGGCGCCGGCGAGGTCATCGTCAACGACGCCCACTACACCCAGCGCAACCTGCTCATAGAGGCCCTCGACCCCCGCGCGCGCCTCCTCACCGGTCGCCACAAGCCGCTGGGCATGATGGAGGGGATCGACCGGGCCGACGCGGTCGTCTTCCTCGGCTACCACACCGGCGCCGGAGAGCAGGGCGTCCTGTCGCACACCTATCTCGGAACCGGCCTGACCGCCTTCCGGATCGACGGCGAGCCCGCCGACGAAGGACGCATGAACGCCCTGATCGCCGAGGAACACGGGGTGCCCGTCATCCTGGTCACCGGCGACGACCGCACCTGCGAGGCCGCCCGGGTGTGGGCCCCGGACGTTCGCGTCGTGGCGGTCAAGGAATGCGTCAGCCGGTACGCCGCACTCTGTCTTCCTCCCACGCGGAGCGCCGAGCTTCTGCGCGCACAGGCGACAGAGGCCGCCCGCGCACAGAGCGCCCGCCACAAGCGTCCTGACGGGCGGATCCGGCGGGTGCGCAGCAGTCCCGCACGACCCCACCGCTTCGAACTCGACTTCCACGCGCCGCACCTGGCCGCGGCGGTGCTGGCCGTCCCGACCGTCGAGCACAACGGCCCGCGCGGCATCGCCTTCACGGCACCCGACGCCACCACGGCGGCCAGGACCTTCAAGGTGTGCACCTCCATCGCGGGCGCCGCGATGGAGGACCACTTCGACTGACCACGCCCCCGACCCGTCCGCCCCGACTCCCTGCGGAGACCTCCGTGACTCTCGCACCACCGCACGGTCTGCACGACGGCTTCGCCAACGACGTCGCCCGGCTCTGCTCGGACCTCCTGCGCATCGACTCGACCAACGCCGGGGACGAAACAGGACCCGGCGAGCGACAGGCCGCCGAGTACGTGGCGGAAGCCCTCGACCAGGCCGGCGTCGCCGCGACCCTCACCGAACCCAGGCCCCGCCGTACCAGCGTCCTCGCCCGGGTCGCCGGGCAGGACCCGCACCTGCCTCCACTCCTTGTGCACGGGCACCTCGACACCGTGCCCGCCGAACCCCGCGACTGGACCCGGCACCCCCTCTCCGGCGACCTCCACCACGGCTGTCTGTGGGGGCGGGGAGCGGTGGACATGAAGGGGACCGTCGCCATGGTCCTCGCCCTCGTCCGGGCCTGGGCACGCACCGGGCACCGCCCACGCCGCGACCTGGTCCTTGCGTTCCTTGCGGACGAGGAGGCGACGGGAGAGTACGGCTCACGCCACGTCGTCAGGACGCACCGGGAGCACTTCGCCGGGGTGGGGGAGGCCATCAGCGAATCGGGCGGCTTCTCGATCACCACACGGCCGAGGCACGCCGGGACCGACGCTCGCGTCTACCCCATCGCCGTCGGAGAGCGCGGAACCGCCTGGATGCGCCTCACCGCCCGAGGCACAGCCGGCCACGGATCAGGCTCCGCCCAGGACAACGCCGTCGCCGAACTCGTCCACGCCCTCGCACGACTCACCACCCACCGATGGCCCACCGTCGTGCCGCCGGCAGTCGCCACCCTCCTGGACACCCTCGACCGCATCCTGGGAATTCGCATCGACCGCACCCGACTGGAGGACGAGGCCGCCCGCCTCGGACAGTTGGGTGAACTGTTCGACTGCACCATCCGCCACACGACCAACCCCACCGTGCTCCAAGCAGGCCACAAGGTGAACGTCATCCCCTCCCTCGCCCGGGCCGAAGTGGACGGCAGGTTCCTTCCCGGCGCACAAACCACCTTCCTGGAGACCGTCGACCGGCTCCTCGGCCCCAAGGTGACGAGAGAATTCATCAACTGCGAAGAGGCTGTCGCAGCCGACCACGAAGGACCGGCCTTCGCCGCCATGGCCGATGCCCTCCGCAGCCAGGACCCGCACGCGCACCCGGTGCCCTTCATCCAGTCCGGCGGCACCGACGCCAAAGCCTTCGCGAAGATCGGGATCAGCACCTACGGGTTCACACCCCTCCTGCTCGACCCCCACCTGCACTACTTCGGCATGTTCCACGGAGTGGACGAACGCGTGCCCGTGACCGGCCTCGACTTCGGGGTCCGCGTCCTCCACCGGTTTCTGACCACCTACTGAACGCCCTTTCGAAAGGGAACCACCGTGCACCCTCCTCAGCACCTGTGGCCCGTCACGACCACCAGCGGCACCGAAGGCATGAAGATCGGCGGCCTGCTCCTGAGCGATCTCGCCGAAGAGTTCGGCACCCCCGCCTTCATCCTGGACGAAGAAGACTTCCGCGGGCGCTGCCGCTCCTGGCGCGACGCCTTCAGCGGCCACGACGTCTACTACGCCGGCAAGGCCTTCCTCTGCCACCAAGTCGCCACCTGGCTCAAGGAGGAGGGCCTGGGAATCGACGTGTGCTCCGCCGGCGAACTGCGCACGGCCCAGCGCGCGGGAGTGCCGGGCGCTTCGTTGATATTCCACGGCAACAACAAGTCGGCTGCCGAACTCGCGGAGGCCGTCGCCTACGGGGTCTCGCTCGTCGTCGTCGACTCCGAAGACGAGATATCGAGGCTCTCGGCCGTCGCCGTGCTCAGCGGAGTGCACCAGCAGGTCCTCATCCGGGTGACTCCGGGTGTGGAGGCACACACGCATGCCTCCATCACCACCGGTACCGACGACCAGAAGTTCGGCTTCTCGCTGTCCACCGGAAGCGCCCACCGCGCGATCTCCCAGGTCCTCGGCGCTCCGGGCCTCGAACTCGTCGGCCTGCACAGCCATCTCGGCTCGCAGATCCTGCGCCCGGACGTCTTCGAGCTCGCCTCCGACCGACTCGTCGGACTCATGGCCGACACCGCACGCACGCACGGAGTTCTGCTGCGCCGACTCGACCTGGGAGGGGGACTGGGTATCGCCTACCTTCCCGACGAGAAGCCCTTGGACGTGCGAGACCTCGCCCCGGTCGTCATCGACCGCGTTCACAAGGCGTGCGCTGAAGCGGGCCTCCCCATGCCGCGGCTGGCCGTCGAGCCCGGGCGGGCGATCGCAGGGCCCACCACGGTGACCCTCTACACCGTGGGCACGATCAAGCGCCAGCCCGGACTGCGCACGTGGGTGTCCGTGGACGGCGGTCTGAGCGACAACATGCGTCCCGCACTGTACGACGCCTCCTACACCGCTGTTCGCGCGGGCCGCAGCACGGGGACGGCCGCCGAGGAAAAAGTCACCGTCTGCGGCCGGCACTGCGAGTCCGGAGACATCGTGGTGGACTCCGCACCGCTCCCGGCCGACCTCGCCGTCGGCGATCTTCTGGCCGTTCCGGCGTCCGGTGCCTATCACCGCTCCATGGCGAACAACTACAACTGCCAGCCACGCCCGCCCGTCATCGCCGTCCGCAACAGCACGGCACGCGTCATCGTCCGGAGGGAGACCATCGACGACGTGCTGCGGCTCGACGTCGAGTGAGCGACCTCCGCCAGACGGAGCGCGACGACGCCGCCACCGCTCGACGAGCCGTTCGGCGTCCACCAGAGCACGGTCCTTGCCCCTCACGTCCGCGCACCTGAGGCGACCGGACGCCGTACCCGCTGGAAGCGAAGGAGAAGACGCATGCTGCACCAGGAAAAGGTCCAGGCCGCACTGCGAAAAGCGACGGCGGAGGGCGTCGTGGGGGAGAGCCACCCCGTCGCCGGCTTCATCGACATCCAGGGCGTACGCGACAGCGTCACCGCACTCCATGACGCATTCGCCCACGTGCCGGACGTCCTGCACGCCTTCGCCGTCAAGGCCTGTCCGATCGTTCCGGTCCTGCGGCTGTTGGCAGACGCGGGAATGGGATGCGAAGTGGCCAGCCCCGGCGAGACCCGCCTGGCCCTGGCCGCGGGGTTCACCCCCGAGCGCATGGTCCTGGACTCACCGGCCAAGACCCGAGCCGAGATCCGAGAGGCGCTCACGCTGGGAATCGCGCTGAACGCGGACAACCTCACCGAGCTCGATCGCATCGACGCTCTTCGTCCCCGCCGTTCCCGATCCGTCATCGGCTTGCGCGTCAACCCGCAGGTCGGGGTCGGCTCCATCGCGGCCATGAGCACGGCGACATCCCACTCCAAGTTCGGAGTCGCCCTGGAGGACCCCGGCGCCCGAGTACGCGTACGCGAGGCCTTCCTGCAGCGTCCTTGGCTGACCCGCCTCCACGCCCACGTCGGCTCGCAAGGTTGTCCCCTCCCACTGATCGCGGAAGGACTCGCCGCGCTGCACGGACTCGCGGAGGACATCAACGAGTACGTCGGGAGACGCCAGATCACCAGCCTTGACCTGGGCGGAGGACTTCCGGTCAACTTCTCCGACGACACGACCAGGCCGACGTTCAAGGACTACGTCCGTGTCCTGACCGATGTCGAACCGGCCCTGCTCGACGGCCGCTACGAGCTGGTCACCGAATTCGGCCGGTCACTGCTCGCCAAGAACGGTTTCACCGCGGCGGTGGTCGAGTACGTCAAGACCTCAGGCGGCCGGCGGATCGCGCTCACCCATGCGGGAGCGCAGGTCGCGACCCGTACGGTGTTCATGCCTGACGCCTGGCCCGTCCGGATCACCGGTCACGCCTCGGACGGCACACCCAAGACGACTCCCTTGGTGCCCCAGGACGTCGCCGGGCCCCTGTGCTTCGCGGGGGACGTGGTGGCGCACGAGCGCCTGCTGCCCGAACTCTCGGAGGGCGACCTCGTGGTGTTGCACGACACCGGGGCCTACTACTTCTCCGCACCGTGGGCGTACAACAGCATGCCGCGACCGGGAGTGTACGGAGTGCTCCACCAAGCCGGGGACACCGTGCTCGTTCCGGTGCGATCGCCCCAGCCGGTGGACGAGCTGGTGGAGGAGAGCGGTGGGTGTCACGCCGAAGCATTGCTGGGGCTGTGACCCGGCTTGCGGGCGATCCCGCCACGTTTCCCGGGGCCAAGAGCACGGTCAGGCCCCGCACGGTCCGGTCTCACGCCGGCAGGAGCGTGGTCGCGTCAGGCAAGACCGGTGTCGCGGGTCGGGAGCGCGGCCTGCACGCGGTTGGTGACGTCCAGGGCAGTGAGGGCTGGCATGGGCTTTCACCGTGCTTGTGCACATGCCCGGAGAGGCAGCCATGCCAGTGCTGGTATCCCTCTGCGCGAGCAGGGCCAGGACGTCGCGTGCACCTCGCGGGTCGCGCTCAGCAGGTCCGCGTCCGCCCCCGGCGCCCGCGATCTCCGGCTCTGAGCACACCGCGTCCGGAGCCGACCGGTGAACGCCCTGATTACCGCCCTCAGCCGCGTACCGTCGGCAGGAGCGTACGTGATCGTGAGCATGGCGGTCCTGGCCGAGGCGGTCCTGCTCATCGATGCCTTCGTTCCCTCCTGACCCTGCTCCTCACGGCAGGCGCACTGGCCCGTACAGGGCGGCTCGGCCTTCGCCGCTGATCGCGACCGCCGCAGGCGCGGTGGTCGCGGGTGACTTCCTCGGCCACCGCGCCGGCCGCGCGCTCGGCCCGCCTGCGTACCGGCCGTCCGGGCCGCCCTCGAAGCAGGCACCGGATACGCGGCCACCGCATTCCTCCAGCACGCCCTCGCCCTCGGCGGCCCGGCCCTCGCCGCGGCCGCAGCCGCCCTGACGGCCGTCCTGGGAGGGGCGAAGCTGCGCCACCGCGGCAGGACCCGGATGCCGTCATCAGCCTCGCGCCGGTAGCGGGCCGGGCCTTCCTTCAGCTGACCGAGGGCCTGGCGGCCCCTCTCGATCGTTTGGGTGGACGCTGTTGGACGTCCTCTGTCGCACGACGTCGATCCGCGGGCAGGAAGGACGTCACAGCCCGATCCCCATGGTCCGACAGCATGCTCCGGACGGCTGACGCTCAACGGCCTCAGGCCAGGGGAGCCAGGGCGCGCACGCAGTCGGGGCAGCCGTGGCGAAGACGGCTCCCGGACAGCCAGGGGGCTTCAGGTCCTTCGGGCTGGTCCGCCACGCGCTCCATGTCGGCTGTGGGCCTGCCGCAGACGGTCATGTCACCGGGAGCTCCTGGGAGGTCGGAGGCGGGAAGTGCGGCATGGACCGCTACGGATGCCGTGGTCTCGTTTGGAAGGGCGCCTTCAAGTGCTTCTCTACGCAGCTCTCGCAGCACAACGATGCTCATGGGGTCACCCTCTGCGCCGCATCTCGCTGCCGCATGCCGAGGCCAGGCATTCGGCGGTAGGCGAAGCGGCCACGATCCTTCCCGGGGGACCGGTCGCAGGGGAGGGAGACGGGGTAGCGAATGCAGTCCAGGTGGAGCCCGTCGACGGCGTGGTCGTTCATCAGCTCCTGGAAGACGGAGGCGATGAACTGTCGGGCCGCCGGGATGGCGGGGTCGACGAAGTAGTGGCCCTTTTCCTGTGAGGAGGGGCGTGGTGCTCCGGCTCCCACGTCCTCGCGTTCCACGGCGGCCCATTCGGGGTGGGCCCTGAGGATCGGGCCGGGGCCCGGGTTCTCGGCGGTGTCCGAGCCTACGAAGAAGGTATGCGTCCAGGCGTGGGGTTCCAGGCCTCGGGCGTGCGCGGTGTCGATCCACACCTTGAGTGGGTCGAAGCCCTTCATGCCGGGGCGCTGGTCCTCGATGCCGGCCGACCTGGCCGCCTTGGACGGGTAGATGGTGTAGCCCTGCCAGACCGTCTCCAGGAAGACGATGTTGAAGCCCGCCTTCTTGATGCGGTCCACGGTCGCGGCGATCGCCTCGGGCGTGGTTTCCGTCGCCTCTCCAATCCCACCGCCGCACCCGTCAGGGTCCATCTCGGCTTCCCCGAAGCCGTTTCGGCGACACGAGTCCGACTCGACGAGACCCCCTGAGCGAGTCAGACGGCAAAGTCGACCAGGACATCGCCATGCGTCCCTTCGAGCTGCTCAGGCTGCGCTTGCGCTGATTTCCGGACGGCTTCCTGCCGCGAAGCGAAGGACGGGCCCGATCGCCCCGATCGGGTCAGTCTGCGTTCTCGAGGATTCCGGGGCCCTGGCCGCCAAGAGGCCGCAGACCGACGGTGAGCACCGCCTGCTGCCGTACAACCGGAAGAACTCCGGCGAGCCGGACATGGAAAGGCCGAGCGAGGAGGAACTCGAGTGGCGTCGGCAGCCAACCGACCCCTGAGAGCACACCCGAAGGACCGTCCCGTAAACGATCTTCAAGACAGATGCCTGTCGATGGACGCCCAGACCTCCTCCCGTGGCCGATCGCCCACGCTGTCGCCGTCCCTCACCGAGCCTCGACCTGTGTGAAGACGGGGTCTACACTCCGCGATCATGATCGATCTCACCGATGCGGCCACTGATCCGCGTCTCTTCGACATCATGTCCACCATGCGTGCCATGCGCCGCATCAAACCTGATCCGGTTTCCGAGGACCTCGTCGAGCAGCTCGTCCAGGCTGCGGTCTGGGGGCCCAGCGGCGGCAACATGCAGCGCTTCGAGTACGTGGTCGTCACCGACCGGGACGTCATGGCCCGCCTGGCTCCCCTGTGGAGGCGCTGTGTCGACGCCTACCTCGCCACCACGGGCGCGCTGGCCCCGGCGGGGATGGACGAGACCGCCTACGGCCGGATGGTCGCTGCGATCGAGTACCAGCGCGACCACTTCGCCGACACCCCCGTGCTTGTCATCCCCTGCTATCAGTTCCCTGCCCCGCGTGTGACCGAGGAGGGCTACCTCGCGTCCGCGGCGGCTCTCGGCCCGGCGGCGACCCAGCGGATGATGGAAACGCAGGAACGCTTCATGGCTCTCGCGGAAGGATCGTGCGTCTACCCCGGCGTCCAGAACCTCCTGCTGGCCGCCCGCGGCCTCGGCCTCGCCGCGAACATCACCATCTGGCACCTGATGCTGGAGGAGGAGTGGAAGCAGGCCCTCGGCATACCCGAGGACATGCGCACCTTCGCCGCGATACCTGTCGGCTGGCCCATGGGGAACTTCGGGCCGGTGCGCCGGCGCCCGGTCTCCGAGGTCGTTCACCGCGACCGCTGGTAGGTCTGAAGGACGCACGGGCCGGTTCACCCGTGGGGAGGGTGCCGGAGCGGCGGTCGACGGCGTCCGAAGTCCAGGAACGCGGGCCTTCCGACGGCGGGCCGGCCCGCCGTCGGAAGGGCGCGATCAGGCGATGGCGTCGAAGGAGGGCAGGTAGCCGTACTGCTGGCCCTTGGTGTTGGGGTGGTAGCTCTCGTCGACGGGGATGCGCGTGCTGTGGAGCCACGCGTCGCCCGAGCAGATCTCGTGGCCGCTGAACGCGCCGCGTACGTCGATGAACCGGAACCCGGCTGCGGCCGCCCTCTGGCTGATGACGCTGTTCAGGGTGTCGGCGGCATCGTCCAGGGCCTTGCGCTTGGTGTCACCGATGCCGACGACGCAGCTGCCGAGCTTGTAGAGCCGCGGGTAGCCGAGCACCATGACGCGCGCCTGCGGCGAGCGCGACCTGATGCTCGAGTACAACTGGTCGAGCTGGCCCGGCAGCTGGTTCCGGGCCTTGGACGTGCCTTCGTCGACCGCGTTGATGCATGCCTGATCCGACTGCAGCACGCAGACGCTCATGATGTCGGCGAATCCGATGTCGTTGCCGCCGGAGCTCACGCTGACCAGGGTCGTCGAGCTGGCGAGGCTTCCGAGCTGGCTGTTCCTGACGGTCGTGCTGGTCGCTCCCGAGCAGGCCACGAAGCTGAACGAGGAGGGGGCGTTCGCCGCGCTCCACAGCGCCGGGTAGGAGCGGGAACTGCGCTTGCAGCTGCCGCTGTCGGAAAGGTAGTAACCCGCCCCGACCCCGGAGGAGTAGGAGTCGCCCAGCGCGACGTAGCGTTCCCCCACGGCCTGCGCCGAGCCGGCGCCGACCAGCAGCGCGGCGGCCGTGGCCAGCATGGTGAGGGAAGCGGACAACCTGCGGAATCTGCGCACTGCGTGCCTCCATGGGCGGAGTGGTGGTCCGGGACGGCCCGTCCGTCCCGTGACGTCGGCCGCGGACGGCGAACGGAGGTGCGTCCTCCGGCGTCGCTGGTGGCATCGATGAGCCCTGCGGCCGACGCGGCTGAGCCGAGCGACCGCACAGTAACGTAATCGATTACGTTCGGGGAGAGGGTGCGCACTCTTTCGCATGCACGGTCAACTGCTGTGAGAATTGTGCTCCTTGAGTCCATGTGAGAAGCCTGCGTCGTTCGTGTGGAACGGCGGGCGAGGTCGGCTGGGGTTCTGGCGGCCGGATGCGGGTCCGGTGGGAGCACCGCGGTGAATCGTCGGCGGCCGAAGGGCTGCGCGCGGTTCCAGTGGCTCGACACCGCTACGGTCGGTCGGCATGACGGTTGACGTGGTTGCCTGCCGTCCGATCACTCGGGCGCGCGGCGCCGGTGAGGTGCCTGACGGGCTTGATGCGTAATCGATTGCGTAAAGATCATTTACGAAGTCCTCCTGTCGGGCTCTCGGCAGAAAGGCCAGCTCAAGGGGGGTGTGAATCCTCACAGGCGAGGGAACTCGTGAGAGTTCTCGGAGGCTTGGCAATCGACTTTCTCGCTCAAGGTATTGACACTCGATCATCTGTGCTGTGTGGTTTGGCGACCGCTTGGTCGGAGCGGAACTCGGCGCAAGGAGCGACCTCATGGCGATGCGTGATCGCACTTCTCTGATCAGACGCTGCGTGCTCGGTGGAGCGGCTCTGTCCCTCACCGCTGTGACCGCCTGCGGCGGCGGGGGAGGTGACAGCGGCGACGCGGCGAACGCGGCGTGCGAGCCTGCCGCCGGCAAGGTCACCCTGGACTACTGGTCCTGGGTGCCCGGCATGCAGAAGGCCGTCGACGTCTGGAACAGCGAGAACCCGGACATCCAGGTCAAGTTGAAGGCCGTCCCGTCGGGCAACGCCGGCACCTACCAGAACCTCTCCAACGCCCTCAAGGCCGGCAAGGCCCCCGACCTCGGCCAGGTCGAGTACGACTCCCTGGCGAGCTTCCGCCTCAAGGAGGGCCTGACGGACATCTCCTCCTGCCCCGGAGTCAAGGAAGCGGGCGGCAAGTTCGTCGACTGGACCTGGTCGCAGGTGGAGTTCGGCGCCGACGGCAAGGACGGCACGTGGGCGATCCCTCAGGACACGGGCCCCATGGCCCTGTTCTACCGCAAGGACATCTACGACAAGCTGGGCATGAAGGCGCCCGTCACCTGGGACGAGTACGCGGAGCAGGCCCGCAGGCTCAAGGAGGAGGGCAAGTTCATCACCCACTTCTCCCAGACCGATCCGAACTGGTTCACCGGCCTGCTGTGGCAGAACAGGGCCACCATGTTCGAGCGCGACGGCGATTCCTGGAAGGTCACCGTCGACCGTCCCGAGAGCCGGAAGGTCGGCGACTACTGGCAGAAGATGATCGACGACAAGCTGGTCGCCACCGACCTGCAGGGCTTCTCGCCGGCGTTGTACAAGGCCTGGAACAGCGGTGAGGTCGTCACCTGGGTCAGCGCCGCCTGGGGCTACAGCACGATCCGCGACAACGCCAAGTCCACCGCGGGCAGATGGTCGGTCGCCCCCATGCCGCAGTGGAAGGCGGGCGACCGTCGGGCGGGCAACTGGGGCGGTTCCACCACGACGGTGATGGCCGGTGCCGAGCACCCGGCCGAGGCGGCCAAGTTTGCCCTGTGGCTGAACACCGATTCCAAGGCCCTGGAGATCCTCAACCGGGAGGGCGGCCTCTATCCGGCGGCCAAGACGGGTCTGGAAATGCCCGCGCTGCAGCAACCGGTGGACTTCTACGGCAAGCAGAAGATATTTGACGTCTTCGCGCAGGCATCCGCCCAGGTCGACACCGGCTTCACCTGGGGACCGACGATGACGGACACCTACCGCTTCCTCAGCGACGGTACGGCGAACACCCTCGCCGGCAAGACCACCCTCGGTGACGTGCTCAAGGACACCGGCGCCCGAAGCGCCGACTCCCTCCGCAAGCAGTCGCTCGACGTCACCGAGTGACCTGCCCCCCTCCTGCCCTCCCCGCCGCCTCCCGGCGGCGGGGGACAGCACCTCGAAGGTTGTTCGTGACATCCACCACCGCACCGGCGCGCAGCCGTCCACGCCGGACCCTCGCCCCCTACGCCTTCCTCACGCCCTTCCTCATCCCGTTCGCTCTGTTCACCCTCGTCCCCGTCGGCTACGCCTTCTGGCAGAGCCTGCACAAGACCGCCCGCACCGGCGGCACCTTCGGCAGGACCCGGACGGTCTTCGCCGGGCTGGAACAGTACGGGCGAGTACTGGGGGAGGGCTACTTCGCCGACAGCCTGCTGCGCGTCCTCGGCTTCGCACTCGTGCAGATCCCCGTGATGCTGCTGCTGGCCCTTGTCCTCGCCCTCCTCCTCGACTCGGCGGTCGCCCGCGCCAAGAGGTTCTTCCGGCTCGTGTACTTCGTCCCGTACGGCATTCCCGGCGTCGTGGCCGCCCTGATGTGGGCGTTCCTGTACGACCCGCGGCTCTCACCCGTGGTGGACCTCCTGCGATCGACCGGCATCCACGCCGACCTGCTCGGTCCGGACGCCATCCTGTGGTCCATCGCCAACGTCGTCACCTGGACGTACACCGGCTACAACATGCTGATCATCTACGCCGCCCTCCAGGCCGTGCCGCCCGACATAGCGGAAGCCGCCCGGATGGACGGGGCGAGCGGCTGGACCATCGCCCTGCGCGTCAAGATCCCCATCATCCGCCCGGCCCTCGTCCTGACCGGGGTGTTCTCCATCATCGGAAGCTTCCAGCTCTTCACCGAACCGCAAGTCCTCAGAAACATCTCCACGAGCGTGACCAGCACCTACACACCGAACATCGCGGCTTACTCGCTCGCCTCCGGCGACGGCTACAGTGAGGCCGCCGCCCTGTCCGTGATCCTTGCGGTGGTCACGTTCATTCTGTCGTTCGCGTTTCTGCGCTTCACCACACGGAGGCAGGGATGAGTCTCCTGACCCGAACCGAGGGGGCCCATAACCCGACCGCCATGGCACGCCGACGGCGGAGCACCGGCGTCGGTCCGGTCGCCGCCCTCACGTTCATGGCCGTGGTCGCCTGCTACATGCTCATGCCGGTCTACTGGCTCTTCGTCTCGTCCACCAAGAGCCAGGGTGACCTCGTCACCACCCCCGGATTCCTCACGGCCGAATGGAACCTGGGCGACAACCTCTCCTCGCTCTTCGCCCAACAGGACGGCATCTACCTCCGCTGGCTCCTCAACAGCCTGCTGTACGCGGGCGCGGGGGCCGCCGTCGCCACCCTGCTGGCCGCCGCTGCCGGTTACGCGCTCGCCAAGTACGCCTTCCGCGGACGCGAAGCCGTCTTTTCCGTCGTCCTGGGCGGCGTCCTCGTTCCGGCCACCGCGCTCGCCCTGCCGCTGTTCCTGATGTTCGCCGAACTCGACGCCACCAACACGTTCTGGGCGGTGTTCCTGCCCAGCGTCGTCAGTCCGTTCGGCGTGTACCTCTCCCGCATCTTCGCCGCCGCGTCCGTCCCGGACGAGGTGATCGAGGCCGCGCGCATCGACGGGGCGGGCGAGTTCCGCATCTTCCGGACCATGGCGCTTCGCCTCATGGCGCCCGCCCTGGTGACCGTCTTCCTGTTCCAGTTCGTCGCCATCTGGAACAACTTCCTGCTGCCCCTGATCATGCTTCAGGACGAGCGCCTCTACCCCGTCACCCTCGGCCTGTTCACCTGGCAGACGCAGACGAGCCGCCTGCCCGAACTGCAGACCCTGACCATCGTGGGCGCCCTGGTCTCCGTCGTACCCATCGTGCTGACCTTCCTCCTCCTGCAGCGCCACTGGCGTGCGGGACTCGCCGCTGGAGCAGTGAAATCGTGAACCACCCCGCCCACCCCCTCACCGGCGTGACCCGCGCCCTGGGCGGAATCGCCTACGGCGGCGACTACAACCCGGAACAGTGGCCCCGGGAGGTATGGCAGGAGGACGTACGTCTCATGCGCGAGGCGGGCGTCAACCTCGTCACCCTCGGCGTCTTCTCCTGGTCCCGCCTCGAGCCACGCCCCGGCGTCTACGACTGGAGGCTCCTCGACGAAGTGCTCGACCTGCTGTGCGAGTACGGCATCGCGGTGGACCTGGCCACCGCCACCGCCGCCCCGCCCCCGTGGTTCACCCGGCGGCACCCCGAAGCCCGCCCCGTCACCGTCTCGGGCACTCGCCTCGCCCATGGCAGCCGACAGGTCTTCTGCCCCAGCAGCCCCGCTTACGCCCAGGCCGCAGACGCCCTCGTCACAGCGATGGCGACCCGCTACGCAGGACACCCCGCCCTCGTCATGTGGCACGTCCACAACGAATGGGGCAACCACAACGCCCTGTGCTACTGCGACACCAGTGCGGAGGCCTTCCGCACCTGGCTGCAGGAGCGGTACAAGACCCTCGACACGCTCAACGAGACCTGGGGCACGGACTTCTGGAGCCAGCGCTACGGCGACTGGACCGAGATCGACCCGCCCCGTGACACCACTGCGTTCCGCAACCCCGGACAGGAACTCGACTACCGCCGCTACTCCTCCGACGCGTTGCTCGCCCGCCACCACGCCGAGACCGCCATCCTGCACGGAATCGCCCCCCGCCTACCGGTCACCACCAACGTGATGGGCACCCTGGAGAAGAAGGTCGACGCACACGCCTTCGCCGCCGCATGCGACCTGGTCTCCGTCGACCACTACCTCCCGGCCGCCGACCCGGACGGCCACATCGACCTCGCGCTCAACGCCGACCTCGCCCGCGGCATGGCCGGCGGCAAGCCCTGGATGCTCATGGAGCACTCGACCTCCGCTGTCAACTGGCAGCCGGTCAACGTCGCCAAGCAACCCGGCGAAACCCGCCGCAACAGCCTCACCCATCTCGCCCGCGGCGCGGACGCGGTGATGTTCTTCCAATGGCGCCAGTCTCGCGCCGGCGCCGAGAAGTGGCACTCCGCGATGCTCCCGCACGCCGGTCCCGAAGGCCGCGTCTGGAACGAGGTCAAGGCGCTCGGCGCCGAACTCGCCGCCCTGGGCGAAGTGACCGGCAGCCGTGTCCGCAGCGACGTGGCCTTGCTGTTCGACTGGCACACCTGGTGGGCGCTGGAACTCCAGGCCCGCCCCTCGGAACACATGCGCTACCTGGACGCGGTCCGGGACTGGTACGAAGCACTGTGGACCCTGAACATCACCTGCGACCTCGTCCCGCCCGGCGCCGACCTGACCGGCTACCGCGCCGTCATCGCCCCCAACCTGTACCTGATCTCCGACTCCGCCGCCGACAACCTCACCCGCTACGTGGACCAGGGCGGTCACCTCGCCGTCGGCTGCTTCAGCGGCGTCGTCGACGAGTACGACCGCGTCCGCCTCGGCGGACACCCCGGGGCGCTGCGCGAGCTCCTCGGCCTCGTCATCGACGAGTACCTGCCACTGCGCCCGCAGGACCACGTCCTGCTCGACGACGGCTCCCGCGTACGCCAGTGGACGGAACGCGTCGAGCCCCGCGGCTGCACCACCGTCAGAAGCTTCGCCGACACCGCCGACGGCGGTCCGGCCCGCGGCGGCCCCGCCGTCACCCGGCACACCTTCGGCCGGGGCACCGCCTGGTACACGGCCTGCCGCCTGCCGGCCGCGGCCCTGCGCGAAGTGATCCGCGTCTTCTGCGCCGATGCCGGCTCCCTCCCCGTGGTCGAAGGCCCGGCCGGGCTGGAGGCGGTACGCCGCACCGGCGGGGATCACACGTACCTCTTCCTGATCAACCACACGCAAGGCCCGATGAGGGTCGCCGTCACAGGGGCGGGCCTCGCCGGAGCCGAGGTCACCGACGGCCGGGCGTACGTACCGCCCGGCGGCGTCGTCGTCGTCCGCGAGGACCCCACGACCGCCTCGTCCTGACCGTTGCACCCGGAGAACACATGTGAGAGGAACACCCTCCGTGAAGAACAAGCAGACGCTGCCGGTTCCGCCGGCGCAGATCGACGAGGCGAGCGGCACCATCCTGCTGCGCACCGCCCGCACTGCCTACGCGCTGCGGGTGGACCGGGCCGCCGGATCCGTGCTCCACCTTCACTGGGGCGCCGTGCTCCCGCATGCCGACGCGATCGCGCTGCCGCTGTGGTCCGAGCACGAGAACAGTTTCGCCGGCCGCTGGGACGGAGTGGAGGAGTACCCGGTCGACGGCGGAGCACGCTTCGGGACGCCCGCCCTCGAGGTCCGGTTCGCCGACGGCTCCAGTCCCCTGGAACCCACCGTCCGCGAGATGATTCTGGAGGCGGACGACCACGTCGTCATCCGCCTCCGAGACCGCAACCGGCCACTGGCATGGGACCTGCACTACCGCGTCCCCGCCGACAGCGACGTACTGGAACGCTGGACGGAGTTCCACCACAACGGTACCGCCGCCGACGGTGACATCCTGCTCCTGCGGTACGCGTCGGCGCACTGGCCACTGCCACCCCGCCCGGCCTGGCGAATCGGCTCCGTCCACGGCGGCTGGTCCCGCGAAGGCCGCCTCCACAGGTCCGGGCTGCCGGTGGGTGAGACGGTGCTGGGCAGCCGGCGCGGACACACAGGCCACCACGCCAACCCCTGGGCGACCCTCGACGCCCAGGACGCGAGCGAGGAGCACGGCGAGGTCTGGGCCGTCGCACTCGCCGCGAGCGGCAGCTGGCGCCTCACCGCCCAGCGCACCGCGTCCGGCCGAACCGGCATCGTGGCCGGCGAAGGACACGAAGGCATCGAACTGCGGCTCGCCCCCGGTGGCACCCACCGCACCGCGCTCAGCCTCGGGCTGTATACCGACCGCGGCTTCGGGGGCGCCTCCCGCACCTTCCACCACTACCTGCGCACCTACGTGCTGCCCCACCCGCAAGAACTGCGTCCCGTTCTCTACAACTCCTGGGAGGCGACGTCGTTCGCTGTGAACGAGGACAACCAGATCACCCTCGCGAAACGTGCCGCCGCCCTCGGCGTCGAGCTGTTCGTCCTCGACGACGGCTGGTTCCGCGGCCGCGACGACGACCGGGCCGGCCTCGGCGACTGGACCCCCCACCCCCACCGCTTTCCCAGAGGGCTGCGCCCGCTCGCCGACGAGGTCCACAGCCTAGGCATGGCCTTCGGCCTGTGGGTGGAACCCGAGATGGTCAACACCGACAGCGACCTCTACCGCCGACACCCCGACTGGGTCCTGCACCTGCCCGATCGCACCGCGACGGAACTGCGCAACCAACTGGTCCTGGACTTCTCCCGCCCGGAGGTCACCGGCTGGGCCCTCACATGGCTGCGCGAGCTCGTCGCCGACAACTCGGTCGACTTCCTCAAGTGGGACTTCAACCGGTCCTTCAGCGAAGCCGGCGTGCCCGGCCCCGCCCCCGACGCCAGGCGCGTCCACGTAGAACACGCCCGAGGCGTCCACCACGTACTCGACCACCTGCGCGCCGAGTTCCCGCAACTACGCATCGAAGCATGTGCGGGCGGCGGAGGACGTGTCGACCCTGCCACCCTCGCGCGCACCGATCAGGCGTGGGCCTCGGACAACACGGACGCAGTGGATCGCCTGACCATCCAGCACGGCTTCAGCCAGATGTACCCGGCGGGTGTCATGTCCGCATGGGTGACCGACAGCCCCAACCCGCTGACCGGCCGGACGGTCCCCATGCCCTTCCGGTTCCACAGTGCCATGGCGGGCGTACTCGGAATCGGAGGAGATCTCACCCGCTGGACCGAAGCCGAACTTGCCGAGGCCGGCCGGCTCGTCGAGGTCCACAAGGACATCCGTCCCGTCGTACAGCAGGGGGAGCAGTTCCGCCTCCTGGCTCCGGGCGACGGGCCGCTGACGGCCGTGCAGTATCTCGACGCGCCCGGCGAACGCGTGGTCCTGCTGATCTGGCGGCCCGGAACGGCCTTCGGGCCGCCGCACCCGCCGCTGCGCTTGCGAGGGCTGGAACAGGAAGGCAGGTACCGCGATGAGGAGACGGGACGGGAGTGGTCCGGGGCCACTCTGACCGGGTTCGGTCTCCCGCTTCCCGATCTTCCCCCGGGTGACTGCGCCAGCGCTCTGGTACGGCTGCGTCGTGTCGACGGCCGGGAACGGAGCACCTGACAGCCCTCCGGAGAAGTGGAACCGGTATCGGCGGGCGGGACCCCTCGGACCTCGGGCGCGAGCGCCTCCACGGCGCAACCGCACGTGACATAGGGTGGCTGCAGAAGGGAGGGTGCGCTGTGCGCGAACGAGTCACCATGGCGGATGTCGCTCGTGCGGCCGGAGTGTCGTCCGCGACGGTCTCCTACGTGCTCTCCGGCAAGCGACAAGTCGCCCCCGAGACCCGGGCTGCGGTCGAGGCGGCCATCGCCGAACTGGACTTCACCCTCAACACCACGGCGCGCAGCCTGCGGACGGGGCGGTCCAGCCTGGTTGCGCTGATCGTTCCCGACATCGCCAACCCCTTCTACGCGCAGCTCGCGGCCACGTTGCAGGAAGAACTGCGAGGGCGCGGACTGCACGTCGTCGTCTGCAACACGCGCGCGCGCCGGGACGAGGAGCAGGCGCTCCTGGCGGAGGCCGTGCAGCAGCGGTTCGCCGGCGTCGTCATCACTCCCTTTCGGCTCAAACCGCGTGATTTCGAGCCCCTGGTCGAGGCAGGCCTGCCCGTCGTTGTCAGCGCAGATGTCTCCTTCGGCCCGATCGACCAGGTGACGCCCGATGCCCGCGCGGCAACACGATCCGCACTGGAGCAGGTGGCGGCGGCACAACGACGACGCATAGCCATGATCGCGGGGCCCCGGGACGCCACGGGCGGCGACCCCCGCCTGGAACAGCTCAGAGGTCTGGCGCTCCAGCTCGGCATGGCGCTTCCCCACGAACTGGTCGTCCGGGGCGAGCACACGAGAGAAGCCGGAGCGACTGGCTTCGCCGACCTCATGAGCCGCCGCTACCGGCCTGACGCCGTCTTCTGCGGCAACGACGTGATCGCTGTCGGAGCCATGGAGAAAGCGCACGAACTAGGCTTCGACATACCCCAGGACGTGGCTCTGATCGGCCACGACGACGCTTCCTTCGCTTCCTTGGTACGACCACGACTGACCACTATCCGCTACCCGGCGGACCAGGTCGCGCGTGCTGCCGCCCGACTGCTCGCAGAACGCCTGGACGGCCGCAAGGTTCACAAGTCCGTCCACGTCAAAGCCGAGTTCGTCGCACGCTCTTCAGTCTGACGCAGACGATGCCGGCTGGCCGGGACCGCCGGTGAACGAGAAGGCCGGCCGGACGGTGTCCTGTGGCGATCCGATCGCCTTCGCGCATGCACGGACCGTCGATACCCTCCTCGTTCGCACCATCCTGGTTCCCTCACTGATTCCTAATGCCGTCTGTCAAGCCGCGAGGGCGGTCGGCGGTGTCGTGGTCGAAGGGGCCGATGTCCCAGGTGCCCATGCCTCTCCTCACACGGCTGTCCGGGGATCGTCGCACTGGCCACTCACAATCAGGCCACGAGGCAGGTGGCACCCGCTTGCGCAGGAGCTTGAGGCCGGCGCGTCCGTCTCCGTTGTGCCTTCGCTGCTGCGCCTCCGGGCCAGGCCGGGCGGCGCTTGGGCGCCCGCCGGTGGAAGCGGTCGGGCGATGAACCAGAAAGCTGCGCTACCGGGTGGCCGACCATCCGGCTCGGGTCAGTGCGGCCGTGCCGTCAAGGGTGAGGGTGACGCGGGCGCCGTGTACCCCGCGCACCTGCACGGGAACACGGCCGGGTCGTGCGAACCGGGGACGCTGGTATCCGTCGGACATGACGGCCGCGGAGGCCGGCTTTGGGCGCCGTCGGGACAACCTTTCCCGACGGCGAAGTCGCGTGTTGACGGGCGGTTAGCCGCCATGGCGGATTGCCGCCTGCCCGGCCCCTTACGCGGAAGGGGTGGTTCCCGTTTTGATCATCTGCATGACATCGATACCCAGACGCCGGTCGGCGCTGGCCGCGACCGCCATCGCAGTCGCGGTCAGCAGCGGACTGCTGCTCCCTCAGCCCTCAGCGGTGGCCGTAACCCCGGCAGCACCGCAGGAGCAAACACATGCCGACGCAGAGTCGTATGACATGACCCTTATTACCGGTGACGTCGTGCACTACCGGGAACTGCCCGGCGGTGAGGACGCCGTGACCGTCGACCGCCCTGACGGTGCGACAGGCGGGGTGCACATTCAGCGCTATGGACAGGACACCTACGTCCTGCCGTCCGAGGTACTGCCGCTGCTGGCAGCAGATCGTCTGGACGTACGCCTGTTCAACGTCACCGGGCTGGCCGCGATGCAGCTGGACGACGCGCATGCGAAGGCCATCCCGGTCATCGCCTCCGCGCCGAGGTCCCGTTCGGCACAACCGCCCGCCACACCGCGGGGTGCCGCGAAGGTCCGCACGCTTCAGTCGATCGACGCCACGGCGCTGAAGACGGACAAGCTCCAGGCTCGCGCCTTCTGGAACGCCATCACGCCCGCGGCGGGCAACGCACGGTCTCTCGACGGAGGAATCGGCAAGCTCTGGCTGGACGGCCGGGTGATGGCCGACCTCAGCGAGTCGGTGCCGCAGACCGGTGCTCCCATCGCGTGGGCCCAGGGTTTCGACGGTACGGGTACCACGGTCGCCGTCCTGGACAGCGGCATCGACCCCAACCATCCGGACGTCAAGGACCGGATCGTGGGCACGAAGAGTTTCATACCCGGAGAGGAGGTGACCGACCGGCACGGGCACGGCACCCATGTCGCCTCCACCGTCCTCGGCTCCGGTGCGGCCTCGGGCGGAGTCAACAAGGGCGTGGCTCCTGGCGCCGACCTGCTGGTGGGCAAGGTCCTCTCGGACGGCGGCTACGGCTCCGAGTCGGGCATCGTCGAGGGCATGGAGTGGGCCAAGGCGCAAGGCGCCGACGTCGTCTCGATGAGCCTGGGCACGCAGATCGGCGACGACGGCAACACCCCGGAGGCCCTGGCGCTCAACGCCCTGTCGGCCGATGGCGGGCCGCTCTTCGTGGTCGCCGCAGGAAACCTCTCCTCACCCGGCGCGATCGGTTCTCCGGGCTCTGCGGCCGCAGCCCTGACGGTGGCCGCGGTCGACAAGTCCGACCGACGTGCTTCCTTCTCCAGCCAGGGACCTCTGACGGGGTCCTACTCCCTGAAGCCGGACATCTCCGCGCCCGGTGTGGCGATCAACGCCGCCGCATCGCAGGCGGTTCCGGACTGGGCGGGCGGCATGTACCGCTCGATGAACGGTACTTCGATGGCCACCCCGCACGTGGCGGGCGCCGCGGCCATCCTCAAGCAGCGTCACCCCGACTGGGACGGCCAGCGCATGAAGAACGCGCTGATGTCCACGTCGAAGAAGCTCGACGCCTACCGCCCGTACGCCATGGGCACGGGTCGGCTCGACGTCGCCAATGCAGTGGAGACAACGATCGAGGCGACCGGCTCGGTCGCGGCCGCGGTCTACAAGTGGCCCCACGCAGGGGCCGCGGCCGCTGAGCGCACCATCACGTACCGCAACACCGGCTCTACCGCGATCACCCTGAACCTGGCCCTGGACACGCAAGACGCGGCCTACTCCCTTGACGCCTCCTCCGTCACCGTCCCGGCCGGCGGTGCCGCCGACGTCAGGCTGACGCTCGACCCGACCACCGTTCCGGCGGACACGGTCTTCTCCGGCCAGGTCATCGCCACCGACGCGGCCACCGCAGCGGTCGCCGCCCACACGGGCTTCGCCCTCACCAAAGAACGCGAACTGTACGACGTCACCCTTGAGCTCAAGGACCGGGGTGGCAACCCGGTAGCCGGAACCGTCTCCCTGACGTACGACGGCAACCGCGCCCCGGTCCAGGTGCCTGTCGACGGCCGACGCACCCTGCGGCTGCCCAAGGGCACCTACATGGCCTGGACCTATCTGAACGTCGCCGGCGACCGCTCCGACTCACTGGGAGTGGCGTTCCTCGCCGAGCCCGAGGCAGTGGTGACCGGACCGACGACAGTCACCCTCGACGCGAGCAAGACACACGAGGCGAGCGTCAAGGCGCCGAAGGAGACCGAGGTCTCCCAGACCGTCCTCGACTTCCACAGGATGTTCCCGAGCGGCACGGGCACCGGCGGTGTGGGCTTCGACAGCCAGTTCGTGATGTTGCCCTACTACGACACGGTGTACCTCGGATCCACTGATCCGGTCTCCAGCGGCGAATTCAGTTTCATGACGCGCTGGCGCCTGCGTGAGGAGTTGCTCGACGCGGAGACCGCGAGCGGCCACGAGGTGGAGCTGACCAGCCAGAGCGGCACCCGATTCCAGGACGGCCAGAGCCGGTTGGCGACCGTCTACGTCGGCAGGGGCGCGGTCGAGGACTACGCCGGGCTCGACGTCCGAGGCAAGGCCGTCATCGCGGACCGCAGCGACGAGGTCGGCGCCGCGACCCGCGGCCGCAACGCGGCCGCGGCAGGAGCAGCGATGATCATCAGTGTCAACGACGCCCGTGGCCGGCTCTACGAGGGTTATGGCAACCAGGAGATCACCGCGGCCTCCGTCCCCGCCGAGGACGGTGCGCGGCTGATCGTCGAGGCCAAGAGCGGCCATGGGGTCCTGAAGGTGAAGCAGAAGCGCTTCCCGGACTACCTCTTCGATCTGTCGCGGGTCTACAAGAACGCGATTCCCGGCACCGCCCTGGACTACCGGCCTGACGAGGACGACCTCGCCAAAGTCACCAGCCGCTACCACGGCCACAAGGACGCACTCGGCGGCGGCATCCGCGTCTACGTCCCCGTCCGCGAGATGGGCCGGGGACGCGGCGTGGGACTCACCGAGTACGAGAAGTATCCCGCTGTACGCACCGAATACGTCTCACAGCCGTACGGTGACAGCTTCTGGTACGAGAACCACCAGATCGGCGTCGGCGAGACGCCCGGCCTCGAGCAGCGCGGCGGCAAGGACCGCTTCCAGGCGGACCGCGCCTACACCAGCGACTGGTTCGCCCCCGTGCAGCATCCCCGCTTCGGCCCCGGTTTCGTCAGCACGATGACGGACAGCCGAGGCATCCAGGTCAACGTCCCGATGTGGTCGGACTCGGGCCCGGGACACTCGGGCTCGATGCCCGGCAACGAGTACGAAGCCGGCACCATCGCGCTCTACGACGGCGACCGCCTGATCAAGCAGGCTCCCGGCCGCGCGTTCTCGGCCGTCCTGCCGCGCGAGACCAAGCCCTACCGTGTCGTGGCACAGGCATCCCGCGACGGCGAACTCTGGCAGACCTCCACCAAGGTCTCCACCGAGTACGGCTTCACCTACCACCCGAACGCCGAGGACGACTACGCCCAGCACGGCCTGAAGCTGCTGAACCTCTCCTTCGACGTTCCCGTCGACCTGCGGGGTAACGCACCCGCGGGACGTACGCTGACCCTCGGGCTGGGCGCGGAGACACAGAGCTGGTTCGAAGGTGAGCAGTTCAAGGGTGACACCGCCACGTTGTCGGCGTCCTACGACGACGGCACGAGCTGGCAGCGGATCCCGCTGAAGAAGGGGGCGGACGGCCGCTGGACGGCTCGCTTCACCACACCGGACCGGCCCGGAGCCTTCGTCTCCTTGCGGGCCTCCGCTGAGGGGGTGGACGGGTTGACCGTCAAGCAGGAAGTGATCCGTGCCTTCGCACTGAAGTGACCGTCCCTGAGAACGGTTCTGGACACCCCCGCACCGTGGCGCGTACGCTCCCAGCGCTCGGCTGTCCTCCGCCGGAGCACACTGGGCGGCTGGGACCTGTCCGGGCGATCACGTGCGGAGCCAGGTGACGAGAGCTGCGGCGGTGACCGTTCCAAGGAAGACGTAGCCGCGCTTGTCGTAGCGGGTTGCGACTGCTCGGGCATGCTTGGGCTTGTCGACGGCTCGTTCGACGGTGTGGGGCTTCCTGTAGCGGTCTTCGTCGGAGCCTGGTGGCCGTCCGCCTTGCAAGTCTTGGCGTAGGCGGGCGGCCTGACCGTCGGCTTTCTCCGGGATGGTGGGTCGGATGCCGCGGCGTCGCAGGTACTCGCGGCAGTGCCCGACCGGCTACAGCGTGAAGGTCTCCGCGGGGTCCGAGCTCAAGGAAACCGCCAAGGGCAAGCAATATCCTCCCCACCCCAGCTCCGCCCCGCCAGCCGAGGGCGAGAGCGTCGCCTCCGATGTGACGCAGGGCCAGAAGGGCTCCCAGGCGGTGAACATCATCCGCGGCTGAACCGCCCGTCCCCCCCCCGTAACTCGCCCACCGTCCTGCATCACACATCGTGTACGGTGGGGTCACCGACGCGGGGTGGAGCAGCTCGGTAGCTCGCTGGGCTCATAACCCAGAGGTCGCAGGTTCAAATCCTGTCCCCGCTACGAAAGACAGGGGCTCGGCATCAGCCGGGCCCCTGTCGCGTACCCCGCCCCGAGCGACAAGCCAGTCGCAGCACAGGTCCGTGAACACGCGTCGCCAGGTGGCCCGGTTCGACGCCGACCCGCATGCCGTGATCTACGAGCTGGTCGCTGCGGTCGAGCCGGACTGTTGCCCGAGACCGTTCAGCAGGCGATCCAGCGTGCCGCCCCCTCGAAGGCGGCAGTTGTGCGTCTGGCCCAGGCGCTGGAAGGCGGTCTGCTGATCTCAGGCCCGGCCTCGGTGGAGTGTTCATCGGCATTCTGCAGGAGCTCGGGGCCGTCAACGTCGTCCGGCCTGCGGTTGTGCGCCTCATGTGGCAGCAGCAACAAGACGAAAGGCTGGGCTTGCGCGACCTGCGGCAACAACGCCACTCCGCGCCACGGCTCGATCGCACGGGCCGCGAGGCATGCCGCTCGTGTTTCAAGGCCGAATGCACCGAGGACCCGACCAGTGACCTGCTGCAGTTCCTGGCCGGTCGCCCGCTGGGAGTGAGAGAGGACACTCTGCGGGCGGTCATCGCCGAGGTGACAGAAGGCAAGCTCACCATCACGCGGTTTCTGCACTGGGACGTGCAGAACCTGCCCTGCTCACCGGCCACGCCCACCACTGTTCACCGCGGACTTCAGCGCGGCCGCGCTGACGACCTGGCTCGCCACCCACGCCCCTTCCCGCCCCTGACCCTCCGGCAGAACCGCATCCGCTCCTCTGCGAACACCGCAGCGCCCGGACTCCAGCGGGCGCTGCGGCCCCGTGCACTGAGCGACCGGCCACGCCTGCGTCCACGACTTCTGGAGCGCACCCCCACCTTCGACGGTGAACCCACATGACCTTTCCGCTCGACACGACGGGCCCCGACCCGGCCGTCATCGTCCTCATCGGCCCGGCCGGCTCGGCCAAGAGCACCTTCACCTCCACCCGGATCCCCGCCCAGGTCCTCGGCCTCGACCACTACCGAGCCCTCGCTCGGACCAGTCCCCTGTCAAGTCCGGCTCGTTGAAGTCAGGAGGGCGGGGACACGGGCGTCCCTGCCCTTTCGTCTTGGCGATGAGGGCCCGGGAGGCGGTGAGCAGGACGGTGTCGAGGGCGTGGATGCCGGCCGGTGCAGGGTGAGGCCGTGCGGGGCACGCCGGGCGGCGGGTTCTGGGCACGGGTGACGTAGGGGCGGAGGATATCCAGGTTGGCGATCGGGCCCTGGCCGCCGAAGGCTCCGCTGGTGAAGGCGGCTTTGGTGCGGTTGGCCGCGTCGACGAAGCGGATGCCCTCTTCGCGGGTGGTGTGGGTCTGCAGGGCGCGTTCCAGGCCCATCCTGCGTGCAACGTCTCGTCCGGCACCGCGCAGGTCCACGGTCTGCCGGCCCTCCCGCGGGGCGGCAGAACGCTCGACGAGGTGAGCCTGCATCCCTTGCCGTCCGAGCCAGTGGGCCAGGGCCGGACCGGCGATGCCGGCTTCCGCGGTCAGCACGTTCCGGGGTGTCGTGATGCTCCCTCTGGGCTTCCTCGTCTTCCCTCGCATCGGGCGGCGGCCCTGGTGGGCGCTCCGTTCGGGCCGGTCGGGGCTCAGACGGTGAGATGCAGCTTGGTGCCGGAGTCGTCGGCAGGCGTCTCGGGGGTGGTGCCGTGCTGCTCTTCTTCGGTGCGGCCCTTCTTGGGCAGCAGGAAGGTGATCGCGAGGAAGACCACCAGCAGGCACGCCTGGACGATCAGCGCGCGGTGGAAGTCGCCGGTGAAGTCGCCGGTCTTGGCCTGGGCGAAGAACACCGAGCCGAAGACCGCGACGCCGATGGAGCCGCCGACCGCCTGGACCGCCGACAGGACACCGGAGGCGGATCCGATCTCGTCGTCGACCGCGGCCAGGATGAAGCTGAACAGAGCGGCGATCACCATGCCGGCGCCGACGCCCGCCACCGTCGCGCCGGGGACGATGTCCCAGATCGCGAACGAGGCGGAGTCGAGGCCGTCGAGCTCGAACCACAGCACGGCCGCGCCGGCCAGCTGGACCAGCGGTCCGATCTGGAGCACCTTGCGGCCGATCTTGTCGGCGAGGAACGCGCCACTGATGGCGCCGCCGATCGCGGTTCCCACCGCGAGGGGCAGGTTGCCCAGTCCCGCGTCACCGGCGGTGAAGTGCTGGCCGATTCACGGTGCACGGCCCGTATCCGTGCGGCGAGGCGGGCGTCGGCCGCCGGCCGGGCAGCCCGGTCCGCGGCGGTGCGGCACCGGTAGTAGAAGCTGGAGCGGGCGATGCCGAGGACGGTGCACAGCCGCTTCACGCCGTAGCGGCGCTGGTGGTCGGCGACGAACTGGAAGCGGTTCACCAGCGCGTCTCCCCGGCGAAATACTTCGCCGCCTTCCGCAGGATCTCGCGTTCCTCCTCCAGCTCGCGGACCTTCTTGCGCAGAGCCGCGTTCTCCGCCTCCAGTGGCGTGGGCGGCTCGGCGGGCGCCTCCGCCCGGCGGCCCCGGGGCCGGCTCGCGCCGGCTGCCCGGACCCAGTTCCGCAACGTCTCCGGGTTGCCCCCCGGATCAGCGGCGACCGACCTGATCGTCGCGCCGGGCCGCGACTCGTACAACGCGACCGCGTCCGCCTTGAACTCCGGCTGACAGTGCTTCATGACCACGGGACATCCGTTCTCCTGGACTCAAGATCCAAGTGCCTCGGGTGTCCAAGATCCGGGGTCAAGCCCCAAGGCTTGAAAGAGACCGCATCAGGATCCCACCAACGGCTCCACCGCATCCACAGAACTAACGAGAAGATCAGCAAGGACCGTCCCGTAACTCCGGAGACTGTTCACCGGTGTCCGCTTCGACCTGAACGGCAGGAATCTTCAAGGGCTGGGGAAGTCGGTGTCTGTGACGGTGGCCCACCGCCTGAGGGGGCCCGCCACCGGTGGGGCCAGTTCGGGCTTCGCCGTGTCGTTCAGCTGTCGCCGTCCGTCGCGCCGGTGCGCAGGTCGAGGGTCCAGTTCTGGCCGACAAGATCCTGGCCGTAGCTGTGGTGGCGCTCCTCGTCGGCGAGGGTGAAGCCGAAACTCCGGTAGATCTTGCGCGCCGCCGTGAGCACGTCGTTGGTCCATAGCGTTACCTGCTCATAACCCGCTTCACGGGCGAAGGCGAGGCACCTCTCCACCAGGTGCGTCCCGAGGCGAAGACCTCTGCCCTCCGGGGTGACGAGCAGAATCCGCAGCTTGGCCACTTCCGGCCGGTCGCCCGCGACGAGGAAGACGCAGCCCACGCGTCGGCCGTTGACCTCGGCAACCCAGCCCGCCTCTCGTGCCGGATCGCGCTTGGTTCCGTAGTCGGCGACGATATTGGCGACCAGGACCTCGAAGTCGGTGTTCCAGCCGAACTGCTGGTCGTATGCCTCGCCGTGGGCCATCACCACCCATCCCAGGTCGCCGGGACGGTCGGCGCGGCGTATGACGACTTGCTTCTGATCTTGCTGATACATGCGCTGCTCTCCCGGCCCCGCGATCGAAACACGCCACTGAAACAGTTGTTTCAGTTAGGCTAGCTGCATGCCTCAGAAAGCGCCAACCCCCTCCGCCCGGCAGGCCGAGCTGCTGGAGGCGGCCTACCAGTACGCCCTCGCCCACGGCCTGGCCGACCTGTCACTGCGCCCGCTGGCTGATGCCATCGGCTCCAGCCCACGGGTCCTGCTCTTCCTCTTCGAAAGCAAAGACGGCCTGCTTCGGGCGCTGCTGGCGCGCGCCCGCGCTGACGAGCTGGCGCTCCTGGACCGTGCTCGGCAGCCCGAAAGTCCCGCCGGACTCGTGTCCGCCGTCGAACGGCTCTGGACGTGGCTCGCCGCGACGGAGCATCGGCCGCTGCTGCGGCTATGGGCCGAGGCGTACACTCGCTCCCTCGTCCAGCCCGACGGGGCCTGGGCGGGGTTCGCCCGGGCGACGGTGGAGGACTGGCTCGGCGTCCTGGCCGGCTTCCAGCAGCCGCCCGAGCGCGACAGCGAGGACGGTGCCACCCGCCGGACCCTGGCCCTGGCAGTCCTGCGAGGCGCCCTGCTCGACCTCCTCGCCACCGACGACGATGCGCGGCTCACCGTGGCCGTCGAGCACCAGCTCGCCCTGCTGCATGGTGGCACCACAGGCGGCTGACGCGTGACCCCCGCAACGCCGGGCTCGTCCTCCTCCAGCTCCGGCAGGTCCGCGGCGCGGCCTCAACGGGATGCCGGTCAAGCAGATCGAAACGGACACCGGCAAACAGTCTGCGGAGTCGGCTCTGTCGTTGACTGCCACCCGGACGGCGCAGGTCCGTGACACGAGCCGGTGATCCGGTCTCGGTCCCCACCATTTCCGGACGGACCGTCAGGATGGAGGCGATGCCGTACGGAGCCTTGAGCCGTGACGAGATCCGTGGCGGTCGTGCGGCGATGCTGACCGCCGTGGGAGCGGTCTTGGGGTATGGGTGGACTTCCTGGGAGGGCCGGACGCCTGATCGGTCTTCCGTTCCGCATGGGCCGACCGGGGCCGATGTCCGCGCGACTGAGAGGAGTCGGGATTCATGCGATGCGACGTGGTCGTCATCGGTGCCGGAGCAGCCGGCCTGTCACTGGCCTGGCGTCTCCTCGTCCCCCCGTCCGGCGCACCGGTCCCAGAGGTCGTCCTGGTCGACGCGCCCCCGGGCCCTCTGCGCCCGCCTCCCCGGACCTGGTGCTACTGGGAGAGCGGCCCCGGCCCGTACGACGCCTGGCTGACGTCCTCGTGGCGCCGCGTGAGACTGCACGAGGCCGGCGGGCGTTCCTTCCACCGCGACCTGGGAGAGCTGCGCTACAAGATGCTGACCTCGGAGTCCTTCTCCCGGGGGCTGCGACCGGTTTTGCGCGGGCTGCGCCGGCTCGAGGCCACCGCCGACGCCGTCGACGACCGACCCGACGGCGCCACCGTCACTTGCCGGCCCGCTGACGGTGGCGCCTTCCACGTCCACGCCCGCTGGGTCTTCGACACCCGCCCCCCGAGCCCGGAGCCGGACGCCCGCGTTCGTCTCCTCCAACACTTCAAGGGCTGGTTCCTGCGCACCGAACGGCCCGCCTTCGTGCCGGACGCCGTCGACCTCATGGACTTCCGTACGCCGCAACCCCCGCACGGTCTCTCCTTCGGCTACGTGCTGCCGCTCTCCCGGCACGAAGCCCTCGTCGAGTACACGGAGTTCGGCCGGGAAGCCCTCTTCGACGAGGAGTACGACACAGCCCTGCGCCACTACACCGGGTCCGTCCTCGGCCTCGGCGACTTCGAGGTGCGTGCGGTGGAACAGGGGCGCATCCCGATGACGGACGCCCGTTTCCCCCGGCGGTCGGGGCTGAGCACCTTCCGGCTCGGGGGTGCCGGGGGAGCGGTGCGGCCCTCCACGGGATACGCCTTCGCCGCCATCCAGCGGCAAGCGCGCGCCGTGGCTGCCCTCGTGCACGCGGGCCGCGAGCCCCTCCCTCCCGCCGCCTACCCTCGGCGCGCCCTGACGATGGACGCGATCCTCCTCCGCGGCATCGACACCGGAAGGATCTCCGGGCCCGACTTCTTCACCCGCCTGTTCGACGAGGTCCCCGTCGACACGATCCTGCGGTTCCTCGACGGCGGGACGCGCCTGCCGGAGGAGTTCCGCATCGGCCTGCACACTCCCGTCCGCCCCATGCTCCGTACGGCCGCGGAGCTGTCCTTCCTCTCCCGCCGGCGCTGAACCGGCGACCCGTCAAGAGAGCGAGCCCACGCGATGCGCCCCTTCCTCCACGTCAGTGCCTCACGCGGCCGCGACCGCCGAGCGGTCGTCCTGCCCGCCCCGCCGGGCCTCCGCCGGGCGCGGCCCGGCCCACGGCCCTCGTGCGCCGTCGTCGGCGGCGGTATCGCCGGGATCGCGGCGGCTACGATCCTCGCCGAGCGCGGCGTCGACGTCACCCTCTACGAGCGGCAGCCCGCTCTGGGCGGCCGCCTGGCCGGCTGGCCGGACCGGCTGAACGACGGTTCGGCCGTGACGATGAGCCGCGGATTCCACGCCTTCTTCCGGCAGTACTACAACCTCCGCGGACTGCTGCGCCGGATCGACCCCTCCCTGGAGCGCCTGACCGGCCTGCCCGACTACCCGCTGCAGCACGGTTCCGGCCTCCACGACAGCTTCGCGCGCGTGCCGCGTACGCCTCCCTGGAGCGCCCTCGGCTTCGTCGCTCTCAGCCCGAGCTTCGGCTGGGGCGATCTCCGCCGGATGAACGCGCCGGCCGCGCTTCCTCTGCTCGACGTCCGCGTCGCCGACGTCTACCGGCGGTACGACGCCGTCAGCGCGCGCGACTTCCTCGACGACATCCGGTTCCCGCCGGCCGCGCAACACCTCGCCTTCGAGGTCTTCTCCCGCAGCTTCTTCGCCGACCCCGGGGACCTGTCCGCCGCGGAGCTCGTGCTGATGTTCCACATCTACTTCCTGGGCTCCTCCGAGGGCCTGCTCTTCGACGTGCCGAACGAGCCCTACCCCCAGGCATTGTGGAACCCTCTCGCGGCCTATCTGCGCAGCCACGGGGTTCGCATCCTGACCGACACCGCCGTCCGGGAGATCGTCCCGGCCCCCGACGGAGGGCACATGGTCTCCTCCACCGACGGTTCCCGGCACGCCGACGCCCTCGTGCTCGCCGCCGACACCGCTGGGCTCCAAGAGCTCGCCGCGGCGTCCCCGGCCCTGTGCGACGAGTCCTGGCGCGCCGGGGTGAGCGCGCTTCGCACCGCGCCGCCCTTCCTCGTGTCCCGACTGTGGCTCGACCGGCCGGTGCGCCCGGAACGCCCCGGCTTCCTCGGGACCAGCGGATACGGCCCCCTCGACAACATCAGCGTGCTCGACCGCTGGGAGGGGGAAGCCGCTCGCTGGGCCGCCCGCACCGGCGGCTCGGTCGTCGAACTACACGCCTACGCGGTCGACCGGTCGGCGGATCCCCGCACGCTGTCCCGCGAGCTGGTGGCCCAGCTGCGCCGCGCCTGGCCGGAGACCCGCGCCGCGGTCGTCGTCGACGAGCGGCACGAATTCCGTTCCGACTGCCCGCTCTTCGAAGTTGGCGCACATCGGAACCGTCCCACCGTCCACACCTCCGATCCGACGGTCACGGTCGCCGGAGACCTTGTCCGCACCGAGTACCCCGTGGCCCTCATGGAACGGGCGGCCACCACGGGGTTCCTCGCGGCCAACGCCCACCTCCGCCGGTGGGGCTTGCGCGGCCAGACGCTGTGGACCGTTCCCACCGAGGGGCGCTCGGCCGCGCTGCGGCTCCTCGCCCGCGTGGCCTCGGCATCCACGCCCTGAGGCACCGGCGCCTTGCGCACACACCGGGCGCCGCGGGCCCTGCCCTGCGGGCAGACGGCGCTACTCACTCTCCTGACCACCCCTTAGCCGGGGAACCGGCCCGTGCTCCGAAGCCGCCACCGGCGCTCCGCGTACGCCAGGTCGTCTCGCCACAGGCGCCCCGCCGCGGACCGCATCGCCGGCCGCAGCAGGGGCGCCATGGCCCTGACCGCTGCGAAGTGCGGCCGGTCGGACGTCGCCAGGACGGCCTCGACCACCGCGGTGCGAGGGTGCCCGGCTCCGGCGGGTGTCAACGGCGTGGCGTGCGTTTCGACCACGGAGCCGGCGCCCTCGCCTTCCGTGATCCGCATGGTGACGGTGCGGGGTTCCGGCGCCGTGAAGACAGCGGTCACCGGTACCACGGCGCGGCCCACCACCTTGAACGACACCCGCACGACCAGTGCGTCCTCGGCTTCCTCGTCGTCGTCCGACGGGGCGGAGAGCACCTCCAGGTCGACGAAGGAGTACGGGTGGAGCCACGCGCCGTGCCAGGGATCGAGCCGGTTGGCGACGACGTCTTCGGGCTCGCAGCGGCCGACACCCGTATAGACGGCGGCGATCGCCGCCCCGTCCGGCGGCCGGGGCGGCATCACCGGTCGCGCCGTCGGCTCCTCGCCCCCCACCCGGTCCAACCGCACCCAGACGAGGACGCCGTCGTCGTGCACCGGCCATGGCTCCCAGCCGGCGAAGGAAGAGCCGTCCAGAGCCAGGCCGTGCCAGCGGCAGATCAGGGTCCCGCATCGGACCGCACCGTCCTTCAGAGCGGCGCCGAGGTGCGGACAGACCCCGGAGCCCGCGCGCACCTCGCCCCGGGCGTCGCGCCAGAGCACCACCTCGGTGCCTCCCACGTTCCGCCCGGCGGGACGATCCGCCCGGATGTCCCCGCTCGCCCCCACGACGTACCAGTTGCCCGAGGGCCGGGACACCGCCCGCTTCAGACCGGCGGCGATCGCCGCCGGTCGGGCCTGCCGCCACGTGGCGCGCTGGCTCTCCCAGGACACCGCCTCGCGCCGAAAGCCCAGTGGCAGGCGACGACGCTCACGCCGCTCGTTTCGTTCCGTCACCTCACGTCCTCTCCCGCACGTTCGTGCTCTGGTATCGGCCCAGCAAAGTCCGCGCCCGCCCGCCGCGGGCCCCGGGGGAGACTCCGCCCGAAGGAGCAGGGGTTCGCCATCCGGCACGCGCCGCCCAGGCCCTGGTGAGGCCGGGCAGCGCGATCGACACCCTTCTGCGCACGCCGACAACGGCCCGCCGATGCACCACCGGATACCCCTCCTTCTCGATCACTGCGAGAATGTCCCGGTACAGGACGAAAGCCGTGCGCACACACGGGGCGGACCCGGGCTCCAACAGAGCGATCCCCGGCTCCGCCTTCCGGTAGACCTCCCGTGTGAGAGCCGCTGCCGCGCGCAGCGCGTCGGTGATCCGACGGTCATGGCATCCGGTCCGTCTGCTCCACCGCAGCAGTTCGCCGTCCACCCCGGACGCGGCCAGCAGGTCGGCCGGCAGGTAGACCCGGCCCCGGTCCAGATCCTCCCCGACGTCGCGGAGGAAATTCGTCAGCTGGAAGGCGACCCCCAGCGCGGCCGCGTACGGCTCGGCCTGTTCCCGCGGAACGACGGTCCCGAGCACCGGCACCATCTGCAGCCCGATCACCGCGGCCGACCCGTGCATGTACGCGCGCAGATCGGCGTAGGTCGCATACTCCCTCACGAACAGGTCGCTGCGCATGGAGGCGAGGAAGTCGTCGAAGTGCCGCGCGGGGATGCCGAGGCGTTCTCGGGTGTGGGCCGCCGCGATCACGGTGGGGTCCGTCACCGCCTGCCCGCGCAGCGCCCGGCGCCACTCGTCCTCCAGGACGTCCAGCGCGGCCGCGCGCTCCTCCGCAGTGGCCGCGGCGTTCTCGTCCACGATGTCGTCCGCGCGCCGGGCGAATCCGTACAGTGCGTGGACCGCGCTCCTGCGATCCAGCGGCAGCAGCCGCGTGGCGAGGAAGTACGTCCGTCCGTGGCGCGCGTTCAACCGACGGCACTCGGCGTATGCGGCCCGCAGCACGGGGTCGGACACCCCGATGGCGTCCAGTTCGCGGTGGGTCACGACGCCCCCAGCCTGCCGCGCGTGACAGCAGGAGCCAGGCGCCGTCGTACAGCCGGGGGCGGTCCCGTGATGCGGTGGGCGGCGAGCCTTCCCGAGATGAGCACAGGCGGCACGCCGACCCCGGGCGTGGTTCCGCAGCCCGCGAGGACCACGTTCTCCGTGCCCCGCACCAGGTTGCGCGGGCGGAACGGCCCTGTCTGGGCGAACGTGTGGGCGACCGAGAAGGGGGTGCCCGCGCTGTGCCCCATGGCCGCCCAGTCGGCAGGGGTCACCAGGCATTCGGCGTCGATGGCGTCGCCGAAGCCGTCCAGTCCCCGCCGCTCGAGTTCAGCGACCAGCGAATCCCGGTACGCCGTTCCGAGCTCGCCCCAGTGCAGCGGGCTCGGCCCGATATCGGTGTTCGGACACGGAGCCAGTACGTAATGGAGGTGCCGGCCGGGTGGTGCCAGCGAGGGGTCCGTGGCCGTGGGCCGGGTGACGAGCAGCGAGGGGTCGGTCATCAGCTTCCCCGTACGGGTGATCTCCTCGAACGTGCGCGACCAGGCCGCGCCGAAGAACAGTGTGTGATGGGCGAGGACGGGCCAGGTGCGGTCCGTTCCCGCGTGGAGGATCACGGCGCTGGGGGAGTGCCGCGTTCGTACCGCCCGCCGCGGTGCGCGGCCCAGGAGCCGGTAGGCATGGGGGAGCTCCGTGGTCAGCACCACGGCGTCGCACGGGATCCGTCCGTGCTCCGTCAGGACACCGGTCACCCGTGCCCCGGACCGTTCGAGCGCCTCGACACGCTCCCCGAACCGGAGGTCGGCCCCGGCCCGCCGGGCGGCTTCGGCCATCGCCACGGGTACGGCGTGCATCCCGCCGCGGGGGAAGTACACGCCCGCCACGGTGTCCATGTACGCGATCACCGCGTAGGCCGCCATCGCCCGCGACGGCGGCACACCCGCGTAGAGGGCCTGAAAGGAGAAGACCCGCTGAAGGCGTTCGTCCTCCAGGAAGGACCCGATCGCGCGGTCCAGACGTCCCAGCCCGCCCAGTGCCGCGAGCCGGGCCAGGTCGGGATGGAGCAGCTGCGCCGGCGAGTCGAA
This sequence comes from Streptomyces sp. NPDC093089, assembly GCF_044754405.1. Lineage (NCBI taxonomy): Bacteria > Bacillati > Actinomycetota > Actinomycetes > Kitasatosporales > Streptomycetaceae > Streptomyces > Streptomyces sp. NPDC093089. Next base: position 141,785 of record NZ_JBIVPA010000018.1, read on the forward strand.
GTTCGCTCCGATGAAACGCTGTTCCTGCACCGCGTACAGCCGGCCCAGCCAGGAGCGCAGCCTGAGATAGCCGTCGGCCTCGCGTGCCCCTGCGAACCGTTCCACCTCGGCAGCCATCGCGGCCGCCTCCGTATGGACGTCGACACCGCTCCCGTCCCGGAACAGCGCCCGGTACGCCGGGTGGAGGGGAACGAGCTCGACCCGCTCGCGCAGCGAGTCCCCCACAGCCGCGAACGCCTCGTCGAGGAGGGCAGGCATCGTGAGGACGGTCGGCCCCGTGTCCACCCGGAACCCGTCGAGGTCAAGGCGTCCGGCTCGCCCGCCGGGCCCGGTGTCGCGCTCGACGACGGTCACCTTCCGTCCGGCGCCGAGCAGATGGAGCGCTGCCGACAGGCCGGCGAATCCCGCGCCCACCACGACCACGTGATCCGTCCTCCCCGGAACGCTCTTCATCGCACCCCTTCCGTCACCGGAGCGGAGGACCGCTGCGCCCGTTTCCGAAGGCCGAGGTCCCGCACGCCGGCACGCGTGTCCGAAGCGAGACCCGCGGGCGTACGGCCGCAGGCGTCCAGGAGGATCCGCTCCAGGTGTTCAGCCGGCCCGGGCACCAGGGTTGCCCGCCGCAGGGCGTCGACGGCCCGCGCGCACAGGGCGTCCACGCGCGCGGTGACGTGCCCGAGCGCCCCGAGCGCGTCGAGCAGGTCCCGTACACGGCACCGATCGTCGTCCGTGGCGGAAGGAGAGCCGACGACGGTCTCCAGGAGCCGGAGCCCCGCGGTGTCGCCCCTGCGGACACACAGCGCCCTTCCCACGGCCAAGAGGTAGGTCGCCTTGCCCTCGCGCAGGTCCTCGCCGGCCGGTTTGCCGGTACGGGCCGGATCGCCGAAGACACCCTGCAGGTCGTTCTCCAGCTGAAACGCGATCCCGGCGCACATACCCGCCCGGCGCAGCTCCCGGACCGCCCCCTCCCCGGCCCCCGCGAGCCGAGCCCCCAGCAGCAGGGGGTGCACCGCCGAGTAGCACGCCGTCTTCAGGACAGCCGTCCGGAAGGCGAGACTACGAGAGCGTGCACCGGTCACCTGCGCGCGCACGTCCAGATACTGCCCCGCGACCATCTCGGTCCGCATCGCCCGCCACTGCGCGCCCAGTCCGGCCGAGTGCGGGGTCCTCAGCAGCGCCTCCGTGAACACGTCGTCCGCCCAGGCCAGGGCCAGATCCCCGGCGAGCACCGCGGCCGACCTGCCGAAGCCCGTTCCAGGGCCGGCACGCCCCTCCGTCCGGTACTGGCGGTCAAGCGCTACATGGACGGCGGGTTCACCTCGGCGTGTGAGGGAACCGTCCATGACATCGTCGTGGATCAGCGCGCACGTCTGGACGAGCTCGATGGCCGCCGCCGCGCGCATTGTCGCGTCGGCCACCTCGTCGCCCTCCCCGCCGACCGCACGCATGGCCCACCACAGCAACCGGGACCTGCGGCGGTGGCCACCCGTCGTGAAGGCGGCCACGCGCCGCGCGATGTCCGAGGCGAAGGGCCCCTCGATGGCTTGAGCCTCCTCGAGACGGTCTCGGAGAAGGTCGTCAAGGACGAGGTCCAGGACCGCGGCGACGTCGCGGTCGATCGTGGAAGGATCGAGCGTCTGCATGTGGATTCCCTTGCTGCCGTGTGCCGGGCAGTGCGGTACATGGGGCTTTCGGTACCTCACTGCCCCGCAGATGCAGCGGCGCAGCAGACCTTGGGCCATATGGACCTGCCGCGCCCCGCCAAGCTGCCGCCGGCCTTGCACGGCGAGTCCGCTGGCCTTGGCATCGCGGGTGAGGCAGGCTGGGCGGCCGAGCGAGGAGAGGCCCATGGACATGCTGCGTGACAGGGAGCTCGCCGCCGCGTTCGACCACGCGTCGTCGTCCTACGACCTCATGACGTCCGCCAGCCCGGGCTATGCCGCGCACCTGCGCCGGTCCGCCCGCCGTCTCGGTCTTCCCGCCCAGGGAGCCGGACTGACGCTACTCGACCTGGGATGCGGAACGGGCACGTCCACGGAAGCCCTGCTGCGTGCCGCACCCCTGGCCACCGTCATCGGGGTCGACGCCTCGGCCGGCATGCTCGCGCGTGCCCGGGCCAAGCCCTGGCCGGCGAACGTGTCCTTCGTCCACGCCCCGGTCGAGGACATGTCAGAGGTCGATGCGGGAGGCCCGTACGACGCCGTCTTCGCGGCCTACCTGCTGCGCAACGTAGCCGACCCCGAGGCCGTGCTCCGTGCCGTTCACCGACTTCTCCGGCCCGGCGGCCGACTCTCCGTCCACGAGTACTGCCTCGCCGGCCGACCGTCCGATCGGCTCGTCTGGAAGGCCGTCGTGAACGGCTTCGTGCGCCCCTGGGCACGACTCCACGGGGATGCCGAGCTCTACCGACACCTCTACCGCAGCGTGCTGGAATTCGACTCGGCGCAAACCTTCACCGACCGCCTGCGATGCGCGGGCTTCGCCCGCGTACGCTGCCTGCCCCAGCCCGGATGGCAGGCGGGCATCACCCACACATTCGTCGCCGAGCGCCCTCGAAACGCTCCCGCCGAGCCGAACGGGGTCGGCCGCTCCGGGTAGGCGCGCCGGATGACCCGGCTCTGCCGGAGCGGGCTCGTCAGGCCGAGGACCCGCTCCGCGGAGCCTCTCCTCTCTCGAGCACGCCGAGCCCGAAGGGCCATCGTCGGAACCGGCCGAACCTGCGGCCCTGGGGGCCTGACTCCTTGCCGTCGTCGGGTGCCTCCGGGGCACACACCTCCACGAGTTCCGCCACCGAGACTCGAAAGTCTGCGGAGCCATGACCGTGACCGTCTCCGAAGAGGACGCGCAGAGCGCCGTCGGGCGCGCTCCAACGCCGCACAGCCGAGCCGGGCGCAGCCGAACTGTCAGCGGACGTAGAAAATTGAAGCACTAGGTGAAACCGATCGTTGTGACCCGGCGGAATGCCTCACCACACACAGGGTTCGAGATCTTCTCGACCGGATGATGGGGATGATCGCCATGAACGCTCGTTCTACTGGTGCGGTTCTCACGGCCGGCGTGGCCGTCGTGCTGTCCGCCACCGCTGTTGCTCCCGCGTTCGCGCAGCCGCAGGCTGCGGAGGAGCAGGCGACGGTCTCGGTGCTGCACGCCGTTCCCGGGCTGACCGTGGACGTGTACGCGGGTGACAAGGAACTGCTGCCCGACTTCGCCCCGGGCACGCTCACCGAGCCGCTGAAGCTCGACGCCGGCTCCTACGACATCAAGGTCTTCAAGGACGGTGAGGGGCCGAAGGGCACCCCCGCCATCGAGAAGACGGTCGAAGTGCCCGCCGGAGCCAACGCCACGCTGGTGGCGCATCTGACCGCCGACGGCAAGCCCGCGCTCGACGCGTTCGTCAACGACACCTCCAAGGTTCCCGCCGGCAAGGCCAGGCTCACCGTCCGCCACGTGGCCGCAGCCCCCGCCGTGGACGTCCGCGCCGGCGGAACCGCGGTCTTCCAGGGCCTGGAGAACCCCGAGGAGGCGAAGGGCGAGGTCGCGGCCGGTACCGTGTCGGCCGACGTGGTCCTCGCCGGAACCGACACCGTCGCGATCGGCCCGGCCAAGCTGGACCTTGCCGAAGGCAGCAACACCATCGTCTACGCCTGGGGCAGCGCTGCCGACAAGAACCTCGCGCTCAAGACCCAGACCATCACCGGCATGCACACCGCCCCCCACGCAGTCCCCGCCGGCGAGACCGGACTGGCCGTTGCCGCCGCACACAACCAGGGCATCACCCTGGGCGCCCTTTCCGCCGGCGCCCTCCTGGCTCTGGGAGCCTCCGGCTACCTGCTGCGCGTGCGCCGCCGGACCGACGCCAGCTGAACTGCGCCAGCCGGTCCTGAATCTGACCCCGCTGTCCGGTGCGATCACCCCGCTCACCCGGTGATCGCACCAGACAGCCCCACTTAGCGGAAAGGCCGGACATGGCCATGGCCCCCACTCAACGCCGCACACTCGGGGTAGCCGCTGCCCTGCTCGGCATCATCCTGTCGGTGGCGGCCTACCTTCTTGCCACGGCACAGGCCGACGAAGGCAGCGGCGCCTCTGATTTCGGAGCTGCCCCGGCCACCGCAACACCTGCTGAGCCTGCGCAGCCCGCAGCGTCGACCACCTGGCGTCCGGAGCGGGGAGAGCCTTCTCGAGACTCCACTTTCCCTGCGCCTGCGCCGCCGCGGGAGCTGTCCATTCCAGGGCTCGGTGTTCGCGCCCCGGTCGATCCGGTGGGGGTGGCCGCGGACGGACGGATGCAGATTCCCGCCGATCCTGACCGTGTCGGCTGGTACCGCTTCTCCCCGGCACCGGGGGCGGCCAGAGGCTCGGCGATCATCGTCGGACACGTCGATGCCAAAGGACGCGGCCTCGGCGTCTTGTTCGGCCTGAATCAGGTGAAGCCAGGTGACCGGGTCGATGTGCGACGAGAGGACGGCACGTCCGTCCACTACGAGATCATCACGCGTCGGACGGTCGGCAAGAACGATCTTGCGGAGTCCGCCGTGTTCGACAGGGAAGGGCCCGCGGTGTTGACCCTCATCACCTGCGCCGGCCCCTACCTGCCGGACCGCGGCGGCTACCAGAACAATCTGGTCGTCACAGCGGTGGAGGTAACGAAGTGACGGCCAGGTGGGGCGGCACTCAGGTCCTTGCGGCTAGTGTGGCAGCCGTGACCACGGCGTCGGACGACCAACTGGGCGAGGGGTTCGCCGACAGCGACGAATCCTGCCTCAAAGAGGCCTACCGTCGCTGGGGGGCCCTGATCTACACCATCGCGTCGCGCAAGCTCGCAGACGATGAAGAGGCCAAGGACGTCACCCAGCAGGTGTTCGTCGGAGCCTGGAACAGTCGCAAGACCTTCGATCCCGGGCGCGGCTCTCTCAAGACCTGGCTACTGGGCATCACCCACAGAAAGGTAGCCGACGCCCTCAGCCGCAGATCACGCCACCAGAGGGACGTCCAGGCCGTCACCTCCAGCACGAACATGACTCGGCAAGAGGCGTCTGCGGCCGAGTCGGTGGTCGACTACGTCGTCCTCACACGGGAGATGGAAACCCTCACCGAGCAACAAAAGCTCGTGCTCACGATGGCCTTCTACGAGGACCTGTCCCAGTCACAGATCGCCGAGCGCATCGGGCTGCCGCTCGGAACGGTCAAAACACACACACGGCGTGGTCTGATGCGTCTGAAGAAGCGGTTGGAGGTGGACGGTGAAGCACACCGATGAAGAAACCCTGGCGATGATGGCACTCGGAGAGGACACCGAGCCGTCAGCCTCCCTCCACCTGCACGAATGCGATGCCTGCCGCAACGACTACGACGCCCTGCGTCGGCTCATCACGATGATTGCCCCCGAAACCGCGGACGATCAGCTGCTCACGCCGCCGGCCGACACATGGGACTCCATCGCCACCGAACTCCAGCTCCCGGACCAGGAGACCCCCAGTGTCGGCCCTCGGCCTCCCTCCTCGATCACGGGAGTACCGGGAAGGCCCACGCGGCGGGTCGGTCGCTTCGCTGTCGCACTCGCCGCTTGCACCGCCCTCCTGGGCGCCGCCGCCGGCAGCGCGATCACCTGGTGGGCGACGCACACCGACAACTCTGCCTCACAGACCGTTGCCGACGGCAAGCGTCTCGACTCCCTGCGAGGAGGCTCGGCCGGCTACGCCAGCCTGCAAGACGAGAGCGGCCGGCGATCCCTGCAGATCACCGTCAGAGGGCTGCCCAAGAGTTCGGGCTATTACGAGGTCTGGCTCATGGACATCAGCCACACCAAACTGGTCTCGATGGGCGTCCTGGGACCCGACGGCCGCGCCACCCTTCCGGTTCCCGACAACATCGACCTTCGCGAGTACTCCGTCGTGGACGTATCCGTCCAGCCCTACAACGGCAAACCCGACCACTCCGGAGACAGCATCGTGCGAGGCACCTACGCAGGCTGATCGTCAGGATGACGCGACCCGCCCAGCACTGCCACGCTGCTCCTGCATTCCCACAGCCGGAACCGCCCCGAGCGATCACCTGAACCTTCCATCAGCGCCCGCTCGATCTCGCCTTGGCGTTAACGGCGTGAAATGGCCCCAGATTTTCGGTCTGGGCCGGCCCCACGTTGGTGGTTGAAGCGGCCTTTGTTCCGGCCTGAACTGGCTCCGTGTTCCGGTCTCAGCAGGGCCAGCCATGGTAGTCGTGTGGCTATTGAGGTGGGCTGATGGGCCATGAGCGAGAATGCTGCGCATGACGACTTGAAGAGCACCGGCAAGGCGGTGGCACTGGGGCAAGGTGGCGACCTGGGACACGGTCGAGGACGGTGATCGCCGAAGCTGCACTGCCTGCGGGACCGCCGTCCGCTCCTACCAGTTCCGTCTCTATCCGCCTGAGTCCTCGATGTTCGAGCGGTGCGTCGGCTTGGCATGGTGCTCCGGGTGCCGTATCTACTCCAGTGCGATGGTCCACGTTCCCCGAGCACGTGTCCTCGTCGACGCGCTGGGCTCTCTGCCTGAGGACGAGTCTGCTCGACTGCGCCGCAGCGAAGCGAAACTGGTCGACCACCTCGATCGCCAAGGTCGCCGGAAGCCGTGATCCACATCCAGAGGGCGACCGGTCATCTGTGAGGGCTACTTCTTCGCCTGTTGCTTGGCCTTGGTCTGGGCCAGGCGGTAGGACTCGGTGCCGGTCTCGATGATGGTGCCGCTGAAGGTGAGCCGGTCGACGATGGCCGCGCAGAGCCGCGGGTCCGTGAACGTCTTCGTCCAGCCTCCGAACGACTCGTTCGAAGCGGTGGCCACGCTGTTCTTCTCCTCCCTCTCGGTCAGAACCTGGAACAGCATCACGGCGCCCCGCCGGTCGAGCTCGAGATAGCCCAGCTCATCAATGCAGAGAAGATCGACGCGCCCGTAGCGGGCGATCGTCTTGGACAGCTGCTTCTCGTCGGCTGTCGGCGGCCTCGACGAGCTCGTTGACGAGCTTGGCGGCCAGGGCATAGCGGACGCGGCAGCCGGCCATGGCCGCCGCCGTCCCGAGCCCGATCAGCAGGTGGGACTTGCCGGTGCCGGAGTCCCCGATTAGGCAGAGCGGCTCGCCCTTCTTGACCCAGTCGCAGGTGGCGAGGTTGTTGACCACAGCGGGCTCAACGTTGGGGTTGGTGTCGGCGGGGGCTTGACCCCGGATCTTGGACACCCGAGACACTTGGATCTTGAGTCCAGGAGAACGGATGTCCCGTGGTCATGAAGCACTGTCCGCCGGAGTTCAAGGCGGACGCGGTCGCGTTGTACGAGTCGCGGCCCGGAGCGACGATCAGGTCGGTCGCCGCTGATCTGGGGGTCAACCCGGAGACGTTGCGGAACTGGGTCCGGGCGGCCGGCGCGAGCCGGCCGAGGGGCCGCCGGGCGGAGGTGCCGGCCGGGCCGCCCACGCCGCTGGAGGCGGAGAACGCGGCTCTGCGCAAGAAGGTCCGCGAGCTGGAGGAGGAACGCGAGATCCTGCGGAAGGCGGCGAAGTATTTCGCCGGGGAGACGCGCTGGTGAACCGCTTCCAGTTCGTCGCCGACCACCAGCGCCGCTACGGCGTGAAGCGGCTGTGCACCGTCCTCGGCATCGCCCGCTCCAGCTTCTACTACCGGTGCCGCACCGCCGCGGACCGGGCTGCCCGGCCGGCGGCCGACGCCCGCCTGGCCGCACGGATACGGGCCGTGCACCGTGAATCGGACGGCACCTACGGCGTCCCCAGGATCACCGCCGAGTGTCGGCGTACACATGAACGTCCCCACCCGCGTACGGATGAAAAGGGACAGTTGTTGATGCGGTGAGGTCGGCTGCTCGGCACTCTGCTGGTTGAACGATGCAGGGACGGCGGAGGGCGGTTGACGGTGGTCCTGGATCCGCATCGCTGGCTGGAACTGCGTCGCTTTCGTGGCCTGCTGGAGTCCGGGGCGATGAGCCTGTCGGAGATCGCCCGGGAGACAGGGCTGGACCGGAAGACGGTCCGCAAATACCTCTCCGCGCCGGGCCCGGCCACTCCGCCGCGACGGTCACCGAACGGGCGGTCGCGCGCGAGGGTGATCGACGAGTTCGCGCCGCTGGTCGACTCGATACTGCGGGCGGAGATCCTCATGAAGGCCGCGGTGATTCACGAGCGGCTGGCCTCGGAGTACGGGTTCACCGGCACCTACCAACGCGTCAAGCTCTACGTTCAAGACGCCCGCCCTCGCATCGCAGAGGAACTCGGCATCACACTGAAGGAACTGGCGGGAATGCACCGTCGCTTCGAGGTGATCCCAGGGGCCCAGGCTCAGGTGGACTGGGGCGACGAGGGCCAGATCCTCGGCCACATGGGCATTCCGAAGGTCTACTCGTTCCACATGACGCTGTCGTACTCGCGCGACCCGTTCTGCTGCTTCACCACCAGCCAGGACCTGCAGAGCTTCTTCGACTGCCACCGCCGGGCCTTCGCCCACTTCGGAGGCGTCCCTATGGCGATCGTCTGCGACCGCACCAAAACAGTCGTCCGCCGCCACGTCGCTCCGGGCGAGGCGGTTCCGCTGCATCCGGAGGCGGTCGGGTTCGCCGGCCACTACGACTTCGACATTGACGTCCTGGCGGCCTACCGGCCCACGGGCAAGGGCCGAGTCGAGCGGCAGGTTCTCATCGTCCGCGACCATGTCCTGTCCGGCCGGTCCTTCTCCTCCATCGAGGAGATGGACGCTGCTTTCGCCACCTGGGTCCCGCAGCGGCGGGCACAGGCTCATAGGACTCACCAGCAGATCATCGGAGAGCGTGCGGCACGCGACCACGCTGCCCTCAAGCCTCTGCCGGCGACTCCGTATCTGGTGGCCGAGCGGCATCTGCGGCCGGTCGGCAAGGACTGTCTGGTCGCCTTCGGCGGCAACCTCTACTCGGTGCCGGCCCGCAAGGTCCGCCCCCGCCAGCTGGTCGAGATCAGGGCCACGAAGTCCCAGGTCATGCTCCATTCGACCACCCCCGGCCAAGATGGAGAGAGCCTGCTGGCGATCCACCCGCGGGCGGTGGGCCGCGGAGTCCGCGTCGTCGACGAGACACACTGGGACGGCCTGCCGACGGGCAAGGGACGCCGGACCACCACCGGCGACATCCCGGCCCAGCCCCGGCGCGAACCGTCGCCAGGACGGGAGGCCGGTCCGCTGGCAACCTTGCTGAGCCGGGCCGCCGTCACCCGGATCGAAGTCGGCCGCCGACCGCTGTCGGTCTATGACGAGCTGACCGGCACCCGCCCCTTCACCACCCACCCGAGCACAGGGGAAACGTCTTGAGCGAGCTGACCGGCAACCGCATCCGCACCACGGTCGGCAAGCTCGGCCTGCCCCACCTCGCGGAAACCATCAACGAGTACACCCGCCGGGCCGACGAGGCGAAGATGGGCTACCTCGACTTCCTCGACCTGGTGCTGTCCGAAGAACTCGCCGTCCGTGACGACCGCCGCTTCCGCCAGGGCCTGCGACTGTCGAAACTGCCGCACCACAAGACCCTGGACGAATACGACTTCGCCTTCCAGCCCGAGCTCGACCCGCGCAAGGTCAAGGACCTCGCCACCCTCTCGTTCGTCGAGGCCAAGGCCAACGCCGCCCTGCTCGGGCCGCCCGGGGTCGGCAAGACACACATCGCCGTCGCCCTGGCCGTCGCGGCCTGCCGGGCCGGCTACTCGATCTACTTCACCAGCCTCGACGACATGGTCCGCAACCTCAAGACCGCCGAGGAGACCGGACGGCTGACCAGCAAGCTCGGCACCTACCTGCGGCCCAGCGTCCTCGTGGTCGACGAAGTCGGCTACCAGCCCCTCGAACGCGCCGAGGCGAACCTGGTCTTCCAGGTCATCTCCAAGCGCTACGAGAAGGGCTCCATCATCCTGACCTCGAACAAGACCTTCAGCGAGTGGGGCCAGGTGTTCGGCGACGAGGTCCTGGCCACCGCCATCCTCGACCGCCTCCTCCACCACTGCGACGTCATCTCCATCAACGGCCCCAGCTACCGACTGAAGAACCGCCTCATGGCCATTGAGCGAGAGAACGACGTCGCCTGATCCGGGCCGGCGATCCCGCGTGAAACACGGTCCATATCGACGGCTTCATCCGAGCGCGCGTAGGACCAAGCCTCTCTGGCGCGCGATGGCCTGCTGGCACATTGGGTCCTGCTTCTCGTCCGCCACTGTGACTCGCCCGGTCAACCGGGATACCAGGACTGCCTCATAACAGCTAGACAGGCACTCCAGCGCGTCGTCGGCCGAGAGGCAACCGCCGGGTGCTTCGAAGAGTCGAACCAGCGCGATCAGGAAGGGACCGACTGCTGGCCTGGTGCGGACATCTGGCAGAAGGTCGTAGCGAGCCAGAAAGTCTCGTGCGAAGGCCGCGTCATCCCACCAGCTCGCTGGAGCTTGTGCACGCAGGGCCAGAACGGACTCGACCAGCTCGAAGTGCGGTTCCGGGAAGAAGTGGTCAAACGGCGGCTCGAAGAGCGGAATCGTCGATGCCACCACGTCCAGCACGAGGTCAGCCCGCGTGCTGCTGTCCAGAGCCTCCAGCTCCTCTCCGTACGGCGCGATGTCCTGGTCCCACAACTCCAACCCAATCCCCCATCGCTCTGCTACCCGTGAACCGTAGCTGGGGACGTTCATCCGTACACACCTGGGGAGCCGAGGTCGTACGCCGACACCGAGCTCCGCGAGGACGGCGAGCGGGTCAACCACAAGCGGATCGCGCGGGTGATGCGGAGGATCGGCCTGGCGGGCGTGCGGCTGCGTCGCAGGCACCGCACCACGACTCCGGACCCGGCCGCGGCGAAGGCCCCGGACCTGATCGGCCGCGACTTCACCGCGGCCGAACCGAACACGAAGTACGTCGGCGACATCACCTACCTCCCCGTGGACAGCGGGAAGTTCTGCTACCTGGCGACCGTCATCGACCTCGCCTCACGCCGCCTGGCCGGCTGGGCGATCGCCGATCACATGCGCACTGATCTCGTCGTCGACGCCCTGGCCGCCGCCGAACGCACCCGCGGCAGCCTCACCGGCGCGGTCATGCACACCGACCACGGCGCCCAGTACACCAGCCGGGCGTTCGCCGACGCCTGCCGCAGGGCCGGCGTCCGTCAGTCCATGAGCGCGATCGGCAGCTCGGCGGACAACGCGCTCGCCGAGTCCTTCAACGCGACCTTCAAACGCGAGACGCTCCAGGGCCGAAAGAGCTGGTCCAGCGAGCGCGAAGCCCGCCTCGACGCGTTCCGCTGGCTGCACCGCTACAACACCCGACGCCGTCACTCCCACCTCGGACACCGCAGCCCGATCGCCTACGAGACAGCGTCCGAAACAACATCAACTACGCTGACACCAGCCGCATAACCCGTGTCCAGGACTCAGGGTCAAGGCCCGAGGACCGCATCAAGTGCTTGGTATCACCAGTTCACGCGGGCGGAGTGGACTGATGTACTGCGACGAGCAGACGGCATGGCAGAGCTCGTTCCTTGACTCCATTGTCCCCGTCTGGCTCTACCCGATACAGCTGGGCCTGAGGCGTGCGAGTCACCGTGTCCGTCAACTGCCCGTCGGTGAAAAGGGCACCGACGCCGTCCTCCACTGCCCAGCCGGCCGGAAGAGCGTGGTTCGCCACGGCCGTCTGATAGGACGATCGACGCCCCGGCTCACTGTCGTAGTGGGGGCAGACCGAGCCGGAGAGCACACCCAGCCCATCCGAGAGGTGAGTCAGCGGCCCGAAGGAGTCGGTATGTGAGCCCTCGGCCCAACAGTTGGCGCCGGCGCTGATGCCGCACAGCAAGGTCCCCCGGTCGAAGGCCTCGCGCAGTAGTCGGTCCACGCCGTGCGCACGCCAGACCGCCAGCAGGTTCGCGGTGTTTCCCCCACCCACGTAGACGACGTCCTGAGTGGACGTTAAGTCCGATCTTCCTCGGTTCGTGATCGCTCGATCGTGGCACTGATCGCCACAGTGGCCATCTGTTGGGCATGTTCATGCTGAGATGCGTGCCATGGAGAGAAAGCCGTACCCCAGCGACTTATCGGACGAGCAGTGGGCGTTGATCGAGCCGATGATCACGGCCTGGAAGCAGGATCGGGTGGCACGGTCGGCGACCGGCGATCCCGGGGCCTGTGACCTGCGGGAAGTCGTGAACGCGATCTTCTACCAGAACCGGACGGGCTGCCAGTGGCGCTACCTGCCCCACGACCTGCCGGCCTGGTCGGCGGTGTTCTACTACTTCACGCTGTGGCGACAGGACGGTCTCGACCAGCGCATTCAGGAGATCCTGCGCTGCCAAGTGCGGGAGAGAGCCCGGCGATTAGAGGACCCGTCCCTCGTGATCATCGACACCCAGTCCGTCCGCGCCGCGGCGGGTGTCCCGAAGACCACGACGGGGCTGGACGCGCACAAGAAGGTGTCGGGCCGCAAGCGGGGCCTGGCCGTGGATGTGACGGGGCTGGTCATCGGCGTCGTCGTGCTGGCCGCCTCCGCACACGACAACGCCGCCGGGACCGCCCTGCTCGACCAGGCCGCCGAGCGGTGCGGCAACCGCCTGGAGAAGGCCCTGGTGGACCAGGGCTTCAAGGACGAGGTCCTCATCCACGGCGCCCTGCTGGACGTCGACGTCGAGATCGTCCGCCGCAACCGGGCCGATCAGGGCAAAGGCTTCGTTCCGCAACCGAAGAGGTGGATCGTGGAGCAGGTCAACGGCACGTTGATGCTGCACCGCCGACTCGCCCGTGAGTACGACCACCGGCCCGACACCTCCGCCTCGCGCGTCTACTGGGCCTCGATCGCGAACATGGCCCGCCGCCTCACCACACCGTCTCCGGCCTGGCGCGACACCCTCGGGCTGGCCGCGTGAACGTCACCGAGCTCCTGGCCGACCTCCAGGCCCAGCACGACGAGACCACCGTCCGGGCCGTGGGACTACGCGACCAGATCCAGCATCTGACCGCAGCCCTGGCCGAGACCGAAGCGCGACTCGCGGACCTGGCCACCACCGCCAAGGTCATCGCCGAACTCGCACCGGCTGGAGGTGAGCCCGATCCGCCCGAGACGAACACCGCCTACCAGACGATCGTGAACGTCTTCAACCAGCACCCAGAGCAGGTGTTTCGAGCCCGTGAGCTGCACGAACTCCTCGACATGCCCACCGACGAGGCATCCGTCAACATCACCCGCAGCCGTCTCGGACGCCTCACGCGTCAAGGCTTCCTCACCCAACCCGGACGAGGCCGCTACCAGAAACGGACTTAACGTCCGCTGAAGGTGCCGTGATCACAGTGCCCGGGAGGACTCCCCTTGACCCAACCCAGCTCCGCAGGTCGGCGACTGGCCGTTGCCGCCGGCGTCGCCCTCGCCGTGACGGCGGGCGTCTTGACCGCCCCGGCCCGCGCGGTCGTTTCCGCGGTATCGGCATCCACGACGACCCAGCAGGAGGCGATCTCCGTGCCCATTGGCACGGTCGTCCTCTCCGGCGGGCCTACGGGTTTCCTGTCGCGCCACAAGGAAGCCGAGACCGATGTCTACACGTGGACGCGGTACGACGGCATCCCGACCGTACTGCCCGGCGGGCCGTACGCGGCGAACCCGGGCACGGACATCGCTGTTCGGATCGACGGCACCACACGCACCTTCCTCGACATGACAACAGGTGCGGAACTCGTCTCCTACGACCTGAGCGGTTTCTATGGCGCGCTCGGCTACCAGGGGACCACGCTCGTCGCTTCGAAGCGCGTGGGCGATCAGTGGGAACTGCACCTGCTCGACAAGGGCGACCAAGGCCGGATCGTGGACCGGGTGGTGACCGGCCTGCCGCAGGGCATGACGTGGCGCATCGCGCAGAATTCGGACCCGCGCGCTCTGCTGCTGCGCGCCTTCAAGGTCACGGACGGGACGTGGGAGCAGCAGCTGGCTGTCGTGGACCTTACCTCTGCCTCGGCGACGGAGACGTACGACGTCCTGAACAACAACAACGTCGTGCGTCCCATCAGCGGGTCGTGGACGCACGTGGTCTGGCAGGAGCGGGATGCCGCCGGGAAGCCGGTCCTGGCCGTGGCGAGGCGCGGCTCCCAGGAGATCAGCCGCAGCAACTGGCTGCAGAGGGCGAACGAGACCACGCTGGCGTTCGGCCTGACGGGGGACTGGGCCGTCTACAGCGACCCCAATGCCTTCACCGCCGTGCGCCCGTTCGGCATGGCCGCGGTGACCGCCCAATCCCTGGTGACGGGCGAGACCATCCAGCTCCTCGCGCACGCCACCGCCATGGTCCCGACCGGAGACGGCGGTCTGATCGTGACCGGCGGCACGATCGAGCACGGCGAAGGGCTGTACCGCATCGCACTCGAGACCAACAGCGGCACGCCCACCGTGTCCGTCCTGGCGACCACCGGAGTCCCCACCGCCCTTACCGCCAAGGCCGAGCCACTGGCACCGTCCGGAGTCATCGACCTCGACCAGGCCGGCACGAAGGTACCGGCCGCCTGGACGCTCAGCCGCGCCAACGCGCGCGTCACCCTGAAGCTGGTCCATACCGCCACGCGCGTCTCGGGCACAGTCACGGCCTGGGCTCCCACCACAGGTACCACTGACTTCCGCCTGGACTGGGACGGCCTCCTCGACAAGTTCCCCGCCTACCGAGGCGCCTACACATGGACGCTGAAGGCCGAACCCCTCAACGGCATAGGCCCCGCCCTCGAACGTTCCGGCTCCTTCTCTGTCACCCGCGCGCCCCGCCCGCACGACTTCGACGGGAATGCTTCGCCGGATGTCTTCAGCCGCTCCTTGACCGGCACCCTGTCCTTGTACGACGTCGGCCAGCTGCGACATCTGACGTTCGACGAAACGCCGCGCCACACCAAGATCGGCACAGGGTGGAACGCGTACGACCGGATCGTTCCCACCGGCACCGGACTCGTCGCACGGGACAAGACCGGTGTCTTGTGGTCGTACGAACGAAAGGACGACGCCACCCTCACCCCCCCGCCTGCGTCTTGGCGGCGGATGGAACATCTACGACAGGCTCACCAGCGGCTCCGACCTGACCGGCGACGGCCGAAACGACCTCCTGGCCACGGACAAGACCGGTGTGCTGTGGCTCTACACCGGCAAGGGCGACGGCGCCTACGCACCCCGACGCAAGGCCGGCGTCGGCTGGGGCATCTACAACCAGCTCGCCGCCACCGGCAACCTGGCCGGCGCCCCTGCCGGTGACCTCGTCGCCCGCGACCGCTCCGGTGTGCTGTGGCTCTATCTCGGCAAGGGCGACGGCACCTTCGCGCCTCGCACCCGCATCAGCGACGGCTGGGGCCCGTACCGCATCATCGCCCCCGGAGACGTAGACGGCGATGGCCGAAACGACCTGGTCACCATCCCCGACAGCGACTCCACCAACACGTACATGAGGTTCTACTACGGCACAGGCCAATGGAGGACCCCCTTCCCCAGCACCGAGCCCCCGGGCGCGTACCTGACAGGCCTGGACCCGCTCCTGTGACCGGCTGACGCTCCGCCCGACGTCACCGCGTAGGCCAGCACCGAGGCCCCAGGTCGCTGACCTGGGGCCTCGCGATACGCGTTGACCGACAACCGGCGTTTCGCTGGATTTCGAACACGAATCACACCCTGGTGCGGCTCCGGCCTCCTCGGCGAGGCTGACGCGGTCCTTCACCCCCCCCGGTGTCTCCCGCCATCCGGGGCTGCTGCCGCGGGTTGCTGGCCTGCTCTCCCACCAGCAGACTGCGGACCTGGGCCCTCTACGACAGAGGTGAGCACCGGTGCCACCGAAGCCCTCGACGTCTCGCCGCTAACCGTGCACGAGCTCGTTAGGGCTCGGTGTTGGGCAGCCTTTTGTCGAAGGCCTTCTTGCCGGCCGGGGTGACGGCGGTGGCGTGGTGTTCGCCCTTGCCGACGTCCAGGCCGAGGAAGACGTCGATGTCGCCGGTGTCGATCACGTGCAGGCCCCTCCGCCACGCTTTCGTCCGGCCTTGCCAGGGCACCGAGCCGCCACATCCACGTTGCGGAGCCTCGAAGACGGTAGCGGGGGGCAGCAGTGCGTCAGGGTGTGAGCAGTTCGTCGGTGCATCCGGCGATGTAGTCGTCTGTCCCGGCCTGGTCGTAGCCTTCCAATTGTGCGGTGCT
>NZ_JBIVPA010000019.1:0-133902 GCF_044754405.1 Streptomyces sp. NPDC093089
CTCAAGATCCTATAGCGCGAATCGCCGCCACCATGTCACCGCATGTCACCCAACAGGCCGCCGACCCGGCGAACCTTACCGGTCAAAGCACTAGGAGAGCGTTTCGCCGAGGATCGCCATGCGGGCCAGGTACAGCACGAACGCAATCCCGCCGAGCCGGAGGAGGATGCCACCGGGGCCCAGGGTGATTTCGAGGAGTCGCGGAGCTCGGTCCCGGAGTACGGCCACCTTCGACGGGTCCTGCGGGTCGTAGGCGATGTGGACGGACGGGGCATGGCTCGGGGCGGAGATGACACGCGTGGTGCCGCTGCTGTCCGCGCACTGGTGGCGCATGGGGGCGTCCGCCCGCATCGCGACGACGGTCACACCGTGCCTGCGCAGGCGAGTCTCGTGGAACCACGAACCAAGATCCATCGCGCCGAACCGCAAGGGCACGGCAGCCATGGCACCGAGCCACACGGTGAACACCGCGCCGGCCGTGGCGGTGCGCTCGTGGCCCACGATGGCGGTGATCACGGCCACGGCGAGGATCGCGCCCAGATAGCCGAGCACGACCCGCTTGGCCCTGTGCCGGTACCTCTCGATCCAGGGCTTGGTGATGGTGCGCACCTCGACGAGGGCGCCGCCGTCGACGTCCTCGACCGGTGCGGGCAGAGTTGCGTTCACTGCGTCGGCGGGGGTGGGGCCGCGGCTGCGCTCACGTCCTCGATCCGGTAGCGGGACGGTGTCGTCTCGTGACCCATTGGGGAGGCTTGTCCCCGGGCCGTCCCCGGGTCGTCAAAGGGGTGCCGCCGGTGACCGACAACCACCGACGGCACCCCCTGAACAGCAGGTCGGGGGCTTGTCAGGCTCCAGAGACCGACGCCAGGTAGGCGGAGGTCTTCTCGGGGTCGTAGAAGAAGTCCTCGAAGTCGGAGGGGTCGTTGAAGCCGTTGGCGAAGCGGTCGGCGACGGGCTGGAGCTGGCCGGCGGCGCCGAGGAGGTTGAGGACGTGCTCCGGCGGCGGGGACAGCATGGCGTTCGTCCACTTGGTGACGTGCTGGGCGGTCTGCCAGTAGCGGTCGAAGGCGCCCTGCATCCACTCCTCGTCGAAGGGCTTGTCGCCCTGCTCGACGATGGCGGCGAGGTAGGCGGCGGCGCACTTGGACGCCGAGTTGGAGCCCTGGCCGGTGATCGGGTCGTTGGCGACGACGACGTCCGCGACGCCGAGGACCAGGCCGCCGCCGGGGAGCCGGCCGATCGGGTTGCGGACCGTCGGCGCGTAGCGGCCGGCGAGGGTGCCGCCCCCGTCGGTCAGCTCGACCTTGGTGGCACGGGCGTACTCCCACGGTGTGAACTTCTCCATCAGCTCCAGCGTGAGCGCCAGGTGCTCGGAGGGGTCCTTGACGCCCTGGAAGGCGTCGAGCGGACCACCGGGGACGCCCTCCCAGAAGAGAATGTCGGCGCGGCCGCCGGTGGTGAGGGTCGGCATGACGAAGAGCTCGCCGACGCCCGGCACCACGTTGCAGCGGACCGCGTCGAAGTCGGGGTGCTCGGGACGCGGGCCGAGGCCGTGGACGTACGCGACGGCCAGCGCCCGCTGGGGCTCGGAGTACGGCGAACGGGACGCGTCCCGGCCGAACATGGAGACCAGCTCGCCCTTGCCCGCGGCGACGAGCACCAGGTCGTAGCTGCGGGAGAAGTAGTCCAGGTCGCCGACGGCCACGCCGTGGATCACCAGCTGGCCGCCGCGCTGGGCGAAGGTCTCCATCCAGCCGGCCATCTTCACGCGCTGGTCGACGGACTGGGCGTACCCGTCCAGCTTCCCGACCCAGTCGATCAGCCGGGCGGAGTCGGGGCCGGCGACGGAGACGCCGAGGCCCTCGATGCGCGGCGCCTGGGACTCCCAGAAGTTGATCCCCAGGTCCCGCTCGTGCTGGAGCGCGGTGTCGAACATGCACTGGGTGGACATGACGCGGCCGGACCGGATCTCGTCCGCCGTCCGGTTGGACATGAGGGTGACCTCGTACCCCTGCGACTGGAGTCCGAGGGCGAGCTGCAGGCCGGACTGGCCCGCGCCCACTATGAGTATCTTCCGCATGGCTGGTGCTCCTGGCGACTGTGACCGACGGGGACGGCTATTCGGGGGTGGCTTCGAGCGCGTGCGCGACCATCGCGAGCAGGCTCTCGACGACGCTGTAGCGCTTGCGCGCGTCCATGATCACCACAGGCACGTCCGCGGAGACGGTCAGGGCCTCCCTGACGTCCTCCGGCTCGAACGCCTCGGTGCCCTCGAAGTGGTTGACGGCCACGATGTACGGCAGTCCGCAGCTCTCGAAGTAGTCGAGGGCCGGGAAGCAGTCCGTGAGCCGGCGGGTGTCGGCCAGCACGATCGCGCCGATCGCACCGCGCACCAGGTCGTCCCACATGAACCAGAAGCGCTGCTGCCCCGGCGTGCCGAAGACGTACAGCACCAGGTCGTCGTCGAGCGTGATCCGGCCGAAGTCCATCGCGACCGTGGTGGTGAGCTTGTCCGGTGTCGCCGTGAGGTCGTCGGTGTCCTCGCTCGCCCGGGTCATCAGCGCCTCGGTCTGGAGCGGGGTGATCTCCGAGACCGCGCGGACGAAGGTGGTCTTGCCGACCCCGAAGCCGCCCGCGACGACGATCTTCGTCGCGATCGGGGCGCGGGTGTGGTCGAGCTGCCAGTCCTGGGCGCCGTCCTCGGCGTCCGGCCCGGCTATGCCCGGTTCACGGGCACCGGGGGCGAACAGGTCGGCCTGGGGCTGCGCGGGAATGCCCGCGACCGCCGGTGATTCGGAGACGGCGGAGGCGTCAGAGACGACGGAGTCCACTCAGCACCCTTTCGAGGAGCGCGCGGTCGGGCTGGCCGGTGCCGTGACCGGTCCCGTACACACGGATCTTTCCCTGGTCGGCCAGGTCGCTGAGCAGCACCCGGACGACCCCCAACGGCATCTTGAGAAGCGCCGAGATCTCCGCGACCGTCCGCATCCGGCGGCAGATCTCGACGATCGCCCGCATCTCCGGCATCAGACCGCGGGCCAGGGGCCCGCCGTCCGTCAGGACCTTGCGGGCGGCGGGCGCTTCGAGCGCCGCCACGAAGGTTTCGACGAGCAGGATGTGCCCGAAGCGGGTCCGGCCGCCGGTCAGCGAGTAGGGGCGCACGCGCGCGGGGCGCCGCCCCTCCCCCCGTACCGGCAGCCTGTGGGCGTGATGGGCCGAGGACATGGACGTCATCGGGGGCTCTCCATCGACTTGCGCAGCTCGCTGCGGACTTCGGGGGTGAGGACGTGTCCGGCGCGGCCCACGAAGAGCGCCATGTGGTACGCCACGACGCTCATGTCGCAGTCGGGCGTGGCGTGCACGCCGAGCAGCGAGCCGTCGCTGATCGACATCACGAAGACGCTGCCGTCCTCCATCGCCACCATCGTCTGCTTGACCCCGCCGCCGTCCATCAGCCGGGCGGCGCCGATGGTCAGGCTGCCGATGCCGGAGACGATGGTGGCCAGGTCGGCGCTGGAGCCGCGCGGCCCGCCCGGGCGGGCGGGTTCGTCGGCGGCCGCCGTGGCCTCCTGGACTGCCGGGTCGGACGACAGCAGCAGGAGGCCGTCGGAGGAGACCACGGCGACCGAGCGGACGCCGGGCACCTCCTCGACCAGATTGCCCAGCAGCCATTGCAGGTTGCGGGCCTCCGTGCTCAGTCCGAACGTTCCCGTCGCGGTCAACTGCGTGCCTCCTCGACTGTGTCCCCCGCCGTCTCCCCTGTACGTGCAGTCCTTATGGCCTCGGTCCCCGCCGTGTCCATCCGCTCCGTGCCCAACTCGACCTCCACGTCGCGTCGTCCGGCCTTGGCTCCCTGGTGGAAGCCACCGAGGCGCCGTCGCAGCGCCTCCGCGTCCACGCCGCTCTTACGGGTGGTGGCGGCGGTGCCGGGCTGACGGACCACCTGCGGGGTCCGCTTCGGCAGGCCCTTGTCGGTGACCCGCTCCCACTGCGCGGGGCGCGGCCCGGGCACCGCCGGGTCGATCACGGGGTCGGTCACCGGATCGATCGCGGGGTCGGCCACCGGCGCGGGCTCGGGCTCGACGGCCGCCGGGGCTTCCACCCGGTGGGCGGCCTCGACGTGCTCGGCCGCGCGCTCGTGGGCGTCCGGCTCCGGCGGCGGGTCGGGCAGCCGCACCTGGAGCGTGGTCTCGGAGACGGACTCTCCGAGGGGGGCGTACGCGGGCTCGGGCTCGTACTGCTGCTCGGGTTCGGGGGCGTACACCGGCTCGGGCTCCGGTTCCGGGGCGTACACCGGATCGGGCTCGGAGGCGTACACCGGCTCCGGCTCGGGCTCGGAGGCGTACTCCTGCTCGGCTTCCGGCGCGGAGGCGTCCTCCCGCTCCGGGCCGTACTCCGGCTCGGAGGCGTGCTGACCCTCCGGGACGTACTCACCCTCCGGGCTGTACTCCGGCTCCGGGCTGTACTCCGGCTCCGGCTCGGAAGTGCGGGCCGTCACCTCGCCCGCCGCCTCCGCCGCGAGGATGGCCCGCTCGGCGGCCTCGACGAGGGGGTCGCGGGTGCGGGACGGCAGGGTGTTGGAGTTGGCCTCCGCGGCCGAGCCGGGGAGGTGGATCGTGGGCGCCGTGCCCGCCACCCGTACGGGATGGGACACGGTGGCCGGCGGGGCGGTGGGCAGCAGGGGCAGCGGGAGGACCACGACGGCCGCCGTGCCGCCCGACTGCTGCTCGCGGAGCTCGACGCGCACGCCGTGGCGGGCGGCGAGCAGGGCGATGACCCGCATGCCGAGGCCCTCGCCGTCGAAGGCGTCCGGATCGGCCTCGGCCAGCCGGGCGTTGAGCTCGGCGAAGCGGGAGGCGGTCATGCCGATGCCCGCGTCCTGCACGGAGAGCATCACCTCGCCGGTCTCCAGGAGCCAGCCGGAGAGCTGGACCTCGGCGTCGGGCGGCGAGAAGGAGGTGGCGTTCTCCAGGAGCTCCGCGACCAGGTGGCTGAGGTCGTCCGCGGCGAACCCGGCGACCTGGGCGTGCGGCGGCAGGGACTGGATGGTCACCCGCTCGTACCGCTCGATCTCGCTGACGGCGGCGCGCAGGACGTCGACGAGCGGGACGGGGCCCGCGTGCCCGTGGACGTGCTCGTGGCCGGCGAGGACCAGGAGGTTCTCGCTGTGGCGGCGCATGACCGTCGCCAGGTGGTCGAGCTTGAACAGGGTGCCGAGGCGGTCCGGGTCCTGCTCGCGCTCCTCCAGCTTCTCGATGACGGCGAGCTGGCGCTCGACGAGCCCGAGGCTGCGCAGCGAGAGGTTGACGAAGGTGTGGTGGACGGTGCTCCGGAGCCGTTCGAGGTCGGCGGTCAGGAGTGCGACGCGGCCCTGGAGGTCGGCGCGCTGGGCGGCGAGCTCGGCGCCGACGGCCTCCTTGGCCGCGGTGAGGTCGGCCCGCTCGTCGGTGAGCCGCTCGGTGTGCGCGGCGAGGCCCGCGAGCTTGCCGTGCAGGGTGTTGAGGGAGCGCACGACCTGGGCGAACTCGTCGTTGCGGCCGGTGAAGCTGACCGGCTCCTCCGTCTGCGGCGTCGGGGCGGCGGCGAGCCGGGCGGCGCCGATGCGGAGGACGGCGAGGGGCCGGGTGAGGGTGCGGGCGACGTAGGTGGAGATGCCGATCGCGACCAGGAAGCAGCCGGCGAGGTAGGCGAGGCGCAGTTCGAGGGCGGTGACGTCGTCGTCGCGGAGCCCGCCGAGCCGCTCGACGCGCGCGGCGGCGAGGGCGGACTCGACGCCGCGCATCTGCTCGATGCGGGCGGAGAGGGCGGCGTCCAGGCCGGGCAGGTCGGTCGCGCGCTCGGCCTCGGTGAGGCGGGGCTGGTCGGTGAGGGCCGCGAGCGAGCGTTCGGCGCTCTTCACGTCGGGGCCGGTGACGGTGGCGGCGAGGGAGTCGCGGGCGGCGGACCCGGCGGCCTGGTCGAAGTCACCGAGGGCGGCGAGTTCGCGGACGCGGGCCAGCTGGGCGGCGGCGGTGAGGGCGTCGCGGGCGCGGGTGGCCTCCGCGGCACCCTCGGGCTCGTCGGGGACGTAGGTGCCGGTCGTGGGGTCGTAGTGGACTTCCCCGGTGGGTTCGGGCTGCGGCACGGCGAGCGCGGCGAGGAGCAGGCCGCGGGTGGCGGAGGCCTGCTCGACGGCGCGGCCGAGGGCGGCCGGGGCGCGGGTGGCCTCGGTGAGCGAGGCGTCGGCGGCGCGGGCCGGGGTCTTGTCGGCGAGCTCGTCGGCGAGGGCCTGGAGCTTCGTGATGACGTCCGAGTACGCCTTGTGGGCCTCCAGGGCCGTGCCCTTGCCGGTGAGGGCGGCACGGCGGATGGAGGGCACGCCCGCGAGGTCCCGCCGGAGTTCGGTGGGGGCGGCGGGCCGGATCTCGTCTATCTGCCGGTCGACGCGGGTGGAGCGGGTGTCGGTGATCTGGCGCCGGTTCTTGGCGGCGCCGGTCTGGGCGTCGCGGCCGGCCGCGACGTACGCGACGACCTCGTCGCGCTCGTCGGCGAGGGAGTGGGCCAGGGTGACGGCCTGCCGGTCGAGCTCGGCGAGCGTGACCAGGTTCTGGGAGTCGGTCAGCTCGCCGGAGGCCGTGAGGACCGCGGGGGCCCCGGCGGCCAGGACGGTGACGCCGACGAGGGCGACGCCGGCGACCAGGCGGTTGCGGACGCGCTTGGAGCGTCCCGCGGGGGTCTTGGGCTGTGCGGTCGGCGTGGCGACGCCGTCCGGGGTCGGCTCCGCACCGGGGGCCTGGCTCCGCGTGCCGTTCTTGCTCCGAGGCCGCTTCATCTGCACCGGTGCTCGCATTCTTGACTCGTCCGCCCACAAAGCAGAGGTGACGACCGGTCACATGGAGCGCCCCCACCCCTGGTACGGCTTCCGACCATTCCAGCGCTTCTGGGAAGGGGGCGCGCATCGGCCGCTCCGCCACCCGAACGAGTGAACAACACTCATGAGTTGGCAAACAACTTCCGGGGGCGTGTCCCGCGGGCGCCCGCGGGCCCCCGGTTGGATCTTCCGGGCGGGCTTTGGCAGGATGCCCGCCCGCAGCTCCGCGGAGCTGTCCGTTCCGCCCCGCGCGGCACGCCCGGCCCTTTGGTACAGGCCTTTTCCGGTCGTTTGCGGGTTCCGTGAAGGAGCGCGCGGCCGCCGGATCGCGGGCGGGCACACTGGGCCTCATGCGCAGCGACGTCGCCACCCTCCCCGGCAGCCCCGAACGCCCCAACGAGGACTGGGTGGCCGCTGTTCTGCCCGCTGCGGGGTGCGGGGGAACCGTCGTCCTGCTCGACGGCGTCACACCCCCCGCGGGTGATGACGGTTGTGTGCACACCGTGCCCTGGTTCACCGCGCACCTCGGGGGGGCTTTGACCGAACTGTCCGCTTCCCGGCCGGACATGCCCCTGTCCGAGATCCTGTCGCGGGCAATCCGGCGCACCGCGGACGCCCATCGCGACACCTGTGACCTTTCTCACGTGCGAACGCCTCAGGCGACCGTGGTCCTCGCGCGTTGGGACGCGGCCTCGGTCGAGCACCTCGTCCTCTCGGACTCCGCCCTCCTCCTGGAGGCACCGGACGGCACGGTCCGGGCGGTGCTCGACGACCGGCTCGACCGCGTGCCGGACGAGGTGCGGCGCTCCCTCGCGGCGACGGACCGGCTTCGCAATCGGGAGGGCGGTTTCTTCACCGCCGCCGCCGATCCCGCGGTCGCCGCGCGCGCGGTGACCGGCACGACCCCCCGTACCGGGGTGCGGTCCCTCGCCGCGCTCACGGACGGGGCGAGCCGCTGGGTGGAGCTCTTCGGCGCCGGCGACTGGACGGACTGCCTCAACGTCCTCCGCGAGGAGGGCCCCGCGGGACTCCTCCGCCGGGTGCGCGCGCTGGAGACCGCCGACGCGGAGACCGGTGGCTCCCACCGCTGGAAGCGCCACGACGACGCCACGGCGGCGTACGTCGAGCTGGGTCCGCCGGAGGGGCTCAGCCTTCCGACCGTACGTCGAAGTGGCGCAGCCGCCACGGCGGCGTACGTCGAGCCGGGCCCGCCGGAGGGGGTCAGCCCTCCGACCGCACGTTGAAGTGGTGCAGCAGCCGGGCCAGTTCCGCGACCTCCGCGCGGTCCCAGTCCACCAGCTTCCGCACGTACCGCTCCCGCCGGGCGTCCCGCACGTGCCGGAAGCGGTCCCGCCCCTCCTCCGTGAGCCGCACCAGCGAGGCGCGCCCGTCGGCCGGGTCGGGGTCCCGTACGACGAGGCCGAGCACCTCCAGCGCGCGCAGCTGCCGGCTCATCGTGGCCTTGCCGACCCCGAAGTACCCGGACAGCTCCGTCGCGCGCTGCGGCCCCACCTCGTCGAGCCGCACGAACAGCCCGTAGGCCGCGGGCTCCAGCTCGGGGTGCACCTCCCGCGCCATCTCGCCCGACTGCGCCCTGGCCCGCCGCAGGAAGACCGCCAGTTCCCGCTCCAGCGCCAGGAACTCGGGGTCCACCCCGGGGGCCGAGCCGACCCGGGCGTCTCGCAGGCCGCTGCCGGGAGCGGCGCCGTCCCGGGCATCTCGCACAGCGCCTCCGGGAGCGGCGCCGTACCGGGCATCTCGCACACCGCCTCCGGGAGTCGCACCCGCCCGGGCGCCTCGCGCATCGCTCCCGGGAGCCGCACCCGTCTGGGCGTTCCGCGCGCCGTCCCCGGAGGTCCGGCCCTCACTTCCCGTACCGCTTCCGTGCACGTCAGCACCTCCCGCGTGTTCCCCGGTGGCCGCCCCGCGGCCCTGCCGCCGGTTTCCGGCGGCTGAAAGTTTCTTTCGCGCCGCGGCCATCGCCGCAGCTCCTTCAGTATTTCGCAGGAGTAGACCAACGGCGGCATCCGGATCCCCTTCCGCCGAGGGGTCTACGTGCGTAGCGTCGTCGGCGACGGATGGCTGACATGTCCACACCATGACGTGTCGGCGGCGCGTGTCCGCTTCCCTGCAGAGCTCCCCCCACCGAGCCTTTCGGAGGCACGCAATGCGTGTGCACAGATCCGGAACGACCCTCGCCGGTGCCGCGGTCGCGGCCCTGGCACTCCTCCTCCCCCTCGCCGGTCCGGCCGGCGCCGCCCAGGACCCGGGCAGCCGGGTCGCGCCGGCGCGCGGTTCGGCCTACATGGGCATGGGCGTGATCGCGCACGACGGGAAGGGCGTGAAGCCCGGCGGAGGCGCGGCGACGCTGGCCGCCCAGACGGAAGGCGTGGACGTCTCCAGCCACAACGGCAACGTGGCGTGGTCCACGCTGTGGAACAGCGGGGTCAAGTGGGCCTACGTCAAGGCGACGGAAGGCACGTACTACAAGAACACCTACTTCACGCAGCAGTACAACGGCTCGTACAACGTCGGCATGATCCGGGGCACGTACCACTTCGCCACCCCGGACACGACGAGCGGCGCGGCCCAGGCCGACTACTTCGTGAACAACGGGGGCGGCTGGTCGAAGGACGGGAAGACGCTGCCGGGGGTGCTCGACATCGAGTGGAACCCGTACGGCGCGACCTGCTACGGGAAGACGCAGTCCGGGATGGTCGCGTGGATCCGGGACTTCGTGAACCGGTACAAGTACCGGACGGGCCGCGACCCGGTCATCTACACGGCGACGAGCTGGTGGAAGCAGTGCACCGGCAACTCCGCGGCCTTCGCGAGCACCAACCCGCTGTGGATCGCGCGGTACGCCGCGGAGGTCGGCGAACTCCCGGCCGGCTGGCCGTACTACACGATCTGGCAGTACACGTCGTCCGGCCCGACGGTCGGCGACCACAACCACTTCAACGGCGACTACTCGCGCGTACAGGCGCTGGCGAACGGCTGACCTGGCCTTCGACGCGTCGACCGGTCCGCGGCGGCTCCCCGGGTGTGCGGCACCCCGGGGGGCCGTCGCGGCTTTTTCGATCCACTCCCTTGCCGATTGGTATGGACCAATGCGAAGCTCTACGCCGGTCGTGCGGAAGGCAACTTCCGCGCACCCAGCGCGCGTTGCTCGTCCCGTACTCCCCCACGCACGAGAGAGAGCCCCCGCATGGCCTCCTACCGCCGCACCTCCGCCGTCGCCGCCACCCTGTCCGCGGCCGCACTCGTCGCCCTCACCCCCACGACGGCCGGCGCCCACGGGGCGGTCTTCAACCCCGTCAGCCGGGTGGCCGCCTGTTACGCCGAGGGCCCCGAGACGCCCAAGTCACAGGTGTGCAAGGACCTCGTCGCCGACTCCGGCACCCAGCCGCTGTACGACTGGAACGAGGTCAACATCGCCAACGCCGACGGACAGCACCAGGCCCTCATCCCGGACGGCAAGCTCTGCTCGGCGAACCGCGCCAAGTACCGCGCACTGGACTGGGCGCGCACCGACTGGCCGGCCACGGCCGTCGCCGCCGGCTCCTTCGACTTCAAGGTCCGCGTGACCGCGCCCCACTCGGGCACCATGACGATCTACATCACCAAGGCCGGCTTCGACCCGACGCAGCCGCTCAAGTGGTCGGACCTGGACGCGACCCCCGTCGCCGTCTTCAACACCACCCGCACCTCGACCGAGGGCTACTACAACTTCACCGGCAACCTGCCGGCCCGCACCGGCCGCCACATCGTCTACCAGGTGTGGCAGCGCAACGACAGCCCCGAGGCCTTCTACAGCTGCTCGGACGTCACCTTCGGCGCGGCCGCGGCGGCGGGCACGGGCACCCAGGCCAAGGCCCCGACCGAGGCGAAGATCGCGGCGGGCGCCGAGCTGTCCACCGTGAGCCACGCGGGCCACGGCGGCGACGAGCAGACCCCGGCCCTCTCCGCCGAGGCCGCCGCGACCCCCTCCTCGCCGCTCCCCCTGGCCCTCGCGGGCGCGGGCGCCGTCGCCGCCTTCGCGGCCGGCAGCCTGCTCCTGGGCCGCCGCCGGAACCCGTCCGCCTCCTGACGCCCCCGGGGACGCCGGGGACACCGGGGACACCAGGGACGCCTGGCCGTCACCGGGCGCCCCCGGCCGCCCCCGGGCGTCCCGGCGTCTCCTAGGAGCCGGACGACCGGAGCGGGAAGAGGGCGGTGAGCCGGGGTATCGCCAACCCCTCCGGCCGGGACCCCCGGAGCAGCTCGTCCTCTTCCCGCTCCCCCCTCTCCTCCGCGAGCTCCTCGACCGCGTCGAGGAACTCGTCCCCCTCGTCGTCCTCCTGGCCGGTCAGCTCGTCGAACGCGTCCTGCGCGACGTAGTCGAGCTCCTCCCACTCGGGCCACTCGTCGTCGTCCCAGGTGTCGGGGTGCCGGCCCGCGAGGCTCCGCACGCCGGGCAGGTCGGCCAGCGCGTCCGGGTCGGCGACCACCGACGCGTACACCTCGCTCCCCTGCCCCACCAGCCAGAGCGTGAAGTAGTGGAAGCCGTCGTCGGTGCAGGCGCCGCCCTCGACCCGGTTCGCCGCGGTCCACACCGCGCGCGTGTCGGCGCCCTCGCACGCCTCCTCGAGACACACCTGGAACGCCACGCTCTCCGCGGCCGGACGCCGTATCAGCTCCGCCCGCAGCCACTCCAGCCGCTCGTCCCGGTCACCGGGGCGGCGGCTCAACTCGTCGATGAGGGCCCAGAAGGCGTCGTCGTTCATGTGTACGAGGATGCCAGCCCCGACTGACATCCGGACACGCCGGAGGGGGTGTCCCCGACGGACACGCCGGAGCGGGGTGTCCCCGACGGACACCCCGCTCTCGACCGGGAGTTACGCGGCCACGCCGACCGGCACCGCCGCCGGGGCGAGCGCGATCTCCAGGACCTGCCGGACGTCCGTCACCGGGTGGACCTCCAGCTTCTCCAGGATCTCGGCCGGGACGTCGTCCAGGTCGGCCTCGTTCCGCTTGGGGATCACGACCGTGGTGATGCCCGCCCGGTGCGCGGCGAGGAGCTTCTGCTTCACGCCGCCGATCGGGAGCACCCGGCCGGTGAGGGAGACCTCGCCGGTCATGGCCACGTCCGTGCGGACCAGACGGCCGCTGAGCAGGGACGCGAGGGCGGTCGTCATGGTGACGCCCGCGCTCGGGCCGTCCTTGGGGACGGCGCCCGCCGGGAAGTGGATGTGCACGCCCCGGTCCTTGAGGCCGGTGACGGGCAGCTCCAGCTCCGCGCCGTGCGAGCGGAGGAAGGAGAGCGCGATCTGCGCCGACTCCTTCATCACGTCGCCCAGCTGACCGGTGAGGGTCAGACCGGCGGCGCCGGTCTCCGGGTCGGCGAGCGACGCCTCGACGAAGAGCACGTCACCGCCCGCCCCGGTCACGGCGAGTCCGGTGGCGACGCCCGGCACGGCCGTGCGCCGCTCGGCCGGGTCCTGCGCCGACTCGGGCACGTGGCGCGGTCGTCCGATGAGCTCCCGCAGGTCCTCCGGGGCGACGGTGAACGGCAGCTCGCGGTCGCCCAGTTCGTGCTGGGCCGCGACCTTCCGCAGCAGCCGGGCGATCGACCGCTCCAGGGTGCGGACGCCCGCCTCGCGGGTGTACTCGCCGGCCAGCTTCCGCAGGGAGGCGTCCTCCAGGACGACCTCGCCGGACTCCAGACCGGCCCGCTCCAGCTGGCGCGGGAGCAGGTGGTCGCGGGCGATGACGACCTTCTCGTCCTCCGTGTAGCCGTCGAGCCTGACCAGCTCCATGCGGTCCAGGAGCGCCTCGGGGATGGCTTCGAGGACGTTGGCCGTGGCGAGGAAGACGACGTCGGAGAGGTCGAGTTCGACCTCCAGGTAGTGGTCGCGGAAGGTGTGGTTCTGCGCCGGGTCGAGGACTTCGAGGAGCGCCGCCGCCGGGTCGCCCCGGAAGTCGGAGCCGACCTTGTCGATCTCGTCGAGCAGCACCACCGGGTTCATGGACCCGGCCTCCTTGACGGCCCGCACGATCCGGCCGGGCAGGGCGCCGACGTAGGTGCGCCGGTGGCCGCGGATCTCGGCCTCGTCCCGTACGCCGCCGAGGGCGACCCGGACGAACTCGCGGCCCATGGCGTGGGCGACGGACTCGCCGAGGGAGGTCTTGCCGACGCCGGGCGGGCCGACGAGGGCCAGCACGGCTCCGCCGCGGCGGCCGCCGACGACGCCGAGGCCGCGGTCGGAGCGCCGCTTGCGCACGGCCAGGTACTCGGTGATGCGCTCCTTCACGTCGTCGAGGCCGGCGTGCTCGGCGTCGAGGACGGCGCGGGCGCCGCGGATGTCGTAGGCGTCCTCGGTCCGCTCGTTCCACGGCAGTTCGAGGACGGTGTCGAGCCAGGTGCGGATCCAGGAGCCCTCCGGGGACTGGTCGCTGGACCGCTCCAGCTTCTCGACCTCCTTGAGGGCGGCCTCGCGGACCTTCTCGGGCAGGTCGGCGGCCTCCACGCGGGCGCGGTAGTCGTCGGACTCGTCGCCCTCGGCCTCGCCGTTGAGGTCGCGGAGCTCCTTGCGGACGGCTTCGAGCTGGCGGCGGAGCAGGAACTCGCGCTGCTGCTTGTCGACGCCTTCCTGGACGTCCTTGGCGATGGTCTCGGCGACGTCCTGCTCGGCGAGGTGCTCGCGGAGCTGGGCGGTGGCGAGCCGGAGGCGGGCGACCGGGTCGGCGGCCTCCAGGAGCGCGACCTTCTGCTCGACGGTGAGGAAGGGCGAGTATCCGGAGTTGTCGGCGAGGGCGCCGACGCCGTCGATCTGCTGGACGCGGTCGACGACCTGCCAGGCCCCGCGCTTCTTGAGCCAGCTCGTGGCGAGCGCCTTGTACTCCTTGACCAGTTCGGTCACGGCGCCGGGCAGCGGGTCGGGCAGGGTCTCCTCGACCGTGCCGCCCTCGACCCACAGGGCCGCGCCGGGGCCGGTCGTGCCGGCACCGATGCGGACGCGGCCGATGCCGCGGATCAGCGCGCCGGGGTCGCCGTCGGACAGCCGCCCCACCTGCTCGACGATGCCCAGGACGCCGGTTCCGGCGTAGGTCCCGTCGACGCGGGGCACCAGGAGCACCCGCGGCTTTCCGGCGCCGGGCCGCGCGGCGGCCTGGGCGGCCTCGACGGCGGCGCGCACGTCGTTGTCGGACAGGTCGAGCGGCACCACCATGCCGGGCAGCACGACCTCGTCGTCGAGCGGCAGGACGGGCAAAGTGAGCGGCACGGACGGCATGGACTCAGCAGCCATGATCTCCCCTTCGGCATTCAAGTTGAGCTGTACCGACTCAATTCGTCTGAGCCCAGGAATGTTCCCGCACGCTCGTTCGCTCTGAGCGATCACCCTCCCGCGGGCGCGCGGCACGGGCTGTAATGCCTCCATGGATATTGCAGCCATTACATCGGCTTGGGTGGCGGGCTGGACCGTCTCCCGGGGCGCACCCGCCGCCGTCCCCGAGCCCTGGGGGCACCGCATCGACGTCGGCCTGCCCCGCCATGTCGTACGGCACGTCCTGCCCGCCCCCGACGCGGCCTCCGTCGGCGCGCTCTGCGCACGGCTCACCGAGCCGTACAGCTGGCTCAAGGTGATGGCGCCCCCCGAGGAGGTCGCCCCCTGGATCACCGAGGGCTGGACCGTCCCCGACGACCCCGGCTTCATGATGCTCAAGCCCCTGGACCCGGGCGCCAGGCCCGCGCCGCCCGAGGGCTACGCGCGGACCACCGAGACGCGGGACGGCGTCATCCGGGTCCGGATCCTCGCCCAGGACGGCACCCTCGCCGCCCGCGGCCAGATCGCCCCGACCGGCTCCACCGCCGTCGCCGACCAGATCGAGACCGACCCCGCCCACCGGCGCCGCGGCCTCGGCTCCAACGTCATGCGCACCCTGGAGGCCGCCGCCGCCCAGGCCGGCGCCACGACCGGCATCCTCGCCGCGACCACCGACGGCCTCGCCCTCTACGACTCGCTCGACTGGCGCTACCGGGGCCCGCTCACCGGAGTCGTCCGCGACGGCGCCTGACGCGCCGACGTCCGACGCGAGGGCGTCCGACGCGAGGGCGTCCGACGCGCCGACGTCCAACGCGAGGGCGTCCGACGCGAGGGCGTCCGACACGGCGGCGCCCACCCCGGACCCGTCCGTCCGGCTGCGCGGAGGCCCCCGCAAGGGGCATGCTCGATCCATGGTGCGAGGCGTACGGGACATGCGGTCGCGAGGCGTACGGCGCAAGTGGTGCGGGACCCTGCTGCTCGCGGCGGTCCTGGCCGTCGGCGGGACGGGCGGCTGCGGGCCCGGCGCCGCGCCCGCGCCCGGCGGACCGCCGTCGACCGCGAGCGCACCCCCCGCGCCGCCGGCGGAGGCGACCACGCCCGGCGGCACGCCGGCGGACACGTCCCCGCCCGGCACGACGCCCCCGGTCACGAGCACGCCCCCCGCGCCGCGGACGGACCCCCCGGCCACCGGCCCGACGCCGGCCCCGACCACTCCGCCGCAGACCCCGCACCCCGGCGACGTCCTCGTCGAGGTGGTCGTCACCGGCGGCTTCGCCGGTGTCCACAACCGCCTCGTCGTCCGCTACGACGGCACCTGGACCAGCACCTCCGGCACGAAGCCGCCCCGCACCGGGCACATGGCCCCCGCCGCGACCGCCGAACTGCGCGCCGCCCTGGAGGACCCCGCGTACGCCCGGGTCCCCGCGCGGCCCACCGGCAACCCGATCCCGGACGGCTTCGAGTACCGCGTCACCCACCGGCACCGCCTCGTCGTCGCGGGCGACGGCGAACGCCCCCCGGCCCTCCAGCGCGTCTTCGCCGCCCTTCCGGAGGGCGGCCCGCCGACGGGCCGGTGACCACCGGCCCGGGCCGCGGCCCGCGACTCCGGCCCGGCCTTCCGCTCGCGGCCCCGGGTCAGTCCCCGGTCGCCGCGAGCGCCGCGTACTGGCGCCGCAGGTAGCCGCCGACGCGGGTCGGCATGTCCATGGAGGCCGGGTCGAGGGCCCACTGGATCTGGAGGCCGTCCATGACGGCGAGGTGCTCCTGGGCGACGGCGAGGCAGTCGGTGTCGGGGCGGAGTTCGCCGCGGCGGACGGCCGCCTCCAGGAGGTCGACGGTGTGCCGGAGCACGCGCGCGTAGCGCTCCTTGAAGTAGTCGTGGGCGGGGTGGCCGACGTTGCCGGACTCGCCCACCAGGACGTTGAACATGCGGACGATGCCGGGGCGCCGGGTGTTCTCCTCGATCAGGGCGACGAGGGTGTCGAGGTAGGCCCTGTACGACGCGGGCTCCTCGCCGAACAGGCGCTCCACGTCGTGCCGCTCGCTCTGCGCGAGGACCGAGAGGAGCAGGTCCTCCTTGCTGCGGAAGTGGTGCAGCAGTCCGCCCTGGGTGATGCCGCAGTCGTGGGCGATCCGGGCGAGCGAGGAGGTGTGGAAGCCCCACCGCCCGAAGTGGTCGACGGCGGTGTCGAGGATCTTCTGTCGGCGCGCGTCACCGAACGCGTAACTGCCCCGGCCTGCGCTCTTGCGGGGCGTCGGCGACCCGGAACTGGTCTTCCGCTTCGCCGACACCGTCCGCCGCGAGTACCTCTCCGTCGACTTCCGCACCGCGCTCCACCCGCAGATCGGCCTCGCGACCGAGCCCCGCTGGTCCCGCCAGTCCGGCACCTTCGGCTCGGACGCCGCGCTGACGGCCGAACTGGTCGGGGCGTACGTCCGCGGCCTCCAGGGCGACCGCCTCGGCACCGACTCCGTGTCCGCCATGGTCAAGCACTTCCCCGGCGGCGGCCCGCAGAAGGACGGCGAGGACCCGCACTTCCCCCACGGCAAGGAGCAGGTCTACCCCGGCGGCCTGCGCGACCTGCACCTGGAGCCGTTCAGGGCGGCCGTCGCCGCCGGCTGCGCGCAGATGATGCCGTACTACGGTCAGCCCGTCGGCACCGACTGGGAGGAGGTCGGCTTCGGCTTCGACCGGGGCGTCATCGACGGACTCCTCCGCCGGGAGCTCGGCTTCACCGGCATCGTCTGCACCGACTGGGGCCTGCTCACCGACGCCGTCGTCTTCGGCGAGACCCACGAGGCGCGGGCCTGGGGCGTCGAGCACCTGAGCGTCGCCGGGCGGGCGGCCAAGGCCCTCGACGCGGGCGTCGACCAGTTCGGCGGCGAGCAGTGCCCCGAGGTGATCGTGGAGCTGATGGCGTCGGGCCGGATCCCCGAGTCGCGGGTCGACGACTCCGTACGCCGCCTGCTGCGCGAGAAGTTCCTCCTCGGACTCTTCGACGAGCGGCGGTACGTCGACCCCGACGAGGCCGCGGAGACCGTCGGCCGCGCCGACTTCAAGGCCGCGGGCGCCGCCGCCCAGCGCCGCTCCCTCACCGTCCTCACCGACGGACCGCTCCCCCTGGCGGGCCGGCCGAGGCTGTACGTGGAGAACGTCGACCCGGCGGTCGCGGCGGCGTACGGCGAGGTGGTCGCCGACCCGGCGGAGGCCGACCTCGCCGTCCTGCGGCTGCGCACCCCGTACGAGGAGCGGCCCGACCTCTTCGAGTCCTTCTTCCACTCCGGCTCCCTCGCCTTCCCCGACGGGGAGCTGAACCGGATCCTCGGACTGCTCGCCGCCGCGCCGACGCTGGTCTGCGTCAACCTGGAGCGGCCGGCCGCCCTGCCGGAGATCGCCGAGCGCGCGGCCGCGCTGATCGCCGACTACGGCGCGAGCGACGAGGCCCTGCTCGACGTGGCCTTCGGCCGGGCGCGGGCCGAGGGGCGGCTTCCCTTCGAGCTGCCCCGCTCCATGGCCGCGGTCGAGGCCTCGCGGCCCGACGTCCCGAACGACACGGCGGACCCGGTCTTCCCGTACGGCCACGGCCTGTCGCTGTAGGCCGCGCGCCGGCCGGGCCGGAGGTCCGCCCCGGGCCTGCCGGAGCCCTGCCGGCGGCCCGCCGCAGTCCCGGCCCGGCACGCGCGGCCCCGCAGCCACCGCAGCCCGCAGCGCACACCCGCCGCAGTCCCGCCGGAGGCCCCGGCGCGGACGCGGCACCCCCAGACCGCGGAGTACCTGAACGACTCCGCGCACGATCCGGGGCCCTCCCGAGGGGGGGCCGGGCCCCGGATCGATCCCCCCTGCCCGCATGTCATGCACCTGAAGGGTTCTCCCATGCGCAAGCGCACCCACCTCGCCCTGTCCGCGGCCACCGCCGTACTCGCCGGAGCGGGCGCCACCGCCTACGCCACGACGGCGGACACCGCCGCGTCCGGCCCCGCCCGCCCGCTCGCCGGGATGCGGATCCTGATCTCCAACGACGACTCGATGCAGGCCGCCAGGGCGAGCAACTCCGACGGCCTCGGCCTCTACGAGCTCCGCCGCGCGATGTGCGCCGCCGGGGCGGACGTCGTCGTCATGGCCCCCTGGCAGGTCCGGTCCGGCAAGGGCACGGCCGTCACCAACGGCGGCGTCGTCACCGCGCAGCGCCGCACCGCCCTGCCGGCCGGGCACGAGAGCGACTGCGCCCAGGCGCCCTCCGGCGGCGCGGTCTACGGCGTCTGCCTCTCCGCCGGCCCCTGCGCCAAGGACTCCCCGTCCGCCACCCCCGCCGACACCGTGAAGCTCGCCCTGCGCGGCGGCCTCAGAGCGAAGGCCGGCTGGACCGAGGCCCCCGACCTCGTCCTCACCGGCATCAACTCCGGCCCCAACGTCTCCGCCAGCGTCGACGACTCCGGCACGGTCGGCGCGGCCGTCGCCGCCATCGAGCAGGGCGTCCCGGCGCTCGCCTTCTCCTCCTCGGGCGACGAGAGCCAGCTGAACTTCCCCCGCGTCAACCACCGGGCGCACGCCGAGTTCGGCGCCCGCCTCGTCGCCGGGCTGAAACAGCGCGGACTGCTGACCCCGAAGTTCGCCCTGAAGGTCGACTACCCCGACGTCAGCGCGGGCGCGAAGGCCAAGGCCCCGGTGTGGACCCGCGTCGGCGACGGTGCCGTCGTCTACCACGCCTTCGAACAGCGCGGGGACGGCGACACCTTCGACATCGCGCTCGGCCTCTGCCCGCTGGACGGCAGCGGCGAGGGCGAGTGCGCCGAGGGCCGCGAGGACGCCGACTCCACCTGGCTGCTCGACAAGGGCCACGTCACGATCGCCCCGGTCACCTGGGACCGCACCTACGGCACCCCGGTCGACGCCCGCCGCGAGCTGAACCGCGTCGAGCACTTCGTGAAGCACGAGGCCTCCCGCCCCTGAGCCCGCGCGGCACCCCGCGCCGCGCGGGACCGGCCGCACGCTCCCGCCCCGCGGACCGGCCCGGGGAGTCCGCCCCGCGGACCGGGCCCCGCGGATCCACCCCGCGGACGACCCCACGAGTCCGCTCCGTGACGCCTCGACTCCGAAACGTGTTTGCCCCGGCTTCCCCGCACCGCGAGGATGGCCGGGACCGACCGCCGAGACGAGAGCGGACAGAACGATGACGTCCTCCCCCTTGACCCTCGACCGCCGCGAAGGACCGTACGGAGAGATCGTGCTGCGCCGCCGCGCCGAGCACTTCGAGATCATCGCCAACGGCACCTTCCTCATGGACACCTCCGACGGCCGCTCCGAGCGGCTCCTGATCGACGCGGCCCTGGCCGCCCTCCCCGCCGGCTCGCGCTCCGGCGCCACCGTCCTCGTCGGCGGCCTCGGCGTCGGCTTCTCGCTCGCCCACGCCGCCGCCGACCCCCACTGGGGGCGCATCGTCGTCGCCGAGCGTGAGGAGGCGATCATCGACTGGCACCGGCAGGGCCCGCTCGCCACCGTCTCCGGGGCCGCGCTCGCCGACCCGAGGACCGTGATCCTGCACACGGACCTGATGGACTACCTCCGCGGTACCACCGACATGTACGACGCCCTCTGCCTGGACATCGACAACGGCCCCGACTGGACGGTCACCGAGGACAACGAATCCCTTTACTCGGCCGAAGGATTGGCGGCCTGCGCCGCACGCCTGAAACCCGGCGGGGTGCTCGCCGTGTGGTCCGCCCGGCCGTCCGCCGATTTCGAAGGGTCGTTGCGGAATGCCGGATTCAGCGGGGTACGGACGGAAGAGATCCCGGTTGCCCGGGGCGTCCCCGACGCGGTCCACCTCGCCGTACGTCCCTGAGGGCGCCCGGACCGCTCCTGGATAGCCGGGACGCCGCCGGTACCTCTAGGCTGCTGAGCCGACATCGGCGACGCGAGGCGGGGCAATGGAGCAGACACACACCACTCACCACGGTGCGGCGGCCACTCCGGGGGCCCAGCGGCGCGTCCTGGTGGTCGAGGACGACGCCACGATCGTCGAGGCGATCTCCGCGCGGCTGCGCGCCGAGGGCTTCCTCGTGCAGACCGCCACGGACGGTCCCGCGGCCGTCGACGCGGCCGAGGCCTGGCAGCCCGACCTGATGGTCCTCGACATCATGCTGCCCGGCTTCGACGGCCTGGAGGTGTGCCGCCGGGTCCAGGCGCAGCGCCCCGTCCCGGTCCTCATGCTGACCGCCCGCGACGACGAGACCGACATGCTGGTCGGCCTCGGCGTCGGCGCGGACGACTACATGACCAAGCCGTTCTCGATGCGCGAGCTGGCCGCCCGGGTGCACGTGCTGCTGCGCCGGGTGGAGCGGGCCGCCCTGGCGGCGGTGACCCCGCGCAGCGGCATCCTGCGCCTGGGCGAGCTGGAGATCGACCACGCGCAGCGCCGGGTCCGGGTGCGCGCGGAGGACGTGCACCTGACCCCGACCGAGTTCGACCTGCTGGTCTGCCTGGCGGGCACCCCGCGGGCGGT
This sequence comes from Streptomyces sp. NPDC093089, assembly GCF_044754405.1. NCBI lineage: Bacteria > Bacillati > Actinomycetota > Actinomycetes > Kitasatosporales > Streptomycetaceae > Streptomyces > Streptomyces sp. NPDC093089. The sequence continues at coordinate 20,661 of NZ_JBIVPA010000019.1, forward strand.
GCTCTCCCGCGAGCAGCTCCTGGCCGAGGTCTGGGACTGGGCGGACGCCTCGGGCACCCGGACCGTGGACAGCCACATCAAGGCGCTGCGCCGAAAGATCGGAGCCGAGCGCATCCGCACGGTCCACGGAGTGGGTTACGCGCTGGAGACCCCGGCGCTGTGAGCCGGCCGGGGCCGGGAGGGCCGCACGTGGGACAGGGACCGCACCGGCCGCGGAGGCCCCGCCGGATCGTGATCTCGATCAAGACGAAGCTGGGCGCCCTGGTCGTCGGGGCGGTCCTGCTGACCTCCGCCCTCGCCCTGGTGGCGATCCGCACGTCCACGGAGTTCCGGTACATCACGGTCTTCGCGATGATCGCGACCCTGCTGATCACCCAGTTCGTGGCGCAGTCCCTCACGGCTCCCCTCGACGAGATGACGACGGTGGCGGGGTCGATCTCGCGCGGCGACTTCAGCCGCCGGGTGCGGGGCGCGGACCGGCGGGACGAGCTGGGCGACCTGGCGTCGACGATCAACCGCATGGCGGACGACCTGGAGGCCGTCGACCGGCACCGCAAGGAGCTGGTGGCCAACGTCTCGCACGAGCTCAGGACCCCGATCGCCGCGCTGAGGGCGGTCCTGGAGAACGTCGTGGACGGGGTCTCCGAGGCCGATCCGGAGACCATGCGGTCGGCCCTGAAGCAGACCGAGCGGCTCGGCCGGCTCGTCGAGACGCTGCTGGACCTGTCACGTCTTGACAACGGTGTCGTGGCGCTGCGGGCGAGCCGTTTCGAGGTGTGGCCCTATCTGTCGGGGGTGCTGCGGGAGGCGAACCTCGCCGCCTCCCAGCGCGGGCTGTCCTCGACCTCGGGACTGCACAACCGCACGGACGTGCACCTGCACCTGGACGTGTCGCCGCCCGAGCTGGTCGCGCGCGCGGACGCGGAGCGGCTGCACCAGGTGATGGCGAACCTGATCGACAACGCGGTGAAGCACTCGCCGCCGCACGGCCGGGTCACGGTCCGGGCCCGGCGCGGCCCGTATCCGGACTCGCTGGAGCTGGAGGTCGAGGACGAGGGTCCCGGCATCCCGGAGTCGGAGCGGCACAAGGTCTTCGAGCGGTTCAACCGCGGCTCGGCGCCGCACCGGTCCGGTCCGGGCAGCGACGGCGGCACGGGTCTGGGCCTGGCGATCGCGCGCTGGGCGGTGGATCTCCACGGCGGCGGGATCGGTGTGGCCGAATCGTCACGCGGCTGCCGCATCAGAGTCACTCTTCCGGGCAGCCTTCGCTCAAGAGATTGACGTAGGGTTCGAACCGGAAGCGTACGTTCTGCGTGTACGTGGACGGGACCTGCCTGTACGTGAGCGGACATGCGCCTACGTGAGCGGGACCTGCACCTACGTGAGCGTTGCGCGATCAGGGATGCAGCCGAAGGGGGCCGTGCCCGCGCTTTTCCGTACCCTCACACCGACGGAACCAGGGTTGTTTCCCGCCATTCACGGCCCCGAAACACCCCGTCAAGTGTGACTTGCGCGACGTTGGAGTGCCCGGCCTGCACCTCTCGGCCGGACAGGCGTAGCCTTTATTTCCGCTGTCCATCACCTTGCGAAGCGGAAGAGGGCGGTTGCCGCCGTGTCGTCTCAGTCCCCCAGTACCCCGAGCTCCCCGGCCGACCAAGACGGGCCGGGCGTGAGCCCCGCCGCCGCCTTCGGTGCCAACGAGTGGCTCGTCGACGAGATCTACCAGCAGTACCTCCAGGACCCGAATTCGGTCGATCGTGCCTGGTGGGACTTCTTCGCCGACTACAAGCCCGGCGCATCGGAGACCCCGGCCGCACCGGCCACCACCACTCCGAGCGCGTCCGCCGCGCCGCAGGCGGGCCCCGCACAGGCCGCGCCTTCGGCCCCCGCGGTCGTCCCGGCCCCCGCGCCCGCCCCGGCCGCGACCCCTGCCCCGGTGAAGCCGGCCGCGGCCCCCGCGCCGGCCGCCGCGAAGCCCGCCGCCGCTCCGGCGCCGGCCAAGGCCGCCGAGGCCCCCGCGGGCCCGGAGCTGATCACGCTGCGCGGCCCCGCCGCCGCGGTCGCGAAGAACATGAACGCCTCCCTGGAGGTGCCGACGGCCACGTCCGTCCGCGCCGTCCCGGTGAAGCTGCTCTTCGACAACCGGATCGTGATCAACAACCACCTGAAGCGCGCCCGGGGCGGGAAGATCTCCTTCACGCACCTCATCGGCTACGCGATGGTGCAGGCGATCAAGGCCATGCCGTCGATGAACTACTCCTTCGCGGAGAAGGACGGCAAGCCGACCCTGGTCAAGCCGGAGCACGTGAACTTCGGTCTCGCGATCGACCTGGTGAAGCCCAACGGCGACCGCCAGCTCGTCGTCGCGGGCATCAAGAAGGCCGAGACGCTCAACTTCTTCGAGTTCTGGCAGGCGTACGAGGACATCGTCAAGCGCGCCCGCGTGGGCAAGCTGACGATGGAGGACTTCACCGGCGTCACGGTCTCCCTGACCAACCCCGGCGGCCTCGGCACCGTCCACTCCGTGCCGCGCCTGATGCCCGGGCAGTCGGTCATCATGGGCGTCGGCTCGATGGACTACCCGGCCGAGTTCCAGGGCACCTCCCAGGACACCCTGAACAAGCTGGGCATCTCCAAGGTCATGACCCTGACCTCGACGTACGACCACCGGGTCATCCAGGGCGCCGCCTCCGGCGAGTTCCTGCGCGTCGTCGCCAACTACCTCCTCGGCGAGGAGGGCTTCTACGACGACATCTTCAAGGCCCTGCGCATCCCCTACGAGCCGGTCCGCTGGCTCAAGGACATCGACGCGTCGCACGACGACGACGTCACCAAGGCCGCGCGGGTCTTCGAGCTGATCCACTCCTACCGGGTCCGCGGCCACGTCATGGCCGACACCGACCCGCTGGAGTACAAGCAGCGCAAGCACCCCGACCTGGACATCACCGAGCACGGCCTCACCCTGTGGGACCTGGAGCGCGAGTTCGCCGTCGGCGGCTTCGCCGGCAAGTCGATGATGAAGCTCCGCGACATCCTCGGCGTGCTGCGCGACTCGTACTGCCGCACCACCGGCGTCGAGTTCATGCACATCCAGGACCCGAAGCAGCGCAAGTGGATCCAGGACCGCGTCGAGCGCCCGCACTCCCGCGTGGAGCGCGAGGAGCAGCTGCGGATCCTGCGCCGGCTGAACGCGGCGGAGGCCTTCGAGACCTTCCTGCAGACGAAGTACGTCGGCCAGAAGCGCTTCTCCCTGGAGGGCGGCGAGTCCGTCATCCCGCTGCTCGACGCGGTCATCGACTCGGCCGCCGAGTCGCGCCTCGACGAGGTCGTCATCGGCATGGCCCACCGCGGCCGCCTGAACGTCCTCGCGAACATCGTGGGCAAGTCGTACGCGCAGATCTTCCGCGAGTTCGAGGGCAACCTCGACCCGAAGTCGATGCACGGCTCCGGCGACGTCAAGTACCACCTGGGCGCCGAGGGCACCTTCGTCGGCCTCGACGGCGAGGAGATCAAGGTCTCCCTGGCCGCCAACCCCTCCCACCTGGAGGCGGTCGACCCGGTCCTGGAAGGCATCGTCCGCGCCAAGCAGGACGTCATCAACAAGGGCGGCACGGACTTCACGGTCCTGCCCGTCGCCCTCCACGGTGACGCGGCCTTCGCCGGCCAGGGTGTCGTCGCCGAGACGCTGAACATGTCGCAGCTGCGCGGCTACCGCACCGGCGGCACGGTCCACATCGTCATCAACAACCAGGTCGGCTTCACCGCCGCCCCGGAGTCCTCGCGTTCCTCGATGTACGCGACCGACGTGGCCCGCATGATCGAGGCGCCGATCTTCCACGTGAACGGCGACGACCCGGAGGCCGTGGTCCGCGTCGCGCGGCTCGCCTTCGAGTTCCGCCAGACGTTCAACAAGGACGTCGTGATCGACCTCATCTGCTACCGCCGCCGCGGTCACAACGAGGGCGACAACCCGCAGTTCACCAACCCGCAGATGTACAACCTGATCGACAAGAAGCGCTCGGTGCGCAAGCTGTACACCGAGTCGCTCATCGGTCGCGGCGACATCACCCTCGAAGAGGCGGAGCAGGCGCTCCAGGACTTCCAGGGCCAGCTGGAGAAGGTGTTCGCGGAGGTCCGCGAGGCCACCAACGCCCCGGCGTCGACGACGGTCCCGGACGCCAAGGCCGCCTTCCCGGTCGACGTCACCACCGCGGTCTCCCAGGAGGTCGTGAAGCGGATCGCCGAGTCGCAGGTCAGCATCCCGGAGCGGATCACGGTCCACCCGCGCCTGCTGCCGCAGATGCAGCGCCGTGCCGCCTCCATCGACGACGGCACCATCGACTGGGGCTTCGGCGAGACCCTCGCCATCGGCTCCCTGCTGATGGAGGGCACCCCGGTCCGCCTCTCCGGCCAGGACTCCCGCCGCGGCACCTTCGGCCAGCGCCACGCGGTCCTGGTGGACCAGGAGACCGGCGAGGACTACACCCCGCTGCTCTACCTGACCGAGGAGCAGGCCCACTACAACGTCTACGACTCGCTGCTCAGCGAGTACGCGGCGATGGGCTTCGAGTACGGCTACTCCCTGGAGCGCCCGGACGCCCTGGTCATCTGGGAGGCCCAGTTCGGTGACTTCGTCAACGGCGCGCAGACCGTCGTCGACGAGTTCATCTCCTCGGCCGAGCAGAAGTGGGGCCAGACCTCCGGCGTCACGCTGCTCCTGCCGCACGGCTACGAGGGCCAGGGCCCGGACCACTCGTCCGCGCGCCCGGAGCGCTTCCTCCAGATGTGCGCCCAGGACAACATGACGGTCGCCATGCCGACGCTGCCGTCGAACTACTTCCACCTGCTGCGCTGGCAGGTTCACAACCCGCACCACAAGCCGCTCATCGTCTTCACCCCGAAGTCGATGCTGCGTCTGAAGGCGGCGGCGTCGAAGGTCGAGGAGTTCACCACCGGCGGCTTCCGCCCGGTGATCGGCGACACGACGGTCGACCCGGCCGGCGTCCGCAAGGTCGTCTTCTGCGCCGGCAAGGTCTACTACGACCTGGAGGCCGAGCGGCAGAAGCGCGGTGACACGGAGACCGCGATCATCCGTCTGGAGCGCCTGTACCCGCTGCCGGGTGCCGAGCTCCAGGCCGAGATCGCCAAGTACCCGAACGCCGCGAAGTACATCTGGGCGCAGGAGGAGCCGGCGAACCAGGGTGCGTGGCCGTTCATCGCGCTCAACCTGATCGACCACCTGGACCTGGCGGTCGGTGCGGACATCCCCGCGGGCGAGCGCCTGCGCCGGATCTCGCGTCCGCACTCCTCCTCCCCGGCGGTCGGCTCGGCCAAGCGCCACCAGGCGGAGCAGCAGCAGCTGGTCAACGAGGTCTTCGAGGCCTGATCGACCACCCCGTACGTGTACGGGAGGAGGCCCGGCATCCCGAGAGGGGTGCCGGGCCTCCGGCGTTTCCGGATTGCCTATTCTGGTCGCATGTACTTCACCGACCGTGGCATCGAGGAACTGGAGAAGCGGCGCGGCGAGGAGGAGGTCACCTTCGAGTGGCTCGCCGAGCAGCTGCGGACCTTCGTCGATCTCAACCCCGACTTCGAGGTGCCGGTCGAGCGCCTCGCGACCTGGCTGGCGCGTCTGGACGACGAGGACGACGACGAGTAGGAGGCGCGCCCGGCGGCGGGGTCAGTCCCGCGGCCGTCAGGGGTCAGTCCCGCAGCCGTTCGCAGGCTAGCCCGAGCACCCCGTGGGCGACGAGCAGCGCCCCGGCCGTCGCCCAGCCGCCGCTGCGCCGGGCGATGCCCCAGGCGAGCAGCGGCACTCCGGCGGCCAGCTGGGCCCCGCTCAGGGCGCGCGCCAGGGGGCCGTGCGCGTACCGGCCGAGGGGCCCCTCCGCCACCGCGTCGAGTTCGGCGCGCACGGCGTCGCCTCCCCAGGCCTTCAGCTTCGTGAGGGCGGGGGCGATCCCGTGGCCCGGCCCTTCGAGCTGTTCTGCGCCCTGGGCCAGGGCGACGGAGCGGAGCCGGTCGGCGTGCTCGCCGGGGGTGAGGCCGGCCGGCAGGGCGAGACCGGCGCGGGCGAGGACGGCGACGACGCCGACGAGCCGGCTGTGGGCGTCGGCCTCCGGGTCGGGCTCGGTGAGCGGTTCCAGGACCTGGACGTCCAGGACGGGGTCGAGGGCGAGCCGGGCGGCGAAGGTCCGCATGGCCTCGTCCTCGCCGACGGGGGTGCCGTCCGCGAGCCAGGTGTAGCCGACGGTCCGGCGGAAGCCGGCGGCGAGCGTGAGTCCGGCCCTCTCGCGGTCCCACCACAGTGCGACGACGGGCCAGGTGGCGGCGGAGACCGCGAGGGCGGTGGCCCAGCCGGTGACGACCTGCTCGACCGGCTCCCCGCCGTGCAGCCAGGGCTTCCCCTCCGGTACGAGCACGGTCCAGCCGGTGCCCGCGGGGGCGAGGAGGAGCTGTTCCCCGAGGAGGCCGGCGGGCGGGCGGACCGCCGGGGGGTCGGCACGGCAGAGCAGCAGCGCCCCGACGGGGTTCGGTCCGGATGTCGCGTTCATGGGCCCTACGCTAGGCCAATTTGTCCGTATGTGAACGCAATTGACCCCACTCTGTCAGGGGAGAGTCAGGGTTGACTTCCCATGGCCGCGATATATCGTGTCTATCGAGAGACGCGATATGTTGCGTTGCCGAACGGGAGGTCAGCACCATGACACAGTGGTCCGTCACCGAGCCGGTGAAACTCGCGCCGGCCGGCCCCGTCGCCCGCCTGCAGGTCCGCATCGTCAACGGCGCGGTGAACGTGGTGGGGACCGACGAGAGTTCCGTCCGCGTGGAGATCTCCGAGATCGACGGCCCGCCCCTGATCGTGTCGCAGGACGGCTCCACGCTGACCGTGAGCTACGAGGACCTGCAGTGGAAGAGCATCCTCAAGTGGCTCGACCGCAAGGAGTTCAAGCGCCGCGCCGTCGTCTCCGTCGCCGTCCCCGCGGGCGTCGACGTCGAGGTGGGGGTCGTCGGTGCCGAGGCCGTCGTCTCCGGCGTCAGCGGACGTACGGAGGTGCGGGGCGTCACGGGCGACACCACCCTCCTCGGGCTTTCGGGCCCGGTCCGCGCCGAGAGCGTCTCGGGCAACCTGGCGGCACAGTCGGTGACGGGTGCCCTGCGGGTCAACTCGGTGACCGGGGACGTCACGGTGATCGAGGGCTCGGGCGCCTCGGTGAAGGCCGACACGGTCAGCGGCGACATGGTCGTCGACCTCGACCCGGCCGAGCTCGACGGACCGCCCGCGGACATCCGGCTCACCAGCGTCTCCGGCGAGGTCGCCATCCGGCTGCCGCACCCGGCGGACGCCCGGGTCGAGGCGAGCACCACCAGCGGCTCCGTGTCGAACGCCTTCGAGGACCTGCGCGTGGGCGGCCTGTGGGGCGCCAAGTCCATCACCGGCACCCTGGGCGCCGGCCGGGGCACGCTCAAGGCGACCACCGTCTCCGGCTCCATCGCCCTGCTCCGCCGCCCCGAGGCGGACGAGGACACCGCCCCCCTCCCGCCCGCCGCCCCCTCCGCGACCGGAAAGGTGCTCTGACATGCCCCCCGTCTTCGCCCACGGCCGCCTGCGCCTCTATCTGCTCAAGCTGCTCGACGAGGCCCCCCGCCACGGCTACGAGGTGATCCGCCTCCTGGAGGAGCGCTTCCAGGGGCTCTACGCGCCGTCGGCCGGCACGGTCTACCCGCGGCTCGCCAAGCTGGAGGCCGAGGGCCTCGTCACCCACGCCAGCGAGGGCGGCCGGAAGGTCTACTCGATCACCGACGCGGGCCGCGCCGAGCTGGCCGGGCGCGACGCCGAACTGGAGGACCTGGAGCGGGAGATCCGCGAGTCGGTCTCCGAGCTGGCGGCGGAGATCCGGGACGACGTGCGCGGTGCGGCCGGCCGGGTGCGCAGCGAGATGCGCGCGGAGGCGGGGCGGACCCGGGCGGCGGAGTTCTCCGCCTTCGCCGACGCCAAGGAGGAGCTCCGCCGGGTCGGGCAGGAGTGGAAGGAGCAGGCCCGCGAGGCCCGCGCCGAGGCCAGATCCGCGCGCCGCCAGGCGAAGGAGTTCCAGCGGATCGCCCAGCAGGTGCAGGAGGAGGTCCAGGACCACTTCTCGCGCGGCGACTGGCCCAAGGGGGTCTGGGAGGGGATCTCGGACATCACGGCCCAGCTCGGCGGCCTGGTCGCGGGCACGACCCACCCGAAGGCCGCCGACCGGGAGCCGCCGTTCGCGGAGTCCCCGGCCGCGGACGCTCCGGAGTGGGCCGGGGAGACCGAGCCGTCCGGCGACCCGGCCCGCGACCTCGACCGCCTGCTCGACCGCTTCCGCGACGAGATCCGCGACGCGGCCCGCGACCACGGGGTGACCCAGGAGCAGCTGACCGAGACCCGCCACCACCTCTCGACGGCCGCGATCCGCATCACCGGCCTGCTGCGCCCGCGTTCCGAGGCATGACCTCCCGGCCGCGGTCGAACCCCGGTCGGCCGGGGTTCAGCCGCGGGTGGCGGTGACCGTCACCCGGGCGCCCGGGGCCGCGAGGACCCAGGCGCGGCCAGGGGCCTTGCGGAGGACGACGGCGCCGCCGCGGGCGGTCACGCGCCAGGTGCCGGGCGGCAGGGAGAGTTCGGTGACGCGGGGGCCGCGTCGGCCGGCGGAGTCGTACGACAGGCGGTAGACGCCCGCCGCGGGATCGTAGGTGCTGGAGCGGACCGCGCCCGCGACCGCCTCGGCGTACGGCTCGGCGGTCAGCTCCTTGTTCGTGCGGAAGGAGCCGGCGCCGTCGACCGCGCAGTAACCGCCGCCGTAGCACCACACGTAGCCCGCCCAACCGGAGCCGTAGCGGCCGAGGGAGGCCATCGCGTCGCGGTAGAAGGCGTTCATCTGCGGAAGGGAGTTGTTGAGCGGCCCCCACTCCCCCACCACCACGGGCACCTCGTACTCCTGGGGGTACAGGGTGACGGCCCGTTCGTAGCTCTCGATCCAGCCGGCGGCGGGGTCGTAGTCGGCGCCGGCCTCCATGCCGGTGTTGTAGAAGTGCGGGGCGTAGACGATCTTCGGGTCGTCGATCCGGCCGAGTCCGGTGGGCACGCCCTCGCCGACGATCGGGGTGGGCTCGACGAACACCCAGGCGTCCCGGTCGGCGGAGCGGACCGCGTCCGCCAGCCGGTTGTACATCGGGGTGAGCTGGTCGCGTTCGATGCGCCGGGCCGCCGTCGGCAGGTCCTCGCCCTCCCGCAGCTCGCCCATCGGCTCGTTGATGAGGTCGTAGCCGAGGACGGCCGGATGGTCGGCGAAGCGGTCGGCGAGCACCCGCCACATGCGGGCCTGGGCGCGCCGCAGGTCCTCGTCCTCGTAGAGGTGGGTGAACGCCCGCTGGACGGCGGGCTCGAAGTACTCGGAGAACCAGTCGTCCGGGTGCGGGGTGAAGGGCAGTCCGTCGGTCCTGGTCGCCCAGGCCGGCACGCCCCGGTGGCCGAAGGCGGGCCCGAAGACGTCCTGGTGGGCGTCGACGAGGACCTTGACGTCGTGCTTCCGCGCCCAGTCCAGGATCCGTTCGATCTTCCGCAGGTAGGCCTGGCTGTACTGGCCGGGCCGCGGCTCCAGGTCGTCCCAGAAGACGAGCAGGCGGGCGAAGTTGAAGCCCTTGGCCCGCATGTCCCTGAAGTGCTTCTCGGTGATCGCGGAGAGGGCGGCGTCGCCGCTGTTGGCCTTGTCCTCGACGTTCCAGCCGCGCAGGGTGAGGACGCGGCCGTGCGCGTCGGTGAGGGCGGGTATGCCCCTCGCCGCCGGGGCGGCCGGGCCCGCCGGAGCGACCGGATCCGCGTGGGCGGCCGTCGGGGCGAGCAGCGCGGCGACGGCGACGGCCGCGGCGAGGGTGGTTCGCAGCAAGGGGACCTCCGGCACGACAAGGTGAGTGATGTTCACGTTTCTCGTGCCGGAGATCTCATCAGGTGTACTGACGCGTCATCAAGAGGTCGTCAGCACGATCTTTCCGAAGAGTTCACCGGAGGCCATCCGCTCGAAGCCCTCCCGGGCCCGGTCCAGCGGCAGCACGTCGTCGACGAGCGGCCGGACGCCCGTCGCCGAGCAGAACGACAGCAGGTCCTCCAGCTCGTCCTTGGAGCCCATCGTCGAGCCGACGACCTTCAGCTCCAGGAAGAAGATCCGGGTCAGCTCCGCGTGGGCGGGCCGGTCGCCGCTCGTGGCACCCGAGATGACGAGCGTGCCGCCCGGCCGCAGCGACTTCACCGAGTGCGACCAGGTGGCGGCGCCGACGGTCTCGATGACCGCGTCCACCCGCTGCGGAAGCCGCGCGCCCGGCTCGTACGCCTCGACGGCCCCGAGTTCGACGGCCCGCTTCCGCTTCGCCTCGTCCCGGCTGGTGGCGTAGACCCGCAGGCCCGCCGCCTTCCCGAGGGCGATGGCCGCCGTGGCGACCCCGCCGCCCGCGCCCTGGACGAGGACCGAGTCGCCGGGCCGCACCCCGGCGTTGGTGAAGAGCATGCGGTAGGCGGTCAGCCAGGCCGTGGGCAGGCAGGCGGCCTCCTCGAAGGACAGCTCCTTCGGCTTGGGCAGCACGTTCCAGCGGGGCACGGTCACCCGCTCGGCGAACGTCCCCTGGTACCGCTCGGTGAGGATGGACCGCGGCTCGTCCGGCCCCACGCCGTGGCCGGTCTGGCCGATCACGGAGTGCAGGACGACCTCGTTCCCGTCCTCGTCGATGCCCGCGGCATCGCAGCCGAGGATCATCGGCAGCCTCCCCTCGGGCAGCCCCACCCCACGCAACGACCACAGGTCGTGGTGGTTCAGCGAGGCCGCCTTCACGGTCACGGTGGTCCATCCGGGCCGCACCTCGGGTTCGGGGCGTTCCCCCAACTCGAGGCCGTTCAGCGGCTGGTCACGGTCGATTCGGGCAGCGTAGGCAGCGAACATGGCCCCGACCCTAGGGTCCGACGGGTGCGTGGCGGAACCACACACCCGTGTGACACACCCCCCAGTCGCCCCGCGCACCTGAAGGGGCCCCGTCCCGCGCGGTGCGGAACGGGGCCCCTTCAGGGTGCCCAGGAGTGGGCTCAGCGGCGCGCGACGCCCTCGGCGCGGGCGGCGGCGGCGACCGCGGCGGCGACGGCCGGGGCGACCCGCTCGTCGAACGGCGACGGGATGACGCAGTCGGCGGCGAGCTGGTCGCCGACGACGTCCGCGATGGCGTTCGCCGCGGCGATCTTCATGCCCTCGGTGATCCGGGAGGCCCGGACCTGGAGCGCGCCGGCGAAGATGCCCGGGAACGCGAGGACGTTGTTGATCTGGTTCGGGTAGTCCGAACGGCCGGTCGCCACGACGGCCGCGTACTTGTGCGCGACGTCGGGGTGGACCTCGGGGTTCGGGTTGGCCATGGCGAACACGAAGGCGTTCGGAGCCATGGAGGCGACGGCCTCCTCGGGGACCGTGCCGCCGGAGACGCCGATGAAGACGTCGGCGCCGGCGAGGGCGGTCTCCAGGGAGCCGCTCAGGCCCGCCTTGTTGGTGAGCTCGGCGATCTCGCGCTTGACGTCGGTGAGGTCCTCGCGGTCCCGGCTGACGATGCCCTTGCGGTCGGCGACCGCCACGTCGCCGAGGCCGGCCTCCAGCAGGAACTTGGCGATGGCCACGCCGGCCGCGCCCGCGCCGGAGATGACGCCGCGGAGGTCGCCCAGGGTCCGGCCGGTCAGCTTCGCCGCGTTGCGCAGGGCCGCGAGCGTGACGATCGCGGTGCCGTGCTGGTCGTCGTGGAAGACCGGGATGTCGAGGCGCTCCTGGAGCTTGCGCTCGATCTCGAAGCACCGCGGGGCCGAGATGTCCTCCAGGTTGACGCCGCCGAAGGACGGGGCGAGCCGGACGACGGTCTCGACGATCTCGTCGGTGTCGGTGGTGGCCAGGGCGATCGGGACCGCGTCCACGCCGCCGAACTGCTTGAAGAGGATGGCCTTCCCCTCCATGACCGGGAGGGAGGCCTCCGGGCCGATGTCACCGAGGCCGAGGACGGCGGTGCCGTCGGTCACGACCGCGACGACCTGGGACTTCCAGGTGTAGTCGTTGACCAGCTCGGGCTGCTCGGCGATCGCGGTGCACACCTTCGCGACGCCGGGCGTGTAAGCGAGGGACAGGTCGTCCTTGTCCCGGAGGGGCACGGTGGCCTGCACGGCCATCTTGCCGCCCCGGTGGAGCGCGAAGACAGGGTCGAAGAGCTCTTCGGGAGTTCCTTCGGTACCGCTGTCATTGCGAGGATTGACGATCTCCGCTGCCATTGGGTTGACCCCTTAAGTCTGCTTCATTTGAGGGTGGCCGCTCCTGGTTGAGGAGGGGTGGGGAGGCACCGCGGCCGCCTTGTCGGGCAGCCGCTCGGGCGCGCCGCACAACGCGCCCTGAGCCCCGGATGAGGGGTGTAAGGATCCTTCTTACCGGACAGACGGCACCGCAGACGAGTCCATAACCTCTCGGTGACGCGACTCATACCGAGAGCATCCGGACACGGACGGAGAACGACACGTCACCCGATGTCCCGATAGGTGCAGACCCCACCCGAATGGTCGAGTTGAGCTCGTCCGAATGGCGAGATGAACCGCAGATTTTCCGGGGAAGGGGAAGGGATTCCGCAGATGGTCCGGCCTTGATGTACCGGGCTGTCGTGATTCGGGGGTCACCCGTTACCCGATTTTGACATCACTGGCCGTCGGTTTGAGGCGGTCCGAATGGCAAGATGCCGTAATCACACGAGGTCGCGGCACTCGAAGACGCGTACGCGACCTACTGGCAACTCCCTCAACGCCGGAGGAACCCGACCATGACCGCACGCTCCACGCGCTGTACGACCGCCGCCAAGACCCGCACGTCCCGTCTTGCCGCGGTCGCCGCCATCGCGGTCGCCGGCTCCATGCTGCTGACCGCCTGCGGCGACCAGACCGAGGGCGGCTCGACGCCCGAGGGCGGTACGAAGTCGAGCGCCGCCTCCACGGCCCCGCTCTTCGCCAAGCTGCCGGCGGACATCCAGAAGGCCGGCGTCATCAAGGTCGGCACGGACGCCACCTACGCCCCGATGGAGTTCAAGCAGGGAGCGACGATCGTCGGTGTCGACCCCGACATCGCCGCGGCGCTCTCCAAGCAGCTGGGCGTGAAGTTCCAGTTCGAGAGCGGCACCTTCGACACGCTGCTCACGGCCCTGCCGACCGGCCGCACCGACATCGTCATGTCCTCGATGACCGACACCAAGGCCCGCCAGGAGGGTCTGGACGACAAGGGCCAGAAGACCGGCACCGGCGTCGACTTCGTCGACTACTTCACCGCCTCCACCGGCATCCTGGTGAAGAAGGGCAACCCCGAGAACATCAAGTCGCTCGACGACCTGTGCGGCAAGAAGCTCGCGGTCCAGCGCGGCACCACGTACGAGCAGGCCGCGAAGGACCAGGCCGAGAAGTGCAAGAAGGACGGCAAGCCGGCCCTCACCTTCGAGTCCTTCCCGACCGACGCCGAGGCCCAGACCCGCGTCAAGGCGGGCGGCGCCGTCGCCGACCTGAACGACTCCCCGGTCGCCGCGTACATCGCGCAGACCGCGGGCGGCGGCAACGACTTCGAGGCCATCGCCAACAAGACCGACGCCGGCCTCTTCGGCATCGCCGTCGACAAGAAGAACACCCAGCTCCGTGATGCACTGAAGGAAGCCCTGGACGCCGCCATCAAGGACGGCTCCTACAAGGCCGCCCTCGACAAGTGGAACGCGGGCGACGGCGCGATCCCCGCGGCCCAGATCAACGGCGGCTCCTGACTTCCCGGCACCACTGAAGGGCAGTCGTTGTGACTGACAAGTTCGACAAAGACAAGGTCGACAAGGTTCCCGCCGGCGCGTCCCCCGCGCCGACGGCGATCCCGCCGGAGGCCATCAAGGCCATTCCGGTCCGCCACTACGGTCGCTGGGTCGCCGGCATCGTCGTGGTGGCCCTGCTGGTGCTGCTCGGCGTGGCGTTCTCCCAGGGCGATGTCCGCTGGGCGACCGTCCCCGAGAAGCTGTTCGACCCCAGCATCCTCGAAGGCCTGGGGAACACGGTCCTGATCAGCGTCGCCTCGATGGCGCTGGGTCTGGTGCTCGGCGTGCTCTTCGCCGTCATGCGCCTGTCCAAGAACCCGGTGACGAGCACCGTCGCCTGGCTCTACATCTGGATCTTCCGCGGCACCCCGGTCTACGTGCAGCTGCTGATCTGGTTCAACCTCGCCCTGATCTTCCCGATCTTCAACATCGGGTTCTACAAGGACGAGATGACCGACGTCATGACCCCCTTCCTGGCCGCCCTGCTGGGTCTCGGCCTCAACGAGGGCGCGTACATGGCGGAGATCGTCCGTGCGGGCATCCAGTCCGTCGACGAGGGCCAGACGGAGGCCGCGCACGCCCTGGGCATGTCGCAGTCGAAGACCATGCGCCGGGTGATCCTGCCGCAGTCGATGCGGGTGATCATCCCGCCGACGGGCAACGAGTTCATCAACATGCTGAAGACCTCGTCCCTGGTCGTGGCCGTGCAGTACCCCGACCTGCTGCGGGCCGCCCAGGACATCGCATCGACCTCGTTCGCGGTGATGGAGATGTTCTTCGTCGCCTCGATCTGGTACCTGATCCTGACCTCGGTGTTCAGCGTCGGGCAGTTCTACCTGGAGCGGCACTACGCCCGCGGGTCGCTGCGCTCCCTGCCGCCCACCCCGTGGCAGAAGGTCAAGGCGAACCTCTCCCGATTCTCCAACCGTGAGGCGGTGACCCGATGACCGCCATGGTGAAGGCCGAGGGCGTCCACAAGTCGTACGGCGCCGCGCACATCCTCAAGGGCATCGACCTGGAGGTGCAGAACGGCGAGGTGTTCTGCCTGATCGGCCCGTCCGGTTCCGGCAAGTCGACCTTCCTCCGGTGCATCAACCACCTGGAGCAGATCAACGCCGGCCGGCTGTACGTCGACGGCGAGCTGGTGGGCTACCGCCAGAAGGGCGACAAGCTCTACGAGCTGAAGGACGCCGAGATCGCCGCCCAGCGCCGCGACATCGGCATGGTCTTCCAGCGCTTCAACCTCTTCCCGCACATGACGGCCCTGGCCAACGTCATGGAGGCGCCCATCCAGGTCAAGGGCGAGACCAAGGCGGTGGCGCGCGAGCGCGCCGAGCGCCTGCTCGACCGGGTCGGCCTGGGCGACAAGGCGGGGAACTACCCCTCGCAGCTCTCCGGCGGCCAGCAGCAGCGCGTGGCCATCGCCCGTGCGCTGGCCATGGAGCCGAAGCTGATGCTCTTCGACGAGCCCACCTCGGCGCTCGACCCGGAGCTCGTCGGCGACGTCCTCGACGTCATGCGGGACCTGGCCGAGTCGGGCATGACGATGGTCGTCGTCACGCACGAGATGGGCTTCGCCCGTGAGGTCGGCGACTCGCTGGTCTTCATGGACGGCGGCGTGGTCGTGGAGTCGGGCAACCCGCGCGACGTCCTGACCAACCCCCAGCACGACCGCACCAAGGCGTTCCTGTCCAAGGTGCTGTAGCCCGTGTACGAAGGGGTGGTACGGGTTCCCCCGTACCGCCCCTTCGCCGTCTCCGACGGGTCCCGCGCACGGCCACCTCGCTACGAGGAGCAGGGCGGCCGCCTTGCGGAGTGGCCGCCTCACCGCGAGGAGCAGGATGGCCGCCTCACCGCGAGGTGCAGGGCTGCCGCCTCACCGCGAGGTGCGGGGCTGCCACCTCACCGCGAGGAGCGGGGCTGCCACCTCACCGCGAGGTGCGGGGCCGCTACCTCACCGCGAGGAGCAGGGTGTCCGAGGGCGAGGCCCAGACCGGGCGCGCCTCGGCGAAGCCGGCGGCGAGGAGGGTGTCGGCGTGCCAGCGGGCGGAGGGCGTGTCGCCGTCGGCGTGCTCGCCGTAGATCTCGAAGCGGCGGGCGGTGGGGCCGGCGAGGGCCGGGTCCGCGGCGGCGGCGGCCCACCACTCGGCCCAGTCCAGGGCCCCGGCGGCCTTGGCGCGGTCCATGGCGGCGTGGCGGTGGGCGCGCTCGGCGGCGTTGATGCGCGGGGTGGTCTCGTCGATCATGTGGTCGGCGTTGAGGAAGACGCCGCCCTCCCGGACGAGCCCGGCGAGCTGCCCGTAGAGGGCCGTCAGGGGCTCGCTGTGGAGCCAGTGGAGCGCGGTGGCGGTGAGGACGGCGTCGTACGTGTCGTGGGGCAGCCCCGCCGCCCAGGCGGGGTCCTTGAGGTCGGCGGCCACGAGGGTGACGCGCGGGTCGCCGGCGAAGTGTCCTTCGGCGATCGCCAGGAGGGCCGGGTCGAGATCCACTCCAGTACTGGTGGAATCGGGGAACCTCCGGAGGAGCCGATCCGTGATACTTCCCGTACCGCAGGCGAGGTCGAGCACGCGGGGCTTCGGTCCCACGACCGCTTCGACCATGTCGAGCATCACGCGGAACCGCTCCTCGCGGTCCGGCATGTACCACTCCTGCTGACGGTCCCAGCTCCGCTGCCAGGCCGCCCAGTCGGTTCCGGTCATCGCCGTACCCTCCCCGCTCCTTCGTAATACCCTCGAAGGGGACATAGCCATTACCCCTCACGACCGAGACCCTAGCCCGCCGGAGTAAGGACTACAAGTGGAACTGGCCTATTACTCGGACTATGCCGTGCGTCTGGTCAACACCGAGGAGCCGGCCCGCAACAAGGACACCCTGACCTCCGTCGAGGTCATCCGGGAGCTCTTCGGCCCGGCCACCCAGATGGCCCGACGGGTCACCGACCCCGACGTCAGCCGGTTCCGGTCGGTACGCGCCCGGCTCCGGGCGGTCTTCGTCGCCGCCGACGAGGGCAACCACACGGGCGCCGTCGACCTGCTGAACTCGCTCCTCCTGGAGTTCCCCGTCAGCCCCCAGATCTCCGGCCACGACCTCCTCGACGACGACGGCCGCCCCCGCTGGCACATGCACCTCGCCGACCACCCCTCGAACCCCACCGCGGGCTACGCGGCCATCGCGGCGATGGGCCTCGCCTTCCACCTGACCGAGTTCGGCGCCGACCGGCTCGGCCTCTGCCAGGCACCGCCCTGCCGCAACGCCTACCTCGACACCTCCACCAACCGCTCCCGCCGCTACTGCTCCGACCGCTGCGCCACCCGCGCCAACGTCGCCGCCTACCGGGCCCGCAAGCGCCTGGAGGCCGAGCGGACCGACCACACGGGCCTGACCGCCGAGAAGAGCCAGGAGAGCGTCACCGCGGCCGACCGCTGACGCCCCGGCGTCACCGGCCGGTACCGCGCCCGCACCCGCCCGAGGACCAGCTCGGGCGGCACGGCCCCGAAGACCCGGCTGTCCCCCTCGGCGGCCGGGTTGTCCCCCAGCACCCACCAGCCGCCGTCGCGTCGCTCGATCAGCCGCTTCACGATGAGCAGATCCTGCTGGAGCGGATGCCGCAGCACCGCCACGCACCCGGGCTTCAGCCGCCCGCCGTAGTGCACGAACAGCCGGTCGCCGTGGAGCAGCGCCGGCACCATCGACACCCCCGTCACCTCGGCGATCCCGAACGGCGGCCCGGCCTCCGCCACCTGCTCCCACCCCGACTCCCTCATCCGGCACCTCCCGATCCGCCCGCGCATCCGCTCGTCCACTCGTACACGAGTCCCATGGTGACCCTGGACTTTTGACCTAAGCCCCAGGGGGCGCCCGCGAAAACGCCCTTCTCACCGAGTAATGTCCCACCTGAGAAGACGATCACGAGGAAGGACGGCTCAATGCTCTCCCGCCTGTTTGCCCCCAAGGTGACGGTCAGCGCCCACTGCGACCTCCCCTGCGGCGTGTACGACCCCGCCCAGGCCCGCATCGAGGCCGAGTCGGTCAAGGCTGTTCAGGAGAAGTACCAGGCGAACGAGGACGCGCACTTCCGCGCCCGCGCCACGGTCATCAAGGAGCAGCGCGCGGAGCTCGCCAAGCACCACGTCTCGGTGCTCTGGAGCGACTACTTCAAGGCCCCGCACTTCGAGAAGTACCCCGAGCTCAACCAGCTGGTCAACGACACCCTGAAGGCCCTCTCGGCCGCCAAGGCGTCCACCGACCCGAAGACCGGCGAGAAGGCCCTCGAACTCATCGCCGAGATCGACCGCATCTTCTGGGAGACGAAGAAGGCCTGACCTTCTTCCTCCCGATACGCCAAGGGGCCCGGCCGTGACGGTCGGGCCCCTTGGTGTTGTCCGGTCGGGCGGGGAGGAGGTCGGTGACGAGGCGGAGGGCTTCGGGGAGACGGGGCGGGTGCGGTCGCGGCCTCGACCGTGGCGAACTGCCCGCCGGCGCCGATCTGGAGCTCGCCGCCGACCAGGTCTTCGGCACGTTCTGGTACCGCCTGCTCGTCGGCCACGCGCCGCTCGACCCCGCCGAGGCCGCCCACCACGCCGACCGCGTCCTCGACGGCCTGACCGGCAGGACACCCCCCGGGCCGGGACAGGCCTAGGCCGGGCCCGTCGGGAGGGTGTAGCGGCGCTTCTGCCGGGAGGTGGCACCCAGGCGGTCGTAGAAGCGGATGGCACCTTCGTTCCAGACGGGGGTCTGCCACTGGACCTGGGTGAGGCCGAGGGCGCGGGCCTCGGCCGTGACGGCGGCGGTGAGGAGGGGGCCGAGGCCGTGGCCGCGGGAGGCCTCGGTGAGGTAGAGGCAGTCCATGTGGAGGTATTCGGCGCCGTCCCAGGTGGAGAGTTCGGGGGCGCAGGTGGCGTAGCCGGCGAGGGCGCCGTCGGGGAGGACGGCGACGAGGCAGCGGAGGCGGGGCGGTGCGGTGCCGAAGAGGAGCCGGGCGAGGCGTTCGGCGAGGCCGGGTGCCGGGGCGGGCGCCTTCTCGTACGCGGCGTGCTCGACGATCAGTTCCACGATCCGGGGCAGTTCCTCGGGGCGCGCGTGCCGCACGACTGCTGAGGCAGAACCGTCCTCGCGTGCCCGCCGTACGGCTGCCGAAGCACGACCGTCCTCGCGTGCCCGTCGTACGGCTGCCGGGGCGGGGCCGTCCTCGCGTGCGTTCATGCGGTCATCATGCACGGCCCCACGGACAGGCCCGCGGCCGTCCCCTGGTCGCGGAGCCACTCGCGGTAGGGGGCCGCGCGGAGGGCGACCTCGCGGTAGGCGGAGGCGAGTTCCGCGTAGAGGAGGTCGAGGGGGGCGCCGGGGCGCGCGTAGAGGAGGAGGCGGACGGCGAGGGGGTCGCCGCGGAGGGGGCGGATGGCCATGTCCTCGCGGGGGACGGAGGTGGGCTGGCAGGGGGCGACGGCCTCGCCGAGGACGATGAGCGAGGCGGCCGTGTGGTAGTCGCCGTGCAGCAGGGGCGGGTCGATGCCGGCGGCGCCGAGGACCCGGCGGAGGCCGTCCCATTCGCCGTCGACGGTCGGGTCGACCATCCAGTGGTCGTGGGCGAGGTCGGCGAGGTCGACGACGGGCCGGTCGGCGGCCGGGTGGTCGCGGGCCATGGAGATGAACTGCGGTTCGCGGGCGACGAGGACCCGGCCGTCGAGGCCGTCGGGGACCCGTAAGGGGCAGCCCTCCACCTCGTGGACGAACGCGACGTCGAGCCGGCCGGCGGCGACCGAACGCAGCAGCGCGCCGGCGGAGACGTCCATCCGGAGTCCGACGTCGGTGCCGGGCAGCCGCTGGCGCAGCCGGCGCAGCCAGCCGGGGAGCGCCCGGCTGGCGGTGGAGCCGACGCGGAGTCCCGGCCCGTCGGTGCGGGCGGCCGCGGCACGGGTCTCGGTGACGAGCGCGGCCATGTCCGCGACCAGGGGGCGGGCCCTGCTGAGCAGGGTGCGGCCGAGGGGGGTGGGGCGGCAGCCGGTGCGGCCGCGGGAGAAGAGTTCGGCGCCCAGGGAGTTCTCGATCCGGCGCAGTTGGGTGGTCAGCGAGGGCTGGCTCATGCCGAGTTGCCGCGCGGCCTTGTGCAGGCTGCCCGCGTCCGCGATGGCGCACAGCGCGCGCAGGTGTCTGACCTCCAGCTCCATGTCCCGAGGGTAGGGCGGCGGACGGGAGTCGCACCAGACATCCGGAACCACTCAATCTCCTTGTATTTCAAGGCAGTTGTGGCTTCACACGGGGGTGATGCATTGGGGTTATCGGGAGTTGGCATCATCCCCGCGCACCTCGGCTGCCCCGAGACTCTCTCCGACCCCAACAGGAGGAGCCCCCCATGCGACACCCCAAGGTCCTCACCTCCCTGCTGACCGCCACTCTCGGCGTCGGCCTCGCCGCCTCCCTCGGTGCGGCCCCGGCGGCCGCCACAGCGCCGGCCGTGACCGCCGGCAACGCCACCGCGGCGTACGCCGGTTCGGCCGAGGAGGCCAAGGCCAACAAGGCCTTCTTCGACGCCGTCGTGAAGTCGGTGGCGAAGAAGCGGGCCGCCGCCCCGGGCGCGGCCGCCGTCACCGTCGTCTACAGCGCCGCCAACGCGCCGAGCTTCCGCACCCAGATCGCCCGCTCGACCCAGATATGGAACAGCTCGGTGGTGAACGTCCGGCTGGTCGAGGGCAGCAACCCGGACTTCCGGTACTACGAGGGCAACGACTCCCGCGGCTCGTACGCCAGCACCGACGGCCACGGCGGCGGTTACATCTTCCTCGACTACCGGCAGAACCAGCAGTACAACTCCACTCGCGTGACGGCCCACGAGACCGGGCACGTGCTGGGCCTGCCGGACCACTACAGCGGCCCGTGCAGCGAGTTGATGTCGGGCGGCGGGCCCGGCACGTCGTGCCAGAACGCGACGCCGAACGCCCAGGAGCGGGCCCGTGTCGACCAGTTGTGGCGCTACGGCCTCGCTTCCGCGTTCAAGGCCTCCTGAACCGGCCGGTCCTGAACGTCGGACGGCGGCGCCCCGCGAGGGGGGCGCCGCCGTTCCGTCCGTTCTTCCGCCGTGCGCCGGCGCCGTCAGGCCGTCTGGAGGAGCCGGCGGCCGAAGTCCGCGCCGGGCGGCAGCTGGCGCCTGACCCGGTCGAGCGCCCCTTCGAAGTCGCCTCCGGCGACGCACGCCTCGAAGGCGGCGCCCCCGTAGTGCAGCGTCAGGCTGAGGTCCGCGCGCTCACCGAGCGTCAGGAGGCAGGCCAGGGTGGCCTGCTGGGTGGCGCCGTCCAGGAGGACGGGGAGTGGAAGGTCCCACTCCAGGACGCACCCGGTGAGGGCGTGCCCGCTCCGGTCGGCCGCGCCCTCGCCGGCGGCGCTCAGCACGGCGAAGCTCTCGCCGGTGTATTCGACCCCCCTGATCCGGGTGGCGACGTGCCGCCCGTCGGCCGTGATGACGATCGCTTCCGCGCCGCTGCGGTCCCGGTACCAACCGGTCCAGACTTCTGTCGACTCCGATGACATGCGCGGACTGTAGCTGTACGACCGGCTCCGGCGCTCGTCCGGTCACCCGGTGGCCGGACTTCTCCCGATCTCGTCGCTCTTGCCGGTCACGTGCGTGCTCGCGGCTTCCGCGCCCTCGTACAGCGCACAGTCGGGATTGCGGCAGGGCTGCACTTCCCACTCCGGCACCCAGGCCCCGAGGACCTTGTGCCGGGTGGCCATGACGGCACGCGTCCGACCGCAGGCCGGGCACTTCGGCTCGGACCGGGGGTCCCGCGTCGTACGAGGCACCTCGTCACCCATGCCTCCAGGGTAGGCCGCCCCGCGCCGGAGCGCTTCCCGCAGCCAGGGCTTCCCGCCGTCAGCGCCTCCCGGTGCCAGCGCCTCCCGCCGTCAGCGCTTCCTGGTGTACGTACGGACGAGCACGCCGTTCTCGAAGGCGCGGACGTCGCCGAGTTCGAAGTCGCGGGGCTCGAAGCCGGCGCCGAACATCGGCATGCCGCTGCCGTAGACCTGCGGGTACGTCTTGATGACCAGCTCGTCGATCTCCTCGATGAGCTCGCCGGCGATGGTGGAGCCGCCGCAGAGGTAGATGTCCAGGGGGCTGTCCTCGGCCTTGAGCTCGCGGACGCGGCCGACGAGGTCGTCGGCGATCAGCTCCACGTCGGGGTGGGGCGCCTCGGCCAGCGAGCGGGTGGCGACGAACTCGCGCAGGTGGCTGTACGGGCTGGTGACGCCGATGTCCAGGGCGAGCTGATACGACGCCCTGCCCTGCACGATGGTGTCGAAGTGCCTGTTCTCACTGTCGATCCCGAGCATCTCGCGTCCCTGCGTCGGGATGGTCTCGGGGTACTCGGCGCCCATCCACTGCATGTACGGGCCCTCGGTGAACTTGTGCATCGACGTGGCGTCCCCCTCGGGGTCACCGATGAAGCCGTCGATGGTGCAGGCGATGTAGTACGTGAGCTTGCGCAAACCGGTCCTCTTCGGGTGGGTGACGTGGCCGCGTCCGCAACCACGACAGTTATAGTGCTTCGCTTGTAGTGGTTGCGCAAGGCCTATTTTCGAAGAGAACGCATTCAGGACACGAGGGAGCCCGACGTGGCGAGAAACCCGGAACGCCGTACGGCACTGCTCGACGCCGCGATCGAGGTGCTGGCGGACGAAGGTGCCCGCGGGCTGACCTTCCGGGCGGTCGACGCCCGGGCGGGGGTCCCCACGGGCACCTCGTCCAACTACTTCCACCACCGGGACCAGCTGCTCTCCCAGGTCGGCGACCGGATCTTCGTCCGGCTGACCCCGGCCCCGGGCGACGCCGAAGCCGCCCTGCGGCCCGCGCCCAGCCGGGAACTGGTGCTCGAACTGATGCGCTGGATCGCCCGGCGCCTCGCGGCCGAGCGCACCTGCTACCTCGGGCTCTTCGAGCTCAGGCTCGAAGCCGTCCGCCGCCCGGAGCTGCGGACCCAGCTCACCAAGGTGCTCCGCTCCGATCTCGACGAGAACATCCGCGGGCACCTCGCCGCCGGGATGCCCGGGGACGCGGACACGGTCCGGCTGCTCTACTTCGCGCTCACCGGGCTGCTGCTCGACCACTTCACGGTCCCCGAGCTCCACGGCGACCGGGACCTGGACGACCTGATCGAGACCGTGGTCACCCGGATCGTCCCCGAGGCGTGACCGGCGGCGGTACGACCGGCCCCGGCGCGGTCGCCCGAGGCGCGACCGGCCGCGGCGCGGTCAGCGCGTGCGCCGCGTGACGAACTCCGCGAGGGCGAGCAGGTCCCCGGCGGCCGCCAGGTCCGGCACCGCCTGGGCCAGGTACTCGACCGCGCGGCCCATCCGCTCGGCCGCCTGGGCCTGCGCCCAGTCGCGCCCGCCGGCCCGCTCCACCGCGTCCGCCGCGGCCCGTACCGCCGCCGCGTCCAGGGTCGGACGGGAGTAGAGCTCGGCCAGCTCGTCCCCGGCCGGGGTGCCCGAGGTGAGCGCCGCGACCACGGGAAGCGACTTCTTGTGGGCGGCGAGGTCGGCGCCGGCCGGCTTGCCCGTGCGGTCCGGGTCGCCCCAGATGCCGATGAGGTCGTCGATCAGCTGGAAGGCGAGTCCGGCCTCCCGGCCGAAGGCGTCCATCGCCGCGACCTCCTCCTCGCCCGCGCCCGCGTAGAGCGCGCCGAGGGCGCAGGAGCAGCCGAGCAGGGCGCCGGTCTTGGCGGTGGCCATGGCCAGGCACTCGTCGAGGGAGACCTCGCGAGGGCCGCGCTGTTCGAAGGCGCAGTCCGCCTGCTGGCCGGCGCAGAGTTCGATGATGCAGGCGGCGAGCCGCGCGGACGCGGCCGCGGAGGCGGGGTGCGGGTCCTCGGCGAGCAGCCGCAGGGCCAGCGCGCTCATCGCGTCCCCGGCCATGAGGGCGTCCGGGATCCCGAAGACGGTCCACGCGGTGGGCCGGTGCCTGCGGGTGGGGTCCTCGTCGACGATGTCGTCGTGGAGCAGGGTGAAGTTGTGCGCGAGCTCCACCGCGGCCGCGGCCTTCACGGCCTGGGCCGTCTCGGCGCCGAGGGCGCGCGCCGCGGCGAGGACGAGCGCGGGTCTGATCGCCTTGCCCGCCTGCCCGGCGTCCGGGGTGCCGTCGGCCCGCTCCCAGCCGAAGTGGTACATCGCCACCCGCCGTATGGACCCCGGCAGGGACTCGACGGTCGAGCGCAGTTGGGGGTGGACAGCAGTACGCGTCTGATCCAGGAGCCGCACGGCCCCCTGACCGTCGGTGACGGCATCCGCGCTGGTCATGGTCACGGTCTCTTCCTTCGCATCCTTTGCGGCGGTGGGCCCGGAACGCCGGGGGCGGGAGGGTTCGGTCCCCGCCCCGGGCGTCGCCGGCTCAGCGCCAGCGGCTGACCTCGACGTTCTCCAGGACGCCGAGCGCGTCCGGGACGAGCACCGCGGCCGAGTAGTAGGCCGTGACCAGGTACGAGATGATCGCCTGTTCGTCGATGCCCATGAAGCGGACGGACAGGCTGGGCTCGATCTCGTCGGGGAGGCCGGTCTGGTGCAGACCGATCACGCCCTGGTCGGCCTCGCCCGTACGCATGCAGATGATCGAGGTGGTGCGGGCGTCGGACACCGGGATCTTGTTGCACGGGTAGATCGGGACGCCGCGCCAGGTCGGGATGCGGTTGCCGTTGACGTCGATGGTCTCCGGCACCAGGCCGCGCTTGTTGAGCTCGCGGCCGAAGGCGGCGATGGCGCGCGGGTGGGCGAGGAAGAGCTTGGAGCCCCGGCGGCGGGAGAGCAGCTCGTCCATGTCGTCGGGGCTGGGGGCGCCGTCGTGCGGCTGGATCCGCTGCCCGTAGTCGCAGTTGGAGAGGAGGCCGAACTCCTTGTGGTTGATGAGCTCGTACTCCTGGCGCTCGCGGAGCGCCTCGACCGTGAGCCGCAACTGCTGCTCGGTCTGGTTCATCGGCTGGTTGTACAGGTCGGCGACGCGGCTGTGGACCTTCAGCACCGTCTGGGCGACGCTCAGTTCGTACTCGCGGGGCGAGGCGTCGTAGTCGACGTACGTGTGCGGGACGACGGCCTCGCCGACGTGGCCGGCGGAGAGGTCGATGGCCGCCTCGCCGTAGGTGTTGGTGCGCTGGTCGGGCAGGGCGGCGACGGTCGCGAGGTGCGCGGCGAGGGAGACGGCGCGGTCGGCGAGGTTGCGCACGTCGTCCCGGGTGAGTTCGAGGACCGTGCAGGCCGTGGCGGCGCGGGCGGTCCACCCCCAGGTGGCGTCCGCGTCGAGCAGCGAGGCCTCGCCGAGGTAGGCGCCGTCGGCGAGGACGCCGAGGACGGCCTCGTCGCCGTACGGCCCCTCGCCGATCTGCTCGATGCGGCCGTGCGCGAGGAGGTGCACGCGGTCGGCGGGGGCGCCGGCGGTGGCGATGACCTCGCCCGCCGCGTACTCCCGCTGGGTGCAGCGGGCCGCCAGTTCGGTGAGGGCTGCCTCGTCCTCGTAGCCGCGCAGGGCCGGGAGTTCGCCGAGCTCGGCGGGGATGACCGCGACGCGCTCCCCGGTCTGGACGAAGGTGACGCGGCCGTCACCCACGGAGTAGCTGAGCCTCCGGTTCACCCGGTACGTGCCGCCCTGCACCTGGACCCACGGCAGCGCGCGCAGGAGCCACCGGGAGGTGATCTCCTGCATCTGCGGGGCCGACTTGGTGGTCGTGGCGAGGTTCCGCGCGGCGGCGGTGCCGAGACTCTGCTGCGGCGCCTGCTGCTCCGCGCGGACGTCGTCGCCAACCGAACCAACGGACATGGAACTCCCTCTCGTATGACTGAGTTGCGAGACGAAGCCTTCCAGGACGGAGCGTGTCGGCGCCATTACACATTCGAGTGGGACTGTTCGACGATCTTCGGGGCATGTCACGTGATTTCCATCCGAACAGCGGAGCCCCACGGGCCTCCTGACCCCCTGTCCGGATCGGCTCGCACACGGTCCGAACGGGTGGCCGCGGAGTGGCGGAGTCCGGTATTCCGGAAGTTCATCCGTCCCCGGAAGGGAGTCCGCCATGGCCTCACCCATGACCGCGAGCAGGTTCCTCGGCGCGCTGCGCCACGAGGGCCTGACGGTCGTCCAGGTCGGCGACTGGTCCACCCACAACCGCAACCACAAGGGCCCCTGGGGCCCGGTGCACGGCGTGATGATCCACCACACCGTGACCCGGGGCACCGCCGCGACCGTACGGCTCTGCCGGGACGGCCACCAGGCCCTGCCGGGACCGCTCTGCCACGGCGTCATCGCCAAGGACGGCACGGTCCACCTCGTCGGCTACGGGCGCGCCAACCACGCGGGGCTCGGCGACGACGAGGTGCTCCGAGCGGTCATCGCGGAGCGGCGCCTGCCCCCGGACGACGAGGCCACCACGGACGGCAACCGCCACTTCTACGGCTTCGAGTGCGAGAACCTCGGGGACGGCGTGGACCCGTGGCCGAAGGTCCAGCTGGAGGCCATCGCGAAGGCTGCGGCGGCCGTGTGCCGGGCGCACGGCTGGACGCACCGCTCGGTGATCGGGCACCTGGAGTGGCAGCCGGGGAAGGTCGACCCGCGCGGCTTTACGATGGCCTCGATGCGGCAGCGGATCGCCGAGCTGCTGCGCTGACCCCGCGGGGGGCGGCGAGAATGACCGACCTGCTGCGCTGACCCCGCGGGAGCGAGAATGGCCGGGTGAACGCGTTCGATCCCTCCCGCCTGCGGCCCCGGCTCCCCTCGCCCCTGGAGCCGGTGGAGGACGAGCGCTTCGCCCGGCACGGGGTGACGCTGCTGCTCAAGCGCGACGACCTGATCCACCCCGACCTGCCGGGCAACAAGTGGCGCAAGCTCGCGCTCAACCTGCGCGCCGCGGACGGCCGGCCCGTGCTGACCTTCGGCGGCGCGTACTCCAACCACCTGCGGGCGACGGCCGCCGCCGGCCGGCTGCTCGGCTTCCCCACGGTCGGCGTCGTGCGCGGCGACGAGCTGGCCGGGCGCCCGCTCAACCCCTCCCTCGCGCGGTGCGCGGCGGACGGGATGCGGCTGGAGTTCGTGGACCGGTCCACGTACCGCGCGAAGAACGACCCGGCGACCCTCGCGGCGCTCCTGGAGCGTGCCCCCGCGGGCACGTACGTGGTCCCGGAGGGCGGCAGCAACGCGCTCGCCGTCCAGGGGTGCGAGGAGCTCGGGCGGGAGCTCTCCGGGGTGGTGGACGCGGTCGCGGTCGCCTGCGGCACGGGCGGCACCCTGGCGGGGCTCGCGGCCGGGCTGGCCCCGGGGCAGCGGGCGCTGGGCGTCCCGGTCCTGAAGGGCGGCTTCCTGGGCGGCGAGGTCGACGCCCTCCAGCGGGCGGCGTTCGGCGGCCCCCGCGGCGACTGGTCGCTCGACGAGCGCTTCCACTGCGGGGGCTACGCGCGCACGCCCCCCGCCCTGGAGGCGTTCGCACAGGACTTCGAGGCGCGGCACGGACTCGCCGTCGAGCGGCTGTATGTGGCCAAAATGCTGTACGGCCTCGTGACGCTCGCGGAGGAGGGCGCGTTCCCCGCGGGCACCCGGCTCGCCGCGGTGGTGACGGGCGCGCCCTGAGGACGGACGGGGGCCCGGCCGGACGGCGTCGGGGCGGGTCGCACAGGACAGGGGCGGGCGGCGCCGAAAACGGACAGCGTCGGAGGCGGGCAGCGTCGGAGGCGGTCGGCGTCGGGGACGGTCGGCGTCGGGGACGGTCGGGCGGGCCCGGCTAGTCCGTCTCCCGGTAGGCGGCCGCCTCCTCCAGGTCGAGGCGGCGGAGCAGCGTCCGCATCATCTCGTCGTCGATGCGGCGTGCGTCGCGCAGCTGTACGAAGACCTCGCGCTCGGCGTCGATCATCTCGCGCGAGAGCCGCCGGTAGGTGTCGTCGGCGTTCTCGCCGGTGACCTCGTTGACGGCGCCGAGCCGCTCCCACACGGCGTTGCGGCGCCGTTCGAGGACGGTGCGCAGCCGGTCGGCGAGGGGCTTCGGCAGGGCGTTGCGCTCGTCCCGGAGCAGCTCGTCGAGGCGCTCCTCGGCGGCCCGGGACGCCTCGCTCTGGGCCTGCGCCTCGGCCAGCGTCTCGGTGTACGCGTCCCGGCCGGGGAGCTTCAGGAGCCGGATGAGGGGCGGCAGCGTGAGGCCCTGCACCACCAGGGTGCCGATGACGGTGGTGAAGGTGAGGAAGAGGACGAGGTTGCGGGCGGGGAACTCCACACCGTCGGTGACGACGGGGATGGAGAACGCGATGGCGAGGGAGACCACGCCGCGCATGCCGGCCCAGCCGACGACGAGGGGCGCCTTCCAGTCCACCTCCGGCTCCCGCTCCCGGACCCGGCTCGACAGCCACCGGGGCAGGAAGGTCGCCGGGTAGACCCAGACGAAGCGGACGACGACCACGGCCACGAACACCCCGGCCGCGTACCAGGCCGCCTCGCCGATGCCGTACTGCCCGAGACCCTGGACGACGTACGGCAGCTGGAGGCCGATCAGGGCGAAGACGGCGGACTCCAGCACGAAGGCGACCATCTTCCAGACGGCCTCCTCCTGGAGCCGGGTCGCGAAGTCGACCTGGTACGCCCGGTGGCCGAGGAAGAGGCCGACCACGACGACCGCGAGGACCCCGGAGGCACCGACCTCCTCGGCCGCCGCGTAGGCGACGAAGGGGATGAGGAGGGACAGGGTGTTCTGGAGGAGGGCCTCGCCGAGCCGGCAGCGGAGCCAGTGGATCGGCACCATGAGGACGAGGCCGACGCTGATGCCGCCGATCGCCGCCAGGGCGAACTCCCCGAGGCCGCCCGCCCAGCTGACGCCCTCGCCGACGGCCGCCGCGAGGGCGACCTTGTACGCGGTGATCGCGGTGGCGTCGTTCACCAGGGACTCGCCCTGGAGGATCGTGGTGATCCGGTGCGGCAGGCCGAGCCGCCGGGCGATGGCGGTGGCGGCCACCGCGTCCGGCGGGGCGATCACCGCGCCGAGCACCAGCGCCGCGGTGAGCGGCAGGTCGGGCACGAGGACGTACGCGAGCCAGCCCACGGCCACGGTGGCGAAGAGGACGTAGCCGACCGAGAGCAGGGCGACCGGCCGGATGTTGGCCCGCAGGTCGAGGTACGAGGAGTCCAGCGCGGCCGTGTAGAGCAGCGGGGGCAGGATCAGCGGCAGCACGATGTGCGGGTCGAGCGTGTAGTCCGGCATCCCCGGGACGTAGGAGGCGACGAGGCCGACCGCGACCAGGAGCAGCGGGGCGGGCACGGGTGTCCTGCGGGCGAACCCCGCGATGGCTGTGCTCGCCGCCACCAGTGCGACCAGCTGCAGTGCGTCCATGCCCGACCCCGTCCCGTGCCTCGTCGTAACCTGGCCATCATGAGCGAGTGCCCCCACGTTGCCGAAATGCCGCGCCCCGAGCCGGTGCCACAGGCCGAGACCTGCCCCGAGTGCCTGGCGGACGGCACGCACCCGGTCCAGCTGCGGCTCTGCCTGAGCTGCGGACACGTCGGCTGCTGCGACTCCTCGGCGGGGCGGCACGCGACGGGGCACTTCTCCTCGACCGGCCACCCGGTGATGCGGACCTTCGAGCCGGGCGAGGCCTGGCGCTGGTGCTTCGTGGACGGGTCGATCGTCTGACGGCCCGTCCGGGTCGCGAGGCGCCGGGGCACGGCCCTCCGCGGCACCCGGCCCGTCCGGGGACACGGTTCGGTACGGAGGCTGTTCGGTCCGGGGACATGGTTCGGTACGGAGGCGGTTCGACCGCCCCGCGGGTGGGTACGTCCTCCCTCCGCCGGTCGCTCGCTTTCGGCCCCCGCAGACCTCTGCCCACCGTCCGCGCCCATGGCCCTACCATGGGTGACGGGCGTGATCGGGGACGGGGGGCTCACGGCGACACGGCGGGACGGATCGCGATAGCGTCACGGCGGACTGCGCAGCCCCCTGCGCACCGCCCGGTTCGGGGGCTTCTCCCCCCGGACCCCGAATGAGCTTGTGCCACCTTGGAGGTGAGGGTGTCCCAGATCGCAGGCGAGCCCGGGACCCAGGACTTCGTGGAAGTCCGGCTGCCCGCTGCGGGTGCCTATCTGTCCGTGCTGCGTACGGCCACGGCCGGCCTCGCGGCGCGCTTGGACTTCACCCTCGACGAGATCGAGGACTTGCGGATCGCGGTCGACGAGGCCTGCGCCATTCTGCTCCAGCAGGCCGTGCCTGGGTCCGTCCTCAGCTGTGTCTTCCGGCTGGTCGACGACTCCCTGGACGTGACGGTGTCCGCCCCCACCACGGACGGCCGGGCGCCCGAGCGCGACACCTTCGCCTGGACGGTGCTGTCGGCACTGGCCGGAAAGGTGGAGTCGTCGGTGGCCGATGACCGTACGGTCTCGATCAGCCTCTACAAACAGCGCGGCGCGGGGCCAGGCCCGGCGTGAGGAGCGGGGACGCGACGGCCGGCATCCCTGAGCAGCAGGCGCGGCCGCATGAGGTCGCTATGGAGCGGGCGGACCAGATGAGCGAGCACGAGCAGCACCACGAGGTTCCCGGGACCCCGGGCGTCCCGGAGGTCCCCGGGACGCCCGGGGCGCCCAGCAGCGAGCAGGCCGGCGGTGCGGCCGAGGTCGCGGAGAAGGCCGAGCAGGCCGCCGATGCGGACGAGGCCGACGACCTCCCGGACGCCCCGGCCGTCCCCGACCCGCACGACCGGAGCGGCGCCCGCGCCCTCTTCTTCGAGCTCCGCGAGCTGCCGGAGGGCTCCCCCGAGAAGGCGGAGCTCCGCAACCGCCTGGTGCGGATGCACCTGCCGCTGGTGGAGCACCTGGCCCGGCGCTTCCGCAACCGCGGCGAGCCGCTGGACGACCTGACCCAGGTGGCGACCATCGGCCTGATCAAGTCGGTCGACCGGTTCGACCCGGACCGCGGGGTCGAGTTCTCGACGTACGCGACGCCCACGGTCGTCGGCGAGATCAAGCGCCATTTCCGCGACAAGGGCTGGGCGGTCCGGGTGCCGCGTCGGCTCCAGGAGCTGCGGCTCTCGCTGACCACGGCGACGGCGGAGCTGTCCCAGCAGCACGGCCGCTCACCGACCGTGCACGAGCTGGCCGAGCGGCTCGGGATCTCGGAGGAGGAGGTCCTGGAGGGTCTGGAGTCGGCGAACGCCTACTCGACGCTCTCCCTGGACGTCCCCGACACGGACGACGAGTCGCCGGCGGTGGCGGACACCCTGGGCGCCGAGGACGAGGCCCTCGAAGGGGTCGAGTACCGCGAGTCGCTCAAGCCGCTCCTCGAGGACCTGCCGCCCCGGGAGAAGCGGATCCTGCTGCTGCGCTTCTTCGGGAACATGACCCAGTCGCAGATCGCGCAGGAGGTCGGCATCTCGCAGATGCACGTGTCCCGCCTGCTGGCCCGGACCCTGGCGCAGCTGCGGGAGAAGCTCCTCGTCGAGGAGTAGGGCCGAAGGATCTAGGCCGAGTCCTGGCCGGGGCGCCGGATGCCGAGCGCCTCGGTCGTGGCCGGGTTCACCAGGAGGACGAGCCCGGTGACCGCCAGGACGGCGAGGACGACGCCGGCCGGGGTCATCGCGCTGTCCGCCTGGAGCATCTGCCAGGCGACCGGCAGCGCCAGGATCTGGGTGATGACGGCCGGGCCGCGGCTCCAGGAGCGGCGCAGCCAGAGGCCGCGGGCCGCGGCGAGCGGGATCAGGCCGAGCGCGGCGAGCGTCACCGCGCCGGTCAGCGCCCCGGTGAGGTCACCGGACTTCTCCGTCAGGGCGTGCACCAGCATGTACACGCCCCCGGCGAGGAGCCCGAGGGCCTCGATGCCGGCCACGGCCGCCGCGGCGGCGAGACGGGTGGGGCGGGGGGTCTGCTCCGTGCTGCTCATGGAAGGCAGGGTAGCCGGGGCGGGTACGACGCCGGACGGGCCGGGTGCACGCACCTCCGGACGCGCCTCCGGACGATCCCCGGCCGGCCCGGACGCGGCGGGCGAGGCACGGGCTGGGCCGGGCCGGGCTGGGCCAGGACGCGGGGCCGAGGCACGCCTGGCCGGATCCGAGCACAGTGGGCGAGGCAGGCAGGCCGTGCCCTGACCCGGTGGGCGAGGCGCCCCCGGTCGGGCCCGGATGTCGTGGGTGGGGCACGGCTGGGCTGGGCCCGGTACCGCCGGGTAGGTACGCTGGCGGTCATGCGCGCACTTCTCGTGGTCAACCCGGCAGCCACCACCACCAGTGCCCGCACCCGTGACGTGCTGATCCACGCGCTGGCGAGCGAGATGAAGCTGGAGGCGGTCACCACCGAGTACCGCGGGCACGCGCGGGACCTGGCCAGGCAGGCCGCCGACGCGGGGAACGTCGACCTGGTCGTGTCCCTCGGCGGCGACGGCACGGTGAACGAGCTGGTGAACGGGTTGCTGCACGGCGGGCCCGACCCCGACCGGCTGCCGGGTCTCGCGGTCGTCCCGGGCGGCTCGACGAACGTGTTCGCCCGCGCGCTCGGACTGCCGAACGACGCCGTGGAGGCGACCGGCGCCCTGCTCGACGCGCTGCGCGAGCGCCGGGCACGCACGGTGAGCCTCGGCCTGGCCTCGGGAACGCCGGGCACCGAGGACGAGTCGGTGCCGTCCCGCTGGTTCACCTTCTGCGCCGGGCTCGGGTTCGACGCGGGAGTCGTCGGCCGGGTCGAACAGCAGCGGGAGCGCGGGAAGCGGTCCACGCACGCGCTCTATCTGCGCCAGGTGGCCCGCCAGTTCCTGGAGGATCCGCACCGCCGGCACGGGACGATCACCCTGGAGCGGCCCGGCGCGGAGCCGGTCGAGGACCTGGTCCTCTCCATAATCTGCAACACCTCCCCCTGGACCTACCTGGGCAATCGTCCGGTGTACGCGTCCCCGGAGGCTTCCTTCGAGACCGCGCTCGACGTGCTCGGGCTGAGCCGTCTGTCCACTCCGGCGGTGGCCCGGTACGCCACTCAGCTGCTCACCTCGACCCCGGAACGGGGCCCGCGGGGCAAGCATGCCGTGACTCTGCACGACCTGACCGACTTCACCTTGCATTCGAAGGTCCCCCTCCCCCTGCAGATGGACGGAGACCACCTGGGACTGCGTACGAGCGTGACGTTCACAGGCGTACGCCGTGCACTGCGTGTGATTGTGTGAGTGGAAGGGGCCAAAGTCCTTTCACTCGAACGTTTAGGCGTGCATCCACCCCTTAGAAGTACGGCTGTGACCTAGCCGACACCGAGGAATCAAAAAAAACTTTCCGGAAGGGGTTGTATCCGTTGCCGGGGTTTGGGAGTCTCTTCTTGGCGATCGGGACGGCCCGCAAGACCGGCCTCCACTGAGAGCCAGAACCCCTCCTCACCACAGGACCACACCAGTTCACCTGGCAGTCGGCCCTTCCCTTGCGGGGGGATTCGTGAAAGCGTTCACATTCACAAGCAACTGGCACGTAACACTGAGAGAGGTAGCAGCCATGGACTGGCGTCACAACGCCGTTTGTCGTGAGGAAGACCCCGAGCTGTTCTTCCCCATCGGCAACACCGGTCCTGCGCTGCTGCAGATCGAGGAAGCCAAGGCCGTCTGCCGCCGCTGCCCCGTCATGGAGCAGTGCCTGCAGTGGGCGCTCGAGTCCGGCCAGGACTCCGGCGTCTGGGGTGGCCTCAGCGAGGACGAGCGCCGCGCGATGAAGCGCCGTGCCGCTCGCAACCGGGCGCGTAACGCCAGCGCCTGACGCCCACCGACAGCCTGAGGCAGGCGGCGCATACATCGCGTATGCAATCACCGCCCTTGAGCCGCAGCGCGCAGCAGTAACCCACAGCATTCGAGCCCCGGACCGATTCCCTTCGGTCCGGGGCTCGCTGCTGTTCGCGGGCGCGTACGGCTACTTCTGCGGCTGCACGGGAATGTCGAGGACCACCTTCGTGCCGCGCTCGACACCCGGGAGCATGTCGAAGGAACCGCCCAACTCCCCTTCCACCAGGGTCCGTACGATCTGGAGGCCGAGGTTGCCGGCCCGCTGCGGGTCGAAGCCCTCGGGCAGGCCGCAGCCGTCGTCCTGGATCGTGATGAGGAGCCGGGCATCGGCCCTGGGCTCGCCGCGCACGGCGGCCACCTCGACGGTGCCCTGCTCGCCCTGCGCGAAGGCGTGCTCCAGCGCGTTCTGCAGGATCTCGGTGAGGACCATCGAGAGCGGGGTCGCGACCTCGGCGTCGAGGATGCCGAAGCGACCGGTGCGCCGGCAGGTGACCTTGCCCGGGGAGATCTCGGCGACCATCGCGATCACCCGGTCGGCGATCTCGTCGAACTCCACCCGCTCGTCCAGGTTCTGGGACAGCGTCTCATGGACGATGGCGATCGAACCGACGCGCCGCACGGCCTCGTTGAGCGCCTCGCGGCCGCTTTCCGAGTCCATCCGGCGGGACTGGAGCCGCAGCAGGGCGGCCACCGTCTGGAGGTTGTTCTTCACCCGGTGGTGGATCTCCCGGATGGTGGCGTCCTTGGTGATCAACTCGCGCTCGCGGCGGCGCAGTTCCGTGACGTCGCGGAGCAGGACGAGCGAACCGATGCGGGTGCCCTTGGGCTTGAGGGGGATGGCCCGGAGCTGGATCACCCCGCCGTTGCCCTCGACCTCGAA
Source organism: Streptomyces sp. NPDC093089 (assembly GCF_044754405.1). Classification (NCBI taxonomy): domain Bacteria; kingdom Bacillati; phylum Actinomycetota; class Actinomycetes; order Kitasatosporales; family Streptomycetaceae; genus Streptomyces; species Streptomyces sp. NPDC093089. The sequence goes on from NZ_JBIVPA010000019.1 coordinate 55,140, forward strand.
CTCGCGCGGCGCGTAGCCGGAGGCCAGGGTGACCAGGGCCTCGTCCACCGGACCCCGGGAAGGGGCGAGTTCGGCGGTGATCTGGCCGAGGTGCTGGCCGACGAGGTCGGCGGCGAGGCCGAGCCGGTGGTACGCGGAGAGGGCGTTGGGCGAGGCGTACTGGACGATGCCCTCCGCGTCGAGGCGGACGAGGCCGTCGCCGGCCCGGGGCGAGGAGTCCATGTCGACCTGCTCGCCCGGGAAGGGGAAGGTCCCGGCCGCGATCATCTGGGCGAGGTCGGAGGCCGACTGGAGGTAGGTGAGCTCCAGGCGGGAGGGGGTGCGGACGGTCAGCAGGTTGGTGTTGCGGGCGATGACGCCGAGGACCCTGCCCTCGCGGCGGACGGGGATGGACTCGACCCGCACCGGGACCTCCTCCCGCCACTCGGGGTCGCCCTCGCGGACGATCCGGCCCTCGTCGAGCGCGGCGTCGAGCAGCGGGCGGCGGCCGCGCGGGACCAGGTGGCCGACCATGTCGTCCTGGTAGGAGGTGGGGCCGGTGTTCGGCCGCATCTGCGCGACGGAGACGTACCGCGTGCCGTCGAGGGTCGGAACCCAGAGGACGAGGTCGGCGAAGGAGAGGTCGGAGAGCAGCTGCCACTCCGACACCAGCAGGTGGAGCCACTCGAGGTCGGAGTCGCTCAGGGCGGTGTGCTGGCGCACGAGGTCGTTCATGGAGGGCACGATGCGAGCGTACCCGCGGAATTCAGGGACGATGAACCTGGATCTCCGGGGCTTCGTATTGGAGGATGGCCCCGGAAGCACCGCGTTCCCATGGATGGACAGACAAGAATGGTCTAGTCCACAATGAACGCAACAGAGCCTCCATCCTCCCCGCACAGGAGGATGGAACGAGGTACCCGACGCTCTCTGCCCTGACTGCGTCGAGACCTCCCACAACGGCCGAGGGACCGCACACCCCCGGCCGGGCAACTCCGGGCTGCGGTGCCGGACGGGCTGAGGGTCCCGTCAGGCGCCGCGGCCCGCGGGTGTTTCTGGGGCCGTTTCCGCCCCCGCTCCCCCGCGGCGCGCGTCAGCCCCGCGCCGGCCGAGCCCGCGCCGCCTCCGCCTCCGCCGCGAGCCCTCCCCCTCCACCCCCGCCGCGAGCCCTCCCCTCCGCCGCCCCGCCGCGGGCCTGCCGCCAGAGGTGCCCCCGAGGTGTCGCCAGTGGGGCGGGAGGGGTCCGAGTGGCTGGGGAGTCGGGTGCGGTCGACGATGGAGTCGGCGGGCGTCCGCGGGGCGGAACGGCATGAGGAGAAGGGCTCTCCTCTGCTAGATTTGGACTTAGATTGGTCTATACCACACGGCTCCTCACCAGCGCCCCTCACCAGATCGGCAGGCACAGCGTGGAAGTTGTCATCGTCAAGGACGCCAAGGCGGGCGGCGAGCTCATCGCGGACGGCATCGCCGACCTCCTGCGCCGCAAGCCCGACGCGCTGCTCGGCGTGGCCACGGGTTCGACTCCGATCCCGATCTACGACGCCCTTGTCGCCCGGGTCGCGGCCGGCTCCGTGGACCCCTCGCGGGCCCGGATCGCCCAGCTGGACGAGTACGTCGGCCTGCCCGCCGGGCACCCGGAGTCGTACCGCTCCACCGTGCTCCGCCAGGTCGTCGAGCCGCTCGGCCTGTCCCAGGACGCCTTCATGGGCCCCGACGGCTCCGCCGAGGACGTCCAGGCGGCCTGCGAGGCCTACGACAAGGCGCTGGCCGAGGCCGGCGGCGTGGACCTGCAGATCCTCGGGATCGGCACCGACGGACACATCGGCTTCAACGAGCCGTGCTCCTCGCTCGCCTCCCGCACCCGGATCAAGACGCTCACCGAGCAGACCCGGGTGGACAACGCGCGCTTCTTCGACGACGACATCGAGCAGGTGCCGCACCACGTCATCACCCAGGGCATCGGCACCATCCTGGAGGCCCGCCACCTGGTGCTGCTCGCCACCGGCGAGGGCAAGGCCGAGGCCGTCGCGCAGACCGTCGAGGGACCGGTGTCGGCCCTCGTGCCCGCCTCCGCCCTCCAGCTGCACCCGCACGCCACGGTCGTCGTCGACGAGGCCGCCGCGTCCAAGCTGAAGCTCGCGGAGTACTTCCGCCAGACCTTCGCCGCCAAGCCCGACTGGCAGGGCATCTGAGCCACCCGGCTCCCCGGTCGCGCGCAAGGGGCCCGGCACCTGGTCAGGTGCCGGGCCCCCGTCACGTCAGGGCGTCGGAGCCGGCGGTCAGGCGCCGGTCCCCACGACGGCCTCTGCGGCCGCGCGGCCGCAGACCCGGGCCGCACCGTGCGTGGCGATGTGCAGCGCCCCGCGGGGCTCCGCCTCGTTGAGGCCCATCTCGACCACGACGGTGTCGGGCCGGGCCGCGAGGAGGCCGTCCAGGGCCGCGGTCATCCACGGGTACCGGTGGACGTCCCGGACGACCGCCACGATCCGCCGCTCCCCCGCGGCGGCGAGGACCTCGTCCACGGCGCGGGACTCGTCGTACGAGCCGGTCTCCGTGCCGGGCAGCAGCCGCTCCAGCTCCGCCGCGATGCCCCAGGGCGTCTCGTCACCGACCGCGAAGTTCGCGACGGGCGTGAAGGAGGCCACGAAGGGAGCGCTGGTCATCGGCGTGTGAGGCCGCTCCCCCCGGGTCACCTTGAGGGCCCGGCGGGCCGCGACGAGTCCGATGTCGGTGCCGGGCGCGGTCCCCTCCTGCACTGCCGCGCCCGACACCGTCTCAGCCCCGCCCCTCGCCCGGTGCGCCTGGGTCCAGGCCGCCAGGGCGCGCACGCGCGCCGCGGCGTCGGCCAGCCGCTCCTCGGGCAGTTCACCGGTCCGTACCGCACCGACCAGCGCGTCGCGCAGCCGCAGCACGGTGTCCTCGTCGCACAGCCCGCCGCCGACGCAGATGGCGTCGGCGCCCGCGGCGATCGCGAGGACGGATCCACGCTCGATGCCGTACGTCGCGGCGACGGCCTGCATCTCCACGCCGTCGGTGACGATCAGCCCCTCGAAGCCCAGCTCCTGGCGCAGCAGACCGGTGAGGATCTGCGGGCTCAGGGTGGCCGGACGGCGAGGGTCGAGCGCGGACAGCAGGATATGCGCGCTCATGACCGCTTTGGTACCCGCGGCGATGGCGGCGCGGAAAGGTACCAGCTCACGGACGTGCAGTGTGGCGAGGTCCACATCGATCCGGGGCAGGGCGTCGTGGGAATCCACGTTCGTGTCGCCGTGTCCGGGGAAGTGCTTCGTGCAGGCCGCGACCCCGACGCCCTGGAGGCCGTCGACGTACGCCACGGTGTGCCGGGCGACCAGGTCGGGGTCCGACCCGAAGGACCGGACGCCGATGACCGGGTTCTCGACGTTGGAGTTGACGTCCGCCGAGGGCGCCCAGTTGAGGTCGACGCCGCAGCGGGCGAGCCTGCGGCCCAGCTCGCGGGCGACGGCCCGGGTGAGCTCGACGTCGTCGACGCTGCCCAGGGCGTAGTTGCCGGGGAAGGACGAGCCTTCCTTGACCTCCAGGCGGGTGACGTCCCCGCCCTCCTCGTCGATGGCGACGAGGACGTCGTCCCGCTCGGCCCTCAGCTGCGCCGTGAGCGCCGCGAGCTGCCCGGGGCTGACGATGTTCCGGCCGAAGAGGCCGACCGACGAGAGGCCCTCGCCGATGCGGCGGAGCAGCCAGTCGGGTGCGGTGGTGCCGACGAAGCCGGGCTGGAGGACCGTGAGCGCGTCACGCGTCAGGGTGTCCGAGCCGTGTACGAGAGTGGTCATGGGGCTCGGTTATCCCTTCACCGCGCCGGCGGTCAGACCGGCGGCCATCTTGCGCTGGACGAGCAGGAAGAGGATCACGATGGGGACGGCCATCATGGTGGAGCCGGCCATCATCGGGGCGTACTCGGTGCCGTTCTTGGTGATGAAGTTGCTGAGCCAGACGGTGGCCGTCTGGTTCTGCTGGCTCATCAGCATCAGGGCGTAGAGGTACTCGTTCCACGCCTGGATGAAGCCGTAGACGGAGGTGGCCACCATGCCCGGCGCGAGCAGCGGGAAGACGACCCGGACGAAGGCGCCGGTGCGGGTGCAGCCGTCGACCATGGCCGCCTCCTCCAGCTCCTTCGGGATGTTGACGATGAAGCCGCGCAGCGTCCACACCGTGAAGGGGAGGATGAAGGTCAGGTAGGTGATGATCAGGCCGCTGAGCCGGTCGTACTGGCCGAGGTCGTTGAGCAGCAGGAAGACCGGGATGATCATGGCGACCAGCGGGACCATCTGGACCGCGAGGATGCCGACGATCACGATCTTGCGGCCGCGGAAGGCGAAGCGGGAGATCGCGAGGGCGGCGAGCAGGCCGACCGCGATGCCGATGACGACCACGACGAGCGAGACGGCGAGGCTGCGGAGGACCGGGCCCCAGAAGTCGGCGATCTCCAGGGCACGCTTGAAGTTCTCCAGCGTGAAGGTCGACGGGAAGAAGTGCGGATCCGGGTCGATCGCGTCCTTGGCCGGCTTGAAGGCCGTGTTGATCATCCAGTAGACCGGGAAACCGGCCGTGAGGACGACGAGCAGGCCGAGGAGGTTCCAGCCGAGCTTGGACTTGCGGCGGTGGGTGACGGCCGGCGCCGGCGACTTGGCCGGGGCTGCCGTGGCGTTGGCGGCGCTCACTCCACGTCTCCGATCTTGAGCATCTGGCGCATGTAGACGGCGACGACGCCGAGCAGCAGCAGGACCGTGACGAGCGCGATCGCGGAGCCGGTGCCGTAGTCGTTGACGACGAACGCCCGGTCGAAGGAGTACGTGGTGAGCAGCTGGAACTCGGGTTCCGGGTGGCCGTTGCGCATCACGTAGACCTGCGGGAAGACACCCATGTCCCAGATCACCGACAGCGTGGTCAGCATGACGATGATGGGCTTGAGGATGGGCAGGGTGACGAAGCGGAAGACGCCCCAGGCGCCGGCTCCGTCGAGACGGGCGGCCTCTTCGAGCTCCTTGGGGACCTGCGTGAGGCCGGCGCTCAGGGTGATCACCACGAAGGGGACGGCGCCCCAGACGACGAGCAGCATGATCACGGCGAGGCCCTGCGGGCCGCTGGCGAACCAGTTGTGGCCGATCATGTCGACGCCGGGTATGCGGCTGAGCAGCCAGTTCAGCACGCCGTAGTCGGCGTCGAAGAGCCACTTGAAGATGGCGGTGGCGACGATGATGGGCATGCCCCAGCTCGCCACGAGCACGATGTTGATCAGCGCCTTGACCCAGCCGGAGACGCGCTGCAGCAGCAGGGCGATCATCATGCCGAGGACCATGGTGACGATCACGGCACCGGCCGCGAAGATCACGGTGCGCAGGACGACGGCCCAGAACTCGCCGTCACCGAGGATCTTGGTGAAGTTGTCGAAGCCGGCCGACTCCGCTTCCTGGAAGCCCCACAGCTGGGGCTGGCCGAACTTCTGGAACGAGAGGGCGACCAGGCGGACCAGCGGGTAGCCCAGCACCAGGAGCAGGACGAGGAGACATGGCGCGAGGAGCAGCCATGGGACGCCCGCCCCGCTGTTCGACTTCTTGCCGGGCTTCCCCGGGCCACCGGCTGTGGAGCCGGAGGGTGGCGATTGCCGCACCGGCGGCACCTTCGCGGTGGTTGTGTCTGCGGCACTCATCCCGTGCTCCTCAGCGATCCCTCTCGTGGTACGGGCGGCAGGGCCCCGTCGTGGTGACGGGGCCCTGCCCGTAGGTCACTTGGTGTTGATGACCTTGTCGATCGCGGTGTCGGCGGCCTTGGCGGCCTCCTCGACGGACTTGCCCTTGGCGATGTCGATGAGCATCGTCTTGAGGATCTGGGCCTTCTCGACCTGGCCCCAGCCCGGAGCGGTCGGGACGAAGTAGCTCGACTCGGCGGCGGTGGCCGGGACGGCGGTGGCCGGGTCGCTCTTCAGCGGGGCGAGGTCGGCCTTGTTGTTCGGCAGGTTGCCCTTGGCGATGAGGCCCTTCTGGCCCTCGGCGCCGGTGAAGGCGGCGATCCACTCGCCGGCGACGCCCTGCGCCTTGGACTTGACCGGGATGGCCAGGTCGGAGCCGCCGAGGAAGACCGGGAGGGGCTTGCCGGACGGGCCGGGCATCACGAAGTTCTCGAGCTTGTCCTTCAGCCCGCCGACCTTGTCGGACTTCGGGTCGGCGGCGGTGGCGCCTTCCCAGCCGGCGGCGAAGATCGTGGCGGACTTGCCCTGGCCGAAGACGACGGGACGGTCGGACTCGTCCTTCGTCTTGTCGCCGTGCATGTACTTGTCGAGGATGTTCTTGTACTCGGTGAGGCCCTTGACGGACTCGGGCGAGGAGAGGTTCGCCTTCCAGGTCTCGCCGTCCTGCTTGGCGATGGAGCCGCCCGCGTCGAAGACGAAGGACATCGCGGCGTACCAGTCGGGCGACGGCTGGTACCAGGCGCTGAACTTGTCGCCCTTCTTCGCCTGGATGGCGTCGAGGGCGGCGGTCAGCTCGGCCCAGGTCTTCGGGGCGGCCTTGACGCCCGCCTCGGCGGCGACGTCCTTGCGCCAGGTGCCGACGCGGCCACCGGCGTAGTAGGGGACGCCGTAGGTCTTGCCGTTGTAGGTGACCGAGTCCTTGAGGGCGTCGAGCCACTTGTCGGAGTTCTCGAACTTCGACGCGTCGACCTCGGCGAAGGCACCCTTGGCCATGTAGCTGATCATCTCGGTGTTGCCCATTTCGACAACATCCGGGGCCTTGTCCGTGGCGAGCACCGCGTCGAGCTTGGTGTTCTTGTCCGGCCAGCCGTAGTACTCGTGCTTGATCTTGATGCCCGGGTGCTTCTTGGTCACCGCGTCGTCGGCGGCCTTGACCAGCTCGGGCCAGTTGTTCTGGGCGTCCACCGTCAGCCAGACGGTGAGCTCCTTGGCGTCGCCGCCGGCGTTGTCTCCGGACTTGTCGGAGCCCCCACACGCCGCGATAGAAACCATCATGCCCGCGACGCCGATCGCCGCGATGAGCTTGCGCTTCACGCCACCCTCCTCAGGGATGCCTGCAACCCCTGCCCACCGCGCGAAGACATACGTCGGGTAGTGCTCGTGGGGCTGGGACCTGGTCTTTAATGGTTTAGACCAGTACCCGGAGCTTGGCCTAGACCTTTTGGGGTGTCAAGAGTGTGTAAGACGGGTAGTGGCGTCCGTTATCGGACCGACACCTCACCCCCGGCGCGACGCGCGGAAGAGCCGGGACGGCGCGCGGAGGGCGGGTGGAGGACCCTGGAAAGAGGCTCGCACCTCTCGGCCTGAATGGCCTAGACCAACGAGGGACTCCTCGGTGTATAAGAGGCAGGGAACGACTCCTCCTCGCCGAACCGGCACATATCGGCAGGAGAAACAGTGAGGGCACACGAACCGTGCCACCATGTGAGCCGCGACAGACGGAGGAGCCGGTGACGGCAGCAGCACAGGAGTCGGGAAGGCAGGCCATGGCCACGGACGCGGGCGGCACAGAGACAGAGGGCGGGGCAGTCACCCGCACCGCGCGCGTGCCCAAGTACTACCGGCTGAAGCGTCACCTGCTCGACATGACGGAGACCCTCCCGCCCGGCACGCCGGTGCCGCCGGAGCGCACCTTGGCCGCCGAGTTCGACACCTCGCGGACCACCGTGCGCCAGGCCCTTCAGGAGCTGGTCGTCGAGGGGCGCCTGGAGCGCATCCAGGGCAAGGGCACCTTCGTCGCCAAGCCCAAGGTCTCCCAGGCCCTGCAACTCACCTCGTACACCGAGGACATGCGGGCCCAGGGCCTGGAGCCGACCTCGCAGCTCCTCGACATCGGGTACGTGACGGCGGACGACACCCTCGCCGGCCTGCTCGACATCTCCGCCGGCGGCCGCGTCCTGCGCATCGAGCGGCTGCGGCTGGCGAGCGGCGAGCCGATGGCCATCGAGACCACCCACCTGTCGGCGAAGCGCTTCCCCGCGCTGCGCCGGTCCCTGGTGAAGTACACCTCCCTCTACACCGCGCTCGCCGAGGTGTACGACGTGCACCTCGCCGAGGCGGAGGAGACCATCGAGACCTCCCTCGCCACCCCGCGCGAGGCCGGGCTGCTCGGCACGGACGTCGGCCTGCCGATGCTGATGCTCTCCCGCCACTCCCTCGACGGCCAGGGCGAGCCGGTGGAGTGGGTGCGCTCGGTGTACCGCGGCGACCGGTACAAGTTCGTCGCCCGCCTCCAGCGCCCCAACGGCTGATCCCACCCGGCACCCGGGCCGAACGGACCGCAACCGCACCACCATTGGTCTAGACCCTGACGATCCCCCGTGCCGCGTCGGAACGCGGCGCGGAAGGCGGTGCGGAACGCGACGCGGAAGACCGCGGGCGGCCCGGGGCAGCCGGTTGTGACGAATTCCCGAAGAATCGACTCCGTTATGCGGACGGGGGTTCCCTGCGGCGAACGCGTCCCCTAGATTTCCCCACCATTACCGAGGTGATCAGCGAGGGGACGATTCGCCGTGCCAGAAGCGACACAAGGGAAACAACCGGCCATCACCCCCTTGAGGGTGGTGATCGCGCTCTGCTTGTTCGCCCCGTTCGTGGCGATGCTCTGGGTGAGTTCGTACGCGAAGGCCGAACCGGTCTTCGCCGGCATCCCGTTCTTCTACTGGTACCAGATGCTCTGGGTACTGGTCTCCACCGCGCTCACCATGGTCGCGTACCAGCTGTGGCAGCGCGACCAGCGCGCCCGCAAGGGAGGTGACGCGCGATGAAGGACGGCGTGAACGGCGTGGCGCTGGGCGTCTTCGTCTTCTTCTTCGTGGCCGTCACGGTCATGGGCTTCCTGGCCGCGCGCTGGCGCAAGGCCGAGAACGAGCACAGCCTCGACGAATGGGGCCTGGGCGGACGGTCGTTCGGCACCTGGGTGACCTGGTTCCTGCTCGGCGGCGACCTCTACACCGCGTACACCTTCGTCGCCGTCCCGGCGGCCATCTACGCGGCGGGCGCGGCCGGCTTCTTCGCCGTGCCGTACACGATCCTGGTGTACCCGCTGATCTTCACGTTCCTGCCGCGCCTGTGGTCGGTCTCGCACAAGCACGGGTACGTGACCACCTCCGACTTCGTCCGGGGCCGCTTCGGCTCCAAGGGCCTGTCGCTGGCGGTCGCGGTCACCGGCATCCTCGCCACCATGCCGTACATCGCGCTCCAACTCGTCGGCATCCAGGCCGTCCTGGACGTGATGGGCGTCGGCGGCGGCGAGACCACCCACTGGTTCATCAAGGACCTGCCGCTGCTCATCGCCTTCGGCGTCCTCGCGGCCTACACGTACTCCTCGGGGCTCCGCGCGCCCGCGCTCATCGCCTTCGTCAAGGACACCCTGATCTACATCGTCATCGCCGTGGCCATCATCTACATCCCGATCAAGCTCGGCGGCTTCGACGAGATCTTCGCCAAGGCCGGCGAGGCCTACGCGCAGACCAACCCGGCGACCGGCAAGCCGCGCGGCACGCTCGTCCCCGGCGAGGCCGGCCAGTGGACGTACGCGACGCTCGCGCTCGGCTCGGCGCTCGCGCTCTTCATGTACCCGCACTCGATCACGGCGACGCTGTCGTCGAGGAGCCGCGACGTCATCCGCCGCAACACCACGATCCTGCCGCTGTACTCCCTGATGCTGGGCCTGCTCGCGCTGCTCGGTTTCATGGCCATCGCCGCCGGGATCAAGGTCAAGAACGGCCAGCTCGCCATCCCGCAGCTCTTCGAGACCATGTTCCCGGACTGGTTCGCGGGCGTGGCCTTCGCCGCGATCGGCATCGGCGCGCTCGTCCCGGCCGCGATCATGTCGATCGCCGCGGCCAACCTGTTCACCAGGAACATCTACAAGGACTTCATCAAACCGGACGCGACCCCGGCGCAGGAGACCAAGGTCTCCAAGCTGGTCTCGCTCCTGGTGAAGGTCGGCGCGCTGGCCTTCGTCCTCACCATGGACAAGACGGTCGCGATCAACTTCCAGCTGCTCGGCGGCATCTGGATCCTGCAGACCTTCCCGGCCCTCGTCGGCGGCCTGTTCACCCGCTGGTTCCACCGCTGGGCGCTGCTCGCCGGCTGGGCCGTCGGCATGGTCTACGGCACCGTCGCCGCGTACGGCGTCGCCAGCCCGACCCAGAAGCACTTCGGCGGCTCCTCCGCCGAGATCCCCGGCATCGGCGAGATCGGCTACATCGGCCTCACCGCCTTCGTCCTCAACGTCGTCGTCACGGTCGTCCTGACCTTCGTCCTCAAGGCCGTCAAGGCCCCCGAGGGCGTCGACGAGACCTCGCCCGAGGACTACACGGCGGACGCCGGCGACGCCGCGACCGGCTCGTCGGACCGCGCGAAGGTCGGCGCCTCGGTGCACTGACCCCGCGCACGCGCACAGGAGGGGCCCGGGAGATCCCGGGCCCCTTTCGCGCGCGGTGGGGGCAGACTGCCCTCATGGACATCGTGATCAGGGCGGTACGGCCCGAGGAGTACGAGGAGCTCGGCGATCTCACCGGACTCACCTATCTGAACGACGGGCTGCTGCTCCACGGCGAGGACGACTTCTACCTGGCCGTGCTCCGCGACACGGCCCGGCGGGCCCGCGAGAGCGAGGTGCTCGTCGCCGCCGACCCGGAGAGCGGCATCGTCGGCGGGGTGACCTTCGCCGCCGGAGGCACCACCTGGGCGGACATCGCGGTCGCCGGCGAGGCCGAGTTCCGGATGCTGGTGGTCGCGCCCGCGGCCCGCGGCAGGGGCGTCGGAGAAGCGCTCGTACGCGCCTGCGCGGACCGGGCGCGGGCCCTCCCCGGCTGCGCGCGGCTGGTGCTCTCCACGGACGCGAAGATGGTCGCGGCGCACCGGATCTACGAGCGGCTCGGCTTCGTCCGCACCCCCGATCGGGACTGGGAGCCGATCCCCGGCCACGCGCTGCGGACGTACGCGCTGGAGCTGTAGCCCCACGACCGACACAACATGTGGGGGGTGCCGTCAGCGGTGCCCCCCACATGTATGCTCATCCTCGCTGTCGACGCAGGGGAATCCGGCGCGAATCCGGAACTGTCCCGCAACGGTGTGCTTCGTGCGGTTTCGTACGGAGTGAGTCCGAGGACCTGCGGCAGCGCGCCCGGTCCTTCCGTTCCGGGTGCCACTGACTTCCGGGCCTCGCGGAGTGGGCCGGTGGACACGGCGCGTCCGGCATGACGGACGCCCCCCTGCCCGCCTTCCCCGTCGCGGCCCCGAGCCGAGCGAGGGAGAGCCCCCACGTGACCATCGCGCCCGCCGATCCGGCTTCGGCCGAGGCTTCCGCGGTCGAGAGCGACGGCCCCGGGACCGTGCTGCTGCGGACCCTGACCGACCTCACCGCCGATCTCCCCGACACCGACCCCGGCAAGATCGCCGCCGCCGCGCTGCGCGGCCGCAGCGCCGCGTCGGACGAGGCGGAACTGCGCGAGCTGGCCACCGAGGCGGCCGCGGGCCTGATCGCCGAGGACCCGGCGTACTCCCGGCTCGCCGCCCGGCTCCTGACGATCACCATCGCCGACGAGGCGGCCGACCAGGGCGCGGTCTCCTTCTCCGCCTCCGTCGCCGTCGGTCACCGCGAGGGCCTGATCGCCGACCGCACCGCCGCCTTCGTCGCACTGCACGCGGACCGGCTCGACACCCTGATCGACCGGGACGCCGACGACCGCTTCGGCTACTTCGGCCTGCGCACCCTCTACTCGCGCTACCTGCTGCGCCACCCGATCACCCGCAAGGTGATCGAGACCCCGCAGCACTTCATGCTGCGCGTCGCCAGCGGCCTGGCCGAGGACGACAGCGTCCGCGCGCTCGACGAGGTCGCCGCGCTGTACGGGCTGATGAGCCGCCTGGACTACCTGCCGTCCTCCCCCACGCTCTTCAACTCCGGCACCCGCCACCCGCAGATGTCCTCCTGCTACCTCCTGGACTCCCCGCAGGACGAGCTGGACTCCATCTACGGCCGCTACCACCAGGTCGCGCGCCTGTCGAAGCACGCCGGCGGCATCGGGCTCTCCTACTCCCGCATCCGCGCCCGCGGTTCGCTGATCCGCGGCACCAACGGCCACTCCAACGGCATCGTCCCGTTCCTGAAGACCCTCGACGCCTCCGTCGCCGCGGTGAACCAGGGCGGCCGCCGCAAGGGTGCCGCCGCCGTCTACCTGGAGACCTGGCACGCGGACATCGAGGAGTTCCTGGAGCTCCGCGACAACACGGGCGAGGACCAGCGCCGCACGCACAACCTGAACCTGGCGCACTGGATCCCGGACGAGTTCATGCGCCGCGTCAACGCGGACGCCGACTGGTCGCTGTTCTCGCCGTCGGACGTGCCCGAGCTCGTCGACCTGTACGGCGAGGAGTTCGACGCCGCCTACCGCGCCGCCGAGGCGAAGGGCCTGGCCCGCAAGACGATGCCGGCCCGCGACCTGTACGGCCGGATGATGCGGACCCTGGCCCAGACCGGCAACGGCTGGATGACCTTCAAGGACGCGTCCAACCGGACCGCGAACCAGACCGCCGAGCCCGGCACCGTCGTCCACTCCTCGAACCTCTGCACCGAGATCATCGAGGTCACGAACGACGGCGAGACCGCCGTCTGCAACCTCGGTTCGGTGAACCTGGGCGCGTTCGTCACCGGCGGCGACATCGACTGGGAGCGCCTCGACGAGACCGTCCGCACGGCCGTCACCTTCCTCGACCGGGTCGTCGACATCAACTTCTACCCGACCGAGCAGGCCGGGCGCTCCAACGCCCGCTGGCGGCCGGTCGGCCTGGGCGCGATGGGCCTCCAGGACGTCTTCTTCCAGCTGCGGCTGCCGTTCGACTCCGCCGAGGCGCGCGCGCTGTCCACCCGTATCGCCGAGCGGATCATGCTCGCCGCGTACGAGGCCTCCGCCGACCTCGCCGAGCGCAGCGGCCCGCTGCCGGCCTGGGAGCAGACCCGCACCGCCCGCGGCGTGCTGCACCCCGACCACTACGACGTGGAGCTCAACTGGCCGGAGCGCTGGGCCGCGCTGCGCGAGCGGATCGCCGCCGTCGGCATGCGCAACAGCCTGCTCCTGGCCATCGCGCCGACCGCGACGATCGCCTCGATCGCCGGCGTGTACGAGTGCATCGAGCCGCAGGTCTCGAACCTCTTCAAGCGCGAGACGCTGTCGGGCGAGTTCCTCCAGGTCAACTCGTACCTCGTCGACGAGCTGAAGAAGCTCGGCGTGTGGGACGCGCAGACCCGGGACGCGCTCCGCGACGCCAGCGGTTCGGTGGCCGGCTTCGGCTGGATCCCGGCCGAGGTGCGCGAGCTGTACCGCACGGCGTGGGAGATCCCGCAGCGCGGCCTGATCGACATGGCGGCGGCCCGCACCCCGTTCCTGGACCAGTCGCAGTCGCTGAACCTGTTCATGGAGACGCCGACGATCGGCAAGCTGTCGTCGATGTACGCGTACGCCTGGAAGCAGGGTCTGAAGACGACGTACTACCTGCGCTCCCGCCCGGCGACCCGGATCGCCCGCGCCGCGCAGGCGTCGACGGCGACCGCCGCCCCCATCCCCGTCCAGCAGGCGGTCTCCGACGCGGACGCCCTCGCCTGCTCCCTGGAAAACCCCGAGTCCTGCGAGGCCTGCCAGTAATGAGCACCACCGAACGCAAGAACCTCCTCGACCCGGGCTTCGAGCTGACCCTCCGTCCGATGCGGTACCCGGACTTCTACGAGCGGTACCGGGACGCGATCAAGAACACGTGGACGGTGGAGGAGGTCGACCTCCACTCGGACGTCGCCGACCTCGCCAAGCTCACCCCCGGTGAGCAGCACATGATCGGCCGTCTGGTCGCGTTCTTCGCGACGGGCGACTCGATCGTGTCGAACAACCTGGTGCTGACGCTCTACAAGCACATCAACTCCCCGGAGGCGCGCCTGTACCTGTCGCGCCAGCTGTTCGAGGAGGCCGTGCACGTCCAGTTCTACCTGACGCTGCTCGACACCTACCTGCCCGATCCGGACGACCGCGCCGCCGCGTTCGACGCGGTCGAGGAGATCCCCTCCATCCGCGAGAAGGCGCAGTTCTGCTTCAAGTGGATGGACTCGGTCGAGAAGATCGAGAAGCTGGAGACGGCCGCCGACCGCCGCCGCTTCCTGCTCAACCTCATCTGCTTCGCGGCGTGCATCGAGGGCCTGTTCTTCTACGGCGCCTTCGCGTACGTGTACTGGTTCCGGTCCCGCGGTCTGCTGCACGGCCTGGCCACCGGCACCAACTGGGTCTTCCGCGACGAGACGATGCACATGAACTTCGCCTTCGAGGTCGTGGACACCGTCCGCAAGGAGGAGCCGGAGCTCTTCGACGACGCCCTCCAGCAGCAGGTCACCGACATGCTCAGGGAAGCCGTCGAGGCGGAGCTGCAGTTCGGCCGCGACCTCTGCGGCGACGGCCTGCCCGGCATGAACACCGAGTCCATGCGCGAGTACCTCCAGTGCGTCGCCGACCAGCGCCTCCAGCGCCTCGGCTTCGCCCCGGTGTACGGCTCCGAGAACCCCTTCGCGTTCATGGAGCTCCAGGGCGTCCAGGAGCTCACCAACTTCTTCGAGCGCCGCCCGTCCGCCTACCAGGTGGCCGTCGAGGGCTCGGTGGACCTGGACGAGGACTTCTAGGCCACGGCCGCACGGAGAAGGGCCCCGCACTCGGCGAGTGCGGGGCCCTTCTCCGTGCGGTCGCGCGATCAGGCGTTCGGCACCGTCTCGTAGCGCGGGGTGCCCTCTTCCATCTGGCGGAGGGCGTCCTTGCGGTCGCGCTTGGAGAGGCGGTCGATGTACAGGTAGCCGTACAGGTGGTCCGTCTCGTGCTGGAGGCAGCGGGCGAAGTAGCCGGTGCCGCGCACCTTGATGGGGTTGCCCTGGGCGTCCTGGCCGTGGACCTCGGCGTAGTCGGGGCGGGCCAGCTCGGCGTAGGCGGTCGGCACGGACAGGCAGCCCTCGTTGGACTCGTCCAGGACGCGCAGCTCGGCCGGGAGCTCCTGGAGGACCGGGTTGACCACGACACCGGTGTGGCGGACGCCCTCGTCGTCGGGGCAGTCGTAGACGAAGACCTTGAGGTCCACGCCGATCTGGTTCGCGGCCAGGCCCACGCCCTCGGCGGCCTTCTGGCTGGCGAACATGTCGTCGATCAGCTGGGCGAGCCCGGCGTCGAACTCGGTGACGTCCTTGCACTCCTTGTGGAGCACCGGGTTGCCGACGACCGTGATCGGGCGGGCAGTGCCGCGCTCGCGGTAGGCGAGCTCGCGCGCCTCGCAGTCCTCCGTGTCCACGACGAACCCGTCGTTGATCTGCGTCTGCTCGTCCGTCTCCTGCTGCGCCATGTCCGGCCGCGCCCTTCTGAAAACCCGATTCCGTCGGGGGACAGCCTACGGGCCCGTGGCCGCAGGCCTCAGCAGACCTCTTCGAGATCCCGCCACTCACGGCTGTCGGGGCTGTCCGCCACCCAGCCGTCGAGGAGCCCGCGCACGAGCCCCGCCGGGGCGGCGATGCCGCACTCGCGCTCCGGCACCCACAGCTCGCCGGGCGAGCGGTGGCCGAGCGGCCCGGGGTGCCCCGGCTCGCTGTGGTCGTGCGGGTCGGAGTGCTCGCCCTCGCCCTCGGCGCTCGGCATGGTCGACTCGGAGCAGGCACGGCAGAGCAGCCGCACGGACGACGACCAGTCCTCGGCCGCGAAGCCCGCCTCGGCGGCGAGCTGCTCCAGGGCGTCCCGGTCGTCCTCGGTGGCGGCCTCCAGGAGGACCACCCAGGTGGGGACGGGGGACGGCGCCCACAGCTCGATCTCGTCGAAGACCGGGTAGGACGGGCCGGCGGTGGTGGTCCGCTCGCCGTTCGGCACGCCGTCGTGGAGGACGACCTCGCCCCAGCGGCGCCCGGAGGACGGCAGCGGGATGGAGAGGACCTCGATCCGGGCCGGGTCGAGCCTGCGGCCCCACACGACCTCTGCCTCGCCCTCGGGCGAGAGCCGGACGGCGGCGCTGCCCAGCTCCATGCCGGCGGGCTCGCCGGTGCCGGCGGCGGCTCCGGGCACCTTGAGGCCGTAGGCCTGCCAGGCCCGGCGGGCCAGCGGCCAGTCCTGGAGCGCGGTGGCGGCGATGCCGACGTTCCACCAGTCGGGGGCGCCGGTCTCCTTGTCGAGCAGCGCGACGGCGCGCAGCCCGGCCGCCCGCGCCTGCTCCCAGTCGTGGCGGAACTTGTGCAGCAGCGCCAGGTTGAACCAGGACTCGGAGAGCCAGGGCTCCAGATCCGCCGCGCGCGTCAGGAGTGCGCCCGCGTCCTCGTACCGGCCGTCGCCGATCAGCGTGAACGCCCGGTCGGTGGCCTGCCGCCACGAGGCGGAGGGCCGATGCCGTACCTTCCCGAAGATCTTCACGATTCCCGCCTGCCGGTCGCTTCACCCTCTTGTTCGCATCCAACCATGCCCGGTCGGACGCGCGCTCATTACCCATGGGTTACCCCGGGGGGACGGAGGTCACCCCAGCGGCTCCGCCCCGCGCCAGGACCCTGGCCAGGCATTCGACGACATCCGGGTGATAGTCGCGGGCGGTGCCGAGCCTGAGGCGTTCGAGCGCGCCCAGGGCCGCGCCCGCCCCGTCGCCGGCGAGATCGTCGTAGGCGTTCACGGTGCGGACGATCCGGGCGGGCACCGGCTGCTCGCGGTAGGGGTCGGCCTGGCGCTCGACGATCACGGCGACGGAGGCGGCGACCCCGGTCCTGCGGACCACCTCGCCGCCCAGGAGGGCGATCCGGCGCTGCTCCTCGGCGGGCAGCAGGGCGGTGGCGCCGCCCGCGACCGGGTCGACGAGCGAGAGCTGTCCGATGTCGTGCATGAGCGCCGCGTGTTCGAGGACGGTCAGCTCGGGCCCGGAGAGGCCCAGCTCGCGCCCGACGGCGGTGCTGAGGGCGGCGACCCGGCGGGCGTGCCCGGGCGCGGTGCAGCCGGCGATCTCGGTGGCGCGGGCGAGGGAGGCGATGGTCTGCCGGTTGACGGTCCGCACGGCCGCGTACCGCCGGAAGGAGACCTGGGTGAGCAGCAGGGGCACGGCGAGCACGGGCAGCGCCCACGGCCCGGCGGCGGCCACGCCGAGCGCCATGACGGTGCCGGTGGCGCAGACGGCGGATCCGATGCCGAGGAGGGCGCGCAGTTCGTCGCGGAGGAGGGGGCCGTACGGGAATCCGGTGCGGGCGCGGAGCACGAGGGCGGCGAGGACGGCGTCGCACAGGGCGGTGAGGACGAGCAGGAGGACCAGGAAGAGGGCGTACCAGGGGCCCTGGCCGAGGCGGTCGACGACGACGCCCGCGTTGTAGAGGGGCTGGAAGCAGAGGGCGGCGAAGCCGACGGTGAGGACGCGGCGGGCGAGGTGGTCGAGGGCGGGGTCGTGACCCCGGGCGAGGTGGGGGACGATCCCGGCGAGGCCGGCGGCGACGACGACGGCGACGATCTGGAGGACGCCGTGGGTGGTGGCGGTGCCGGCGCTCTGCCCGAGCAGGGCGTACGCGAGGGCTCCGGCGGCGGCGAGCGGCGCGGGCTCCCGCTCCCGGGTCCCGTCGGCCGCGGAGGGTGTCCCGGGGCCGGGGGCGGGTCCCCAGCGGGCGAGCTCGCCGAGGGCGACGAGGGTGCCGAAGGCGAGGGCGTTGCCGGGTTCGTCGACGCCGTGCCAGAGGGTGGAGGCGAGGCCGGCGAGGCTCAGCAGGAGCGCTGCGCCGTACAGGGCGCCGACGGTGGCGGCGCCCGGCCTCACGCGCGCTCCTTCGGCCGGCCGGTGACGGGGGCGTCCGCCTCGCGGGGCGGCGGGACCCGGTCCGGCTGCGGGGCCTCGTCGGCGGTGACGGCGGGCTGCCAGCCGTGCCGGTCGAGGGCGCGGACGAGGGCGGCGACCATCCGGGGGTCGAACTGGGTGCCGGCGCACCGCTCCAGTTCGGCGACGGCGGTCGGCACCGGTCGGGCCCTGCTGTAGGAGCGGGTGGAGGTCATGGCGTCGAAGGCGTCGGCGACGGCGACCACCCGGGCGAATTCGGGAATCTGCTCGCCGTGCAGGCCGTACGGGTAACCGCTGCCGTCCATGCGTTCGTGGTGGTGGAGGATCGCGGACCGGGCCTCGCCGAGGAAGCCGATGCCCCGGACCATCTCGTGGCCGTACTCCGGGTGGAGTTCGATGACCCGCCGCTCCTCGGGGGTGAGGGGCCCGTCCTTGCGGAGGACGCGGGTGGGCACGCCGAGCTTCCCGACGTCGTGCAGGATGCCGGCGAAGCGGACGACGTCGAGCCGGTCCTCGGCCAGGCCGAGTTCACGGGCGATCAGGACGGAGGCGTGGCCGACCCGTTCGCTGTGGCCGCGGGTGTACCGGTCCTTGATGTCGACGGCCTGCACGAGGGCGCGGATGGTGGCCTGGTGGGCGGCGCGCTCGCGGTGGTACTGGGCGAAGACCCAGCAGGAGATGTACATCGGGAGCAGCACGAACAGGGCCGCGACCGCCCCGTAGGTGCTGCGCCAGAGGACGGCCATCATCAGCCCGGCGAGCCCGTGCACGAGGTGCGGGGCGAGCGCCCGGCCGAGGAGGCCGCGCCAGGCGGCCCGGAGGGGCAGTCCGTCGGCCGTCGCCCTGATGCCGCCGTCGAGGGCGGTGAGGGTCAGGCAGAAGGCGAGCGCGGCGGCGGCCGCGGGCAGCAGCGCGTACGGCAGGTCGGGGGCGTCCGGGCCGCGGCCGAGGGCCGCCGGGCCGCCGAGGAGGCCGGCGGTGGCCGCGGCGGCCCAGGCGGCGAGGGCGGTGGAGGCGGTCCGCCAGGCGCGCCGCGGCCCCGCGGGGGGTTCCTCGACGCGGGCGAGGAGGCCGGCGGGCAGCGCGGTGAGCGCCGCGGCGGCGGGCGGCAGGAGGAGCGCGGCGGCGAGGAGCACGGGGAAGAAGGAGCCGGTGCCCACGGGGACGGAGCCGCCGAGGGCGCGGCCGAGGAACCGGCAGCGGGCGGGCAGCTCGCAGAGCGCGTACAGGGCGGCGAGGAGCGCGGCCGTGCCCCAGGGGACGGCCGCGCCGGGGCGCAGCGCGGGCAGGGCGCACGCCCCGGCGCCGAGCAGGGCGCAGGCGATGTACACGCGTGCCGCTCGCGGAATGACCTTCACGCCCATCACGCCCGTCACGCTAGCGAGTCGGGCGGCGCCGGACGGCGCGGTGCGGGTGATTCGCACCATCGGGTGATACAAGCTGATATATGCGTGAGGCCGCCGCGAGCGCGTCGCGGCGGCCTTCGTGCCCGGTGGTGCGGGAGCGCTACTCCTGCGGGGCCGGTGTCGCCGGGGCGCTCGCCGTGACGTCCTGCTCGGGCACCAGGTGCCCGGCGCGGATCAGGTCGATCCGGCCCATGACCTTGGCGCGCAGGTCGGTGGGGACGTCGTCACTGCCGCAGCAGCGCTTGACGAGCTTCTTCACCGCCTGCTCCAGGCCGTACTTCTCCAGGCACGGGGAGCACTCCTCGAAGTGCACCTCGAACTTGGTGCAGTCGCTGTCGGGCATCTCGTTGTCGAGGAACTCGTAGAGATGATCCAGGACCTCTGAGCAATCCGTCTCGTGCGGCTCTCCGCAGCTCATGAGCCCGAGCCTTTCAGATCGTTCGACGACTCTCCGGCGCCCGCGGGTACCAGCCCGCGGTCGCGGGCGTAGTCCTCGAGCATGCCGCGCAGCTGGCGGCGTCCCCGGTGCAGTCGGGACATCACCGTACCGATGGGTGTCCCCATGATGTCCGCGATCTCCTTGTACGCAAACCCCTCGACGTCGGCGAGATAGACGGCGATGCGGAACTCCTCGGGAATCGCCTGGAGCGCTTCCTTCACGTCGGAGTCGGGCAGGTGGTCGAGCGCCTGCGACTCGGCGGAGCGCAGACCGGTCGACATGTGCGACTCGGCGCGGGCGAGCTGCCAGTCCTCGATCTCCTCGGCGGCGCTGCGCTGGGGCTCACGCTGCTTCTTGCGGTACGAGTTGATGAAGGTGTTCGTGAGGATCCGGTAGAGCCACGCCTTGAGGTTCGTGCCCTCGCGGAACTGGTGGAAGGATCCGTACGCCTTCGCGTAGGTCTCCTGCACCAGGTCCTCGGCGTCCGCGGGGTTGCGCGTCATGCGCAGCGCGGCCGAGTACATCTGGTCGAGGTAGCCGAGGGCGTCCCGCTCGAAGCGCGCGTTGCGCTCCGCGGTCGTCTCCTCGGGGCCGTCGTCGGTCCCTGTGTCGGTCCCAGTGACCGGACCCACCTCCTCCAGCGCGGCGGCGAGCCCGGGGGCGGACCCGCTCGTTTCGGAGGATAGACGAGGAAGCACTCCGCCCGCCGCCCGAATCGGGGCGGCCTTGGGCGCGGGCAGCACTGTCCAGTCGAGGTCAGCGGCCTGCGCGCGCTCCGGGCAGATGGTCGAACCCATGCGACGGACTCCCTCTTCCTTGCTCTCACACCGACGCACCGAACAACCACGGCCCCCCGTTCGGCATTCCCGGTTCCGGGCGGCGGTCAGCGGAGTCCCGCGATCCACCCGGCGACCCCGTCCACCAGCAGGGCGAGCGCCTCCTCCTGGCCGAGCGGCGCCCGCTTGGGCAGCGCGAAGCCGTGGTCCCCGTACGGGATCTCCACGAGCTCGTACGGCCCGTCCGGGTACTCCTCGGGCCGCCCGAAGGGGTCGTTGCCGCCCTGGACGACGAGGGTGGGCAGTCCGGTGCCGAGGAGCTCGTCGGCGCGGGAGCGCTCCGGCCTGCCCGGCGGGTGCAGCGGGAAGCTCAGCGCGAGGACGGCCGTGGCGCCCAGCTCCCGCCCGGTCCGGCAGACGACCCGGGCTCCGGCGCTGCGGCCGCCCGCGATCACCGGGAGGCCGGGCCGGGCGAGGGCGGGCCAGAGGGCGCGCCAGCCGGTGTCGAGGGTCTTCGGCGCGGGCGCGACCTTCTTGCCGGCGACCCGCCACGGCTGCTCGACGAGGGCGACGGTCACCCCGTGCGCGGGCAGCGCGCCCGCCAGCGCCTGGAGGTCGCGGGCCTCGACGCCGCCGCCCGCGCCGTGGCCGAGGGCGAGGACGGTCCACGGCCGCGTCCCCTCGTACCAGGTGACGCGCGCCTCCCCGGCGTCGGTGGAAACGGTCTCGCGCTCGTACGGTGTCACGTCCTTGGTCACGCCCCCATCCTGCCGTCCCGGGGGCGTCCCGGGGCGCTCACCGGAGGCGTCCCGGGGCGCGCTCAGAACAGCGTGCCGACCTCGGGCCCCGACAGCTCCTCCAGGAGCTCGGGGCCGTTGTTGCGGACGTTGCTGACGGCCGTGGCGACCGGGTAGGCCCGCATCAGGCCCTCCGGCGGCGGGGCGAGCAGGCTCCGCAGCTCCTCCGGGTCCGTGCGCGCCGGGTCGAGCCAGGCGTCCCAGCGCTCCTCCGTCAGCATCAGCGGCATCCGGGGGTGGATGTCGTGGAGCGAGCGCGGGCCCTCGGCCGGCGCCACGCCCAGCGGTCCGGTCTCGGCCTCGGTGGTGATCACCGAGCAGGTCGCCCACCAGGCGGACGGGTGCTCGGCGGGCAGCGAACCGTCCCGCCAGAACTCGTAGAGCCCCGCCATCGCGAAGACCGAGCCGTCGGCCGGGGTCACGAAGTACGGCTGCTTGCGCGGCCGCTTCTTCTTCCCCTCCACCTCCAGGTCGCGCTCCGCCGTGCCCGTCACCCACTCGTAGTAGCCGTCGGCGGGCAGGATGCACCGGCGGGACGTGAACGCGCGCCTGAAGGACGGCTTCTCGTGGACGGTCTCCGCCCGCGCGTTGATCATCCGGGCCGCGCCCTCCGGCGACTTCGCCCAGGACGGCACGAGTCCCCATCTCAGCGCGCGCAGCTGGCGAACCGGACGCGGGGATCCCGCGTCTTTCACAGGGCGTTCGAGGACCGCCCAGACCTGTTTGGTGGGCGCCACGTTCCAGTCGGGCGCCAGAGTCTCCTCCGGCTCCCACTTCTCCACCCCGAAGAGCCCGACGAGGTCCTCGGGCCGCCGACTCGATGCAAACCGTCCGCACATACGTGCCACACTGCCACGATCCGCACACCACCGAGGAGCCGTCCGCCAAATGACCGAAATCCTCGGCACCCAGCCCGCCCCCGACCAGTGGATCGTCTGGGTCACCGCCGCCTGCGCGCTGACCCTGGTCGTCTTCCGCACCCTGTGGCTGCCGGCCCGCAACGCGATCACGATCGCCCACGAGGGCGGCCACGGACTCGTCGCCCTCGCCACCGGCCGCCGCCTGGAGGCGATCCGGCTGCACTCGGACACCAGCGGGCTGACCGTGACCCGCGGCCGCCCGACCGGCGTCGGGGTGGTCCTCACCCTGGCCGCCGGATACCCGGCCGCCCCGCTGCTCGGCCTCGGCGGCGCCGCGCTGCTCGGCACCGGCCACGTCACGCTGCTGCTGTGGGCGGCGACCGCGCTGCTCCTCGCCCTGCTGGTGATGGTCCGCAACGCGTTCGGGATCCTCACCGTCGTCCTGACGGGCGCCGCCTTCCTCCTCGTCTCCTGGCTGACCGGCCCCGACGTCCAGTCGGTCTTCGCCTACGCGGTGGTGTGGTTCCTGCTCCTCGGCGGCGTCCGGCCGGCCTTCGAACTCCAGGCGAAGCGGCGCCGCGGCGGCGCCCCCGACTCGGACGCGGACCAGCTCGCGGGCCTCACCCACGTGCCCGCCGGGGTGTGGCTCCTCTTCTTCCACACCGTCTCGATCTGCTGCCTGATCGGCGGCTGCCGCTGGCTCGTGCGCTTCTGACACCCCCGTACAGTGAGGACATGACCGCAGCAGCTTCCGCGCACACCGACCCGCCCGCCGACCTCTGGCCCGCCCCGTACGCCCGCGGCGCCGTCGACGCGACCGTCACCGTGCCCGGATCGAAGTCGGTCACCAACCGGGCCCTGGTGCTCGCCGCGCTCGCCTCCGAGCCCGGCTGGCTGCGCCGCCCGCTGCGCTCCCGCGACACCCTCCTGATGGCCGAGGCGCTCCGCACCCTCGGCGTGAAGATCGAGGAGGGGGTGGGACCCGACGGGTCGGGCGAGGCCTGGCGGATCATCCCCTCGCCGCTGCGCGGCCCCGCGGCCGTCGACGTCGGCAACGCCGGCACGGTCATGCGCTTCCTGCCCCCGGTCGCGGCGCTCGCCGACGGCCCGGTGCGCTTCGACGGCGACCCCCGCTCCCACGAGCGCCCGCTGCACGGCGTCATCGACGCCCTCCGCGGGCTCGGCGCCCGGATCGACGACGACGGCCGGGGCGCGCTGCCCCTGACCGTGCACGGCGCCGGCGGCCTGGACGGCGGCACGGTCGAGATCGACGCCTCCTCGTCCTCCCAGTTCGTCAGCGCGCTGCTGCTGTCCGCGCCCCGCTTCAACCAGGGCGTCGAGGTGCGGCACGTGGGCGACCGGCTCCCCTCGCTCCCGCACATCCGGATGACCGTCGACATGCTGCGCGCGGTCGGCGCCAAGGTCGACGAGCCCGAGCACGGCGGCGAGCCGAACGTGTGGCGGGTGGCGCCCTCCGCGCTGCGCGGCCGGGACCTGGTCGTCGAGCCGGACCTGTCGAACGCGCAGCCGTTCCTGGCGGCCGCGCTGGTCACCGGCGGCCGGGTGACGATCCCCGACTGGCCGGAGCGGACCACCCAGCCGGGTGACGAGCTGCGCCGGATCTTCACCGAGATGGGTGGCTCCTGCGAGCTGACCGCCGCGGGCCTGACCTTCACCGGCACGGGCCGGATCCACGGCATCGACGTCGACCTCGGCGAGGTCGGCGAGCTGACCCCGGGCATCGCGGCGCTCGCGGCCCTCGCGGACTCCCCCTCCACCCTGCGCGGCGTGGCCCACCTGCGGCTCCACGAGACGGACCGCCTGGCGGCCCTGACCAAGGAGATCAACGGGCTGGGCGGCGACGTGACCGAGACCGAGGACGGTCTCCACATCCGCCCGCGCCCGCTGCGCGGCGGCGTCTTCCACACGTACCACGACCACCGCATGGCGACGGCGGGCGCGCTCATCGGCCTCGCGGTCGAGGGCGTGCTGATCGAGGACGTGGCGACGACGGCGAAGACCTTGCCGGACTTCCCGGGGATGTGGACCGAAATGCTCGGGGTCTGAGTCATGCGGCGTTACGGCAAGCACACCGACGAGGACGACATCCGCCAGCGGCCCAACCGCAAGGGCACCCGTCCCCGCACGACCATCCGCCCCAAGCACGAGGACGCCGTCGAGGGCATGGTCCTCACCGTGGACCGCGGCCGGCTGACCTGTCTGGTCGACGACCGGATCGTGACGGCGATGAAGGCGCGCGAACTGGGCCGCAAGGCCGCCGTGGTCGGCGACCGGGTCTCGATCGTCGGCGACCTCTCCGGCGAGAAGGACACCCTGGCCCGGATCGTGCGGATCGGCGAGCGCAGCTCGGTGCTCCGCCGCACGGCCGACGACGACGACCCGTACGAGCGGGTGGTCGTCGCCAACGCCGACCAGCTGGCGATCGTCACGGCGCTCGCCGACCCCGAGCCGCGGCCCCGGCTGATCGACCGCTGCCTGGTCGCCGCCTACGACGGCGGGCTCTCCCCGCTCCTCGTCCTGACCAAGTCGGACCTGGCGCCGCCGGACGCGCTCCTGGAGATGTACGGGGCGCTGGGCGTGCCGTACGTGGTCACCACCCGCGACGAGTTCGTCGACGGGGTGGCCGCCGAGCGGGTCCACGAGCACCTCAAGGGCCGGACGACCGCGTTCGTGGGCCACTCCGGCGTCGGCAAGACGACCCTGGTCAACGCCCTGGTCCCGCCGGAGCGGCGGCGTACGACCGGCGTGGTCAACGCGGTCACCGGCCGCGGCCGGCACACCACCACCTCGGCGCTCGCCCTGCCGCTCAACGACAAGGAGGGCGGCTGGGTCATCGACACCCCGGGCGTGCGCTCCTTCGGCCTGCACCACGTCGACCCGTCGCGGGTCATCCACGCCTTCCCCGACCTGGAGCCGGGCACGGAGAACTGCCCGCGCGCGTGCAGCCACGACGAGCCGGACTGCGCGCTCGACGCGTACGTGGCGGAGGGGCACGCCGATCCGGCGCGGCTGGTGTCGCTGCGGCGGCTGCTCGCGACCCGGGAGCGACGCGAAGGCGACTGAGCCCCCGGCGTTTGCGCCTGCTCGCAGCCGGTAAGTGCATAATCGCACCAAGTCCGACGAAGCAGTCACCGACGGCGTGGGAGGCACTGACGATGGCGTGGCTGCTGGTGGTGGTCGCGGGGCTCCTGGAGACGGGTTTCGCGGTCTGCCTGAAGCTCTCGCACGGTTTCACCCGGCTGTGGCCGACGATCGCCTTCGCGGTGTTCGCCCTCGGCAGCTTCGGCCTCCTCACCCTCGCGCTGCGGAAGCTGGACGTGGGCCCGGCGTACGCGGTGTGGACGGGGATCGGCGCCGCCGGGACGGCGATCTACGGCATGGTCTTCCTGGGCGACGTGGTCTCCACGCTCAAGATCGTCTCGATCAGCCTGGTCATCGCGGGGGTCATCGGGCTCCAGCTCTCCGGCTCGGCGCACTGACCCGCCCGCTCGCGGCTCCGCCCGTCCGGCCCGGCGCCCCCGGTGTCCATCGGCGGCGGTGCGACGACGTGGCTGAGCGCGATCCGTACGGCGAGTTCGCAGCCGGCCGCCCAGCGCTCCCCGGCGCAGGCCGCGGTCTGCGCCACGAGTTCGCCGGGCGCGGGCGGCCCGGCGTCGGCGCGCCGCTGGGCCGGTACGGGGGCGGGCCGGGCGCCGGGCCTGGCCGGCCGGGGTTCGGGCAGCCGCTCGTTCCAGGCGCCGGTGAGCAGGGCCCGCAGGAGCGGGCGGACGGCGGCCCTGGCGACGATCCACTCGGCGACGGCGACGACGTTCCGGCCGGGCGGGGCCGGGGCGGCGAGCAGCGCGCGGACGCCCTGGAGGTAGGTGTCGGCCTCCCGGCGCACCAGCGCGCGGGCGAGCCCCTCCTTGCTGCCGAACTCGTTGTAGAGCGTCTGCCGGGAGACCCGCGCGGCGGCGGCGAGGTCGGCCATGCGGATCGCGGACCAGGGCCGGTCGGTGAGCGCGGCCAGTGCGGCGTCGAGCAGGGCGTCGCGGGCGTGCGCCATCGTCACCTCCGGGAGGGAACGGTTCTCCGCCCAGCGTCGACAGCCGCCCACCCCCTGTCAAGGGGCTCGGGAGGGCCGGGCGCGGAGCCCCCGTGGACGGTTCTCCGCGCGTTCCCGCCGCGGGGATAGAGTGCCGACCATGGCCGATTACCACGATGATCTGCGTCTCGCCCACGTCCTCGCGGATGCCGCCGACGCGGCCACCATGGACCGATTCCAGGCACTCGACCTCCAGGTCGAGACCAAGCCGGACATGACCCCGGTGAGCGAGGCCGACAAGGCCGCGGAGGAGCTGATCCGCGGCCAGCTCCAGCGCGCCAGGCCCCGTGACGCGATCCTGGGCGAGGAGTACGGCGTGGAGGGCTCGGGCCCGCGCCGCTGGGTGATCGACCCGATCGACGGCACGAAGAACTACGTGCGCGGGGTGCCCGTCTGGGCGACCCTGATCGCGTTGATGGAGGCCGGGGAGACCGGCTTCCAGCCCGTCGTCGGCGTGGTGTCGGCCCCGGCGCTCGGCCGTCGCTGGTGGGCCGCGAAGGGCAGCGGCGCGTACACGGGCCGCAGCCTCGCCTCGGCGACCCGGCTCGGGGTGTCGAAGGTCGCGTCCCTGGAGGACGCCTCCTTCGCGTACTCCTCGATCAGCGGCTGGGAGGAGCAGGGCCGGCTCGACGGCTTCCTGGACCTCACGCGCGCGTGCTGGCGGACCCGCGCGTACGGCGACTTCTGGCCGTACATGATGGTCGCCGAGGGCTCCGTGGACATCTGCGCCGAACCGGAGCTCTCCCTGTGGGACATGGCCGCGGTGGCGATCGTGGTCCAGGAGGCCGGCGGCACCTACACCGGCCTGGACGGGCGGCACGGCCCCCACAGCGGCAACGCCGCGGCGTCCAACGGCCTCCTCCACGGCGAGCTCCTGAGCTACCTCAACCAGCAGGCCGCGCAGGACTGATCGCGCCGCCGCACCACCGGGGGCGCCTCGCGCGCCCCCTTGTCGGCCTTCTCCCCCGGTGCCACTCTGAGAGTCCCCCCACTTGTGAACTTGTGAATCCCTTCTTCTTGAAGGTTCACCAAGGAGGTGGCTCCGTCCATGCTCGTCCGTGACGCCATGAGCACCGTGGTCCTCACCATCGGCCCCGCACACACCCTCCGACAGGCGGCCCGGCTGATGTCGGCGCGCCGCGTCGGCGCGGCCGTCGTCCTCGACACCGACGCCGGCGGGCTCGGGATCCTCACCGAGCGCGACATCCTCAACTCCCTCGCCCTGGACCAGGATCCCGACCTCGAGACCGCGGGCTCCCACACCACGCGCGACGTCGTCTTCGCCGCGCCGACCTGGACCCTGGCCGAGGCCGCCGAGGCCATGACGCACGGCGGCTTCCGCCACCTGGTGGTCCTCGACGACCGGGGGCCGGTCGGCATCGTCTCCGTCCGCGACATCATCCGCTGCTGGATCCCGGTGCACAGCGTGGCCGGGTGAGCGGGCCCGCCGGATGACACGAGAGCGGGCCGGGTCCCCGTACGGAGATCCGGCCCGCCCTCTGCCTACGGCAAGCGCCCTCAGCCGCGCAGGGCCTGGACCGCGGCGTCGAGCCGCTTGCCGAAGTCACCGTCCGCCTGGCGGAAGTTGTCGATCGCCCGCTCGGCGATGTCGTCGCGGGAGACCTTGGCGATGAAGCCGGCCAGGTTCGCGACCAGGCGGCCCTTCTCGTCCTCCGACATCAGGCGGTAGAGGTTGCCCGCCTGGACGAAGTCGCCGTCCTCGGCGTGCGAGGGAGCGGCGTGGTCGCCGGTGACGCCGGACACGGCGGTCGGCTGCCACAGCGGCCGGTCCGTCTGGTGCGGGCCGCCGAAGCTGTTCGGCTCGTAGTTCTTCGCGCCCTTGTGGCGGCCGTCGTAGAGGTGGCCGTCACGCGAGTGGGTGCGCGCCTCGGTGGCGTGCGGGCGGTTCACCGGCAGGTGGTCGGCGTTGATGCCGACGCGGTAGCGGTGGGCGTCGCCGTAGGCGAAGAGGCGGCCCTGGAGCATCTTGTCCGGCGACGGGCCGATGCCGGGCACGAAGTGCGCCGGGGAGAAGATGGACTGCTCGACCTCGGCGAAGATGTTCTCCGGGTTGCGGTTGAGCTCCAGCTTGCCGATCTCGATCGGCGGGTAGTCCTCGTGCGGCCACACCTTGGTGAGGTCGAACGGGTTGAAGCGGTAGTTCGCCGCGTCCGCCGCGGGCATGATCTGGACCTGCACGGTCCAGGTCGGGAAGTCGCCGCGCTCGATGGCCTCGCGCAGGTCGCGCTGGTGCGAGTCCGGGTCCTCGCCGGCGAGGCGATTGGCCTCGTCCTGGGTGAGGTTCTTGATGCCCTGGTCGGTCTTGAAGTGGTACTTGACCCAGAAGACCTCGCCGGCCTCGTTGTTCCACTGGAACGTGTGCGAGCCGTAGCCGTTCATGTGGCGGTACGAGGCGGGGATGCCGCGGTCGCCGAAGAGCCACGTGACCTGGTGGGTCGACTCCGGGGAGAGGCCCCAGAAGTCCCAGACGTTGTCCGCCTCCTGCGAGCCCGAGTAGGGGTCGCGCTTCTGGGTGTGGATGAAGTCGGGGAACTTGATGGCGTCCTTGATGAAGAACACCGGGGTGTTGTTGCCGACGAGGTCGTAGTTGCCCTCCTCGGTGTAGAACTTCAGCGCCCAGCCGCGGGGGTCGCGCACCGCGTCGGCCGCGCCGAGGTTGCCCGCGACGGTGGAGAAGCGCAGGAAGGTCTCGGTCTCCTTGCCGACCTCGGAGAGGAACTTGGCACGCGTCCACTGCGAGACGTCGCGGGTGAGCGTGAAGGTGCCGTAGGCGCCCGCGCCGCGCGCGTGGACCACGCGCTCCGGGATGCGCTCGCGGTTGAAGTGGGCGAGCTTCTCCAGCAGGAGCTGGTCCTGGACGAGGACCGGACCGCCGACGCCCGCCGTCTCGCTGTTCTGGTTGTCGGCGACCGGCGCGCCGGCCTCCGTGGTGAGCGGTCCCTGCGTCACGTGCGCCTCCTGCGTCATTACTGCGAGTCCTGTCCGTCGGCCCGGAGCCCTGTCGAGACCCTTGGCCAATGCCGGTTTCGATCCTACAATGGACAATGTCTAAGTCAAGTGAACTTCCAAAGTCACACCCGTTCGGGAATCCGTTCCCCCGGCTGTTAGGCTGGCCCTCATGAGTGACCTGTTGGAACGACTGCGCGGACGCGGCTGGCGGATGACCGCGCAGCGGCGTGTCGTGGCCGAAGTCCTCGACGGGGACCATGTGCACCTGACCGCCGACGAGGTCCACGCACGTGCCGTGACGAGGCTGCCCGAGATCTCGCGCGCGACCGTCTACAACACGCTGGGCGAGATGGTCACCCTCGGTGAGGTCATCGAGGTCGCGACCGACGGACGCGCCAAGCGGTACGACCCCAACGCCCACCGGCCGCACCAGCACCTGGTCTGCGGCCGGTGCGGTGCCATCCGCGACGTGCACCCGGCCGGCGACCCGATGGCCGACCTCCCGGACACCGAGCGCTTCGGCTTCACGATCTCGAACGTCGAGGTCACCTACCGCGGCATCTGCCCCAGCTGCGCCACCACCGCCTGACACACGCACGAAGGAAGCCCCCGCCGCGGCGGGGGCTTCCTTCGTGTCCGCACGCCGCACGCGCGGCAGGCGCACACGCAGGCCGCACGCACGCCGCACGCCCCCGCGTGCAGACGCGAACGCGCACACACGACGAAGGCCCGGATCCGATGTGATCGGATCCGGGCCTTCGTTGCTACTGAGTAGCGGGGACAGGATTTGAACCTGCGACCTCTGGGTTATGAGCCCAGCGAGCTACCGAGCTGCTCCACCCCGCGTCGGTGAACCCAACCTTACGGGTCCCCCGTCACCAGCGCAAATTCATTACGGCGAAGCGCTACGCGGTGAGCTCCTGGTGCAGCGCCTCGCTGAGCCGGGCCGCCCGCTCGGCGACCTCGGCCGGGCCCAGCTCCACCGCGCGGGCGCACCAGTGGCGGCCCTCCGTGAGCTCGCCGCGGCGCGCCGCGAGCAGCGCGAGCCGGAGCGCGGCGCGGCCGTGGCCGGCCCGGGCGGCCCGGGTCCACCAGAGGGCGGCCTCCCGCTCGCTGCCCTCGCGGGCGAGGAGCAGGCCGAGGTTGAAGGCGCCGTTGCGGCTGCCCGCCTCCGCCGCCTCGCGATACCAGCGGTCGGCCTCGGCGAGGTCGCCGCGCCCGGCGGCCAGCATCCCGACCCGCACCTGGGCGCGGCGGTGCCCCTGCTGGGCGGCCCGCTCGTACCACTCCTCGCACTCGGACTTCTCCTCGCGGGGCGCGCCGAGCACGGCGGGGCCGGGCTCGGGGCGACGCGCGTCG
This sequence comes from Streptomyces sp. NPDC093089, assembly GCF_044754405.1. Lineage (NCBI taxonomy): Bacteria > Bacillati > Actinomycetota > Actinomycetes > Kitasatosporales > Streptomycetaceae > Streptomyces > Streptomyces sp. NPDC093089. Next base: position 85,646 of record NZ_JBIVPA010000019.1, read on the forward strand.
AGTACCGAGGCGAGCCGGAAGGCGGCCTCGGCGCTGCCGCCGCCGGCCGCGCAGCGCAGGTGCCGCTCGGCGGTCCGCTCGTCGCCGTCCCGGAGCGCGGCGATGCCGACCTGGAGGGCGGCCTCGGTGTGCCCGGCGGCGGCGGCCCGCTCGTACCAGACCAGGGCCGTGCGGTCGTCGTCGCGGCCGGCGTGGAGGATGCCCAGGTTGAAGGCGGCGTCCACGCTGCCGGCTTCGGCGGCCTTGGAGAACCAGGGCTCGGCGCCGTTGGCGTCGCCGGCCTGGAGCAGCAGGACGGCGAGCGCGTTGGCGGCCTCGCGGTGGCCCGCGTAGGCGGCCCGGCGGTACCACTGCTCGGCCTGCGGGATGCGGTCCTGGGCGGCGCAGAGCAGCCCGAGGTTGTAGGCGCCGTTGACGTCGCCGGCGTCCATGGCGGCCCTGTACCAGCGCTCGGCGGTCTGCTGCTCGCCCCGGGCGGCGTGCAGGGCGCCCAGGGCGTTGGCGGCGTTGCCGTCGCCGTCCTGGGCGGCGCGCAGCCACCACACGGCGGCGCTCTCCTCGTCGCCCGCGTCGCGCAGCAGGAAGCCGAGGGCGCAGGCGGCCTTGGCCTCGCCCTCCTTGGCGGAGCTGAGGTACCAGCGGCCGGCCTCCTTGAGCTCGCCGCGGTGCTCCAGGATCGCGCCGAGGTGCAGCGCGGCCCGCCGGTGTCCGCGCGCGGCGGCCTGCCGGAACCACTGCTCGGCCTCGGTCGGCTCTCCCCCGGGCTCGCCGACGGCCGGCCCCGCCGGAGGGGCTCCGGCGACCGCGTCGGGGCCCGCGCCCGCGGGCACCCGGAGGCGGGTGCCGGTCTCGTGCGGGCCGCGGACGGTCTCGGTGGCGCGGCGCTCCAGGGCGAGGGCGAGCCGGTAGGCCGCCTCGCGGTGGCCCTGTTCGGCGGCGGCGCGCAGCCAGCGCTCGGCGCCGACGTCGCTGCGGTGCTCCAGGAGGTCGGCGAGGGCGTAGGCGCCGAGGGCGTGGCCCTGTTCGGCGGCCTGGCGGAGCCAGTACTCGGCGGCCGGCTCGTCGCCGCGCTCGCGGTGGTGGCGGCCGAGCGCGTGGGCGGCGGGCGCGGAGCCGGCGACGGCGGCGACCCGCCACCAGCCGGCGGCCTCCTCGGCGTACCCGCGCTGGTGCAGCAGGACGCCGAGGTTGTTGGCGGCGGCCCGGTCGCCCTCGGCCGTGGCGCCACGCAGGTAGGGCTCGGCGCCGTCGAGGTCGCCTCGGCGCAGCAGCAGCGCGCCGAGGGCGCTCATCGCGGGGAGGTCGCCCCGCTCGGCGGCACGCCGGTGCCGGGCCTCGGTCTCGGTCTCGGTCTCGTTCTCGGCGTCCGTGGTGCCGGCGCCGGTCGTGGCGGTGGTGTCGACGACCGCATCGACGGCTCCTACTGCCTCGATGATCTCGTCCGCGGCGTTTCTGGCGTGCCGCTGCACAAACCGCCCTGTCTCCAACAGAGTTGCCCTGTCCCCCATAAATACCATCGTCGCACCACCCGCAACCCGAGCACACCTGGTATACCGCAGCCAGTGAGGTCACTCAGCGTTTTGTCGACATGCCCACAGAGAGACAAGTCAAACACGCCTCACGCCAACTCGCCCCTTCCCTACCGCTCTTCGGCACCCCCCGGCACGCCGACACACGACAAGGGCCCGGATCCTTATGGATCCGGGCCCTTGTCCTCTGAGTAGCGGGGACAGGATTTGAACCTGCGACCTCTGGGTTATGAGCCCAGCGAGCTACCGAGCTGCTCCACCCCGCGTCGGTGAACCAACAGTATCACGACGCGGAGTGGAAACCCTCAGGTCAGCCGCCCGACGGGCTCGTCTTGAGCTTCGCCCCGGCGTCCGCGGCCCGCTGGAGGGCCTCCTGCAGGTCCTCCTGCGCCTTGCCGTACGCGGTCCAGTCGCCCTTCTGCAGGGCGGCCTCGCCGGCGTCGTACGCCTTCTGGGCGTCGGAGATCGCCTGCTGGAGCGCGGCGTCGTTCGACGCCGGCGGCGGGGTGGTGGTCCCGGGCGGCTTGGTGGTGCCCGGCGGGGTCGTCGGCGGGGTCGGCGCCTCCACTCCGAAGACCGCGTTGAGCGCCGCGGTGAGGTTGTCCTCGAACACCGTGGTGTCCTTGGTCGTGTCGCCGTCCGGCTGGTCCGCGTCCACGTACGACACCGCGACCTTCTTCAGGAGCGGGTACAGCGCGTTGCGTCCCTGGGCGTACACCGGCTCCACGTACAGGAAGCCGCCGTCGAGCGGGACGGTCAGCAGGTTGCCGTACTGGATGTCCGAGTCGGCGCCCTTCATGTCCCGGACGAAGGTGGCCACGGAGGGCAGACCGTTGAGCTTGCTCTGCACCTGCGCCGGGCCGGGCACGTCCTCGGTGACCCGCAGCAGCCTCAGCCTGCCGTACTCCTTGCTGGTGGCGTCGGCGTCGACGGCCATGAACGCCCCCAGGTTGGGCCGCCCGTTCGGCGTGAACGTCGTCGTCAGCGAGAAGCGCTGCGCCGTGTCCCCGGGCATCTTCATGCTCAGGTAGTACGGCGGGACCGCGTTGCCGTCCTTGTTGGTCGGGTCGTCCGGCACCTGCCAGGCGTCCGAGCCGCTGTAGAACTGCGCGGGGTCGGTGACGTGGTAGCGGGTCAGCAGCTCGCGCTGGACCTTGAACATGTCCTGCGGGTAGCGCAGGTGCCCCATCAGGTCGCCCTCGATGGCGGACTTCGGCTTGACCGTGTCCGGGAAGGCCTTCATCCAGGTCTTCAGGACCGGGTCCTGGGTGTCCCACTCGTAGAGGTTCACCGTGCCGTCGTAGGCGTCGACGGTGGCCTTCACCGAGTTGCGGATGTAGTTGACCTGGTTCTGCTGGGCGACGACCGTGCGCTGCTGGTTGCCGACGGTCAGCGAGTCGGCCGTGGTGTCGCCGAGCGTGGTGCGCGAGGCGTACGGGTAGCCGTTGGTCGTCGTGTAGGCGTCGACGATCCACTGGATCCGGCCGTCGACGACCGCCGGGTAGGCGTCGCCGTCGATGGTCAGCCACGGCGCGACGGCCTCGACGCGCTCCTTGGGCGTGCGGTTGTAGAGGATCCGCGAGCCCTCGCCGATGGCACCCGAGTAGAGGATCTGCGGCTCGCTGAAGGCCACCGCGTACGCGGCGCGGTTGAAGGTGCTGGAGAGGCTGACGCCGCTCTTCTCCTTGTAGCTGGTGGTCTTCTCGCCGGTCTCCTCGTAGTCCAGCTCCTTCTGCGGGCCGCCCACGATCGAGTACTGGTCGGTCTTCTCGCCGTAGTAGATCCGCTGCTGGTAGGTGCCGAGCGAGCCGGTCGTCGGCAGTCCGGACTCGGTGAAGACCGGGGAGCCGTTGGCGTCCGTCTGCGTACCCGAGGCCATGATCGCGCCGTAGCCGTGGGTGTAGGTGAAGTGGTCGTTGATCCAGTTCCGCTTCGGGATGCCCTTGATGTTGAGCTCACGCAGGCCGACGACGGTGTCCTTGCCCTGGTAGCGGTCCACGTCCAGGGTCGTCGGGAACTGGTAGTACTTCCGCTTCTGCTCCAGCTGCTGGAACGTCGGCGACACGATGTTCGGGTCGAGGATGCGGTAGGCGGCCGCCGTGTCGGCGTCCGTGCGCAGCTGGTCCTTGGCCTTGACCGTCGACTTGCCCGAGTAGTTCTCGGGCTTCGTCGAGTCGATCGCGTACGCCTTGCGGGTCGCGTCGATGTTCTTCTGGATGTACGGCGCTTCCTTGGCCTGCTCGTTCGGCTGGACCTGGAACTTCTGCACGATGGCCGGGTAGAGGCCGCCGATCAGGATCGCGGAGAGGACCATCAGACCGAAGCCGATCACCGGCAGCTGCCAGGTGCGGCGCCAGAGCGTCGCGAAGAACAGCACGGCGCAGATCGCGGCGATGCAGAACAGGATCGTCTTCGCCGGCAGGTACGCGTTGGCGTCGACGTACCGCAGGCCCGTCCAGTTGCCGGTCGCCTTGAAGTCGCTGGACTTCACCGCCAGGCCGTACCGGTCGAGCCAGTACGCCACGGCCTTCAGCGACACGAAGACGCCGAGGAGCACCGAGAGGTGGCCGGTGGCGGCGGCGGTCGCGCGGGCACCGGGGCTGGTGATCCGCAGTCCGCCGTACAGGTAGTGGGTGAGCGCGGCGGCGATCAGCGACAGGACGGCGGCGCCGAAGCCGAAGGCGAGGAGGAAGCGGTACCAGGGCAGGTCGAACGCGTAGAACGACACGTCGAGGTCGAACTGCGGGTCCTTCTGCCCGAACTCCACCCCGTTGACCCACATCAGCCAGGTCCGCCACTGCCCGGAGGCGGAGGCGCCGGCGATCAGGGCCACCAGGGCGGTGACCGCGAGGAGCACCCACTTCTTGAACGGGGCGAGACCCATCCGGTAGCGGTCGAGGCTCTGCTGCTCCAGGGACATCGCGCTGAGCGGCGGCCGCAGGCGGTACGCCAGCCAGATGTTCAGGCCGACGGCGAGCCCCATGAGCAGACCGAACACCGCGAAGAGACCGATCTTGGTCCACAGCGTGGTCGTGAACACGGACGAGTACTTGACCGAGCGGTACCAGAGCCAGTCCGTCCAGAACCCGGCGAACATGACGAACGCCATGGCCAGGACGGCCAGCACGCCGAGCGTCATGAGCAGGGTACGGGCCCGCCGGGACGGCCGGCCGACTCTCATCCTTGGCCCGGACGGGCTCCCGCCGCGGTCCGGCATCTGGAAAGCCAACGTGCGCCCCTCGATGTTGATGCGTCTGAAAGCAGGCCCCGCGATCGTAGAGCCCACTGATGCAACTTACTGAGGCTTTACCTAGTTCCCGTCTTCGGGGGAAGACGAGGCAGGATATTGGTCATGTCCAACGTTTCCCCCTCCGGCCCCCCGATGGCCGCGAGCCCCCTCACCCGCGCGGTGCTCGAGATCGACGAGTACGCGTCGGGCCTCGGCTGGGACCAGCCCGCCCGCCTGTTCGCCCTGGTCGACACCGCACGGCTGCGCGCCAGCGAGCCCCGGCTCGCCTCCCAGCTCGGCCTCGGCGACGACGCCACCGCCTACACCCCGATCGAGCAGGACAAGCTGCCGCGCGGCAAGGCCCTCGACGAGTTCCTCGGCACGATCGCCTGGCCCGACGCCGTGGCCGGCTGCGCCCTGACCGTGGAGCGGCTCATGCTGCCCCCGTCGGCGGAGGCCCAGGTGCCGCAGGGGCTGAGCGAGAAGCAGCTCGCCAAGTGGGTGGCCGGACACCCCGACCGCCAGGAGGTCCGGATGACCGTGGCGGTGCTGCGCGGCGGCGGTCGCGAGGCGGCGATCCGGCTGCGCGAGAAGGACACCGCGACCGAGGTGCTGACCGGCCCCGACCTGGTGCCCGGCCTCGCCGAGGCACTGGCGGCGACCTTCGAGTCCTGACCCGCCCGATACGCCGAAGGGGCGCCCGTCGTGTCGACCGGGCGCCCCTTCGGCGTATTTGCCGTCAGCTCTTCGAGCAGCTCGGGAGCGACGCGGTGTCGCCCTTGCGGATCTTCTCCAGCGACTTCGTGGCGTCGTCGATGGTGTCCACCTTGACGAGGGTGAGGCCCTCAGGCGTGTCCGAGGCGGCGGCCTCGCAGTTGTCGGCCGGGGTGAGGAAGTACTCGGCGCCCGCGGTGCGCGCGCCGACCAGCTTCATCTCGATGCCGCCGATCGGGCCGACCTCGCCCTTGTCGTCGATCGTGCCGGTGCCGGCGACGAACTTGCCGCCGGTGAGGCTCTCCGGGGTGAGCTTGTCGACGATGCCGAGGGCGAACATCAGGCCGGCGCTGGGGCCGCCGACGTCCGCCAGGTTGATGTCGATCGTGAACGGGAAGACGTGGTCGGTGCCGGCCTGGATGCCGACGACGGCCCTGTCCCCCTCCTCGGAGGTGGTGGTCGTGATGACGACCTTCTGGGTGACCTTCGGCTCCCGGCGCGCCTTCTCCGCGGCGGCCGCCTCCTCGGCGGGGACGATCGTGAACTCGACGTCCTTGCCGGGCTTGCGCTTCGTCACCTGCTTGGCGACGTCCGCCTGCTCCTTGATCGGCACGCCGTCGACGGCCTTGATCACGTCCCCGGCGTGCAGCTTGCCCTCGGCCGGGGAGCCCTTCACGACGGTGCCGACGACGACCCGGGCGACCACCGGGATCCCCAGCTCCCCGAGGGCGGCCACCTTGGCGCTCTCCTGGGACTGGCTGAACTCCTCGGCGTTCTCCTGGGTCGACTCCTCCTCGGTCTTCCCGTCCGGATAGAGGGTGTCGTGCGGCACCACCACGTTGTCGTGGGCGAGCCAGCCGTAGACCGCCTCGACGGCGTTCATCTTGTAGTCCGCGCTGGTGACGCGGACCGTCGTCATGTTCAGGTGACCGTCGGTCGGGTAGGTCTTCCGTCCCGAGATCTGCAGGACGGGTTCTCCCCTGGCCTCACCGAGGGTGTTGACCGTGGGCCCCGGGCTCATCTCCGCGTACGGCACCGGGATCAGAACGCCCGCGATGAGCAGACAGATCAGGACCAGGGTGGAGGCGAGCATCGTCGCGGTGCGGCGTGGCATGGAACGACAGTACGGGACTCGCCTGTGGGTGCACCCCTGGGGCGGGTCCGTACGAGGCGCGGGACGTCAGCTCGACGGCGAGGTGCTGACACCGCCGGCCGCGGCGGCCGGTTCGCGTTCGGCCCGAGCGGAATCGGGGGTCATGGGGTGGGCGCGTTCCATCGCGTCCCTGAAGCGTGCGTAGCCGGCGAGTTCGGCCACGTCACCTGTGGTCTTGTTCCTCGAAGCCCAGCTTCCCCATATCGCCGCGCCGACGACTGCGAAAAGCGGAATCAGCAACCAGGCCAGCGCTGCCATCCCGACCTCCCATCCCCAGTGAGTTGATCAGCAGACTCTGTCATCTGTGAGGTCAACGCTCGCGCCTGGGGGGCGGTTACGCAAATCGGGCGTTCGGCTACGCCCTGTCGGCGCGTCGCCTTGCCATGTCAGCGGACGGTCAGCAGGCGCCGACCCACTCCTCCGTGCCGTCCGAGAAGGTCTGGTGCTTCCAGATGGGGACTTCGTGCTTGAGGTCGTCGATGAGCTTGCGGCAGGCCTCGAAGGCCTCGCCGCGGTGGGGGCAGGAGACGGCGACGACGACCGCGATGTCGCCGACGCGCAGGTCGCCCACCCGGTGGACCGCGGCGAGGGCGCGGACCGGGTAGTTCGCGACGACCTTCTCCGCGACGCGGCGCAGCTCCGCCTCGGCGGTGGGGTGGCAGGAGTAGCCCAGCGCGTCGACGTCCGCGCCGCCGTCGTGGTTGCGCACGGTGCCGACGAAGAGGGTCGTGCCACCGGAGGCGTCGTCGCCGACGGCCCGGAAGACCTCGTCGACGGAGAGCGGGGTGTCACGGATCGCGAGCAGCTTGATCGGGTCGTCCGCTGCCTGCTCACCGGGGTGGTCGTGCGTCTGCGCCATGAGCCCATGGTGCCGTACGCCGCCGACATCCGGTAAGAGACCTTTCGACCTGTGGACGGGACCCTCCCTAGGAGGGTCCTACAAGCCGCGCCGCTTCCTCATCTGGCGGACCAGCGCCGCCGTGCCGAGCAGCGCGACCGTCGCACCGGCGGCGCCCGCCGCCGTGGCGTCCTTGCGGCCCAGCCTGCGTCCGGCGACCGTGTGGCGGCCCTCGGCCTCGGCCAGCAGCGCGGCGAGGACCTCGTCGTTGGTCCACTTCGGCCGCCAGCCGGCGTCGTGCAGCCGTCCGACGCTGACCACCCAGGGGTGCATGGTGTACGCGAGGTCGCCCGCCGGGGAGGGGGTGAGGCCGATCCGGTGGAGGCGGGCCGCCGCGCCGAGGGCGACGGCGGAGGGGAGCTCCATGCGCCGGATCCCGGAGAGCTCCTCGACCTCCTCCTGCTCCAGCCAGCCCTCGCAGCCGACCGCGAGCTCGCCGTCGACCTTCTCCAGGGCCGCGTACTCCAGGGCGCTCACCAGGTCGTCGACGTGGCAGAACTGCCAGGTGGGCCGGGACCCGGCGACGACGAGCAGCCGGGGCGACTCGAAGTAGCGGGTCAGCGCCGTGTCCGTACCGCCGACGAGGACCGCCGGGCGGACGACGGTGACGTTGAGTCCGGGGTGGGCGCGGGGCGCGCGGCGGCCGAGGCGCTCGATCTCCAGCATGTCGCCGACGCCGGTGGCCTCGGCGGTGGCATTGAGCTCGGCGTCCTCGGAGAGCGGGATGTCGTTGTCGGGCAGGGCGCCGTAGACCATCGTGGAGGTGCACAGGACCACCCGGCGGACGCCGGCGGCCGCGGCGGCGGTGAGCACGGTCTGCGTGCCGCGCACGTTGTAGGCCGTTCGGGCGGCGGGGTCGGTCTCCAGGTCGAGGTCGACGGCGAGGTGCACGACGACGTCGGCGCCGCGCAGCTTCTCGGCGATGGCCGGATCGCGCACGTCGAGGATGTGCCACTGCGCCTCGGCGACCTCGCCCCGGCGCTCGTCGATGGCGATGACCCGCTTGACCTCCTCGGAGGCGGCGAGGCTCCTGGTCAGCAGGTCGCCGACGCCGGAGGCGGCGCCGGTGACCGCGACGACGGGGCCGCGCGCTGCGGACCGGGTTGAGGGGTTTCGCGCTCCGCGAACCTGAGGATCTGGGGAACTCACCGGGCGTCTCCAGCGGTTGTCTTCAGTACGTACGCCGCATGACGCGTACGGACCAGGTGGCGTCCATCCTGCCGCAGGGCACGCCCCGGCGGAGCACCGAGCCCATTTCCGGCCCGGATGTCTACGCTGGTGGTGTGCGGGTCTGTCTGACAGGCCTGGTCGGGCAGTCGCCGTCGGCAGGAGGCCGGCGGCCCTACGAGCCGAGGAAACCTGTGAGTGACACCCCATTCGGATTCGGCCTTCCGCCGGAGGAGCCGGAGAACGGCGACGAGGGCAAGAAGAAGGACCCCGCCGGAGGTGGCCAGGGGTCCGGCGGCCAGGGCGGCAACCCGTTCGGGGCGAACCCGTTCGGCTTCGGCGGCCTGCCGGGCATGGGCGGCCCGGGCGGGGCGGACAACCCGTTCGCCGCGATGTTCGGCTCGCTGAACCCCAACGACCTGGGGGCGGCCTTCCAGCAGCTCGGGCAGATGCTGAGCTACGAGGGCGGTCCCGTGAACTGGGACATGGCCAAGCAGATCGCCCGCCAGGTGGTGGCGCAGGGCACGGCCGACGGCACCAAGGACGCCAGCGTGGGCCCGGCCGAGAAGTCCGCGGTCGAGGAGGCCCTGCGCCTCGCCGACCTGTGGCTCGACCAGGTCACCTCGCTCCCCTCCGGCGCCGGTACGGCGGTGGCGTGGAGCCGCGCCGAGTGGGTCGAGGCGACCCTGCCGGCGTGGCAGCAGCTGGTAGACCCGGTCGCCGAGCGGGTCGGCTCGGCGATGGGCGACGTCCTGCCGCAGGAGATGCAGGCCATGGCCGGTCCGCTGATCGGCATGATGCGCTCGATGGGCGGCGCCATGTTCGGCCAGCAGATCGGGCAGGCCGTCGGCGCGCTCGCCGGCGAGGTCGTCGGTTCGACCGACGTGGGTCTGCCGCTCGGCCCGGCGGGCCGCGCGGCGCTGCTGCCGCTGAACATCGAGGCCTTCGGCAAGGACCTGGGCGTGCCCTCGGACGAGGTGCGGCTCTACCTGGCCCTGCGCGAGGCCGCCCACCAGCGGCTCTTCGCGCACGTGCCGTGGCTGCGGGCCCACCTGTTCGGTGCGGTCGAGGGGTACGCGCGGGGCATCAAGGTCGACACCTCGAAGCTGGAGGAGGCCGTCGGCCAGCTCGACCCGACGCACCCGGAGCAGCTGCAGGAGGCGCTCCAGCAGGGCATGTTCCAGCCGGAGGACACTCCGGCGCAGAAGGCGGCCCTGGCCCGTCTGGAGACGGCGCTCGCGCTGGTCGAGGGCTGGGTGGACGCGGTGGTCCACGAGGCCGCGAAGTCCCGGCTGACGTCGGCGGACGCGCTGCGCGAGACGCTGCGCCGGCGCCGTGCCTCGGGCGGTCCCGCCGAGCAGACGTTCGCGACGCTGATCGGCCTGGAGCTGCGTCCGCGGCGGCTGCGGGACGCGGCGCGCCTGTGGGCCTCGCTGACCGACGCGCGCGGCGTGGACGGCCGCGACGGCCTGTGGGAGCACCCGGACATGCTGCCCACGGCGACCGACCTGGACGACCCCGACGGCTTCGTCCACCGCGAGCACCTCGACTTCTCCGAGCTCGACAAGATGCTCGGCGAGGCGGCGGAGGGCCGCTCCGACGACCAGGGCAAGGACGACGACGCCAAGTGAGCCTGCACGACGACGCGGTCCTCGTACTGAAGGAGTACGAGGACCAGGAGGAGCTCCGGCAGGTCTACCTGGACCATCTCGCCGAGCACCCGGACGGCATGTACAAGCCCTGCGGGGCCGGGCACCTGACCTCCAGCGCGCTGGTGGTCGACCCCTCGCGGGGGCGGGTGCTGCTGACGCTCCACAAGAAGCTCGGCATGTGGCTGCAGATGGGCGGCCACTGCGAGCCGGGTGACGCGACGGTGGAGGCGGCGGCGCTGCGCGAGGCGACGGAGGAGTCCGGGATCACGGGCCTGACGCTGCTGCCCGGCGGTCCGGTGCGGCTCGACCGGCATCCGATCCCGGCGCCCTGCCACTGGCACCTGGACGTGCAGTACGCGGCGCTCGCGCCGGTCGACGCGGTGGCGGAGATCAGCGAGGAGTCGCTGGACCTGCGCTGGTTCGCGTACGAGGAGGTGGCGGGCGTGGCGGACACGTCGGTGGTCCGCCTCCTGGAGGCCGCGCTGGCCCGCCTGCCGTAGGCGAGGGACGGAAGTGGGGGCGGTCGCCGCGGCGACCGCCCCCTCTCGCGTGCCCGTGTGCTCAGTTCCAGGCGTTGTTCTGGTTCTGGGCGTGGGAGCCGTGCTGTCCGGCGCCGAACTGGGCGGCGACGCCCTGGCCGATGGCGGCGTGCTGCGGGGGCATGACCTCGCTCGGCTGGACCAGCGCGAAGCCCTGGCCGAGGAAGCTGAGCTCCCAGCCCTCTCCGGTGTCGCCGCGGCGGCGGCGGATGCTGGAGTTGGTGGTCTGCGCCTGCATCTGGACGCGCAGCCCGGTGGACCAGGCGACGATCGCGTCGGCGTCGACGCTGACGTACTTCTCGGGCGTGACCTGCATCATCAGCGGCTGGCCGGAGGTCATCAGGGCGACCTTGCCGCGGCCGGAGATGTTGAGCTGGTACTTGCCGGAGCCGGAGATCCCGTACTGGCTGTCGACGGCGATGACCTCGGTGTGGAGGGTCGAGTCGAGCGCCAGGACGTAGGAGCTGTCGACGGTGAGGCCCTCCTGCTCGACCTCCACGATGTGGACGTGCTGGGCGAGGTTGGCGAGGTAGACCGTGCCCTGGCCGGAGCAGCGCATCAGGTCGAGGCCCTCACCGGTGCGGGCCTGGGCCCGCCGCTGGCTCGGGGTCTTGTACTCGCCGTCGAAGTCGACGAGTCCCTGGTACGCGACCATGGCGCCCTTGCGGGCGAGGACGTCGTCCTGCCCGGTGAGGCTGACCCGCAGCAGCTGCGGGTTCTGGATGACGTACCGCTCCTGGCTCTGCTGCTCGGCGTGGTTGAAAAGCGGGCTCTGCATGGTGTGTTCTCGCTCCCCCTCAGCCCCGGACCCGCAGGCGGTCGGTGCTGTCCTCGCTCGGCTGTACGACGACGATGCCCTGGCCCGAGAAGGCCATCTGGTATGCCTCGCCGCTGCCCCGCCCGATGAGGGAGGACGCCTTGAAGCTGCGCTTGCCCTTGACCTTGAGCGCCGGCGACCAGGCGACGAGCGCGTCGGGGTCGACGTACGTCTCGTCGTCGCCGCGGCCGCAGTCGACGACCAGCGGCGTGCCGCGCGAGGTGAGCGCGACCCAGCCGGTGCCGGCGATCTCCACGTTGAACAGGCCCTGGCCGGCGAACTTGGCGAGGCCCTTGACCCGCTCGACGCCCCACTGGAGGTGGGCGTCGAAGGCGAGCAGGTTGGTGCCGTTGACCGAGAGCGAGTCGTTCTGGAGGTTGATCACGACGACGTCAGCGCCGTAGTCGGCGAGGTAGAGCAGCCCGTCGCCGGTGCACTTCATGATCGGCGCGCCCTCGCCGGTGGCCCACTGCTGGGCGACCTGGCGGACGGCGGGCGGGTTGGGCTCGTAGCTGATGAAGCCCTCGTAGGCGACCATCGAGCCGGTCCGGGCGTACAGGTCCTGGCCGGTGGCCATGGCGACCTTCAGCATGGTGCGGCCGTGGTTCTCCATCCGGGCCGCGACGGGGGTCGGGGCGTAGCCCGCGAGTTGCTGGTTCATGACTTCGGGCTCCCTCAGACCTCGTAGGGCTGGACGACGATGAAGTTGCCGGGGGCGCCCCGGAACTGCAGGTTCACGGTCTCCCCGCTGTGGCCGGGGTAGGCGTTGCGGCGGAGCCGCACCTGGCTGGAGAGGATGACCTGGGACGCGGACGACCAGGCGACGACGGCCTGGCAGTCGGCGAAGGTCGTCGGCGTCACCGGCAGCACGACGGGAACGCCGTGGGTCTTCACGACGACCGTGCCGGTGCCCTGGAACTGCATGGTGAACAGGGCCCCGCCGGGGATGCCGTGGCCCTCGATGCGGCGGACCTCGTACTGGAGGGTCTCGTCGAACGCGAGCACGTTCTCGGCGGAGACGCAGATGCCGTCGCCCTGGAGCTCGATCGGGTGCAGGTGGGCGCCGTCCTCGGCGAGGAAGACCTGGCCGCGGCCGGTGCAGCGCATCAGCTGCATCTCCTGGCCGGTGGCGTTGCCGACGACCCGGCCCGCGAAGCCGGCGCCCTTGTAGCCGAAGTCGACCTTGCCCTGGTACATGACCATGGAGCCCTGCCGGGCGAGGACGGGCACGCCGCCCATGGCCAGGTCGACCCGCATGAGCTGCTGGTTCTGCGGGGTCCAGCGGGCGCCGGTGGCGGTCTCCTTGTACGGCGCGAGCGCGGCGGCGAGTCCGGCGCCGGTCGCCGGGACGCCCTGCGGGACGCCGCCGGGCTGCCCGTACGCGCCGGGCTGCTGGCCGTAGGCCGGGGGCTGCTGCCCGTACGGGGCGGGCGCGGGCTGCCCGTAGGGCGGCGTCTGCGGCGGCTGGCCCTGGCCGGGGTACTGGCCGGGCGCCTGGCCCGGAACCTGTCCCGGGTACTGCCCCGGAACCTGGCCGTACTGCGGCTGCTGCGGCGGCTGCCCGTACGGAGCGGGGGCCGGTGCGGGCGGCGGGACGGGGGCGGGCGCCATCGGCGCCACCATCGTCGGCGCCGTGTGGACGGGCTGCGCGGGGGCGGGCGGCACGGGAGCCTGCGGGGCCGGCGGCGCGCCGAACGCGGGCGCGGGGGCCTGCGCGGGGGCGCCGAAGGCCGGGGGCGCCGCGGCCTGCGGCGGGGCGAAGCCCGGGGCCGCGGCCTGCTGCTGCGGCGCGGCGGGCTCGTCCTCGGCGACCTCGCCGCCGAAGTTCCGCAGGAGCGCGTCCAGGCCTCCGTCGAAGCCCTGGCCGACGGCGGCGAACCGCCACACGTCCTTGAGGTAGAAGTCGCCGAGCATCACCGCGCGCTCGGTGGAGAACTCCGCGCCGGTGAACGCGTACCGGGCGACCTCCTCGCCGCCCGCCACGATCCGCAGGTGGCCGGGGCCGATCTGGGACATCTGGCCGGTGCCGTCGATCGTCGCGGTGAACGACAGCTTGTGGATGTTCGCGGGGATGCGGTCGAGGGTGACGCGGAAGGACTCGGTGTCACCGGACTGCGCCCCGAGCAGCTGGACGGACTCCTCGGGCGTCTTCGGCTGGTTGAAGAAGACGAAGTAGCGGTCGTCCGAGAGCCGCTCGTCGGCGTCGAGGCCGAAGCAGCTGATGTCGAAGGTCAGTCCGGGCGCCGCGATCTGCACGCCGACGTACAGATCCGTCCCCGCGGTCAAATCACTGATCTTGGCCTTGTGGCCGCGTTGGAATTCCCTGGCCATGCGTAACGACCGTCCCCCATCCCGAATGGCGAATGCTCGCGCCAGGCTAACGGCTGAGTGCGACATTGAGACAGGGCGGGTCGTTTTCGGTACGGAATCGGGAAACACGCGCACACGTGCGTGGCGCCGTCGTCACTCCTCGCGTGCGGCACTCCTCGCGTGCGGCGCCGCTCCTCCCGGGCGCCGTCACTCCTCGCGGCCGGCCGGGGGGTGGGGCAACCGGGCGGCGGCGACCACGCCCTCCAGGTAGCCGCGCGCCCGCTCGGTGCGGGGGTACGCCTCCAGGAGCCGCCAGAAGCCCGGGCCGTGACCGGGGACGAGCAGGTGGGCCAGCTCGTGGAGGAGGACGTAGTCGACGACGTACTCGGGCATGCCCTGGAGCCGGTGGGAGAGCCGGATGCTGCCCTCCGAGGGCGTGCAGGAGCCCCAGCGGGTGTTCTGGTTGGTCACCCAGCGGACCGACCCTGGGCGGGCCCGGCCGTCGAAGTACTGCTCCGACAGGCGGGTCGCCCGCTCGGTCAGCTCGCGGTCGCCGAGGACGCTCCGGTTCTCCTGGGCGGCGAGTTTGTCCAGCATCACGCCGACCCAGCGCCGCTCCTCCGCCTCCGACATCCGGGCCGGGATCAGGACGATGGTCCGGTCGCCCTCGCGGTACGCCGACACGGTCCTGCTGCGCCGCGGGCTCCTGCGGACCTCGACCGCGCTCGTTCCGGCGCCGCGGGGCGGCTTGCTGGTCACGCTGCGCTGTGGGTCGGCGGGCACGGGCCCGACGTTACCCGCAGGCGGCGCGGGAAGTCCCGCCCCGGGAGTGGTTTCGGGAACGTTCCGACCCCACCCCGCACCATTTGAATGACTATTCCCCCGGCCTGTGGACAACTTTCGGCGACCGTCACGGCGGCGGGGCATTCTCACCACGGACGGCGAAAGAGCCGTTGTCGATCATGAATGCGATCACGGGGCGGGGGCGGGGAAATGCATCCGATGGTGAAGCCGGCACTGCGGCGGGCCTGGCGCGGTCTCCAGTGCGTGCAGTTCGGGGTCACCCCCGCCCACGCGGTGGTACTCGGCCCGGTCGACCAGGACACGGGAGCGGTGCTCGGGCTGCTCGACGGCACCCGCGGGACCGAGCTGCTCCGGGCAGAGGCACGGGCGCTCGGCCTGCCGGACGGCCACCTGCGGGCACTCCTCGGCCGGCTGGAGTCGGCCGGGCTCCTCACGGACGCCGCGACCGGGCGGCCGGGCCGCGCAGGGCCACCCGCCGGCGCGGTGGACCGGGCCCTCGATCCGCTCCGCGCCGACCTCGCCTCCCTCTCCGTGGTCCACCCCGAACCGGACCGTGCGACACGGACACTGACGGCCCGGCGCTCCCTGCGCGTCCAGGTCAGGGGCGCGGGCCGGGTGGGGACGACGGTCGCCGCCCTGCTCGCCGCGGCCGGCGTCGGCACGGTCGACGTGCTGGACTCCGGCCGCGTCGAACCCTGGGAGACCTCCCCGTCCGGCCTGCCCCCCGAGACCGTCGGCGAGCGCCGGGCCACGGCGGCCCGCCGCCTGGTCGGCCGGTGGGCCCGCGCCGCCCCGGGCGGCCGGAGGGGGCGGGGCGGAGGAGCCCCGCCGGACGGCCGCGAGGGGGCGGGGAGGGGAGGAAGGCGCCGAGGGGTGGGGTGAAAAGGCCGGTGGCGGTGGCCTTTCGCTCGTGGTGGTGACCCCGAGGGACGGCCTCGGGGCGTACGTCCCCGATCCCGTGCCGGCCGGGCAGTGGATCGCCACCGGCACCCCCCACCTGTACGCGGGGGTCCTGGAGGCGACCGGGACGGTCGGGCCGCTCGTGCTGCCCGGCGGCACGGCGTGCGCGCGGTGCCTCCAGGAGGAGCGGACCGACCGGGAGCCGGTCTGGCCCCGGCTGCTCGCCCAGTGGCGCTCCGGCGCCCCGCATCCGCTGCCCGCCTGCGACGTGGGCCTGGCGACGGCGGTGGCGGGTCTCGCCGCCGCGCACGCGCTGGCCTTCCTGGACGGCGACCTCCCGGCGAGTACGGGCACCCGCTGGGAGACCTCCCTGCCGCTGCTGGAGTGGCGGGCGGAGCGGCTGACACCCCATCCGGCCTGCCCGTGCGGGGCGGCGCGCGGCGAAGAGGGGGAGCGCGCCTCGGCAGCCGGAGGCACGCACGACACAATGGCGGGGTAACGGCCCTGCGCGGCACGGCAGTCTGGGTTTTGGAGGGGCGTATGTCTGATCTTCCCCGGAAGGCGGTCACCCGGACCGCCAAGTTGGCCGCGTTGCCGCTGGGCTTCGCGGGCCGGGCCACCTGGGGGCTCGGCAAGCGGATCGGCGGGAGATCGGCGGAGCTCGTCGCCCGCGAACTCCAGCAGCGCACGGCCGAGCAGCTGTTCAAGGTGCTCGGCGAGCTCAAGGGCGGGGCCATGAAGTTCGGGCAGGCGCTGTCCGTCTTCGAGTCCGCCCTCCCTGAGGAGGTCGCCGGGCCCTACCGGGCCGCGCTGACCAAGCTTCAGGACGCCGCGCCGCCCATGCCGACCCGCACCGTGCACGCCGTCCTGGAGGAACGGCTCGGCGCGCGGTGGCGGGAGCTGTTCCTGGAGTTCGAGGACAAGCCGGCGGCCGCCGCCTCGATCGGCCAGGTGCACCGGGCCGTCTGGCACGACGGGCGCGAGGTCGCGGTCAAGGTGCAGTACCCGGGCGCCGGCGAGGCCCTGCTCTCGGACCTCGCACAACTGAGCCGCTTCGCCCGGCTCCTCGGCCCGCTGATCCCCGGGATGGACATCAAACCGCTGATCACCGAGATGCGGGACCGGGTGTCCGAGGAACTGGACTACGCCCTGGAGGCGGAGGCCCAGCAGAAGCACGCGGAGGAGTTCGCCGACGATCCCGGCGTGGTCGTGCCCGCCGTGGTCCACCGGGCGGAGCAGGTCCTCGTCACCGAGTGGATGGACGGGATCCCGCTGTCGGAGGTGATCGCGGACGGCACGCCCGACCAGCGGGACCGGGCCGGCCAGCTCCTCGCCCGCTTCCTCTTCTCCGGCCCCGCCCGCACCGGCCTCCTCCACGCCGACCCCCACCCCGGCAACTTCCGGCTGCTTCCCGGCACCGGCGAGGACGACGGGCCCGAGTCCTGGCGCCTCGGCGTCCTCGACTTCGGCACCGTCGACCGCCTTCCGGGCGGACTGCCCGAGACGATCGGCACCTGTCTCCGCATGACCCTCGACGGCGACGCCGAGACCGTCTACGACCTGCTGCGCGGCGAGGGCTTCGTCAAGGAGTCGGTCGCCCTCGACCCCGACGCGGTCCTGGAGTACCTGCTGCCGATCATCGAGCCCGCCGAGGTCGACGCGTTCGAGTTCAGCCGCGGTTGGATGCGCGCGCAGGCCGCGCGGATCGCCGACCCCCGCTCCCCCGCCCACCAGCTCGGCAAGCAGCTCAACCTCCCGCCCTCGTACCTGCTGATACACCGCGTGACCCTCAGCACGATCGGGGTGCTGTGTCAGCTCAACGCGACGGTGCGGCTCCGTGACGAACTCACCACCTGGCTCCCCGGCTTCGAACCCCCCTCCCCCTCCTGACCCCCTGCGGGCCCGCCGGTCCATGTGGGCCCGCCCGCCCGTGCGGGCCCATGTCCCCATGCGGGCTGTCGGCCCGTGCGGGCCCGCGCCCGATACCCGCGCCCCGTGCGGGCCGCCGCCTCGTGCGGCCCGCACCCTGGCCCCGTGCCACCCGCCGTGCAGGCTGCGCCCGCCGGCCCATCTCCGTGTGGGCAAGGCGGGCGCGGGTGCGACTTCCGTTGCGTCCGCAACGGGGTGGGCCAGGCAGAGGTGCGCCGTCCGTTGCCCACAACGGGGTGGGCCAGGCGGGCGCGGGTGCGACTTCCGTTGGGTCCGCAACGGGGTGGGCCAGGCCGAGCCGAGCCGGACAGGGGCGCGCCGTCCGTTGCCCACAACGAGGTAGGCCGGACCGAGCCGGGCCGGCCAGGGGTGCGGTGACCGTTGGGGAGCGACGGGGTGGGGGATTACCACCAGGAGGGGTCTAGGCGGCCTTCGATGGCGCGGATGTTGGCGCGGGCGCACTCGTCGCAGAAGTACTGGCGGCGGCCGTTCTCGACGGAGCAGGTCCAGGTCATGGGGACGGCGTCGGCGGTCCGGCCGCAGCGGGCGCAGGAGACGGGCTCCTCGGGCTCGGGTGCTTCGTTCACCCTGTCGACGATAGCCCGGCACGGCAACGCACCGCGGACAACGCACCGCAGGCAGCCACGCCGCGGACAGCCATGCCGCAGGCAGCCATGCCGCAGGCAGCCACGCCACGGACAACGCACCGCGGACAACGCACCGCGGGGGCCGGTCCGTTCGGACCGGCCCCCGCGGTGGGGTGGGCATCAGGTGGATGCCTCAGTGCATGACGGCCATGGCGAGCGCGCGGCGGGCGCGCAGCGAGACGCGCTCGGCGCGGCGCTGCATGCGCCGGGCGGCGACCAGGCGCACGGCCTGGCGTTGCGCTTCGGCCTCACGCTGTCGCTCGTGCATATGGGCACGGGCCAGGGCTTCTGGGATGAGTTGCATTTCACGGGTCCTGTTCTGACGCGCGGTGTGCGCGGCGGCGGGGGAGAAGGCTGGGGTCGCGGAGCCGAACGGCTCACTTGCGGACGAGGTCATCGGGGCCTGCTTCTGGGGATCGTGCGTGAGGGGGCGGTCGATGGTTCCGGTGGCGCTCATGCCGCGACCGGGTTCTTGCGCGGGCGGCCACGGGGCCGCTTGCGGGCGACGACCACGCCCTGGACGAAGAGCTCGCCACCCCAGACGCCCCAGGGCTCGCGACGCTCCTTGGCGCCGGCCAGGCAGGCGGCGACGAGCGGGCAGGTCTGGCAGAGGGACTTCGCGTACTCGACGTCGGCCGGGGACTCCGCGAAGAAGACCTCGGGGTCGTAGGCGCGACAGGGGACCGGGACGCCGAGGTTCTCGATGGCGTCGTCGAGCGCGGTGAGCGCGGTGAGGGGGGTGACGGGGGTCAAAGCGGGGTCCTCCGTGAGGCCGGGCAGGGGGATCGAATCGGAATGCGGTACGGACGGGGCGTGCGCTTCGAGTTGCACGGTGGTCTTTCCTCGTCTGGTCGTTCCGGCCTGTTGGCCGGGGTTTCGGCTGGTACCGGGTGTTCTGTCCCGAGGCCCCTTCGCTCCGTCATCCCCGTTCGGGGACAAACAGAAGGGCCGCGGATCCCGGGTGGGGTTCCGCGGCCCTGAAGGCGCCGGTCTGATACTGGATCAGACTGGATCACTCCAGGGTTCGAGCCCACGGAAGGCCCACATCGTGTGGTGGTGCATCGTCGTCTGCTGCTGGGTGCCGGCACCGGTCGCCGCAAAGCCATACGCCGTGGCCTTGCCTGCTGCTCCTGCTTCCAGTGCCTTGGTCGGTCGCTCATTGCGCCGCTCCACGGCGACCGTGCCGAGACCGGAGAGACCGGTGACGGGCAGGCCGGCGACGGGCAGACCGGTGCCAATGAGAACCGAGGCGGAGAGGCCGAGGGTGCAGGCGGAGACGACCGAGCGATCGGTCATTTTGGCCGTGCCGAAGACGCCGGCGGCGCTGACGATGCTGGCGGTGCTGGTCTGAATGTTGCTGCTGATCACTGGAATCGCCTCCTCTCGGCGTCTCGGAGGGCTCGGGGTGAGCCGGACCCTCGTATGTATATGTGGACAAGTACAGCACGAAGACAGGGCTTCGAAGAAGCCGCTGTTTCCGTGGTTAAGAACCTATGGCGCTTGACGGGGCAGGCGCAAACTATTTTCTCGACGAGTTTTCATCGGACTTCGCCGTCTCCCGCGCTTCCCTCCCCACCTGCGCAGATGGCCAGGACGTCGGCTCCGAAGCGGTCCAACTTGCGGACGCCGACGCCGGAGATCGAGGCGAGCTCCCCGTCGGTGGCGGGCACCCGCTCGGCGATGGCCATGAGCGTCTTGTCGGTGAAGACGCAGTAGGCGGGCTGGGCCAGCTCCCGCGCCTGCTCGGCGCGCCAGTCGCGCAGCCGCTCGTACAGGCCCTCGTCCATGTCCGAGGGGCAGTCCTCGCAGCGCATGAGTTTCATGGCGCCCGCTTCGGTGAGGGTCGCGCCGCAGACCCGGCAGAGCACGGGGCCGCGCACCTTGCGCCGCCCGGTGCCGGCGCCCCGCTCGATGCCGCCGCCGCCCGCGGTGGAGGCGGAGCCGAGCGTCCCGGAGCCGGGGCGCAGCCCCTTGAGGAAGCGGCTGGCGCGGCGGGAGGCCCGGCCGCCCGGGGAGCGGGAGAGCGCCCAGGAGAGCGTGAGGTGGAGCCGGGCGCGGGTGACGCCGACGTACAGCAGGCGGCGCTCCTCCTCGACCTGCTCGTCGGTCTTGGCGTACGTGATCGGCATCATGCCCTCGGTGAGGCCGACCAGGAAGACGGCGTCCCATTCGAGGCCCTTCGCCGCGTGGAGCGAGGCGAGGGTGACGCCCTGGACGGTCGGGGCGTGCTGGGCGGCGGCCCGCTCGTCGAGTTCGGCGACGAGGTCGGAGAGGGTGGCGCCGGGCCTGGCGCGGGCGAAGTCCTCGGCGAGCCGGACGAGGGCGGCCAGCGACTCCCAGCGGTCGCGGACGGCGCCGGAGCCCGCGGGCGGCCTGTCGGTCCAGCCCTTGGTGGAGAGCACGGCCCTGACCTGCGCGGGGAGGTCCTCGGCGTCGTCGAGGAGGGAGTCGTTGCGTCCGGCGCGGGCGGCGCCGCGCAGGGCGACGCCCGCCTCCCGCACCTCCTGGCGCTCGAAGAAGCGCTCGGCGCCGCGGAGCTGGTAGGGCACTCCGGCGTCGGCGAGGGCCTGCTCGTACACCTCGGACTGGGCGTTGATCCGGTAGAGGACGGCGATCTCGCCGGCGGGGACGCCGGCGGCGATGAGGTCGCGGATGCGGCGGGCGGTGCCCTCGGCCTCGGCGGGCTCGTCGGCGTACTCCGTGTAGGCCGGTTCGGGGCCGGGGTCGCGCTGGGAGATCAGCTCCAGGCGGTGCTCGGCGGCCCGGCCGCGGGCCTGGCCGAGCAGGCCGTTCGCCAGGTGGACGACCTGCGGGGTGGAGCGGTAGTCGCGGACGAGTTTGACCACCGTGGCCCCGGGGTGGCGGGTGCGGAAGTTCAGCAGGTGGTCGGGGGTGGCGCCGGTGAAGGAGTAGATGGTCTGGCTGGCGTCGCCGACGACGCAGAGGTTGTCGCGGTCGCCGAGCCAGAGGTCGAGCAGGCGCTGCTGGAGCGGGGAGACGTCCTGGTACTCGTCGACCACGAAGTGCTGGTACTGGCGGCGGATCTGGTCGGCGATGTCGTGCCGGTCCTGGAGGATGCCGACGGTGAGCAGCAGCACGTCCTCGAAGTCGATCACCGAGCGGTCGCGCTTCAGCTGCTCGTACATGGCATAGATCTGGCCGATCTCGGCCGGGTCGCGGGGGGCGTCCCTGACGGACTTGGCGACGACGGCGGGGTAGTCGGCGGGGACGGTCTGGGTGACCTTGGCCCACTCGATCTCGCCGGTGACGTCCCTGAGCTCGTTCCGGTCGAGGCGCACGCGGCAGCGGGCGGCGGCCTCGGCGACGAGCTGGACCTTCCGCTCCAGGAGCCGGGGCAGCTCGCCACCGACTGCTTTCGGCCAGAAGAACTGGAGCTGGCGGAGGGCCGCGGAGTGGAAGGTGCGGGCCTGGACGCCGCCGGCGCCGAGCTCCCGGAGGCGCCCGCGCATCTCGCCCGCGGCCCGGTTGGTGAAGGTGACGGCCAGCACGCTGGCGGGCTGGAGTATGCCCGCTCGCACCCCGTACGCGATCCGGTGGGTGATGGCCCGCGTCTTGCCCGTGCCGGCGCCCGCGAGGACGCACACCGGACCGCTCAGGGCCAGCGCGACCTCGCGCTGCTCCGGGTCGAGCCCGTCGAGCACCGCGTCTGCCGTCTCCGGGACCTGCGGGAAGAGAGTGGAGTGCGTTGCTGCTGTCACTCCGCCATGCTGCCAGGTTCGGCGGGGTCGGTGCGGAGGACCGTCCACAGGCAGGTGGCTCCGATCATACGAATTCCGGGAATGGGCGGGCGGGGGCGTACGTTCTTCTTCTCGGCACCCGTCAGCGAACAAGAGGAGCGCCTCGCCATGCAGGGCACTGTGACGATGTACAGCACCACGTGGTGCGGCTACTGCCGTCGGCTGAAGAGCCAGATGGACCGCGAGGGCATCGCGTACACCGAGATCAACATCGAGCAGGACCCTGATTCGGCCACGTTCGTCGAGAAGGCCAACGGCGGCAACCAGACCGTCCCGACCGTCCTCTTCCCGGACGGCTCGACGCTGACGAACCCGTCGCTCGCGCAGGTCAAGCAGAAGATCGGCGTCTGAGCGGGGCTGCCCCCCGCGCACACCCGGATCCCACACAGCGGATCAGGGCACCCGAACCCCCGGCCGGCGACCGCCCGGCCGGGGGTTCGTCGTCGTCGGGGCGCGGTGGACCGGTGGGGCGCGGCGGACCGTCGGCGGGCGGCCGGCCGTCGGCGTGCGGTCTGAGGTCTGAGGTCTGAGGTCAGGGAGCGGTCAGGACCATCAGGTCGTAGCGCTCGTCGACGGGGACCGGGCCGGTGGCGCGTTCGCGGCGGGCGTCGGCGGCGAGGTGGTCGAGTCCGTCCTCGAACTCCGCCGGGCTGAGGCGGCCGAATTTCGACTGCGGGCGGGCGGTCAGCCGCGCGTGGTAGGTGCGCAGGTCCTCGGTGACCGGGCGGGCGAAGGACGTGACCTTCAGCACCGTGAAGCCGGCGCCGGCGAAGTCCCCGGCGAGGCCGTCCGCCGAGGGGAAGCGGTCCCGGTCGAGCTCGCGCAGCCGCGGCCAGTAGTCGTAGACCAGGGCGTCCAGGCGCTCCCGGAAGGTGGTGCGGACGACCACCACTCCCCCGGGCCGCAGCACCCGGGCCAGTTCGCGGGCCGCGCGGGGACGGTCGGGCAGGTGGTGGACCACCCGGGACAGCAGCGCGAGGTCGAACGCGCCGGAGCGGAGGGGCAGCGCCTCGGCGTCGCCGCGCAGATAGCGCACCCCGGGGTGGCCGTGGTGGCGCACGGCCTGGGCGAGCATCGCCGCGGAGGGGTCGACGCCGACCACCGTCGACGGCGCGAGCCAGCGGGCGGCGGCGGCGCAGAAGACGCCGGTGCCGGCGCCGACGTCCACGATCGCGGGGGCCGGCCGGTCCGTGAAGGACCCGATCAGCCGGGTCCAGTCACGGAGCGACGCCTCGGGCATCTCGTTGCCCCGCTGGTACGCGCCCGCCAGCCGGTCGTCGTCGTACGCCCTGTCCCGTGTCATGAGCGGCATCGTGCCAGAGGGGGTCAGACCACGTCACCGGGCTTGGGCAGCGGCTTGCCGTACCAGCGCTCGATGAGCCGGGACGCGATCGAGATGCCGTACGGGGGCACCACCTCGCCCGACTCGAAGGCGGCGGCCAGGTCGTCGCGGGAGAACCAGCGCGCCTCGTGTATCTCCTCGCCGTCCACGGTGATCTCCGAGGAGGTGGCCCGGGCGAAGAAGCCCAGCATCAGGCTGGACGGGAACGGCCAGGGCTGGCTGGCGATGTACTCGACCTCGCCGACCGTGACGCCGGCCTCCTCCAGGACCTCGCGGACGACCGACTGCTCGATGGACTCGCCGGGCTCGACGAAGCCGGCGAGCGTGGAGAAGCGGCCCTCGGGCCAGTGGACCTGGCGGCCGAGCAGCGCCCGGTCCTGGTCGTCGGTGACGAGCATGATCACCGCGGGGTCGGTGCGCGGGTAGTGCTCGGCGCCGCAGGCCTGGCAGCGGCGGATGTGGCCGGCGGCGGCGATGACCGTGCGCTCGCCGCAGCGCGAGCAGAAGCGGTGGAGGCGCTGCCAGTTCTCCAGGGCGACGGCGTGCACCATCAGGCCCGCGTCCCGGTCCGACAGCAGCAGTCCGGCCTCACGCAGCCCGGCGGGGCGGGCGGACTGGTCCATGCGGCCGGGCAGGGAGTCCTTCTGGAGCGCGAAGTAGGAGACGCCGTCGGCGTCGGTGCCCAGGAAGTAGCGGTGGGTCTCGGTGACGGGGGCCTCGAACGCCGGCGTCATGACCAGCTCGGTCGTGCCGTCGGGCCGGTCGTCGATCAGCACCTGGCCGCCGGAGACCACGAAGACCCGGGTCGTGGGGTGGCTCCAGGCCGCCGCGAGCCACGCCTCGTCGAGGCGGTGGTGGGCCGCCCGGTCGATCCCGCTCGGGGCGGTGAGCGAGATCGGGCGGTCCGCGGACGCGTTCTTCAGGGTGCTCACAGGTGCTTCCAACTCCCCCGGATCGGTGTGTGGGTTCAGCGCTCGGTGAGGGCGGCGGGCAGGTCGCCCCACAGGTGAGCGGTCGTCTCGACGCCCTTCATGAGGAGATCGAGCTCGATCTTCTCGTTGGGGGCGTGCCAGCCGTCGGACGGGACGGAGATGCCGAGGAACAGGACGGGTGCCTCCAGGACGTCCTGGAGGTCGGCGGCCGGTCCGGACCCGCCCTCGCGGGTGTAGCGGACCTTGGCGCCGTCGAAGGCCCGGCTCATGGCCCCGGCGACCGCCTTGAGGGCGGGGTGGCCGAGGGGGGTGAGGCAGGGGCGGGTCGGGGCGCCGAAGACGATCTCGTACCGGATGCCGGCCGGGACGAGTCCGGCGAGCCAGTCCCGTACGGCGAGCTCGATCTTGGCCGGGTCCTGGCCGGCGACCAGCCGGAAGGACAGCTTGAGGTGGGCGGAGGCGGGGACGATCGTCTTGCCGCCGGGGCCCTGGTAGCCGCCGCCGATGCCGTTGACCTCGGCGGTGGGGCGGGCCCAGACCCGCTCCAGGGTGGAGAAGCCGGCTTCGCCGAGGGTTCCGTGGGACTTGGCCGTGCGCAGCCAGGCCGCCTCGTCGAAGGGCAGCTCGGCGACGAGGGCCCGCTCGGCGTCGGAGAGCTCGGTCACCCCGTCGTAGAAGCCGGGGATCGCCACGTGCTCGTGCTCGTCGTGGAGGGCGGCGACGATCCGGCCCGCGACGGTGGCCGGGTTCGGGACGGCGCCGCCGAAGGAACCGGAGTGGATGTCCTGGTCGGGGCCGTACAGCTCGATCTCGCAGTCGGCGACCCCGCGCATGCCGGTGCACACGGTGGGGGTCGTCTCGGACCACATGCCGGTGTCGGAGACGATCACGGCGTCGGCGGCGAGGCGCTCGGCGCGCTCCTCGACCAGGGCGCGGAAGTGCGGGGAGCCCGACTCCTCCTCGCCCTCGACGATCAGCTTCAGGTTGACGGCGGGGGCCGTGCGGCCGGTGACGGCGAGGTGGGCGCGGACGCCGAGTGTGTGGAAGAACACCTGGCCCTTGTCGTCGGCCGCCCCGCGCGCGTACATCCGGCCGTCGACCACGGTCGGCTCGAAGGGGTCCGTGTGCCAGCCGTCCTCGCGGGCCGCGGGCTGGACGTCGTGGTGGCCGTAGACGAGGACGGTCGGGGCGTCCGGGTCGTCGGAGGGCCACTCGGCGAAGACCGCCGGGGCGCCGTCGGTCTCCCACACCTCGACGGTGGTGAAGCCGGTCTCCGTGAGCTTGGCGGCGAGCCACTCGGCGCTGCGCCGCACGTCCCCGGCCCGGTCCGGCCGGGCCGACACCGAGGGGATGCGCAGCCACTCGGCAAGGTCGTCGAGGAAGGCGGCACGGTGCTGGTCGATGTACGTGCGTACGGCGTGGACGGCGCTGTCCGGGGTCTCGCTCATGCCTCCGAGCCTATCCGGCGTCCGGGGGTGCCCCGCCCAGCAGGATGGCCTCCAGCTCGGCCCGGCCCGGCAGGCGGGTGGGACGGGCCACCTCGCCCGTCCGGACGTAGACGAAGGCGGCGGCCACCTCCTCGGGCGCGAGGCCGTGCTGCTCGGCCCAGGCGAGGCGGTAGAGGGCGAGCTGGAGCGGATCGGCGGCGCGGTGCCGGCTGGTCTTCCAGTCGACGATCTCGTACGCGCCGGTGTCCGGGTCCCGGTAGACGGCGTCGATCCTGCCCCGGACGACCCGGCCGCCGAGCGAGAGGTGCACGGGGACCTCGACGCGGTACGGGGTGCGGTGGCCGTACGGGGTGCGGGCGAAGGCCTCCTTGAGTTCGTCGAGGTCCCGCTCGTCCAGGATCTCGGGCTCGCCCGCGAAGTCCTCGCCGCCGGGGAGGTCCTCCGGGCCGAGGAACGGCAGCGGCAGCTCCTCGAAGCGCGACTCCACCCAGGCGTGGAAGCGGGTGCCCCGGCGGGCCGCGGGCTGCGGCGCCTTCGGCATCGGGCGCGCCAGCTCCTGCGCGAACCCGTCCGGGTCCTCGGCGAGCCGGAGGACCTGGGAGGCGGAGAGGTACGCGGGCAGGAGGACGTCGCGGGTGGTGGCGCGGGCGCGGCGGAGTTCGGTGGTGAGGGAGGCGAGGTCGCGGTCCCAGGAGGCGATGGTCCGGGCGTCCTCGGGGGTGAGTCCGGGAGAGTCCTCGTACGGCGCCGAGGGCGCGGTCCCGGGGTCCCTGGGTGTCGGGACCGCGTGGGTGCCCGCGGGGTCCCTGGGGGCCGGGACCGCGTCCGCGTGGGTGTCCTCGGGGAGGGTCTCCTCGTCCTCGTCCCAGACGGGTTCGTCCTCCTCCGGCCAGAGGTCCTGGGGGTCCGGGTCCTGGGGGTGCGTGCCCCGGGGGTCGGTCGCCGTGCGCGGGGGGTGGTGCCCGCCCTCCCCCGGACCCCGTCCGGTGGTGCCCGCCTCGTCCTGCGGAACGATCGCCCGCAACCGGGCGCGGACGAGCTCCGCCGCCTCCTGGCGACGGTCGTACGCCTCCGCGTCCAGCGGGAGGGGCCAGGCCTGGTCCTGGTCCGGTTCCGCGAGGGTCGGGTTCCGGGCGTCGGGGGCCGGTTCGTCGGCCCAGGACTCGATGTCGCCGTGACCGAGGGCGCAGTGGTCGTACAGCGCGCGGAGGAAGTCGGAGGGGCCGCGGGGCTTCTTCTGGGAGGGGCCCCACCAGTGGGCGGAGCCGAGGAGGAGCGAGCGGGGGCGGGTGAAGGTGACGTAGCCGAGGCGGAGTTCCTCGGTGTGCTGGTGGTCCCGCATCTCGTTCTTGAAGGAGGCGAGGGACTTGGCGTCCCAGGCGTCGATCCGCGGCAGCGTGGGCGCGTCGCCGCGGAGGGCGTGCGGGAGGACCTGGGGCTGGGAGGTCCAGGACTCGCGGGCCCGGGCGCTGGGGAACTGGCCGGTGACCAGGCCGGGCACGGCGACGACGTCCCATTCGAGGCCCTTGGACTTGTGGGCGGTGAGGACCTTGACGGTGTTCTCGCCGCCGGGGAGGGCGCTGTCGAGGCCCTTCTCGAACTGGACGGCCGTGCGCAGGAAGCCGAGGAAGGCGAGCAGGCCGGCCTCGCCGTCGAGGGAGGCGAAGCGGGCGGCGAGGTCGAGGAACTGGCCGAGGGTCTCGCGGCGGCGGGCGGCCAGCGCGTGCGGGGAGGCGGAGAGCTCGACCTCCAGGCCGGTGGCGGTGAGGACGCGGTGCAGGACGTCCATGAGGGGGTCGGCGAGCGAGGTGCGCAGGGCGCGGAGCTCGGTGGCGAGGCGCGCGAAGCGGACCCGGGCCTCGGCGGAGAACGCCAGGCCGTCGTCCTCGGCGCCGCCGGCGCCGAGGAAGGTGTCGAGGGCGTCGGCGAGGGAGACGACCTCGGCCGGGTCGACGCCCTCGACGGCGGCGGCGAGCCGCTGCTCGGGGTCCGGGGCGTCGCCGCCCCGGTGGACCAGGAGGCGGGCGCGGCGGCCGAGGAGGGCGAGGTCGCGGGGGCCGATGCGCCAGCGGGGGCCGGTGAGGAGGCGGACCAGGGAGGCGTTGGCCCCGGGGTCCTGGAGGACCTCGCAGACGGCGACGAGGTCGGCGATCTCCGGCAGGTGGAGGAGGCCGGAGAGGCCGACGACCTCGACGGGCACGTCACGGGCGACGAGGGCCGCGTGGATGGCCGGGAAGTCGGCGGCCGTACGGCACAGGACGGCGATCTCGCCGGGCTCGCGGCCGGTGCGCACGAGGTGGGCGAGGGAGTCGGCCAGCCAGTCGATCTCCTCGGCGTGGGTGGGGAGCAGGGCGACGCGGACGCTGCCGTCCCGCTCGGCTCCCGGTGCGGGGCGCAGCGCCTCCACGCCCGCGTGCATGGCGCGCAGGGGGGCGGCGAGCCCGTTGGCCAGGTCGAGGAGGCGGCCGCCGCTGCGCCGGTTCTCGGAGAGGGAGTAGCGGTCGGCGGGGCGGCCGTCGGCGTGCGGGAAGTGCTCGGGGAAGTCGTCCAGGTTGGCGACGGACGCGCCGCGCCAGCCGTAGATGGCCTGGCAGGGGTCGCCGACGGCGGTGACGGCGTGTCCGGTGGGCCGGCCCGCGGTGCCCTGGCCGAAGAGTCCGGAGAGGAGGAGCCGCTGGGCGACGGAGGTGTCCTGGTACTCGTCGAGGAGGACGACCCGGAACTCGCCGCGCAGGATCTCGCCGACCTCGGGCCGGGTGGTGGCGAGCTCGGCGGAGCGGGCGATCTGGTCGCCGAAGTCGAGGAGGTCGCGGGAGCGCTTGGCGGCCCGGTAGCGGACGACGAGGTCGAGGAGCTCGCGGCGGGCGGCGGCGGCCTCGGGGACCTTGCGCAGTTCGGCGTTGCTGAGCCGGGCGCCGGCGAGGGCGGTGAGCAGCTCGGAGTCGTACGCGTGGAGCCGCTCGGTCGGCACGAGGTGCTCGGCCAGTTCGGCGTCGAGGGCGAGGAGGTCGGTGACGAGGGTCGGGAAGGACCGGGTGAGCGCCGGGTACGGGCCGGGGGCCTCGCGGAGCACGCGCGCGGCGAGCTGGTAGCGGGTGGCGTCGGCGAGGAGCCGGGAGGTGGGCTCCAGGCCGATGCGGAGGCCGTGGTCGGTGAGGAGCTGGCCGGCGAAGGCGTGGTACGTCGAGACGCGGGGCTCGCCGGGAAGGTAGTAGGGGTCGGCGGGAGCCGCCGTCGCGGAGGGGTGGTGGCCGGGCGACGGGTGGGCCGGGTCGGCGGCGTCGGGGTCGGTGACGCCGGCGCGGACGAGGGCGGTGCGGACGCGCTCGGCGAGTTCGCCGGCGGCCTTGTTGGTGAAGGTGAGGCCGAGGACCTGCTCGGGGGCTACCTGGCCCGTGCCGACCAGCCAGACCACCCGGGCGGCCATCACGGTCGTCTTGCCGGAGCCGGCTCCGGCCACGACGACCTGCGGGGCGAGCGGCGCGGTGATGCAGGCCGTCTGCTCCGGGGTGAACGGGATGCCGAGCAGCTCCTTGAGCTGCTCGGGGTCGGTGATGCGTGCGGTCACCCGGAAGAGGCTAGCGGGGCCGACCGACATTCCGGACCGGCACCGCTCCCCCTGCGGTTGTCGGGGATCAGGGGCGGGTCACGCGGGCGTGCCCTGGTCGAGCTTGGTCAGGTCCACCGTCTCGTCGGCGGGCGGGACCTTCACGACGACCGGCTCGTCGTAGTCGGAGAAGACCATCGCGCCGGGCTCGTCGCCGCCGGCCTTGACCATCTTCAGGATGTACGGCTTGCCCTCCCGGGCGACGGAGACGGTGGTGGTCTCGGCGCCGGTCCGCTTCACGAGGGTGGCGACGGGGGTGCCGTCGACCTCGCCGTCGGGGCCTCGGGTCATTCCGCTGCGCTCGTCCTTGTCCTCGCCGAGGTCGGCGAGGAGCGACTTCAGGTCGCAGACGCTGCCGAGGTCGTCGCTGCCGGCCTGTCCCGGGGCGATCTTCAGCCAGCGGCCCTTGAGCAGCTCGATCGTGGCGTCGATCTGCGCCTCGGGCATGCCCTGGGAGGTCATGGACGCCCGCCAGAAGGCCTCGTCGCCCTTCATGTACGTGATGTCGTCGACCTTGCGGAGTTCGGCGGTGCCGCCCTTGATCTTCATCAGGCCGGTGCACTCGTCGCGGTCGTTGACGGCGAAGTCGATGTCGACGGGCTGGTCGTCGGTGGAGACCCGTCCGGTCATGCGGAGCGAGGTGGCGGACTGGGTCGCGGTGACGGCCCGGTCGGCGATCTCGTCGGCGGTGAGGCCGGTGAAGGGGTCGGGGGAGGGCGCGACGGCGGCGGCGCGCAGCGGGCCGTCGGCCGCCGCCCAGGCCGCCGCCGGCGCGGGACCCGCGACGACGGCGACCGCGCAGACGACGGCCGCGGCGCGGAGCTTGCGGTGGGAGTGGGACGTCATGCGAGCCTCCTCGCTGATTCCCCCGGGCCGTCCCACCAGCGTCGCCCCGCGCGCGCGTGCCCGCTACTCGTACGTCACGGGCACGCGGGCGCCGGGCTGCGTCACGGGCGCGCGCGCCGGCCGTACGTCACGGCGCGGGCCGGCCGTACGCCGCGGGCACGGGCGCGCTCGCCGTCCGTCACGGGCGCGGGCGGTGCGTCAGGAGGCGCCCTTCATGAGCTCCGCCATGTCCACGGTCTGGTCGGCCGGCGGGACCGTGACGGTGACCGGCTTGTCGAAGTCGCTCAGGTCGACGGTGCCGGGCTCGTCGCCACCGGTCGTCACGACGCGCAGGACGTACGGCTTGGCGGCGTCCTTGGCGACGTAGAAGGTCGTGGTCTCGGCCTTGTCCTTCTTGCTGAGCACGGCGGCGGGCTTGCCGTCGACGTCGGCGTCGGCCTCGCGGGTCATGCCCTTGCGCGGCGTCTCCTCGTCCATGTCCTTGACGATCTGCTTCAGGTCGCAGAACGCGCCGGCGCCGCCCTCGCCCGCGCCGCTCTCGGCCGGCATCTCCAGCCAGCGGCCCTTGAGCATCGCGGACATGGAGTCGGACTCCTCCGCGGAGGCGCCCTCCTCACCGCCGGAGGACTTCCAGAAGGCGTCGTCGCCCTTCATGTAGCTGGTGCCGCCGGTGCCGACGATCTCGGCGCTGCCGCCCTTGTCTGCCTTCATGGTGCCCTGGCAGTTGCCCTTGTCGTCGACGGAGAACTCGACGGTCATCTCCTCGCCGTCGGTCTTGCCGCTGCCGTGCATACGGAAGGCGGTGGCCTTCTTCGTCGTCTCGACCGCCTTGTCGGCTATCGCGTCGGCCGTGAGTCCCGCGAAGGGGTCGGCGGCCTTCTCCTCGCCCTTGGAACAGCCCGTGACACCCGCGACCACGGCCACACAGACCGTCGCCACTGCCCAGAGCTTCCTGTCGGCCCTCATGCGCGTACTCCTCACAGCCGTCTCCGACGGCGTTTTCACAGCTTGTCTTGACGACGTCTTTACGCGGACGTCGCGAAGACTTTGACGGGCGAGGCCGAACAAAGGATGCACGGAGAGGAACGTGACGCTCCGCACAAGGCGTCGGGCGGGTGTCAGTCGACGACCTGGCGGCCCTCCGGCAGGGCGCTGCACGAGGCACGGAAGGCGCAGGTCGTGCAGTGCTGGCCGGTGCTCGGGGTGAACCGCTCGTCGAGGACCCGGCCGGCCGCGGTGGCGAGCAGCTCGCCGACCCACTCGCCGGCCAGGGGCTCCTGCGCCTGCACCTTCGGCAGGGCGTCGCCGCCCTCCTTCTGCGGGGCGCTCTGCCGCAGCTGGACGAGTTCGGCGCCGCCCGGCTCGGGGCGGCGGCCGTCGAAGACCTCGTCGAGGGCGCCCTCGCGGACCGCGAGCTGGTAGACGGCGAGCTGCGGGTGGTGGGCGACCTCGTCGCGCGTCGGGGCCGACTTGCCGGTCTTGAAGTCGACGACGTACGCGCGCCCCTGCTCGTCGGTCTCCACCCGGTCCATGGAGCCTCGGATGCGGACCTCGTACTCCCCCGCCTCCAGGGTCACGTCGAAGCCGTGCTCGGAGGCGGCGGGGGTGCGGCCGCCGCGGTCCATGACGTGCCAGCGCAGGAAGCGTTCCAGGGCCACGCGCGCGTGGCCCTTCTCCTGCGCCGACTTCCACGGCGCGTCGAAGGCGAGGGCGTCCCAGACGGAGTCGAGGCGGGCCATGAGGACGTCGAGGTCGGCGGGCGTACGGCCGGAGGCGACCTCGTCGGCGAGGACGTGGACGACGTTGCCGAAGCCCTGGGCGGCGGTGGCGGGCGCCGCCGCCTTGACCTCACGGCCCAGGAACCACTGGAGGGAACAGGTGCCGACCAGGTTCTCCAGCGCGCTCGGCGAGAGCGCCACGGGCCGGTCGCGCTCGCGCAGCGGCTCCGGGCCGCGCGTCGGCTCGAACAGGCCCCACCAGCGGTCCGGGTGCGCGGCCGGCACCAGCGGCTGCCCCTCCTCGTCGGTGAGCGCGGCGAGGGCGGCGAGCCGGTGGGCCGCCGCCTCCCGCAGGGCCGGCGAGGCGTCCGGGTCGACGGTGGTGGCGCGCAGCTCGGCGACCAGGGCGGAGACCGCGAGCGGGCGGCGGGGGCGGCCGGGGACGTCCTTGGGCTCGGCGCCGAGCTCGGTGAGGAAGCGGGACGGCTGGTCGCCGTCCTCGGCCGCGGCCTTCACCGCCGTCACGACCAGCCGGTCACGCGCGCGCGTGGCGGCCACGTAGAAGAGCCGCCGCTCCTCGGCGAGGAGCGCGCCCGGCGTGAGGGGTTCGGCGAGGCCGTCGCGTCCGATGCGGTCCGCCTCCAGGAGGGAGCCGCGCCTGCGCAGGTCGGGCCAGAGGCGCTCCTGCATGCCGGCGACGACGACGAAGCCCCATTCGAGGCCCTTGGAACGGTGGGCGGTCATGAGCCGGACGGCGTCCGGGCGGGTGTGCCGGCGGGTCAGCGTGTCGGCGGCGATGTCCTGGGCGTCCAACTCCTCCAGGAAGTTGAGGACGCCGCGGCCGCCGACCCGCTCCTCGGCGCGGGCGGCCGTCTCGAAGAGCGCGCAGACGGCGTCGAGGTCCCGGTCGGCGTTGCGTCCCGCGGGGCCGCCGCGGAGGGCGGCGCGCTCCAGGCGGCCGGGCCACGGGGTGCCGTTCCACAGCACCCACAGGGCCTCCTCCGCGGTGCCGCCCGCGGCGAGCAGCGCGCGGGTCTCCCGGAGCAGGTCGCCGAGCCGCTTCGCGCCGCGGGCGTACGCGGGGTCGTGGGCGACGAGTCGCTCGGGCTCGGCGAGGGCGAGGGCGAGGAGGACGTCGGAGGGCGGCGGGATCTTGTTGCCGGCGGCGCGCTGCTCGTCGCGGAGGGCGCGGCCGAGGCGGCGGAGGTCGGCGGGGTCGATGCCGGCGAGGGGGGAGGCGAGGAGTTCCAGGGCGGTGTCGACGGGCAGCCAGGTGGGGGTGAGGGTGTCGGTCGGCGGGGCGGCGGGGGCGGGGCGGGGGTCGGGTGCGGGCTCGGCGGCGATGGGCGCGTCGGCGTCGGGCGCGGGGAGCACGTCGGCCTCGGGCGCGGGGAGCACGTCGGCCTCGGGCGCGGTGAGCACGTCGACCTCGGGCGCGGGGGGTGCGGGGTGCGCCGGCGGTGCGGCGCGGTGGGTCGTGGTGCCCGCCCGTTCCGCCCCTGGCGGACGATTGCCCACCACTGGGTCGCACTCGGGCGCGGCCTCGCCCACCGCTTGGTCCGACCCGGGCGCGGGGGCGTCCACCACGAGGTCCGGCCCGGGGGCGGAGGTGTCCGCCGCGAGGTCCGGCCCAGGGGTGGGGGGGGTTGTCGGTGGGGGGTCGGAGGAGACGGTGCGGAGGGCGAGGAGGAGGGGGGCTACGGCGGGTTCGTGGCGGAGGGGGGTGTCGGCGGCGTCGGTTTCGACGGGGACGCCGGCGGAGGTGAGGGCGCGGCGGAGGGAGGGGAGGGGGGCGGCGGCGCGGGTGAGGACGGCCATGTCCTGCCAGGGGACGCCGTCTTCGAGGTGGGCGCGGCGGAGGAGGTCGGCGATGTTCTCGGCCTCCGCGGAGGCGGTGGGGTAGGTGTACGCCTCGGCCCGGCCGCCGTCCCTGACGGGGTTGAGGTCGCGGTGGGCGCGGACCTTGTCGGCGGGGAGCCGGTGCATGGGCATGCGCAGGGCGAGCTGCCGGGTCGCCGCGAGGAGCGTGGCGCCGGAGCGGCGGGAGGTGCCGAGGACGCGGACGGGGGCGTCGCCGAAGGCTGCGGGGAAGTCGAGGATGCCGTTCACGTCGGCGCCGCGGAAGGCGTAGATGGACTGGTCCGGGTCGCCGAAGGCGACGACGTCGCCCCGGCCGCCGCGGGCGAGCGCGTGCAGGAGCCGGACCTGGGCGGGGTCGGTGTCCTGGTACTCGTCGACGTAGATCGCGTCGTACGCGGGCAGGGTGACGTCGCCGGCGAGGAGGACGGCCCGGTGGACGAGCTCGGTGTAGTCGAGGACGCCCTGGAGGTCGAGGACGTCGAGGTACTCGGCGAGGAAGCCGGCGGCCGCCTTCCAGTCGGGGCGGCCGACCCGGTCCGCGAAGCGGGCGAGGGCGTCCGGGCCGAGGCCGAGTTCGCGGGAGCGGGCGAGGACGGCCCGCACCTCGTCGGCGAAGCCGCGGGTGGTGAGGCAGGCGCGGAGTTCGTCGGGCCAGCGGATGCTCCCGAGCCCGGCCTTCTCCAGGTCGATGTGGCCGGCGAGGAGTTCGCGGACGGCGAGGTCCTGCTCGGGTCCGGAGAGCAGCCGGAGCGGTTCGGCGAAGAGTTCGGCGTCCTGGTGGGCGCGGATCAGGGCGTAGCAGTACGAGTGGAAGGTCGTCGCCTGCGGCGGGCGGCGGCCGCCGAGGCGGGCGGCCATGCGGTCGCGGAGTTCGACGGCGGCCTTGCGGCTGAAGGTGAGGACGAGGAGGCGT
The DNA here is from genome assembly GCF_044754405.1 of Streptomyces sp. NPDC093089. Lineage (NCBI taxonomy): Bacteria > Bacillati > Actinomycetota > Actinomycetes > Kitasatosporales > Streptomycetaceae > Streptomyces > Streptomyces sp. NPDC093089. The sequence goes on from NZ_JBIVPA010000019.1 coordinate 120,358, forward strand.
TCGGGGTCGGCGCCTGCTTCCATGCGGGCGGCGACGGCTTCGACCAGCGTCGTCGTCTTGCCGGTGCCGGGTCCGGCGAGGACGAGGAGAGGTCCGCCGCGGTGGTCAACCACCTGCCGCTGGGTTGCGTCCAGCTGAGGGGGATCCAGCGGGGCCGGCGTGGTGCGCACCAGTCGGTACGCGCCCGGGGTCCGCTGCCGTCCCGAACCCGGGTACGGCTGTCCCTGGTTCGGCGGCGTACGCCGGGTGGTGGAGGAGGTGCTCACGTGGATCGCCGGTCCTGGTGGGTGTGGTGGTGCGGGTGAGGCGGCCGTGTGCCGTGGCCGCCGCCTCGGGGCGCGCCTCGGGCGCCGGCCGGGAGGTCGGCGCGGGAGTCGTCCCGGGAGCAGGCCGGGAGGCCGCCGCCCGAGGCGTCCCGGGAGCCGGTCGTGCGGCCGGTCCGCGGGTCGCGCACGTCGACGTTACGCGAAGCGGGCCGGCGGCGAGCCGTACTCCGGACCGCTTCCACCCCGGCGGGGCCGCCTCACCGGCGCCTTCCGGGCCCGCGCCCTCAGGTGTGAGTTCCGGCACCCCGGCCGGAGCCCCCGGCGGCGTCCCCGCCGTCGCCGGGTGCCGGGTCCGCGGTGCCGTCCCAGCGTGCCCGCCGCATGTCGATGCGGGGCACGTGCCCCTCGGAGGCGGGGCCGGCCGCGCGCAGCGGGGTGCCCTCGTCGCGGTAGTGGCCGAGGGCCCGCAGCTCGTGGCCGGGGAGGAGGGTGCCGTCCGCCCGGACCACGCGCCACCACGGTGCCGAGCCGCCGTAGAGGGCCATCACCCGGCCCACCTGCCGCGGCCCGCCCTCGCCCAGCCACTCGGCCACGTCGCCGTACGTCATGACCCGGCCCGGCGGGATCCCGTCGGCGACGTCGAGCACCCGCTCCGCGTACTCGGGCAGTTCTCCGGTCTCCCCCACGGGTTCCTCCATGCTCATCCGCCCCATCCTGCCTCACCCCACCGACATGGCCCTGATGCCTCCGCGCGGCGGCTCTTCGTGCCACCATCGTCCGGGCGGTGACTGGTGATACGAGATCAAGAGCGACAAGTACGAGAACAAGAACGTGATCGACGCGACGCGTACGAAGAGACGGACAGGGTGATGGGGCACGACACGCAGCCTCCTGAGGAGGGCGAGGCCGACGTGCCCGAGCGGGTCTCCGGGGACGAGCCGCTGCTCGCCGCCCGGGTCCACCGGCCCTCCGATCTGATGCGGCTGCTCGTCGGTCTGCTCGCCATCGGGCTCGTCATCGCCATCGCGGCGTTCGCCCACGCCACGACCTCGGGCCTGGAAGAGGACATCAACAAGGGGGCCGTCGGCGCCCCCGACGTCTTCGTCAAGATCGCCGGCCTCGTCTCGTCCATCGCCGTCCTGCTCGTCCCCGTCGCCTTCGCCATCGAGCGGCTCATCAAGCGGGACGGGTTGCGCATCGCGGACGGCGTGCTCGCCGCCGTCCTCGCGCACGGCGTCACCCTCGCCACCGACCTGTGGGTCGCCCAGGCCGCGCCCGGCACCATCCAGGACGCGCTGACCCAGCCGCAGTCCGGCGGCGGGCTCACCGACCCGGTGCACAACTACCTCGCCCCCGTCATCGCGTACATGACCGCCGTCGGCATGGCCCGCAGGCCCCGCTGGCGGGTGTCGCTGTGGGTGGTGCTGCTGCTCGACGCGTTCACGATGCTGGTGGCCGGCTACACCACCGCCCTGTCGATCATCCTGACCGTCCTGATCGGCTGGACGGTGGCGTACGGCACGCTCTACGCGGTCGGCTCCCCCAACGTCCGGCCCACCGGGCAGACCCTCCTCGCCGGCCTGCGCCGGGTCGGCTTCCGCCCGGTGACGGCGCTGCGCGCCGAAGGTGTGCCGGACTCGGCGGACAGCGGGGACCGCGGCCGCCGGTACATCGTGACCCTGGAGGACGGGCCGCCGCTGGACGTCACCGTCGTCGACCGGGAGCAGCAGGCGCACGGCTTCTTCTACCGCGCGTGGCGGCGGATCACCCTGCGGGCGATCACCACCCGCCGGTCGATCGTCTCGCTGCGCCAGGCGCTGGAGCAGGAGGCGCTGCTCGCGTACGCGGCCATCGCCGCCGGGGCGAACGCGCCGAAGCTGATCGCCACCTCGGAGCTCGGCCCGGACGCGGTGATGCTCGTGTACGAGCACATCGGCGGCCGGAGCCTGGACTCGCTCGACGACGACGAGATCACCGACGAGCTGGTCACCAGCGCGTGGCGGCAGGTCCGGGCGCTCCAGTCGCGGCGGATCGCGCACCGCAGGCTGACCGGGGACGCGATCCTGGTGGATCGTTCCGGCAAGGTGATCCTCACCGATCTGCGGGGCGGCGAGATCGCGGCCGGCGACCTGGTCCTGCGGATGGACATCGCCCAGCTGCTCACCACGCTCGGTCTGCGGGTCGGGGCGGAGCGGGCGGTCGCCGCGGCCGTCGGGGTCCTCGGCCCGGACACCGTCGCGGCCTGCATGCCGCTGCTCCAGCCGATCGCGCTGAGCCGCTCCACGCGCGCGACGCTGCGGAGGCTGGCGCGCGAGCGGTCGGCGCGGGAGCGGGAGGCGGTGCTCGCGGCCTCCGAGGCGGCGAAGCACGAGCGGGAGCTCGCGAAGGCCTCGGCCGCGGCGGACCCGGAGGACGTGCCGGCGGAACGGAAGGCCGGGATCAAGGCCGGGGCGAAGGCCGAGAAGAGAGCGGACAAGAAGGCCGAGAAGCGGGCCCTCGACACGGCGCTCGACGAGGCCCGCGAGGAGGACCTGCTCGCCCAGATCCGGCAGCAGGTGCTGCTGATCCGCCCGCAGGCCCCGGTGGAGCCGGTCCGCCTGGAGCGGATCAAGCCGCGGACCCTGGTCAGCCTGATCGCGGGTGCGGTCGCCGCGTACTTCCTGCTGTCGCAGATCGCCCGGACCCCGCTGTCGACGATCAGCGAGGCGGACTGGCGCTGGGTGGCGGCCGCGGTGCTGTTCTCGGCGCTGAGCTACGTGGCGGCGGCGATGAGCCTGCTGGGCTTCGTGCCGGAGCGGGTCGGGTTCTGGCGGACGGTGGTGGCGCAGGTCGCCGGCTCGTTCGTGAAGATCGTCGCCCCGGCGGCGGTCGGCGGTGTCGCCCTGAACACCCGCTTCCTCCAGCGCTCGGGCGTACGGCCGGGGCTCGCGGTGGCGAGCGTCGGCGCCTCGCAGCTGTTCGGGCTCGGGGCGCACATCCTGCTGCTGCTCTCCTTCGGCTATCTGACGGGGACGGAGAAGTCGCAGTCCTTCACCCCGTCGAGGACGGTCATCGCCGGCCTGCTGACGGTCGCGGTGCTGGTGCTGGTCGTGACGGCGATCCCGTTCATGCGCAAGTTCGTGTCGACGCGGCTGCGCTCGCTGTTCGCCGGCGTGGTGCCGCGCATGCTGGACGTGCTCCAGCGGCCGATGAAGCTGGCGACCGGCATCGGGGGGATGCTGCTCCTCACCGGCCTGTTCGTGCTCTGCCTGGACGCGTCGATCCGGGCCTTCAGCCACGGCGACCAGTCGGTCAGCTACGCGAGCGTGGCCGTCGTCTTCCTCGCGGGCAACGCGCTGGGCTCGGCGGCGCCGACGCCGGGCGGTGTCGGCGCCGTGGAGGGCGCGCTCACCTTCGGTCTGGTCGCGGTGGGCCTGCCGCTGGAGGTGGCGACCCCGGCGGTGCTCCTGTACCGCCTGCTCACGCTGTGGATCCCGGTCCTGCCGGGCTGGCTCTGCTTCAACTGGCTGACGAAGCGCGAGGCGCTGTAGGCGGACCCCCTCCGGGGGCACCCGGTTGGCCCCCCGTCCCGCGCGGGCGGGCGGGCGGCGGCCCACGATGGGCGTATGCCGATCTCCGCCGCCCAGCGCGCCGCCCTGCTCACCGCCACCACCGTGCTGCTCGCAGCCGGGTGCTCGGACGGGGGCGACGGCACGGCGGACGCGACGAAGCCGAGCGGCACCGGGATCTCAGCGCTGACCTCGCAGAAGCTGTCGTGGGCGCCCTGCCCGCCGCCGTCGGCGGCCGAGGGCGGCGGGCCCGCGCCCTCGCCGCTGCCGGGCGGTGCGACCTGGGAGTGCTCCTTCCTCCAGACGCCGCTCGACTGGTCGGTGCCGGACGGCGAGACGATCGAGCTCGCCCTCATCCGGGCCAGGGCCAGGGACGCCGCGAACCGGATCGGGTCGCTGATCTTCAACTTCGGCGGGCCCGGCGGCTCCGGGGTCACCGCGCTGCCGGGCTTCGCGTCCACCTACGAGACCCTGCGCGGCCGCTACGACCTGGTGTCCTTCGATCCGCGCGGGGTGGGCCGCAGCGATCCGGTCGAGTGCGCCACGGACAAGGAGCTGGACGCCTACTACGCCCTGGACTTCACGCCCGACGACGAGGCCGAGGAGCGGACCCTGTCGGACGCGCAGAAGAAGTACGCGGCCGGCTGCGACAAGGACGCGGGCCCGGCGCTGCCGCACGTCGGCACCGAGAACGCCGCCCGGGACATGGACCTGATGCGCCAGGTCCTCGGCGACGAGAAGCTCCACTACTTCGGCATCTCGTACGGCACCGAACTGGGCGGCGTGTACGCGCACCTGTTCCCGAAGAACGTCGGCCGGGCCGTCTTCGACGCCGTGGTGGACCCGGACGCGGGCGTCGAGGACGGTGCCCTCGGCCAGGCGAAGGGCTTCCAGCTCGCCCTGGACAACTTCGCCCAGGACTGCGTCGACCGCGGCGACGCCTGCACCCTGCCCGGCTCGACGGTCGCCGAGATCGAGGCGTTCGTCATGGACCTCCTGGCGTCGCTGGACAAGGAGCCGATCCCCGGCATCGGCGACCGGAAGCTCACCCAGACGCAGGCCACCAACGGCATCGCGCAGTCGCTGTACTCGAAGGAGTACTGGCAGTACCTGGAGCAGGGGCTCGACGCGGCCGACGGCGGGGACGGCGCGCTGCTCCTGTCGCTCTCCGACGCGATGAACGGGCGCGGCCAGAACGGCTCGTACAGCAACATCCAGGCCGCCAACGCCGCCATCAACTGCGTCGACTTCAAGGAGCGCTACACGCTGGGGCAGGCCAAGGAGCGGCTCCCCCAGTTCCGCGAGGCCTCCCCGGTCTTCGGCGACTTCATGGGCTGGGCGCTCGCGAGCTGCTCGCAGTGGCCGGTGCCCGGCCTGTGGGAGCACCCGGACGTGTCCGCGCCGGGCTCGGCGCCGATCCTGGTGGTCGGCACCACCGGCGACCCGGCCACGCCGTACGAGGGCGCCCGGTCGATGGTGAACGCGCTCGGCGACGGCGTCGGCGTGGAGCTGACGTACGAGGGCGAGGGCCACGGCGCCTACAACGGCGGCGACACGTGCGTGAAGAAGGCGGTGGACGGCTACCTCCTGGACGGCAAGGTGCCCGCCTCCGGGACCGTCTGCAAGTAGGCCGCCGCGAGAGGGCCGCCGGGAGGGGGACACCCGGGCGGCCTAGGATGGCCGCCTTGCCGGGATCCTGGGGGAACGCATGTCCATACGCGTACGCATGACCGTGCTGGCCGTGACGGGGGTGCTCGTCGCCGGATGTACGGGCACCGGGGGCGCGACCGGGACGACGAAGGCCCCGCCGACCACCTCCGGCGCCGCGTCGGCGGACCCGGCGACCGCGCCCGCGCTCCCCGCCTCCCTCACCGGCCAGCGCCCCGACTGGACGTCCTGCGAGGCCCCGGAGAACGGACCGCGGCCCGGCGCGGACTGGCGCTGCGCCACGGTGAAGGTGCCGCTCGACCACGCGAAGCCCGACGGGGAGACGATCCCGGTCGCGCTGATCCGCAAGGAGGCCCGGAACAAGCGCGGCCGCATCGGCTCGCTCCTCTTCGACTTCGGCGGGCCCGGCGCGTCCGGCGTCGACATCCTGCCGCAGGCGGCCGAGGAGTACGGGAACCTGAACGAGGGCTACGACCTGGTCGGCTTCGACCCGCGGGGTGTGGGCCGCAGCGCCGGGGTGGTCTGCCGGGACGACGCCGAACAGGCCGCGGCCGAGGCCTCCGTCGACCCCGTCCCGGACACGCCCGCCGAGGAGGCCGCCTACCTGGCGGACGGCGCCGCCTTCGCCGCCGGCTGCGCCCGCCGCTCCGCGAAGGTCCTGCCGCACACCACGACCACCGCCACCGCCCGCGACATGGACCTGCTGCGGCAGGTCCTCGGCGACGAGAAGCTCCACTACTTCGGCATCTCGTACGGCACCCAGCTCGGCGGCACGTACGCGCACCTGTTCCCCGCGCGGGTGGGCCGGATCGTCCTCGACGCCGTCGTCGACCCGACCGCCGACACCGCCGGGCACGCCCGCAACCAGACGATCGGCTTCCAGCGGGCCCTGGACAACTACCTGAAGAGCACCGGCGAGGACCCGAAGGCCGGGACCGAGCGGATCGCCCGCCTGCTGCGGAAGCTGGACCGGGAGCCGCTGCCCGTCGGCGGGCGCCGGCTCACCGAGGGCCTGGCCCTCACGGGCATCGCGGTCACGCTGTACGGGAAGGCCAACTGGCCGCTGCTGACCCAGGCGCTCGCCGCGGCCGAGCGCGGCGACGGGAGCGCCCTGCTGAACCTGGCCGACTTCTACAACGACCGGGACGCGAAGGGCCACTACGCCACCCAGTCGCACTCCCAGCGGGCGATCTCCTGCGCGGACTCCAGCGAGCGGCCGACCGCCGCGCAGGCGAAGGCGCTGCTGCCGGAGTTCCGCCGGCTCTCCCCCGTCTTCGGCGCGTTCCTCGCCTGGGACACGGCGGGCTGGTGCGCGCAGTGGCCGGTGGAGGGCGAGCGGCGGACGCCGGAGGCGAGTGCCCCGGGCGCGGCCCCGATCCTGGTCGTCGGCACGACGGGCGACCCGGCCACGCCGTACGAGGGCGCGGAGAAGATGGCGAAGGAGCTCGGGGCCGGTGTCGGGATCCTGGTCACCAACAAGGGCGAGGGGCACGGGGCCTACGGCGGTTCGCCGTGCGTGACGCGGAAGGTCGACGCGTACTTCCTGGACGGGAAGGTACCGGCGTACGGCACGAGCTGCTGAACGGCCGGAAGGGCCCGGACCTCGTCACGAGGTCCGGGCCCTTCCGTTCGCCGTCGTCCGGCCGGTGACTAGTAGACCGGCTTCTCGGGCTCGATCTGGTGGACCCAGCCGATCACGCCGCCGCCGACGTGCACCGCGTCCGCGAAGCCCGCGGACTTGAGCACCGCGAGGACTTCCGCACTGCGGACACCCGTCTTGCAGTGCAGGACGATCCGCTTGTCCTGCGGGAGGTCCTGGAGGGCGGTGCCCATCAGGAACTCGTTCTTCGGGATCAGGCGCGCGCCCGGGATCGAGACGATCTCGTACTCGTTCGGCTCGCGGACGTCGATGATGTCGATGTTCTCGCCCTCGTCGATCCACTCCTTGAGCTGCTTGGGAGTGATCGTCGAGCCGAGCGCCGCCTCCTGGGCCTCCTCGGACACGACGCCGCAGAAGGCCTCGTAGTCGATGAGCTCGGTGACGGTCGGGTTCTCGCCGCAGACCGCGCAGTTGGGGTCCTTGCGGACCTTGACCTGGCGGTACTGCATCTCCAGGGCGTCGTAGATCATCAGGCGGCCGACCAGCGGGTCGCCCACGCCGGCCAGGACCTTGATGGCCTCGGTGACCTGGATGGAGCCGATGGACGCGCACAGCACGCCCAGGACGCCGCCCTCGGCGCAGGACGGGACCATGCCCGGCGGCGGGGGCTCCGGGTAGAGGCAGCGGTAGCAGGGGCCGTACTCGGACCAGAAGACCGAGGCCTGGCCGTCGAAGCGGTAGATCGAGCCCCACACGTACGGCTTGTTCAGCAGCACGCAGGCGTCGTTCACCAGGTAGCGCGTGGCGAAGTTGTCCGTGCCGTCGACGATCAGGTCGTACTGGCCGAAGATCTCCATCACGTTCTCGGCCTCGAGCCGCTCTTCGTGGAGGATCACGTTCACGTACGGGTTGATGCCGAGCACGCTGTCGCGCGCCGAGGCGGCCTTGGAGCGGCCGATGTCGGCCTGGCTGTGGATGATCTGGCGCTGGAGGTTCGACTCGTCGACCTCGTCGAACTCCACGATGCCGAGCGTGCCCACGCCGGCGGCGGCCAGGTACATCAGCGCCGGCGAGCCGAGGCCGCCGGCGCCGACGCACAGCACCTTGGCGTTCTTCAGCCGCTTCTGCCCGTCCATCCCGACGTCCGGGATGATCAGGTGGCGGGAGTACCTGCGGACCTCGTCTACGGTGAGCTCGGCAGCCGGCTCGACCAGGGGTGGCAGCGACACGGGGACTCCGGTTGTCGGTATGTCAGTACGGTTGTTCTCCCCGTAACACTGCCACGCCCCTCCTCATTCCGAGACACCCGGTCCGATCCGCGAGACGATTTCGTCCCAGTAGCCGGGCAGCGAGTGGAATGGCGCGGTTTGTCCCGGGCCCCCTGGGCGGTCGGTGAAGAAGATCGTCCCCGCCCCCTGCCAGCGCGCGACCCGGAGGGCCTCGTCGAGGTGGGTGCGCGGGACCCCGTGCACGAGGTGGACGAACTTCGCCTCCGCGTAGTCGGCGGTCCACTCCGCCACCTGCGACCAGCGGTAGTCCACCCAGGAGCCGGAGAAGGTCACCAGCTGGTCGGCGACCTCGGCGTAGCCCGGATGCGGGTGGGTGCCGTGGCCGAGGACGAGGTGCGCCTCGCCGCCGAGGACCGCCTCCAGGGCCGCCGTGACCCGCCTCGTCCCGGCCAGGTCGGCCCGGTCGGCGGGGGCGCGGTCCAGGTAGAAGCCGTCCACCTTGTACCAGTCGAGGAAGCGGTGGGCGTCGGAGACCATCTCCCCGAAGGGCCGGCGGCCGTGGGCCGCGTCCAGGTGCCCGAGGACCCTGACCCCCGCGTTCCGGAGCTTCCCGGCCGCCTCCAGGCAGTGCGGGTCGGGCCGGCTCCCCGGGCCCTCCGCCACGTTGAGCACCGCCCAGTGGACCGGGGTCCCCGGGCGGGTGAGCTCGGCCCACTCGACCGGGGCGAGCAGCGGGTGGGCGTAGCCGGGGACGCCCACGCCGAGCGCCTGGACGGCCCCCGTGGCGGTGGTCGTCAGATGCGACACGCCGCCTCCATCCAGATGTCGGCGAGCGACTCCTCCAGATTGATCCGGGGCCGCCAGCCGAGCCGGTCGCGTGCGGTGCGGACGTCGGCCTGCTGCCAGGTGCCGCAGCCGTCGGGGTACGGGTAGGGCGAGGAGGCCAGCTGCTCGGCGATGGTCCCCTCGGTGCGGGGGGCGCCGATCATCGGGCGCTGCGCCAGGCCGTGCGGGGCGTCCAGCTCGTGCAGGTTGCCGGAGTAGCCCGCGACCCGGGCGAGGACGGCGGCGGCGTCCCGGAGCCGGACCGCGCGGCCGGTGCCGATGTTGACGACGCCCTGGGCGGCGGAGAGCGAGGCCGCGTGCACGGCCCGCGCCACGTCCCGCACGTCGACGAAGTCGCGCTGCACGCCGAGGCCGCTGAGCTTCAGCTCGCCGTCCCCGGCCTGCATCGCCCGGCGCATCGCCTCGGCGAGCCGGCCGAGCGGGGAGCCGGCGGGCGTGCCGGGGCCGACGGGCGAGAACACCCGCAGGACGACGGCGTCGAGGCCGGAGCCGAGGACGAGTTCGGTGGCGGCCAGCTTCGACACCCCGTACGGGCCGCCGGGGCGGGGCACGGCGTCCTCGGCGGTGGAGGAACCGGGCTGGCTCGGCCCGTACTCCGAGGCGCAGCCGACCTGGACGAGACGGGCACCGCAGCCGCTGCGGCGCAGGGCCTCGCAGACGGTGGCGACGGCGACCGTGTTGTGCCGGGTCAGCTCGCGGGCGCCGCCGCGGGTGGCGCCCGCGCAGTTGACGACGACGCCCGGGTGGACGGCGTCCAGGAAGCGGGTCAGCGCGCCGGGGCTGCCGGAGGCGAGGTCGAAGCGGACGTCGGCGTCGTCGCCCCGGCCGAGGGCGGTGAGGTGGACGGCCGGGTCGGCGAGCAGCCGGTCGGCGACGAAGCGGCCGATGAAGCCGTTGGCTCCGAGCAGTAGCACCCTCATCGTGCGGCCCCTACGTGCCGACCGGCCGGTCCTTGGGATCGAGGGGTCATGGTCTTCGGTCTCCTTGCGAGGTGATGAGAGAGGTGACGGGGCGCGCCCGCGGCGTCGGCTCCGCGGGTGCCGAACTCATGGGGTGGCGTGGGCCGAGGCCCGGGTGAGGGCGCCGGTCGCGTGGGCCAGCAGCCCGAGCGCGGCGGCACCGCAGACGAGGGTGGGCACGGCCCCGGCGCCCCAGGCGTCGACGACGGCGCGCACGGGGGCGCCGAGTCCGTCGATGCCGGGCAGCGGGACCCGCGCGGCGAGGACGCTCGCGAGGGCGAGGGCCTCGGCGGCGCAGGCGGCGGCGAGGGCCGTGGAGGCGGTGTCGGGGAAGCCGTGCACGGTGAGCAGCCGGGCGAGCAGCAGGAGCGCGCCGAGGGCGAGGGCGCCGGGGCTGAACGCGGTGGCGCCGAGCAGGGCGGCGACGGCGAGCAGTTGGACGGTGACGGTGGCGAGGAGCAGCGGCCTGGTGGCGGCGGCGAAGTCGGCCAGGCCCCGGCTGTCGGCGATCCGGCGGCGGGCCCGGCGCGCGAAGAGGTGCGCGCACCAGGCGGCGGGTGCCACGGCCAGGGCGAGCCCGAGGACGGGGCCGGGGGCGAGGTCCCAGGCTCCGTCGGGGCCTCCGCTGAGCACCTGCCGGAGGAGTCCGTCGCCGCCGACCGCGTACGCCAGGAGCCAGAGGGTCCAGAGCCGGGCGGCGGGTACGGCTCCGCCGTCGGGCACCCGGAACGGGCCCTGCCGTACGGCGAGCAGCAGCGCCCCGCCGAGCGCGAGCGCGGCGGCCGCCCCGACGGCGATCCGCGCGGGCCCGTAGGCGAACGTCAGGCCCAGGCCCGCGAGCCCGGCGACGGCCCCGGGGGCGAGCACGGCGAGCGCCCAGGGGGCGCGGGCCGGTTCGGGGTCCGGCGCGGGCGCGGCCTTCTCGGGTCCGCGCGGCACGCGCGCGTACAACTCCTCGGCGAGCGAGAACACGTCCCGGTGCCGGAACCGCGCGGCGGTCCGGTCCGTGAACCCCTGCGCCTCCAGGCCGGCGGCGACCTCCAGCGGGTCCACGGCCCGCTCGCAGAGCTCCCGGTGGCGGTGCATCAGCACTTTGACGGGGTCGGCGTTCCCCCGCCGCGGGCGGGGGGCCGCGGCCCGTCCGTCCCGGGCCGCCCCGGCCTGCGGCTCCCCTCTCCACGCGACGCCCCGCACCGGGGCGCCGGGCAGGTCGGGGCCAGGCTCCGGGAGCGGCGTCAGGGTCGCTTCCGGGGCCGCGGCTATCCCGGACGGCGGGGCGCCCACGGGGTCAACGGGGTCTGCGGATTCCGCAGGGTCCGCCGGGTGGGCGGGGTCGGCGGCGATGCTCCGGCCCTCGCGGTCCGTGTGGTCGGCGTGGTCCGCGGGGGCTTCGTAGGCCTCGCGCTCCTCCGTGGAGGGCGCGGTGCCCTCGGGGGCGCGCAGGTCGAGGCCGGGCGACGGGGCGGGGTCGGGGGTCGGGGCGGGCGTGCCGAGGAGGGCCTCGGAGCGGGCGTCCCAGGCTCCGGGGCTCGTCGGGGCGGCGGGGCCGCGCATGGGAGTGCCTCCTTCAGGCATCGGGGCCTCCTGAGCCCGTGGGCACGGCCTTCTGCTTCCAGCTGCCCGGCACATGGGCCTCGGCGGGGTGGGCGAAGGGCACGCCGTCCCCGGGGCGGTGGCGCACGGGCGCGTGGGAGAGGAGTTCGAGGTAGATGTCGCGGAACGCGGCGAGGTTCTGCTCGACGGTGAAGAGTTCGAGCGCACGGGCGCGGGCCGCGGCGCCGAGCCGGTGGCGGCGCTCGGGGTCGCGGAGCAGCGCGAGGCAGGCGTCGGCGAGCGCCCGGGGGTTGCGCGGGGGGACGACGAGGCCGGTGCCGCCGATGATCTCGACGACCGCGCCGACGTCGGTGGAGACGGTGGCGCGCGCGCAGAACATGGCCTCGACGAGGCTGGCCGGGAAGCCCTCGACGACGCTGGAGAGGACGACGACCGCGCCGGAGGCGTAGGTGTCCTCCAGGGTGGGCGCCTCGGGGCCGCCGAGTTCCTCGAAGGTGACGGGGTTCTCGCCGACGGCGTGCGCGCCGGCGGCCTCGTCGGGGAAGAGCTGGGCCGCGAGCCCCTTGCAGTGCGCGCGGTACGCGCCGCCGCCCGGCTCGCGCTCGGGCACGGCGACGATCCGCAGCCGGGCGTCGGGCTGCCGGGCCCGGATCTCCGCGAAGGCGTGCAGGAGGGCGATGAGGTCCTTGGCGGGTTCGACGCGGCCGACCCAGACCAGGGTGGCGGGGTCGCCGCTCTCCTCGTCCTCGCCGATCTCGGCGAAGCGGTCGGCGGCCATGCCGGGGTGGACGGTGCGGATGCGGTTCCGGTCGGCGCCGCACTTCTCCTGCCAGCGGCGGGCGTGCGCGTTGCCGGGGGTGAGGAGGGAGGCCTGCCGGTACGTCTCGGCGGCGAGCCGTCCGTGGAGGGCGGCGAGCAGCGCGCGCAGGGGGGCGGAGCGGTCGGCGCCCGCGGTCGAGAGGTAGTGGGCGCGGAGCCCGACGCCGTACTCGGTGACGAGGAGCGGGGTCCCGAAGAAGCGTTTGGCCAGCAGGCCGGGGAGGGCGGTGGTGCCGCCGGCGGCGGCGTGGCAGAGGTCGGCCGCGCCGAGCGCGTCCTCGGTGTACCAGTCGAAGGAGAGGGGGCGCAGGGCCCGCTCCAGGTGGTCGGCGAAGGCGAGGTGGTCGCGGAGTCCGGCAGCCGCCGCGCCCCGGCGTGCGCCGGGCGCGCGGCAGGCGGTCTCCAGCGCGCGGACGGCGTCGTCGGAGCGGAGCGCGCCGGGTAGTCCGCCGCGCTCGCGGGCGAGTTCGGCGAGCGCGTAGAGCCCGTCGGCGAACCGGGCCGCGCCGGGATCGGTCGCGGCCTCGACGTCGACCTCGATCTCGCGGCAGAGGCCGGTGGCGAGGGCGTGGAAGGCCTCGGTGAAGCGGCGCCGTTCGCGCCGGCCGTAGGCCCGGCGGGTGGCGCGGCCGTCGCAGAAGGCGGCGCGTTCGAGGCGGTTCTTCGGCGTGCCGTCCTGGTCGGGGCCCTCCGGGTCGGCGGTGCGCACGACGCGGGCGTTCGGGGGGAGCGGTAGCGGGGTGCCGGGGCGGCCGAGGGCGTAGAGGTCGAACCGGTGCTGCCCGAGCCCGCGTACGAGTCGGTCGCACCAGGGTGCGGACTCGCCGGTGGCGTACGGGTAGCCGCCTTCCGTGAGCAGTCCGATCCGCATGAGTGCACCCCCGATCTCCCTTGACGGCGGCCACCGTTGGTCCGGCGACTCGCAGCGGGAAGAACGTAAGCGGAGACACCGGTGGTGGGGGGGGGGGGGGGGGGGGGGGGGGGCGCCGCGGGGGGGGGGGGGGGGGTGGGACACCCCAGGCGCGAGGAGGGTGGGGGCGGGGGGGGGGGGCGCGG
>NZ_JBIVPA010000019.1:133912-156477 GCF_044754405.1 Streptomyces sp. NPDC093089
CCCGCCCCCCCCCCCCCCGCCCCCCCCCCCCCCCCCCCCCCCGGGGGCGGCCCCCGGGTGCCCCCCCCCCCCCCCCCCCCAAACCCCCCCCGCCCCCCGGGGGGGGGGCCCCCGGCCGGCCCCCCCCCCCACCACCGGAAGGGGTGAATGCACGTAACTTTCCCACCCCGGTCGCGTTCTGTCGCGGTACGCGCCGGAACGGTCACGGAGGGTCAGGCAGCGGCCTTTCCTGCCCGGTCAGACGGTCACCGGCTCGCGGCGCCTCCCCCGCCGCTCGGCCGCGAGGGCCGGGTCGAGCGCGGGGACGGCGGCGAGCAGCCGCCGGGTGTACGGGTCCCGGGGCGCGCCGTACACCTCGTCGACCGTGCCCTGCTCGACGACCCGGCCGGCGCGCATGACGGCGACCCGGTCGCTGACCTGCCGGACGACCGCGAGGTCGTGGGCGATGAAGACGAGGCCGAGGCCGAGTTCGGCCTGGAGCTCCGCGAGCAGGGCGGTGACCTGGGCCTGGGTGGTGACGTCGAGCGCGGAGACGGGTTCGTCGCAGACGATCAGCCGGGGTTCCGCGGCGAGCGCGCGGGCGATGCCGACGCGCTGGCGCTGGCCGCCGCTGAACTCGTGCGGGTAGGCCCCGTACCGGTCGGGGTCGAGCCCCACCCGGTCGAGCAGCTCCCGCACCCGTCCCCGTATCCGGGTCTCGTCGCGCTCCCCCGCGACCCGCAGCGGGTCGGCGATCGACTCGCCGACGGAGCGGCGCGGGTTGAGGGAGGCGACCGGGTCCTGGAAGACCATCTGGAGTTCGCGCCGGTACGGGCGCAGCTCGCGCTCCGACAGGGCCCCGATCTCCGTGCCTCCGTACCGGAGCCGGCCGCCCGTCGGGTCGAGGAGCCGCACCAGCATGCGGCCGAGGGTGGTCTTGCCGCTGCCGGACTCCCCGACGACGCCCAGGGTCTCGCCCGCGCGGACGGTGAGGGACACCCCGTCTACGGCGGTCACGGCGGCCTTGCCCCGGCCGAACTCCCGCCGCAGGTCGACGGCTTCGAGGAGCGGCTCGCCGTCCCCGACCCCGCCGGGCCCGGTGGGTTCGGGGACGGCGGCGGTCCGCGCCGGCCCGTCCAGCCGGGGCACCGCGGCGAGCAGCCGACGGGTGTACGGCTCGGCCGGCGCGCCCAGCACCCCGGCCACCGGGCCCCGCTCGACCTCGCGGCCGCCCCGCATGACGAGGACGTCGTCGACGCCCTCGGCGGCGACGCCCACGTCATGGGTGACCAGGAGCAGCGCGGTGCCCGTCTCGCGGCGCAACTCGTGCAGCAGGTCGAGGATCTGGGCCTGCACGGTGACGTCCAGGGCGGTGGTCGGCTCGTCGGCGACGAGGAGCCGGGGCTCGCAGGCGAGGGCCATGGCGAGGAGGGCGCGCTGCCGCATGCCGCCGCTGAACTCGTGCGGGCGGGCGCGGGAGCGGCGGGCCGCGTCGGGGATGCCGACCCGGTCGAGGACCTCCACGGCCCGGGCGCGGGCGGCCTTGCGCGGTCCGGGGTGGTGGACGCGGTACACCTCGGCGATCTGGTCGCCGATGGCGTAGTACGGGTCGAGGGCGGACAGCGGGTCCTGGAAGACCATGGCGGCGGCGCCGCCGCGCAGCCGCCGCAGCTCGTCCGGGCCGGCCGCGGCGACGTCGATCCCACCGACCCGCACGGTGCCGGCGACCCGGGCGCCCGTACCCCGGTGGAGGCCGAGGAGGGCGCCGGCGACGGTGGACTTGCCGCTGCCGGACTCGCCGACGAGGGCCAGGGCGCGGCCGGCCTCCAGGGTGAAGGAGAGGTCGTCGACGGCCCGTACGGCGCCGTCGAACTCGACGGTGAGGCGGTCGACTTCCACGAGCGGGGCCGTGGTGCCGGGCCCGGGGTCCGGGAGCGTCATGACAGGGCGACCCTTCGGTCGGCGAGGGCGTACAGGAGGTCGGCGACGACGTTCGCGAGGACGACGGCGACCCCGGTGAGGAGCACGATGCCGACGACGACCGGCAGGTCGACGTGGCGGACGCCGTCGATGAGGGTCTTGCCGAGCCCGGGGATGCCGAAGAGCGACTCGGTCAGCACGGCCCCGCCGAACATGGTGCCGAGGTCGATGGCGCTGAGCGCGATGACCGGCGGCACGGCGCCGCGCAGTGCGTGCCGGGTGACGACGGACCGCTCCCCCACCCCGTAGGCGCGGAAGGTGCGGATGTGGTCCTCGGCGAGCGTCTCCAGAGTGGAACTGCGGGTGAGCCGCGCGTACTTGGCGGATTCGAAGAAGCCGAGGGCGAGCCAGGGCAGCAGCATGTTCCAGGCCCACTGCTCGGGGTCCTCGCCGAGCGGCACGTAGGTCGGGAAGGGCAGCCACCGGAGGTAGGCGCAGACCGCCATGAGCAGCAGCAGGCCCAGGATGAAGACGGGGGTGCCGGTGCCGGCGAGGGTGAGGACGGTGAGGGTCCGCTCGGTGAGGCCGCCGCGGCGGAGTGCGGAGAGCAGTCCGGTGCCGATGCCGACGACGAGCCAGATCGCCATGGCGCCGAGGGCGAGCGAGGCGGTGGCTCCGAGCCGTTCCAGGACGAGTTCGGTGACCTGCTGGTCGTTCTGGTACGAGAGGCCGAGGCAGGGCGCCTCGCAGTGCAGGACGCCGGTGCCGGTGGAGTAGTCGCGACCGGCGAAGACGCCCTGGAGGAAGTGGAGGAACTGGGTGAACACGCTTTCGTTCAGGCCGAGTTGTTCGCGGACC
Organism: Streptomyces sp. NPDC093089; assembly: GCF_044754405.1. Lineage (NCBI taxonomy): Bacteria > Bacillati > Actinomycetota > Actinomycetes > Kitasatosporales > Streptomycetaceae > Streptomyces > Streptomyces sp. NPDC093089. Next base: position 136,670 of record NZ_JBIVPA010000019.1, read on the forward strand.
TGGGCGATCTGCTGCGGGTTGCAGCGTTCGCCGCAGGCGAGCCGGGCGGGGTCGCCGGGCACGACGTAGAAGAGGGCGTACACGAGGACGGAGAGCGCGAGGAGGACGAGGGCGGCGCCCGCGAGCCGCTTCAGGACGTAGCGGGTCATCGGGAGGTCTCCTTTCGCGTGCCCACGCCGAGCCGGCCGGCCTCGCGCGGGTCGAGGGCGGTGCGGACGGCGTCGCCGAGCACGGTGAAGGCGAGCACGGTCGTGAAGAGCAGTCCGGCCGGGAGCAGCACGTACGCCGGGTCGGCCCGGAACCAGGTCTGCGCGGTGGACAGCATCTGCCCCCAGGAGGGCGTGGGCGGGGTGACGCCCACGCCGAGGAAGGAGAGCGAGGCCTCGACCACGATGTTGGTGGGGACGAGGATCGCGGCGTAGGTGATGACGGGCGCGGCGAGCGAGGGCAGCAGCTCGCGCCGGGCGGTCCGCCACCGCCCCGAGCCGGCGAGCCGTGAGGCGGAGACGAAGTCGAGGCCCTTGAGGGTGAGGGTCTGGGCGCGCACGATCCTGGAGGTGCCGGCCCAGCCGAGCAGCCCGATGACCAGGACGAGCAGCAGCGGGCGCGGGAAGTCGCGGGGGACGACGGCGGTGAGCGCGATGGCGAGGACGAGGAACGGCAGCGCGAGGAAGACGTCGGTGATCCGGCCGAGGGCGCCGTCGACCCAGCGGTTGCCGAGTCCGGCGGCGAGGCCGACGAGCAGTCCGACCAGGACCTGGACGACGGTGGCGCCGACGGCGACGAGCAGCGAGATCCGGGCCCCGTACAGGAGGCGGACGAACAGGTCGCGTCCGGTGCCGGGTTCGACGCCGAGCCAGTGGTCGGCGCTCGCCCCGCCGAAGGCGCCGTACGGGACGCCACCGCGGGCCGAGTCGACGAGGTCGTCGTGGTACGTGTTCGGGTCCTGGCCCGTCAGCGCGGCGAGCAGCGGGGCGGCGAGGGCGAGCGCGACGAGCAGGAGGAGGACGGCGGCGGAGGCGAGCGCGGCCGGGCGGGTGCGCAGCCGCCGCCAGGCCTGCCGGGCCGGGCCCGTGGCGGGGGTGCCCGCCACGGGCGCCGGCGTGTCGGTCGGCGTGGTCACTTGACCGCGACCTGCGAGATGTCGAGGACGCCGGTCCAGTCGCTGATGACGACGTTCTTGACGTCCTTGCCGACGAGCCGCTTGTAGACCGGGTGGAAGAGGGGCACGTCGAGCGCCTGCTCGCCGATCCTGCTGTCGAGGGCGCCCCAGCGGGCGGCGGCGGCCTTGAGGTCGGTCAGCTTGTTGATCTCGTCGATCTCCTTGTTGACCGACGGGTCGTTCAGCTGGGCGTGGTTGTAGTTGGAGCCGTCGGTGACGATCTGGCGGCCGTCGAAGATCGGCGCGAGGAACGGGCCGCCGGCGGGCCAGTCGGCGCCCCAGCGGGAGAGGAAGAAGCCGGGGGCGTCCTTGACGCTCCAGCGCTTCTCGTTGAAGGAGTTGGGCTCCTGGCCGTCGAGCTCGACGGTGATGCCGGCCTTGCCGAGGGCCTCCTGGACGGCGGTGGCGATCTCGGGGCTGGTGGCGCGGTTCTGGGCGGTGGAGTGCAGCAGGGTGACGGTCAGCCCGTTCGGGTAGCCGGCCTCCTTGAGGAGCTGCCTGGCCTTCGCCGGGTCGCCGGTCTTCCCGGCCGGGAAGTGGTCGTACGGCGTGAAGCCGAAGGCCTTCTGCTCGGGCAGGAAGGTGGTGGCGGGCTCGGCGAGGGCGGAGCCGCCGGCGGCGTTGACGATGCTGGTGCGGTTGACCGCGTACGAGATGGCCTGGCGGACCTTCGGGTTGTCGAAGGGCTTCACCTCGGGGTTGAAGGCGAGGTAGTTGGTGAAGCCGAAGTGGCCGGTGCCGACGCGGGCGGCGAGCGCCTCGTCGGAGCCGGTCTGGGCGAGTTCGGCCGGGCCGAGGTTGGTGTCGGTGGTGACGGCGGCGGAGTCGGCGCCGGAGGAGGTGGCGAGCCTCTGGTTGATGACGGCCTCGTCGAGCCCGGACCTGACGTCGACCCGGTCGGGGTAGGCCTTGCGCTCCTCGTCGGTCTTCGGGTCCCAGTGCTCGTTGCGCTCCAGGACGAGGTGCTCGCCGTCGTTCTTGTTCGCGACGACCTTGTACGGGCCGGAGGAGACGGGGTGCTCCTCGTACTTCGCGCCGGTGTCCTTGGCCTTGGGGACGGGCGCGAACTGGGTCTGGGTGGCGACGAAGGGGAACTCGCCCTCGGCCTTCTTCAGCTTGAAGACGATGGTCCTGGCGTCGGGGGTGACGATCGACGCGAGGCCCTCGGGGTCCTTGTACGGTCCCTGGTACGTGTCGCCGCCGATCAGCCAGTCCCGCAGGTAGGGGGCGCCGCCGGAGAGCTCGGCCGCGAAGGACCGCTCGATGCCGTACTTGACGTCGGCGCTGGTGATGGGCGTGCCGTCCTCGAACTTCAGGCCCTCCTTCAGCGTGTACGTCCACTCCGTGGCGTCCTTGTTGGGGCGGCCGGTGTCGGTGGCGAGGTCGGGGACGACCTGGGTGCCGGCGGCGCCCGCCTCGCGGTTGCGGGTGGTGAGCGTGCGGAAGACGAGCGAGGGGACGTTGCCGCCGCCGGAGGTGTAGAGGCGGGCCGGGTCGAAGTCGCTCTGGGCCTCGCTGTTGAGGACGGTCAGCGTGCCGCCCTTCTGCGGGGCGCCGTCGGCCTTGCCGGAGGTGCCTCCCTCGGCGCCCGCGTCCTCGGGACCGCAGGCGACGGCGCCCGAGGCCAGGACGACACTGACGGCGGCCGCTGCCACGCGGCGGGAAACGACGGACGGTCGACGCATCGGAGAAACCTCTCGGAGAACTACGTGAAGGAAAAGGGGAATTCCACGCAGGCGACGGCGAGGGGAGTCGTCCGGGACATCACGTCGACAAAAGCGAGAAGCCGCGCCTGCGGGGTGGGAGAACCCGGGCGCGGAAAGTCGTCGGCATTACCGAAAAGGAAAAGGAACCGACGAACGCTCGGGCGGGCGTCAGCTACAGAGAACGTCGGACACGGTGTGTGCGGTCACGCCGATGAGCGCCAGCTCGATGGCGGCGCGATCGGATACGACGTGACGGTGCGACATGCCGAGAAATATGGACGAACGCGCGAGCGATGTCAACGCGGATCCCGGCCGGAGTGAGACACGGGTCTCGGAATGCGATCACTCCGGGATCGGACGGAACGTCAACTTCCGGGATGCACCCAGGGGTTGGGGCGGCACGGAATCCCGTCGACCTTCAGGGACTTCGTCTGCTGCTGCATCACGGGCGCGAGCGCACCGGCCGTACGGCAGCTCACATGGCTGTGCCCGAGTCGGTGGCCCACCTCGTGGTTGATGAGCATCTGGCGATAGGCGTGCATGGCCTTCGGTCCGAAGGTGTCCGATCCCTGCGCCCAGCGGAATGCGTTGATCATCACGCGTTCGGTGGAGGCGGAGTCACAGGACACGTTGTCGACCGTGGTGTCCAGACCGGACTTCCTGCACCAGGCCCCGGTGGTGCCGGGACTGGCGAGCGTGATGACGAACTCCGGCTCTCCACTGGAAATCCGCTCGAACTTCATCTCGCCGTTGCCGGCCCAGCTGCGCTTGTCGTTCAGGGTCTTCTGCACGGCGTCGGCGAAGAGCTTGGCGTCGAGGCCGATCCCCTTCTCCACGTCGATCCGGTAGCGGATCAAACGCCCCTTGCCGGGCGCCTTCTCGAAGCCGGGCACCGCGTCGAAGGTGCCGGGGCCCTTCAGCTTCGGATCGATCGGGAACCGGTGGGCCATCAACTGCTCGTACGTCAGCGGGGCGACGGCGGGAGCCGGGGTCTTCGGGACGACCCGGTCGTCGGAGCGCGAGGCGGAGGTGTCGTCCGTGGGCCGGTCGCTCGGCCGCTCGGCGGCGTGGGTGACCGGCGGGGCCGTGTCCCGGTCGGCGACCTGACCGGCGACGACGACGGCGAGGACGGTGGCGACGCCCGCGGCCGCGACCCCGGTGAGGGTGCGGCCGAGACCGCCCCGACCCGTCGGACCCTCCGGCTCCGGGTCCTCGACGGCACCCGCACGGCGCGGTCCGGGGACGAACGGCGCCTCGGCACCGGCCCGTTCGGGCGCGGGCGCGGTGGCCCGATGGGTGCCGCGGCGGCCGCCGTACGGGCCGGGCGCGGGCGTCGGCATCGGAGCGGGGGCCTCGTCGTGCTGCGGATGGCCCCCCCGCACGGGGGTCCGGTAGGCGGGGATGCCGTGCGCCGGGGTGCCGGGCGTCCCGTGCGCCGGGGTGTCGAAGGCCGCGCCGGCGTAGCTGCCGGTCCCGTGGGTGACACCGGCACCGCCGGTACCGCCCGCACCGGCCCCGTACGGGACGCTTCCGCCCGCACCGGCCCCGTACGCGCCGGGCCCCCGGCTACCGCCGGAGTACGCGCCGTAGCCGTACGTGGGCGTCCCGTGGGCCGGGGTGCCGTACGCCGGGGTCCCGTGGGCCGGAGTGCCGGCGGCTTCCTGGCCGCCGCCCGGGGCCCTGCGGCGGCGTCCCGTCCCCGGAGCGGGGGCCGGGTACTGCGCCTGTGCCTGCTCGGCCGCCGGAGGGGCGGCGGGTGCGGAGCCGCCCTTGCGACTGTGTCGTCCCACGGTCCCGGATCAGCTCCCGCCGTGGTCGGCGATCAGGTCCCGCGCGGCCTGGGCGACCGCCTCGGGGTACTCCATCATCGCCACGTGCCCGGCGTCGGGAAGGGTCAGCAGGCGCGAGCCGCGGAAGGCGGCCGCGGCCCTGCGGGCCATCCGGTACGAGACCAGCCGGTCGCGCCCGCCGTAGACGAGGAGCGTCGGGGCGAGGACGCGTTCGGCCTGCCGCCACAGCCCGTGCTGGCCGCCGAGCGTGTAGGCGTCGACGATGCCGCGCGACGAGCGGGCCATGGCGTCCCAGAAGTAGGGGAGCTCCAGCCGCCGCTCCATCTCCTCGACGGCGTGCAGAAAGCCCTCGTCGGAGACCCGGCGGGGATCCCCGTAACAGAGGGAGAGGACGCCGCGGACGCGCTGCTCGGGCGTCCAGTCCCGGGAGAGCTTCGCGAAGAGCGCGGCGACACCCGGCACCGCGAGCATCACGGTGGGCCAGGCGGTGCGCTGGGCGCGCAGCTCGGGGAGCGCCGGGGAGACGAGCGTCAGGGTGCGGACCAGGTCGGGCCGGGCGGCGGCGACGCGGGTGGCGACGGCGCCGCCCAGCGAGTTGCCGAAGAGGTGGACGGGGCCGCGTCCGCCGGCGTCGAGGAGCCGGATGACCGCGCGGGCGTGTCCGGTGACCGAGTAGTTGCCGTCGTCGGGCGGCGGGGAGTCGCCGAAGCCCGGCAGGTCGACGGCCTCGCCGTCCACCCGGTCCGCGAGCAGCGGCATCAGGCTGGACCAGTTCTGCGAGGAACCGCCCAGGCCGTGCACGTACAGCGCGGGCGGCAGGCCGGGGGCGGTGCCGGGCCGGGAGCGCACGGTGAGGGTGAGTCCGGGCAGCTCGACGGAGCGGAGCTCCTCGCCGTCGGCGACCCGCACGGCGCGCGGCCTCGACGCGGGTGGTGCGGCGGCGGTCCGTTTTTCCGGGAGCTCGGTCGACGACATGGCCGCAATATTACGAGACGATCACGCGGCTCCGCGTGTGGGTGCCGTCACAGGTGCGTGTGCGGCGGGGCGCGTGTGCTCCTACGCTCGAAGGGAGGGCCATCGGAGAGGACCGCGACCCGCGTGCCGGAAGGAACCGCATGACTGTCGATCCGTCCGAGCCGGACACATTCGCCGAGGAAGAGGTCGTCTTGCTGGAGCAGGAAATCCCGGAGGCCGACGCCGCCGAGCAGCACACCGAACTGCAGCAACGCGAGGACGAACACCCCACTCATATCGAGCACGAGTCGGCGAACGAGGCCGACGCGTCCGAACAGGCGCGCGTGGTCACCCTGGACGAAGACGACTACCGCTGATTTGTTCGGTTTAATCTTGAATCGACTGTCGACCCGGACGTCCGGTCCGTGAAATTCTGCGTTCGCACCGCGCACAGCCGGGTTACCCAAAAGTACGATGGCGGCGCGGCGCGACAGCGCGCATGGATCGATTCTTGGGAGGCCGCGTGAGCGCCATCGAGCAGACAGAGGCAGCACGCCCTCGGGGCACGCGCCTGCCGCGACGTGCCCGACGGAACCAGCTGCTCGGCGCGGCCCAGGAGGTCTTCGTCGCCCAGGGGTACCACTCGGCCGCGATGGACGACATCGCCGAGCGGGCCGGCGTCAGCAAGCCGGTGCTCTACCAGCACTTCCCCGGGAAGCTGGAGCTGTACCTCGCCCTGCTCGACCAGCACTGCGAGTCCCTCCTCCTCGCGGTGCGCACCGCCCTCGCCTCCACCACGGACAACAAGCTCCGTGTGGCGGCGACGATGGACGCGTACTTCGCCTACGTCGAGGACGAGGGCGGCGCCTTCCGACTGGTCTTCGAGTCCGACCTGACCAACGAGCCCGCCGTGCGCGAGCGCGTGGACCGGGTCAGCCTGCAGTGCGCCGAGGCGATCTCCGACGTCATCGCCGAGGACACCGGCCTGTCCAAGGACGAGTCGATGCTGCTCGCCGTGGGCCTCGGCGGCGTCTCGCAGGTCGTCGCCCGCTACTGGCTGTCCAGCGAGTCCAAGATCCCCCGCGACAAGGCCGTCGGTCTGCTCACCTCGCTCGCCTGGCGCGGCATCGCCGGCTTCCCGCTCCACCCGGTGGACGGCCTGCTGAGCGCCGAGGGCCACTGAGCATTCCCGAGCGCTGTTCGCTCCTGGCGTGCCGCGGCTGCACCGTGCGCGTCCCCTCACCGGGCTAATGTGTGCAGCGTACGGCGCAAACAATCGCGCAACGCTGACCGTTCGGAGGGACATAGCCGTGGAGGTCAAGATCGGCGTGCAGCACGCACCCCGGGAGATCGTTCTGGAGAGCGGGCAGTCCGCCGAGGAGGTGGAGCGCGCGGTGGCCGACGCACTGTCCGGCACGTCGCAGCTGCTCAGTCTCTCGGACGAGAAGGGTCGCAAGGTCCTCGTTCCCGCCGAGAAGATCGCGTACGTGGAGCTCGGCGAGCCCGCCGTCCGCCGCGTGGGTTTCGGCGCGCTCTGAGCCCGGGTCCGACGAAGGCCCGGTGGACCGTCTCGGTCCACCGGGCCTTTCGCGTGCCGTGCCCCGCCGCCCGGCCGCACGGCTCGGCCGCCGGGCCCCCGGATGACCGTATGGCCACGTCAGGGGGTACGGGAGGATTGCTTTCCGAGCCTCGGGGGTAGGAGGTCTGCGACCGCACCACCCGCCCCGCAGCACCCCGCGAGGTGATCCCCCGTGTTCCTGGAAGCCCTCGGTTCCGCCCTGCTCGGTTTCGCCCTGGCCTGGGTGGCCGCGCAGCGGCTCGCCGACCGCCTCCCCGCCAGGGGGAGGGTCCTCGCCACCGGCACGCTCGGCGGCGTGTTCGGCGCGCTCGTCACCCACGGGGCCCTGGGCCCCGGCCACTTCCTCGCCACGCTGATCGGCGCGGTGGCGGTGGCGGCGGTCCTGCTGTCGCTGCTCGTCCGCCCGGCCGCCCGAAGGCTGCGCCGATCAGCGGCGGCGTGAGGAGCGCCGCCCGACCCGTCGGTCGTACCGGCTGAGGAGCCGTCCTACGCGGCCAGGCCGAGCGCGGCCATCCGCTTGGTGTGCGCCTCGGTGATCCGGGAGAACATCCGGCCGACCTCGGCGAGGTCGAAGCCGTCCGCCACGCCGCCGACCAGCATCGTCGAGAGCGCGTCGCGCTCGGCGACCACGCGCTGCGCCTGCGAGAGCGCCTCGCCCATCAGCCGGCGCGCCCACAGTGCGAGCCGGCCGCCGACGCGCGGGTCGGCGTCGATGGCGGCGCGCACCTTCTCCACGGCGAAGTTGCCGTGGCCGGTGTCGTCGAGCACGGAGAGGACGAGCGCGCGCGTGTCGGCGTCGAGGCGGGCCGCGACCTCCCGGTAGAAGTCGCTCGCGATGGAGTCGCCGACGTACGCCTTGACCAGGCCCTCCAACCAGTCCGACGGAGCGGTCAGCCGGTGGAAGTCGTCGAGCGCCCTGGCGAAGGGCTCCATGGCCGTGGTCGGCTCGGCGTCGACGGCCGCGAGGCGGTCACGGAGCTGCTCGAAGTGGTGGAACTCGGCCGAGGCCATCTTCGCCAGCTCCGCCTTGTCCGCGAGGGTGGGCGCCAGCTTGGCGTCCTCGGCGAGCCGCTCGAAGGCCGCCAGTTCTCCGTAGGCGAGGGCGCCGAGGAGGTCGATGACGGCGGCGCGGTACTGCGGCTCGGCGGATGCCGTGGCCCAGTCCTCGGCGGCGATCCCGGTGGGTGTGGCGTTGTCAGGCGTCTCCATGGAGCGCACAATAGCCCGCTCGCGGTCCCCGGGAAGGCCCTGGTCAGTCAGTGTGACCGTGCCCTCATCACGTTTTCTCCCAACACACATGCGCGAATCCGGGGTACAGTGATAAAGCGCCTGCTGAGTATGCGGACATGCTTTCGCACGTTCGGACGTACCCGGTGGGCCGACTCATGAATGAGGATGCCCGGTCGGTGGCCCGATCGGCTCCGGCCCGACAGCCCTTCCGGCGGACCCGCGGAAGGGTCACCCTCAGCGGTACGACGCTCGAGCGACGGCAGTGGTCCCGTGCCACCCGGCAGTGATCTCCACGATCCGGCCGGAAGGATCCCGGCACGGTACGACCCCCTTCGTTCGCCTCGCGCCGCGTCTCACAGAAGAGGCAGCACCCTGACTACGACTTTCCGAGAGCTCGGAATCCTCCCTGAGACGGCCGAGGCCCTTGAGGCCGTCGGCATCGTCAACCCGTTCCCCATCCAGGAGATGACCCTCCCGGTCGCCCTCACCGGCACCGACGTCATCGGCCAGGCCAAGACCGGCACGGGCAAGACCCTCGGCTTCGGTCTCCCGATCCTGGAGCGCGTGACCGTCCCCGTGGACGTCGAGGTCGGCCGGGCGAAGCCCGAGCAGCTGACCGACGCCCCGCAGGCCCTCGTCGTCGTCCCGACCCGCGAGCTGTGCCAGCAGGTCACCAACGACCTCCTCACCGCGGGCAAGGTCCGCAACGTCCGCGTGCTCGCCATCTACGGCGGCCGGGCGTACGAGCCCCAGGTCGAGGCGCTGAAGAAGGGCGTCGACGTCGTCGTCGGCACCCCCGGCCGCCTGCTCGACCTGGCCGGCCAGCGCAAGCTCGACCTGTCGCACGTGAAGGTCCTCGTCCTCGACGAGGCCGACGAGATGCTCGACCTGGGCTTCCTGCCCGACGTCGAGAAGATCATGAACATGCTTCCGGCGAAGCGCCAGACGATGCTGTTCTCGGCCACCATGCCGGGCGCGGTCATCGGCCTCGCCCGCCGCTACATGTCGCAGCCGACGCACATCCGCGCCACCTCGCCCGACGGCGAGGGCGTGACCGTCGCCAACATCAAGCAGCACGTGTACCGCGCGCACTCGATGGACAAGCCGGAGATGGTCTCCCGCATCCTGCAGGCCAACGGCCGCGGGCTCGCGATGATCTTCTGCCGCACCAAGCGCACGGCGGCCGACATCGCCGAGCAGCTGGAGCGGCGCGGCTTCGCCTCCGGCGCCGTCCACGGCGACCTCGGCCAGGGCGCCCGCGAGCAGGCGCTGCGCGCCTTCCGCAACGGCAAGGTCGACGTGCTCGTCTGCACCGACGTCGCCGCCCGCGGCATCGACGTCGAGGGCGTCACCCACGTCATCAACTACCAGTCGCCGGAGGACGAGAAGACGTTCCTCCACCGCGTCGGCCGCACCGGCCGCGCGGGCGCCAAGGGCACCGCGGTGACGCTGGTCGACTGGGACGACATCCCGCGCTGGCAGCTCATCAACAAGGCGCTCGGCCTCGACTTCCACGAGCCGGTCGAGACGTACTCCAGCTCCCCGCACCTCTTCGAGGAGCTCGACATCCCGGCGGGCACCAAGGGCGTCCTGCCCCGCGCCGAGCGGACCCGCGCGGGTCTGGGCGCGGAGGAGCTCGAGGACCTCGGCGAGCCCGGCGGACGCCGCGGTCGCGGCCCGAAGCCGGCCGAGCGGACCGAGGAGCGTCCGGAGCGCACGCGGACCCCGCGTCAGCGCCGGCGCACCCGTGGCGGCGCCTCGGACGACGCCCCGGTCTCGACCGCCCCGGCGTCGGCGGCCCCGGCCGTCGAGGCGGGCGGCACCACGGACGAGGCCCGGACCGAGTCCGGCCCCCGCACCCCGCGCCGCCGCCGTCGCACCCGCGTCGGCGCCCCGGGCGCCGCGCCGGTGACCCAGGCCGCCCCGGTCGCCCAGGCGGCTCCGGTCGCCCAGGCCGCCCCGGTGGCCAAGGCCGCTCCGGTGGCCAAGGCCGCTCCGGTCGCCCAGGCCACTCCGGTGACGAAGGCCGCTCCCGTGGCGGAGACCGCTCAGGCCCTGGCCGCCGCGGCCCCGGCGGAGGAGCCGAAGGCTCCCCGTCGTCGTAGCCGCACGCCCCGCCAGACGCCCGTGACGGCCGCGCCCGTCGCCCAGGCTCCGGCTGCCCCGGAGCCGGCTCCGGCCCCGCGCCGCCGTCGTCCCCGCGTGGTACGGCCGGTCGAGGACACCGGTTCGTTCCAGACCGTCGAGACCGCCGCGGCCGCCCTGCGCGCCGCCGCTCCGGCCGTCGTCGAGGCGCCGGTCGCCGAGACCCCCGCGGTCGAGGAGCCGAAGCGTGCCCCGCGCCGCCGGGCGACCCGCAAGGCCACCGGATCCCCGGTCGCCGAGCAGGTCGTCCAGCAGGCCGCCGCCCCGGTCGTCGAGGCCCCCGTGGCCGAGGCTCCCGCGGTCACGGCCGAGGTCCCGGCCCCGCGCCGCCGCCGCGCGGTCCGCCCGGCCACCAACGCCCCGGTCGCGGTCGTCGAGGCCCCGGTCGCCGAGGCCCCCGTGGTCGAGGCTCCCGCCGCCGATCCGGTCGCCGAGCCGGTCGCCGAGGCCCCCAAGGCCCCGCGCGGTCGCCGCACGGCCCGCCGCCCCGCCGGCTCCCCGGCCACGGCCGAGACCCCCGCGGTCGAGGCCGTCGCCACCGAGCCGGTCGCCGAGCCGGTCGCCGAGGCCCCCAAGGCCCCGCGCGGTCGCCGCACGGCCCGCCGCCCCGCCGGCTCCCCGGCCACGGCCGAGACCCCCGCGGTCGAGGCCGTCGCCACCGAACCGGTCGTGGTCGTCGAGGAGGCCCCCAAGGCCCCGCGCGCCCGCCGCACCGCCCGCAAGGCCGCCGGCTCCCCGGCGACCACCGAGGCCCCCGCGGTCGAGGCCGTCGCCACCGAGCCCGTCGCCGAAACGGTCGTGGTCGTCGAGGAGGCCCCCAAGGCCCCGCGCGCCCGCCGCACCGCCCGCAAGGCCGCCGGCTCCCCGGCCACGACCGAGACCCCCGCGGCCGAGGCCGTCGCCGAACCGGTCGCGGTCGTCGAGGAGACGCCGAAGGCGGCCCCGCGCCGCCGTACGACCAAGAAGGCGGCCGTCGCGGAGGCCGTGGTCGAGGCGCCGGTCGCCGAGGAGGCCCCCAAGGCTCCCCGTCGCCGCGCGGCGAAGAAGACGGTCGTCGCCGAGGCGCCCGACGCCTCCGAGCCGAAGACGCCGACGCGTCGCCGTACGACGAAGAAGGCCGCGGCCGCCGAGGCCGAGGCCCCCGCGACGGACGAGGCCCCCAAGGCTCCGCGCCGTCGCACCACGAAGAAGGCGGCGGCCCAGCCCGAGAGCTGACCCCCGCCGCTCCACCCGTCACACCCGTGCGGCCCGGTCCCTCCCCAGGGACCGGGCCGCACGGCCGTGTCACGGCACAGCCCGCGCCCCGTGCAAGCTCGCGCGGCCCAGGCCGCAGGGCCGCGTCACGCCCCGCCCTCGTCCCGTCCTCGCCCCCGTCCGACCCGCGCGGCCGCCTTCGTCGTGCGCCGCTACAGTCCAGATATGAGCAAGCCCCGTTCCCTCGTACTGCCGCCTCGTACTCGCGCCCGGAGGCTGGTCACCGCGCGCGGTGACTTCGCCGTGCTGGATGCGGCGCCGGTGGGCGGGCGGCGGGGGACGGTGTTGCTGCTGCCGGGGTTCACGGGCAGCAAGGAGGACTTCCTGGCGCTGCTCGGGCCGCTGGGCGAGGCGGGGTACCGGGCCGTGGCCGTCGACGGGCGGGGGCAGCACGAGACGCCGGGCCCGCGGGGCAGGAGGGCGTACCGCCGCAGGGCGCTCGCGCTGGACGCGGTGGCGCAGGCGGCGGCCCTCGGGGACGGGCCCGTCCATCTGGTCGGCCACTCGTTCGGCGGCCTGGTGGCGCGGGCCGCGGCGGCGCTGGCCCCGGACGCCTTCCGCTCCCTGACCCTGCTCTCCTCGGGTCCGGGTCCGGTCGCCCGGCCGCAGCGGATCCGGGTGCGGGTGCTGCGCGGGGCCCTGGCGCTGCTCCCGAAGGAGCGCGTGTGGCAGGCGATGTGCCGGCTGGAGAGCCGGGGCGAGGAGCCGGGCGCGACGGACGCACCGGAGCTGACGGAGTTCCTGCGGCGGCGCTGGATGCGGACCCGGATCGCCCAACTCGCCGGAGCCGGAAGGCTGCTGGTGAACGGTCAGGACGGCACCGAGGAGCTGACCCGGCTCCGGATGCCGCTGCACATCGCGTACGGGGCGGACGAGCCGGTCTGGCCCCCAGCGGGCCTGTCGGCGACGGCGGCCCGCACGGGGGCGCACCACACGGTGGTGGAGGGCGCCGGCCACTCCCCCAACGTGTCGCACCCGCAGGAGCTGACCGACCGCCTCGCCGCCTTCTGGGAGCGGTCGGACGCGCCCGCCGGAGACGCCCCCGCCGCCGAGGTCAGTACTGCGCCTTGAGGTGCTGCCAGAAGCCGTCCCGCAGGGCGCGCCGGAGCGAGGCGTGTCCGCGCAGGGAGCGGCTGAGCAGGCGCTCCGCCTCGACGAGCAGGTCCTGGTCGACCGGTCCCGGCAGGTAGGGCGCGCCGGGCAGGAGTTCGGCGAGCCGGTCCCGACCCCGCTCGCCGAGCCAGGTCGCGGCGATCTGGGCGCCGACGAACCGGACCTCCTCGCGGGAGGGCGGCGGCTCGCCCTCGTTCTCGTACGTGGTGACCGGGCGGCGGGTGACGTACGGGCGGCAGAAGTCCAGCTCGAAGGTGCGCTGGCTGTCGACCTCCCAGAGGAGCGCCTCGGCCTGGTTGCGCCCCTCGGCGGCCTCGATGCCCCAGAGGTGGACGCGGGCGCCGTACCCCTGGGCGGCCTCGACGGCCGAGACGAGGTCCTCGTCGCCGCCGACGAGGGCGGCGTCGCTGATGGCGCGGTGGCGGGCGAGGGACTCCAGGTCGGTGCGGATGAGGGAGTCGACGCCCTTCTGCTGATTGTTGGCGTTGAGGTTGCCGAGGCGGACCTTGACGTCGGGCAGCTCGGCGATGGCCTGCTGCTCAGGGGTGTGGATGCGGCGCCTGGCCCCGTCGTACCAGTAGACGCGGAGCAGTCTGCTGTCCGCGAAGATCGTGCGGGCCTTGTCGATGAAGGCCTCGATGAGGCCTTCCGCGTCGAGGTCGAAGGAGCGGCGGTCCTCGGTGCCCGCCACAAGCAACCCGGCCGCAGCATGGACGTAACCCGCGTCGACGAAGATGGCGTGGGTGGAAGGGGTCTTGGCCACCTCGGCCAGCATCCGCTGAAGCAGCTCGTTGGTGCGCTCCAGGCGCGCGTCGAGTTCGCGCAGGCGGGCGGTCGTATCGGTCACCTGAGTGGTCTCTGCGTCGTTCATACGGGGCTCATTGTCCGCCGGTCGGGGCGCGGCCGCCACACCCTCTTACCCGCCAGTAGTTAGTCATCCGAAAATTTTCTTTAGCGTAAGGAATGTTTGCAGGGTGCACCTCGTTGCACCCCTGTGTACGACAGTTCTCCATCAGGAGGATCAACTCAGACGAAGGGAGAAGCCCATGCGCTTCGAAATCCTGCGACTCGACGACACCGACGGCACGCCCGTCGACCGGACCGTCGTGGACGCCGCCTCCGTCAACCGGATCGTGCAGCAGGCCGCCGCGATCGGCCAGCGCATCTGGATCCGCCCCGCCGAGACCTCGGCCTCGTAACAGGCCCGGTCCACACCACGCACCGCGCCCCCGCACGGACTTCGCAAGAGCGGAATCCGTACGGGGGCGCAGTGGCGTCCGGGGCACCCGCCCCGGGCCGCCGGTCAGGCGTTCTGGATCACCTGGGTGACGCCGTTGATGATCTGCTGCACGGCGATGGCGGAGAGCATCATGCCCGCGAGCCGCGTCACCAGGACGACGCCGCCGTCCTTGATGACCCGGATGATCACCAGCGAGTAGCGCATGGTCAGCCACAGCACGACGTGCATGGCGGCGATGGCGGTCCACACGGAGACCTGCGAGGCGACGCTGTCGGCGTGCTGCACGGCCAGGATGACCGAGACGATCGCGCCGGGACCGGCGAGCAGCGGCATGCCGAGCGGCACCAGGGCGACGTTCACGTCCTTGGTCTGCTTCGGCTCGTCGGTCTTGCCGGTGAGCAGGTCGAGCGCGATGAGCAGCAGCAGGAGACCGCCCGCGATCATCAGCGCGGGGACGGAGACGTGCAGGTAGTCCAGGATCTGCTGCCCGAGCAGACCGAAGACGGTGATGACGCCGAAGGCCACCGCGACGGCCTGCCAGGCCATCCGGCGCTGCACCTTGGCCGGGCGGCCCGAGGTGAGGGCGAGGAAGATCGGGGTGATCCCGGGGGGATCCATGATCACGAAGAGGGTCAGGAACAGCGAGCCGAAGACGGCGACGTCGAACACGGTGGGGTGCCTTGCGGGAGAGGTCGAACAGTGGGGTGTCCCCACCTGGCGGAATCTGGGATTCCGGAAGCAGGGCAGGAGAAGCGCCACCGGAGCACGGCACAGAGCCGTACGGCGGCGCGAAACGGAGTCGGGGCGCGCGCACCCGCCCGGGAGGCGGCGGGCGCGACGGCCGGCCGCCGTCACGAGGGAGCGGCGGAAGGGGGCCGAGAACGGCCCCGAGGGCGTACGGCCCTCTTAGCGGGATCCGCCCGCGCCGGGGACCGGGAAGGCGCCCGCCGCACGGCGGGTGATCTCGCCGTAGATGTCGGGGTCGGTGGTGTACTCGCCGAGGCGGCAGGTCTTGCGGCTGCCGTGGTAGTCGCTGGAGCCCGTGGTCAGCAGCCCGAGCTCCTTCGCGAGCCCGCGCAGCCGCGCGCGCGTCGCCTCGTCGTGGTCCATGTGGTCGACCTCGATGCCGTCGAGTCCGGCCTCGGCGAGCCGGGCCATCGAGGCCTCGGGCAGCACCTGGCCGCGCTTGACGGCGAGCGGGTGCGCGAAGACGGTGACCCCGCCGGCCGCCTTGACCAGGCGGATCGCCTCGACCGGGTCGAGCTCGTGCTTCCCGACGTACGCCCGGCCGCCGTCGGCGAGCCACTCGGGCGTGAACGCACCCGACACGTCCGGTACGACGCCCAGCTCGACGAGCGCCTCGGCGACGTGCGGGCGGCCCACGGAGCCGTCGCCGGCGATCCGGGCGACCTGCTCCCAGGTGACGGGGACGCCGAGCTCCTGGAGCTTGCCGACCATGGCGCGGGCCCTCGGCACCCGGTCGTCCCGGACGAGCTCGCGCTCGGCGAGGAGCGCGGGCTCCGTCGGGTCGAAGAGGTACGCCAGCATGTGCAGGCTGATCCCGTCGACACGGCAGGACAGCTCGGCCCCGGTGACCAGCGTCAGCCCCTCGGGCAGCGCCTCGATCGCCTCGGCATGGCCGCGGGTGGTGTCGTGGTCCGTCAGCGCGACGACGTCGAGCCCGGCCGCGGCCGCGTTCCGTACGAGCTCCGCCGGCGAGTCCGTACCGTCGGACGCCGTGGAGTGGGTGTGCAGATCGATGCGCACGACGCGGTACTCCGGGGCTCGGCACGGACGAGGGACGCTCCAGCATAACGGGCGAATCGAACACGCCCGTACGGAACGTCAGACGCTCCCGGAGCGGAGACCGGGGTGGGGACCCGGCCATGGGCCGAGCCGCGGACCCGGCCGCGGTCAGGGCGGACCCGGCCGGCGGCTAGCCGAGGAGCCTCGGGGTGAGGGCGCCGCACGGCAGGAGTTCGACTTCGGCGCCGGCGTCGCGCAGGTCCGTCAGGACGAGCTCGTCGTACATGAGGAGGCCGGACTGCTCGGGCCAGACGATGGCCCACAGCCACATGCCGCACGCCTCCCCCGCGAAGACCGCGCGGTCATGGGGAGCGCCGTTGACGTGCCAGAGCGGGGTGGGGCGGCCGGCGGCCAGCACCTTCGTCTGGGGCGGCTTGTCGATGGACATGCCGGGGCCGGGGTCCGGGCCGTCGATGCCGGCGTACCGGGCACCGAGGCCGACGCCGAGCTCCTCGGCGACGAGGACCAGCTCGCCGATCCCGCCGAGGGGTCCGGGGCCCGAGCACGCGACGGCGGTCGCGCGACCGCCGCTGCGGTCGTCCCCGGCGTACGCGACCCCGGTGAAGAGCCAGCCGACGGGAAGGGGCCACGGCATCCACACCGGGACGTGGGACCGGTTCACCACGACACCGAGCGCCTCGACGCTGGGCGGGATCACGGGCTGGAGCGGGTACACCGAGCCGTGTACGTCACACTGCCAGGAGTCGGCGAAGAGACCGGGCGCCCTGACCCGGCCACCGCACTTCGGACAACTGGGTTCGCCCCTCATAGGGCTCAACGGTCCTAGCTCTTCCGCCCCGCGTCAAGGACGTCAACGGACGATCACCCGTCCGGCCCGGGCCGTTCACCCTCGGTGGACGCACACCCCGGCGACGGCCGGTTCGGGCGGGGCGGGAGGGGCGGTGACCCACCCGGGAGGGGCGGTGACCCACCCGGGTGGGGCCGGTGACCCGCTGACCCGCGCGCCTCAGTCCAGGTTCACGGAGCCGCGCAGGGGATCGCGCAGGTCCGTCCCCTTGGCCAGCCAGCGCTCCTCCAGGGCCTGCGCCCCGTGGACCCGCTTCCAGGCGGCCTCGTTCGGGGTCATCGGGAGCAGCGGCAGGAAGCGGACCGGGTCCATCGGGTCGTCGAGCTCCAGGTCCTCCACGAGGCCGCCGGACCCGGCGACCAGGACGGAGCTGAAGGCGGCGCCGGGCCAGAGCGGTTCGCCGACGTCGAGCGAGGCGCCGGGGGCCACGACGACGCCCTCGACCTGCGGGGTGGAGGCGAGCACGGCGAGCGGGCGCAGCACCTTGTCGGTGTCGGCGAGCCCGGCCCGCACGGTGAGGACGAGTTCCGCGCGCGGACCCTTCACCGGGTCGGCGAGCGCGGCGGTCGGGTCGGCCATCGGCTGCGCGGACATGCCGAGGGTCGCGTACCGCACGAGATCGCCGTCGATGAACCGGAGCACCTCGATCCGGTCCGTCCCGAGAAACGTCACCGCGGCCCGCGCGTCCGGTTCTCCGAGCGCCGTCCGCAGCCGGGCCTCGACCAGTGCAAGAACTTCTGCCATGGAGGGAGCATAGATCGCGTATGGAACGGGCAAAGGAAGGGATTGACCCTCTGTCGGCTGATAGTGTTGGCCACTGGTCGGGATTCCCGACTGCTCGTCACACGTCATCCCCGACAGGGGACCGGCCGGAGGAGGTGGGACTGCGATGGACCGAAGTCGATCGGGCAGTACCAGCAGCTCTTCCGCCGCTCCGCACCCCCGCCAGGTGCGCTCCCTCCGGTGACGTCCGGGTCCGGCACGGACCCGCCCCTCCGGCATCTCGCACGACGGAAGAGCACTTCGCCTTTCCCTGTCTGTAGCGACCGCCGCCGACGCGTCTCTCCGGTGCCGCCCGCTTTGTGGACGACGTATCTCTCCGTCCCCATTCCGGGCTGTGCCACGCTCCGCGCCGACGGCCGATCCGTGAAGGAGCACGCCCATGTCGATGATCCGTGACCTCACCGCAGCCGTCCGCCCGAGCCTGCGGCACACCCTGCGCAAGACCCCCACCACGTACACCTCGTACGACCCCACCCGCGACCACTCGGCCTCCAGCGCCGTGGTCGACTGCGCCGTCTACCGCGACGGGCGCCGGATCGACGACCGCGAGTGCCTCACGCCGCGCGGCGCGATGCGCCAGGTACGGGAGAGCGGCGGCTTCGCCTGGATCGGCCTCCACGAGCCGACCGAGGCCGAATTCGCCGGAATCGCGGCCGAGTTCGGGCTGCACCCGCTCGCCGTCGAGGACGCCGTCCACGCCCACCAGCGGCCCAAGCTGGAGCGGTACGACGACACCCTCTTCACCGTCTTCAAGACCATCCACTACGTCGAGCACGCCGAACTCACCGCGACCAGCGAGGTCGTCGAGACCGGCGAGGTCATGTGCTTCACCGGCCCCGACTTCGTCATCACCGTCCGGCACGGCGGCCAGGGCTCCCTGCGCAACCTCCGCCACCGCCTCCAGGGCGAGCCCGAGCTCCTCGGCAAGGGCCCCTCGGCCGTGCTGCACGCCATCGCCGACCACGTCGTCGACGGCTACATCGCGGTCGCCGACGCCGTCGAACTGGACATCGACCAGCTGGAGATCGACGTCTTCTCCCCCGCCGCGAAGGGCTCCACCCGCGGCACGGACACCGGCCGGATCTACCAGCTCAAGCGCGAGGTCCTGGAGTTCAAGCGGGCCGTCACCCCGCTCCTGCGCCCCATGCAGCTGCTCAGCGAGCGGCCCATGCGGCTGGTCGACCCCGACATCCAGAAGTACTTCCGCGACGTCGCCGACCACCTCGCCCGCGTCCAGGAGCAGGTCGTCGGCTTCGACGAGCTCCTCAACTCGATCCTCCAGGCCAACCTGGCGCAGGCGACCGTCGCGCAGAACGAGGACATGCGCAAGATCACCTCGTGGGCCGCGATCGTCGCCGTCCCCACCGCCGTCTGCGGCGTGTACGGCATGAACTTCGACCACATGCCCGAACTGCACTGGAAGTACGGCTACCCGATGGTGCTCACCGGCATCATCGCCATCTGCTTCACCATCCACCGCACCCTCAAGCGCAACGGCTGGCTCTAGATAGGCTTCGGCCATGACCGACATGCTGCTCACCGGCGCCCTCGTCGAGGAGGCCACCAAGAAGTCCGGCCTCGTCTGGGTCCGGGGCACCGGGCCCGCCCGCGCGCTCTGGCACGTCTGGCACGACGGCGCCGCGCACGTCGTGGGTGACGGGCCCGGCGAGCAGCCGCTGCCCGGCCTGGCCGACGGCGGTACGGCCGAGGTGACCGTGCGCAGCAAGGACAAGGGCGGCCGGCTCGTCGCCTGGACCGCCACCGTGCGCGAACTCGCCCCCGGCGGCGAGGCGTGGGAGGCGGCCGTCGCCGAGCTCAAGGGCAAGCGGCTCAACGCCCCCGACGGCGAGGCGATGCCCGCCCGCTGGGCGCGCGAGTGCCGGGTGCTGCGGCTCGACCCGCAGTCCTCGACGACGGACCTGCCCGACGGCTCCCTGGCCGCCGTCCCGCTGCCGTCCGAGGCGATCACCCGCCGCCCGGTGCCGGCGGCCCTGCCGAAGCTGCTGTTCGGCCGGAAGCGGCGCTAGGGCCCGCTCGGCGGGCTCCCTCGGAAGGGTCCCGTCGACGGGCCCGGCCCGATCGGCGAGACGCCCCACGAGCCCGGCCCGATCGGCAACAAGCCCTCCTAGGCCCGGTCCGGAGCCTAGTGCTGTGACCGCATAGGTTCACCGGGTTGCTCGTTGTGCTGGTTGGAAGTGATGACGCTTCCAACCAGCAGGGGAGGTGGGATGGCACCAC
>NZ_JBIVPA010000020.1:0-142641 GCF_044754405.1 Streptomyces sp. NPDC093089
TTCCCTGAGCCGTTCCTTCGGGATGCCGCGGCCGCGCGTCACGTTCTCCAGGAACGGGACCACGTCGTCCGGACCCTCGGGGCCGCCGAAGGAGAGCAGCAGCAGGGCGTCGTACGGGGCGGGATCGTGCTGATCGGACATGGCACCGATCCTCCCACCCGGCTCCGGTGGCGGGGGGGTGCGGCCCGTCCGTGCCCGATCGTCCGGAAAAGGGGGATGACCGATCGACTTCAACACCGTAGGCTTTAGCTGTTAATTACACGTGTTGACCAAGGACTCCTCTTGCCCAGTCCCTACCGCGCGATCTTCGAGGCGCCCGGCACCGCCTCGTTCTCCGTCGCCGGATTCTTCGGCCGGATGCCGCTGTCCATGATGGGCATCGGCATCGTGACCATGATCTCGCAGGTCACCGGCAGGTACGGGCTCGCCGGCGCACTCGCCGCGACCCTAGCCATGTCCGCCGCGGCCCTCGGCCCCCGGGTGTCGCGCCTCGTCGACCGCCACGGACAGCGCAAGGTGCTCCGGCCGGTGACGCTGATCTCGCTGGCCGCGGCCGCCGGGCTCCTCCTCTGCGTACAGCAGGGGGCTCCGGACTGGACGCTCTTCGCCTTCACGGCCGTGATCGGCGTCGTGCCCAGCCTCGGCGCGATGACCCGGGCCCGCTGGGCGGAGATCTACCGGGGCGACGGGCGGCGCCTGCACACGGCGTACTCCTGGGAGTCGATCGTCGACGAGGTGTGCTTCATCTTCGGCCCGATCATCTCGATCGGCCTGTCGACGACCTGGTTCCCGGAGGCCGGCCCGCTGTTCGCCGGGGTGTTCCTGACCGTCGGCGTCTTCTGGCTGACCGCCCAGCGCGCGACGGAACCCGAGCCGCACCCCCGGGAGGAAGGCGAGAAGAGCGCGTCCGCGCTCCGCTCCCCCGGCCTCCAGGTGCTGACCCTCGCCTTCGTCGCCACCGGCGCCATCTTCGGCTCGGTGGACGTGGTGACGGTGGCCTTCGCCGAGGAGCAGGGCCACAAGGCCGCCGCCAGCCTCGTGCTGGCCGTCTACGCGCTGGGTTCCTGCCTGGCCGGCGCCGTCTTCGGACTGCTGCACCTCAAGGGCGAGCCGTCCCGCCGCTGGCTGCTGGGCGTCTGCGCGATGGCCGTGAGTATGATCCCCCTCCTACTGGCCGGGAACTTGCCGTTGCTGGCCGTGGCGCTCTTTGTCGCGGGCCTGTCCATCGCACCGACGATGGTGACCACGATGGCCCTCGTCGAAGCGCACGTACCGCGCACCAAGCTGACCGAGGGCATGACCTGGACGGGTACCGGCCTCGCGATCGGCGTGGCGCTCGGCTCGTCGGCCGCCGGCTGGGTGGTCGACGCGTCGGGAGCCGAGGCGGCGTACGTGGTGCCCGTGGTCTCGGGCGCGCTAGCGGTCGCGGTGGGTCTCCTCGGACACCGCCGGCTGAGCAGGCCGGCACCGAACCGGGAGGGGCAGCGTGAGCGGGACGACGACAGCGGGGTCGGGGAGCGCCAGGACGGCGAGCAACCCGTGGCGTAACTGGGCGGGGAACGTCACCTCCCGCCCGGTGCGGGAGGTGAGCCCGGCCTCGGCCGAGGAGCTCGCCGAGGCGGTGCGCCGGGCGGCGGCGGACGGGCTGCGGGTGAAGACGGTCGGGACCGGCCACTCCTTCACCTCGATCGCGGCCACCGACGGCGTCCTGATCCGCCCGGGGCTGCTGACCGGGATCCGGCGCATCGACCGCGAGGCGATGACCGTGACGGTCGAGTCCGGCACCCCGCTCAAGCGGCTCAACGTGGCGCTGGCCCGCGAGGGCCTGTCGCTCACGAACATGGGCGACATCATGGAGCAGACCGTCGCCGGCGCCACCTCCACGGGCACCCACGGCACGGGCCGCGAGTCGGCCTCGATCGCCGCGCAGATCCGCGAGCTGGAGCTGGTGACGGCCTCGGGCGAACTGCTCGTCTGTTCGGAGAAGGAGAATCCGGAGGTCTTCGCGGCCGCCCGGATCGGTCTCGGCGCGCTCGGCGTGGTCACGGCGATCACCTTCGCGGTGGAGCCGGTCTTCCTGCTCACCGCGCGCGAGGAGCCGATGACCTTCGACCGGGTCACCGCCGAGTTCGACGCGCTGCACGCGGAGAACGAGCACTTCGAGTTCTACTGGTTCCCCCACACGAACAACTGCAACACCAAGCGCAACAACCGCAGCGCGGGCCCCGCCGCCCCTCCCGGGCGGATCAGCGGCTGGATCGAGGACGAGCTCCTCTCCAACGGGCTCTTCCAGCTCGCCTGCTCGGTGGGCCGCGCGGTGCCGCCGGTGATCCCCTCGATCGCCAAGGTCTCCAGCCGGGCCCTGTCGGCCCGCACGTACACCGACATCCCGTACAAGGTCTTCACCTCGCCGCGCCGGGTGCGCTTCCTGGAGATGGAGTACGCGCTTCCGCGTGAGGCGGCGGTCGCCGCGCTGCGCGAGCTCAAGGCGATGGTCGAGCGCTCGCCGCTGAAGGTGAGCTTCCCGGTGGAGGTGCGGACCGCGCCGGCGGACGACATAGCGCTGTCCACGGCCTCGGGGCGGGAGACGGCGTACATCGCCGTCCACTTGTACAAGGGCACGCCCCACCAGGCGTACTTCACCGCGGTGGAGCGCATCATGACGGCGCACGGGGGCCGCCCCCACTGGGGCAAGGTGCACACCCGCGACGCCGCCTACTTCTCCGAGGTCTACCCGCGCTTCGCCGAGTTCACGGCGCTGCGGGACCGGCTCGACCCGGACCGGCTGTTCGCCAACGACTACCTGCGCCGGGTCCTGGGCGACTGACCGTCACCCGGCGGCCGGGTCGCCGTCGGCCGGTGCCGGGGCGTCCGGCGAGCCGGTGCCGGTGGCGGGCTCCTGGGTCGGGGCGGTGGGCGTCGGGGCGGTCGTGGGTCCCGTCGGTGTCGGGGCGGGCGTCTCTCCCCCGGTGGAGCCGGAGGGGGTCGGCTCCACCGACGGGGTCGCCGTCCCGGTGCCCTTCCCGCCGTCCCGGTCGCCCGGGGTCGGGGTGGCGCCCGTCGCGGGCGTGCCGTCCTCCGGCCGCGTGACGGCGCCGGAGGAGCCGGAGGGCGCGGGCGCGGGCCGCTCGTCGCGGTCCGGCGCGTCCTGCCCCGCGCTCCCGCCGCGGACGACGGAGCCGAAGGTGGTGGTCCCCCGGGTGCCGCCGAAGTCCTG
Organism: Streptomyces sp. NPDC093089; assembly: GCF_044754405.1. Lineage (NCBI taxonomy): Bacteria > Bacillati > Actinomycetota > Actinomycetes > Kitasatosporales > Streptomycetaceae > Streptomyces > Streptomyces sp. NPDC093089. The sequence goes on from NZ_JBIVPA010000020.1 coordinate 3,218, forward strand.
CCCCGAGACCAGCTCGTAGGTGGTGATGCCGCCCATGGTCACGCCGAAGACCAGGGCGGCGGCGAGGGCCGGGCGCTTCCAGCCGCGCACCCGGGTGCCGTGGGTGGTCGCGTCGCCGAACTCCCCGTCGTACGGGGCGGGGGCGGGAGCGATCGTGCCGAGCATCAGGGTGCGGTCGTCCGGCGGCCCCGCCGCGACCGGGACCTGACGCGCCTTCGGTTTGGCGGCCGCGGTCGCGTCGCGCATCTGTTCGCCGGTGCGCCTGAAGAGGTGCTGGAAGAGCGGGCCGCCGCAGGTGGCGATGACACTGATCACACCGGCGCCGAGGATCGTGCCGTACACGCCGAGGGTGGAGGCGAGTTTGGCGGCGATGACCGCGGCCAGGGCGCTGCCCGACACCTGGGCCACGCTCAGGTCGATCCTTCTCCTGCCGTTCTCCCGCTCCTCCTTCGGTTCTTCCGTGTCGGTCTCCGGCCTGTGACGCATCTCCAACCCCTGACGGCTCATCCGTTCGCCTTGCACCCAGAAGGGACATATGGGCGAAGCGAATAGTTCCGTTTCTGCTGTTTCTGTGAACAGCGACACGTATGGGGGAAGATCGCGGAGACTCAACTCCCGTACCGCCCGAGAAGTTGGGCGGCGCGCCGGTCCACCCAAGTGGCCCGAATGGAGTACATTGACGAACCCTGGGTCCGGACGCCTTCGGGCGCCCGGGATCAAGGGGAGGGAGCCGAAAGCGGCACTCGAACCGGTGACGCCACGGCACCACACGGAAACCGGCTGCACAGAGTGACCACCAGTCACTCCGGGTAGCCATCAGGTCACCGTGTCATAACGGCGTCCCAGGGTCCATGCCCGACACGCCGGGCAACTCGGCAAGGTAGTGGCAGGCTGCACCCGGGCAGGCCACACTCGACTAGCGGAAGCAGCGACGCACGTGACGTCGGCAGGCACCACCCGGGAGGTCCCCATGCCCGAACTGCGTGTCGTGGCCGTCTCCAACGACGGCACACGACTGGTGCTGAAGGCTGCGGACAGCACGGAGTACACGCTTCCGATCGACGAGCGGCTCCGTGCCGCCGTGCGCAACGACCGCGCACGCCTCGGCCAGATCGAGATCGAGGTGGAGAGCCACCTCCGCCCCCGTGACATCCAGGCGCGGATACGAGCCGGTGCCTCCGCCGAGGAGGTCGCCCAGCTCGCCGGCATCCCCGTCGACCGCGTCCGCCGCTTCGAGGGCCCTGTGCTCGCCGAGCGCGCCTTCATGGCGGAGCGGGCCCGCAAGACACCCGTCCGCAGGCCCGGCGAGAACACCGGCCCGCAGCTCGGCGAGGCGGTGCAGGAGCGGCTGCTGCTGCGCGGCGCCGACAAGGACACCGTGCAGTGGGACTCGTGGCGGCGCGACGACGGCACCTGGGAGGTGCTGCTCGTCTACCGCGTCGCGGGCGAGGTCCACACGGCCAGCTGGACGTACGACCCGCCCCGGCGGCTCGTCCAGGCCGTCGACGACGAGGCACGGGCCCTGATCGGCGAGACGGACGATACGATCGCCGCCGCGCCCGAGCCGAGCTTCCCGTTCGTGCCGCGCATCGCCCGGCTGCCCCGGGACAGGCCGCTCGACCGGGCCCTCGACCGCCAGATCGACCGGTCGGACCGCCAGCTGGAGCGGGCGTCCGCGTCGGCCGAGCCGGAGGAGGAGCGGGACTCCCTGACCAGCCTCCTGGAGGCCGTGCCCAGCTTCCGCGGCGACATGATCGTGCCCGAGCCTCCGGACACGGAGCCCTCGGAGGAGGTCGAGGCGGAGGAGCCGCCGGCCCCGGCCGCCTCGGCGGGCGCGGGTTCCGCGTACGCCGACGTCCTGATGCCCCGCGCCGTCTCGGGCCACCGGGACCGGCTCACCGGCACCACCGACCGCCAGGCCGAGGCGGACGGCGTCCGTCCGGGCCGCCGCGCCGCGGTCCCCAGCTGGGACGAGATCGTCTTCGGCACCCGGCGCAAGAAGCAGGAGTAGCGCGGTACGCGAAGGGCCCGTGCCGTCGTCCGGCGCGGGCCCTTCGCGTACCGCCGCTTCCCGTACGGACTACCGGGGGTCCGGGCCCGTGGCCACCGGACGGGCGGGGTCGGCGGACCACTCCGACCAGGAGCCGGCGTAGAGCGCCGCGGGGATGCCCGCGATCTCCAGGGCCAGGACCTCGTGGGCACCGGAGACGCCGGAGCCGCAGTAGACCGCGACCTCGGTGCCGTCCTTCGCGCCCAGGGCGGTGAAGCGCTCGCGCAGGGCGTCGGGGGCGAGGAAGCGTCCGTCGGCGTCGACGTTCTCCGTCGTCGGGGCCGAGACCGCGCCGGGGATGTGGCCGCCGACCCGGTCGATCGGTTCCACGTCCCCGCGGTAGCGCTCGGCCGCGCGGGCGTCCAGGAGCAGCCCCGCGTCCGCAAGGGCGGCCGCCGCGTCGGCGTCGAGCAGTCCGAGCGCGCCCGGCTCGGGCCGGAAGTCGCCCGGCTCCGGCGCGGACACCTTCTCGGTGAGCTCGCCCGTCCAGGCCGCCAGGCCCCCGTCCAGGACCCGTACGTCCGGGTGGCCGGCCCAGCGGAGCAGCCACCAGGCGCGGGCCGCGCCCCAGCCGAGGCCGCCGTCGTACACGACGACGGGCCGGTCCGCCGAGACGCCCGCCCGGCGCATCGCGGCCCCGAAGGCCTCCGGGTCGGGCAGCGGGTGGCGTCCGCCGCTCCCGGGCGGGCCGGCGAGCTCCGCGTCCAGGTCGACGTAGACCGCGCCGGGCAGGTGGCCGGCCTCGTACGCGGGCCGTCCGGGCGGGCCGCCCAGCGTCCAGCGGACGTCCAGGAGGACCGGCGGCCTGACCCCGGCCGACTCGCTCAGCAGTTCGCTTGCGGAGATGATGGGCTTCATGGGGCCATCCTCGCGCAGCCGCACGGCCGCCGGGGGCGGACCCGGCGACCTCCCTGCCCGATCGCGCCACGCACGGCGCGGCCGGGGGCGCGCCACGGCCCCGACGGTGGCACCATCGGACCGGGGCACGACCACGACGATGGTCCGAGGAGAGAGTGACGATGACCGAGGCGACTCGGCGCACATCCGGCACCCCCTGTTGGGTGAGTCTGATGGTGCACGGGCTTGACGCCACCCAGGAGTTCTACAACGCGCTCTTCGAATGGGAGTTCGTACCGGGCCCGCGACAGCTCGGCCCGTACGTGCGCGCGCTGCTCGGCGGCAAGGAGGTGGCGGGCATCGGCCAGCTGCCGCCCGACCGGAACCTGCGGATCGCCTGGACCCCCTATCTGGCCACCGACGACGCCGACGAGACCGCCGAGACCATCCGCTGCTGCGGCGGCACGGTCGCGGTGGGCCCGCTGGACGCCGGGGAGGCGGGGCGCCTGGCCATCTGCTCCGACCCGGTCGGGGCCGTCTTCGGGGTCTGGCAGGCGGAGGCGCACCACGGGACGGCGGCGGCCGGGCCGCCGGGGACCCCGGTCTGGAACGAGCTGCTCACGTACGAGACCTCGTCGGTCGGGAAGTTCTACCGGAGCGTCTTCGGGTTCGAGGTGGATCCGGTCGTGTCCGCCGACCACGACTACGCCACGCTCCTGGTCGACGACACGCCGGTGGCGTCCCTGCACGGCGTCGGCAACGCGCTGCCCCGGGACCGGGGCCCGCACTGGATGACGTACTTCGAGGTCGCCGACACGGACGCGGCCGCCCGGTTCGTCGTGGAGCTCGGCGGCCGGGTGCTGCGCCCGCCGCGCGAGGGCACGGCGGGGCGGCTGGCGGTGGTGGCGGACCCGGAGGGCGCGGTCTTCACCCTCGTGAGGTCCGCCCCGGAGTGACGCCGGCCCGCTCGGGACGAGGCGCCCGGCGGCTCAGCCGCGCAGGGTCCGGGCCAGGGTCCGCAGCCGGGAGGAGCCGCCGCGCGCCCGGGCCGGGTCGCTGCCCGGCAGGCCGAGCTCGGTGAGCCGTTCGGTCGTGAAGTGGTGTGCGGTGCCGGGGTCGGCGAGGTGCTCGGTCAGGAAGCGGGCGGTCTCCTCCCGGAGTCCCGGGTGGATCTTGTGCCGCATGCAGTAGCCGACGGCCCGGACGAGCGGCGTGAGCGACTCCGGGGCCGCCCCGGGGACGGCAGGCTCCGCCGCCCGCTCCAGGTCGGGGACGAGGTGGTCGACGACGGTGAGCGGGATCCGGTTGCTGTTCTCGAAGGGCGTGAGGCGGGCGAGGACCTCGGCCGTGCCCACGCGCGCGACGGGGATGCCGTAGTACACGGCGGCGGTGAGCATCGCCGTGGAGAAGCAGCCGACGACCAGCGAGGGCCGGCACCGCTCGTAGAAGGTCTCGGCGAGCAGCGGCCCGTCGAGGACGGTCAGCCGGACGCCGGAGCGTTCCGCCTCCTCGTGGAGGGCCCGGGAGTAGCGGGCGGGTGCGGTCGGGTGCGGCTTGAAGACCACCGAGCGGTGTCCGGCCGCCGCGGCCCCGCGCAGCATCCGTACGTGCAGCTCCTCCTCCTCGTCCGCGGTGAGCAGCGCGAGGGCGGCGAGGTACTGGCCGAGCAGGAGGGCCGTGGCCCCGGCGGCGGCCGTCCGCGCGATGCCGGGGTCGTCGGCCGCCTCCTCGGCGATCTCGGCGAGGACCGCGCGGAAGGCTTCGTCGGGGACCAGCTCGGGTTCGACGCCGTACTCGCTCAGGAGGAGCGGCCGGAGGCCCGGCACCAGGTCGAGGTGGAGGACGCGCCGGAGCCGGCAGGCGATGGACTGCGCGAGGTCGGAGCGGGTGGGGCCGTAGCTCATGAGGCCGTCGGCGTAGACGTGCAGGTCGCTCTCGGGGAACGCGCCGGCGAGCGCCTTGGCGGGGTTGACCTGGATGGACTCGACGACCAGCTCGACCGGGCCGGTGCCGAGGTCCCAGGCGGTGCGCAGGACACGCTGCCAGAGCGGGGCCTCCTCGGGGCGGGGGGCCCAGCCGGCGGGGTGGTACGGGTGGATCGTCTCGTTCCAGTCGAGGACGCCGTCGAAGCGGGCGGCGATCCGGTCGTAGCCGGTCATCGTCTCCAGGCGCAGCGCGGTCTCGGGGATCTCGGCGTTGTGGGAGAGCAGCAGGAGCCTGCGGGCCTCCTCGCGGGGGCCGAACCGTCCGGCGTCCAGGGCGGCGGCGAGCGTGGCGGCGCCGTACAGGGTGGACACCTGGAAGAGCTGGACCCGGCGGCCGTCGGCGGCCGCCTCCGGCGCCGGTCCGGGGAGGGGCGCGGATGCCGTGTCGGTGGCCATGGTTCAGGCGGTCCTTCCGGTGTCGCGCAGGCTTCGCAGGAGGGTGCTGCGCGGGGTGTCCATGGTGGCGAGGGTCTCGTCGAGGACGCCCTGCGGCATCCGGTGCAGGGCGTCGCGGACGTCGGCGCGCAGCCGCGTGGCGACGGCCGGTTCGTACAGCGCGACCTTGCCGACGTGGAAGGCGATCATCGCGCAGTACGTGCGGACCGCCTTCGGCAGGAACCGGTCCGCCTCGGCGTCCCGGGAGACGTCGTCGAGCAGGAGGTCGTACGAGGGGATGAAATCCAGCTGCCGGTTGTCGGTGATCTGGGTGAGCGAGGTGGTGACGCCCCTCCGGTAGAAGACGCCGTGCAGGGAAAGGGCGGCGAAAGTGCGGGCCTTGAGGTGGAGCCGCCAGATCCAGAGGCGGTCCTCGGCCGTTCTGAGGGAGGTCTCGAATCGCGAGGCGCCGTTCTCGAAGAGGCGTCCGCTGTAAATACCGAAGGGGACGAACGGATAATCGACCATCGTGACCATGCTGGCCGGCGAGATGCCGTCCCTGGGGTCCATCACCGTGTCGCGGCGCTTGGCCGGCGCATAGCGGATCTGGCGTTTCCTGCCTTCCGACAGGACGTGGTCGGTGCGCGCGAAGTCGCAGTCGAGGCGGGAGATTCCGTCCACCGCGGCGCGCAGGTGGCCGGGGGCGTACCAGTCGTCGCCGTCGAGGAAGGTGATGTAGTCGCCGCGTGCCGCGTCGATCCCGGTGTTCCGGGCCTGGGCAACGCCCTGGTTGGTCTCGTGCCGGATGACGGTGGCGTGGGGGAGGCGGTCGCGCCAGCGGTCGAGGATTTCCGGGGTGTCGTCCGTCGAGCAGTCGTCGACCAGCAGGAACTCGAATTCCGGATCCGCGTTGTTGGCGAGGCTGCGCAGGGTGTCGGGCGCGTATGCCCCGACGTTGTGGAACGGTACGACGACGGACAGTTTCGGCACTCGGAATCCCTACACTGATTCGAACGGTTAAACGTCGCTACGGCGGGCAGGCTAGCCGTCCGCTTTCCCGGGCGAACGATCCGTACGTGCACTGCGGGTGAACTCTTTCCGTCTCCCGCGGATACCCGTCACGGCCAGTGCGAGCAGCGCGGCCGCGCCGACCGCGCCGCCGAGCTCGAGTCCCGGGGGCCGAAAGGAGCAGCGGACGGTGGTGGCGCGCCCGTCGAGGGGGACGGCGACGAGGCCCTCGTACGCGCGCGCGGGGCGGAGGTCCGTGTCCCCGGCGGCGCAGCTCCAGCCGGAGATGCGGGGTGCGGCGAGGACGGCGACGCCCGTGCTGCCCGGCGGCAGTTCGGCGGTGACGGTGTGTCCGGTGGCACGCACGCGCGTGGCGCCGGTCGCGGTGAGCTGCCGTACGGCGGCGTCGAGGCGGGCGCCGACCAGGCAGCCGACCGGTTGCCGGGGCAGCCGCACGCGGGCCTCGGGGCCCAGGTCGATCCGGACCTCGCCGGAGTCCGGCACGGTCCCGAGGGGCCGCATGGGGGCGCGTACGGACGGCGGCTTGCCCTCGAACTCCACCGGCGACCCACCGGCGAGGGTGGCCGTGCCCCGGTACTCGGGGGCCCAGAACCAGACCTGGGAGCCCGCCGGGCAGCGGGCGGTGACGGTGCGTCCGGTACGGCGCGGGGCGGGCGGCAGCTCGTACACGTCGGAACCGAGCAGGCGTTCCTGGCGCGCGAAGGCGGAGTCCCCGGGGTGCGTGGCCGGCGGCTCCGTCGGGCGGACGGTGACCAGCGGCGGTACGGGGGTGGTGGCGGCGGTGACGGTGGCCCGCGGCAGCGCGTCCTGGCGGACCGGCTCCGCGGGCCGGGAGCGGATCCGGGTGCCGATGGAGAAGAGGGCGTCGGTCACCGGGTTGTCGAGGCTGACCGGGTGCCGGCCCTTGGCGTAGTGGCCGAAGCCGAGCGAGGCCAGGGTCCGGGAGGTCACGTCGGCGGTGAGGCTGCTGTAGTAGTCGGCCCCTTGCCCGCCGACGAGCAGGACGTCGTTCCCGCCGGGGACCTCGCCGGGGTCCGTGCGGTGCTGCGGCCAGGCGTCCGCGCGCGCCGCCTCGCGGGCCACCTCCTCGTGCCACGGGCCGATCCGCGGCGACCAGGAGACCTCGCTCCGCTGCTGTTCCTCGATCCGCTTCCCGGTGACGGCCGCCTCGCCCGCCTGGGCGGCGACCAGCAGGACCACGGCGAGGACGGGAAGCACGCGCGCGTGGACCCGGCGGGCGCCGGCCAGGGCCAGGAGGACCGCCGCGAGCGTCAGGAACGCGGCCGCGCCGAAGGCGGGGAAGGTCCACCGGTCGATGTCGACGCTCCCCCGGGCCGCCCACGCCAGGGCTCCGAGCAGCGCGCCGCCCGCCAGGAGCGCGGCCGGCCGGGGCACGCCGCGGGCGGCCGAGAACCAGGCCGCGACGAGCAGCAGGCCGCACAGGACGAAGGTCTGGCGGTAGGGGATGCCGTTGGGCGAGGCACCGGCGTGCCAGAGCAGATGGGTGGGCTCCCACTGGAGGGAGAGCGCCACGAGGACGATCGCCGCCGTCCAGCCGGCCCGGACGCGCGGGGCGACGGCCCGGTTGAACGGCAGCGTCAGGGCCAGCGCGAGGGCGGGCGTGCCGATGAAGAGCGCGGGGCTGGCCACGCTCGCCGTCGCGGGCAGGAAGCGGGCGAGGACCTCCGTCCAGGCGGCGGGCGCGAAGGTGGTCTCCGGGGTGGGGTCGGCGACCTTCGTGGCGACGAAGACGACCACCACGAGCGGCGCGGCGAGGCCGATCCCGATGAGCACGCTCCGGGCGGCGCGCAGCGCGCCGGCGACGCGCTGCCGGGCGCCGGCGGTCTCCTCGCAGGTGAGGAGCCGGACGACGAGGACGACGGCCGCGCCGAGGGTCGCCATGTACGCGGTGTAGAAGTTCGCGATCCAGGCGAGCGCGACGACCAGGGGGCCGAGCACGGGGCGGCGGCCGGTGCGGGCCCATTCGCCGACCAGGCAGAGCAGCGGGAAGGCGACCAGCCCGTCGAGCCACATCGGGACGGTGGCCCCGTAGTTGAAGGTCCAGCCGGAGAGCGCGTACGCGGTGCCGAGCAGGGCGGCGACGGGCCATCGGCCGGGGCGCAGCCGCAGGAGCAGCAGGGCCATCGCCGCGCCGGCCGCGGTGATCTTGGCGGCGGTGACGACGTAGAGGGCGAGCTCGATCCGGTCTGCCGGGAAGGCCACGACGAGCAGGTCGAAGGGGCTGCTCAGATAGGTGCCGATGTCGCCGAGGAAGTTCGCCCCGAAGCCGGAGTTCCAGTTGAGGAAGGCGTCCCCGTGCGTCTCGCCGAGGAGGAACGCGCGCCAGTAGGCGTGGTACGGCAGGTACTGCTGGCCCAGGTCGACGATGTTCCTGGTCACCGGCCCGAAGGGGTGGCTGCGGGAGAGTCGGCCGGCCAGGCAGAGGAGTACGGCGGTGAGCAGGGCGGCGGCCAGCGGGGCCGCCACGGCCGGGGCCCGGAGTCCCCGTCGCGGGGCACCGGGGCGCCCGCCCGCCCCGTCCCCGCCCCCGACCTTGTCCTCGTCGAGCACGGTTTCGGCGGCGGGGGGCACACGTCCTCCAGGGGGCGCACGGAGCGGGGTGCCCGGAGGGTGGGTCGTCACGGGCCGACCGCCATTACCGCCGAGGCGGGCGACCCGTAACCGATCATCAGGCGGTCTTCCGGCACACCCCGGGTGAACACCCGGTGCGACGCGGGCCGGTGCGCTTCCGGGACGGTGTGGTCCCACCCGTTCGACGGTGGGCGCCGAGGGGCTTCCGGTGTCGCGCTGGTCCCACCCGTTCGACGGTGGGCGCCGAGGGGCTTCCGGTGTCGCGCTGGTCCCCCGTTCGGCGTCCGGTCCCGAGGGGCTTCCGGTGCCGGCCACCTGTCTTGGTGTCAGCCGGCGGGCGTGAGGGCGACGAGGTCGTCGACCGTGCGGGCCACGGTGCCGAAGAGGTCGGAGACCGTGGTGAGGGCGGCGACTTGGAGGGCGTCCGACGACAGGACGGTGCCGTCCGGGGCCGCCAGGGGGCGGGTGGCGGTGGCCTCGGCGACCACGGTGGGGCGGTAGCCCCGGTTGAAGGCGCCCTGCGCGGTGAACTGGACGCACATGTGCGTCATGAACCCGGCGATGACGAGGTCGCCGCCGACGCCGAGGTCCTGGAGGGTCTCCTGGAGGTCCGTGGCGTGGAAGGCGTCGGGGAACTGCTTGACGACCACCTCCTCCCCCTCGACCGGGGCGACCTCGTCGCTGATCGCGCCGATCTCCGCCCGGATGTCGTACGGGGTGCCCTCGCCGCCGTCGTTCACGACGTGCACGACGGGCGCGCCTGCGGCACGGGCGGCCGCGAGCAGCCGGGCGCCCGCGGCGAGGGCCCGCTCGGCGCCGTCGAGCGCCATGACGCCGGTGCGGTAGGTGTTCTGGAAGTCGATCATGATCAGGGCGGACTCACCCAGGCGCGGGAGCTCCTGGGGCAGGCCGATCACATCGCGCAGGGTGGTGGACGCGGTCATGGCGGTTCCTCTCGGTTCGGACGTGAGGTGCGGGAGCCCGGGCGTTATCGACGCTAACACATTTCGCAATCATCGATAACGGCGTTCCGCACGGCCCTCCCCCGGAACGGAGAAAGCCCAGGTCCGCGCTGTTAGCGCTGTTATCGTGGGGGCCATGTCGACGGCACGAGAGCGCATCCTGGAAGCCACCGGGGAACTGCTCGCCACCAAGGACGCGCCGGCCATCTCGACCCGGGCCATCTGCGACCGGGCGAAGGTCGGCATGCCCGAGATCTACCGCCAGTTCGGCGACAAGCAGGGGCTGCTCACGGCCGTGGCCGACATCGGCTTCGCACGCTTCCTCGCCGACAAGCGGCGCAACCCGCTCACCGACGACCCGGTCGCGGACCTCCGAACCGCCTGGGACGGCCACGTCCGGTTCGCGCTGCGCAATCCGCACCTCTACCGCCTGATGTTCACCCCGACCGGCGACACCAGGCCGGAGGCGATCCACGAGGCCCGGGCGATCCTCCTGAAGGCCATGGAGCGCTGCCGCGACGCCGGACGCCTGCGCACGACCCCCGAGCTGGCCGGCCAGACGATCCTCTCCGCCAACGTGGGCGTGTGCATGATGGCGCTGTCCTTCCCCGACCTGTTCGGGGACCCCGCCGTCTCCGGATCGGTCCGCGACGCCGTGATCGGCAAGGTCACCGGCGACGAGCGGGAGGACACCCGGATCGGCCCCGCGACCGTCCTCGCCCAGGCACTCGTCGACACCCTCACGGGCACCGCCCCCGTCGACAGCCCGGCCCTCGACCGCCTGACGGACGCACTGCGGACCGAGTGACCCGGCCGGACGACTCCCGCCGAATTCCCCCGGAAATCAACAGAGTCAGCGATCCCGCGCATTCACCGAACCGGCCTGGATTCCGCCCGATCGCTCTGCAGGATGAATTGATCAAGCGGGACGGGGGTAGCGCCTGCCAGCATTGACCCCTGCTTCGAAGTGTTGCTGTCCGAGGGGGTCACCATGCTTATGCCGCGCACTGTCAAGGGATTTCGAAGTGGACTGGTCGCGATTTCCGCAGTCGTTCTGACGTCGCTGAGCAGCGCCACGGCCGACGCGTCCACCAGCGCTCCAGTGCTTGGCTACGGGAGCTCCGGCTGGGGAGTGAAGTGCGTTCAGGCCGGCATCAACGAGTGACACAGGGGCACAACATGAGTCATCTCGATATCGCGGTGGACGGAATATTCGGGGCAGCCACACTGCGAGAAGTGAAGCACTTCCAGCAGCATTACTCCTACGACGTCGACGGAGTTGTCGGACCCAAGACCGGAAACGGCCTCTACTGGACCTTCCTGGACCACCTTCAGATCGACTGCTACAACTCGATTCCCACCACCGAGTAATAACGCGATCCCCGCCGTTTCCGTCCGGGACCTCCTCGGACGGAAACGGCGGGGCGGTGGAACCACCGGACGGGCCTGCCGGTCTGCCGCGGACACGTCGACCGGAAGCGCAGCGATGTCCACCTGGCCCTGACGGTCACTCCCTCGTCAGGGAGGCCGTCGAACGGCTCTCAGCCCGTCAGGAGCTTCTCCCAGGTCCTCTGGCCGACGATCCCGTCGACGACGAGGCCGTGGTTGCTCTGGAACCTGCGGACGGCCGAGTCGGTGCGGGCGCCGAAGGCGCCGTCGACGAAGTTGCCGCCGCTCTGCTCCCACGCCGTCAGGCCGTACCGCGAGACGAGTTCCTGGAGCCCGGCGACACAGTCGCCGGAATCGCCCAGGGAGTAGTCGCCCCGCGGAATGACGTACCCGTTCGGGGAGAGGCGCGTGCCGTACGCGTCCTTGCAGATCTTGTAGGAGGAGTCGTCCGCGTGGGCAGCCGGCGCGGAGACGAGCAGGGCTCCGGCCGAGACCGCCGCGAGCAGCAGCGCGGCGGCCCCCTTCGCGGGGCGGTGCATGCGCATGTCGGTAAACCTTTCGCTGGTGACACCGCAACCCTGTCGCACGGGGAGCGGCTCGTCTCCCGCGTCCCGCCGTCCCGGGACGCGGGAGACGAGCCGCTCCCCGGCTCCGGACGGGCTTGCGCCGCTCGTCTCAGGGACGTCCCGCCATCGACACGGGACGTCCGGTCGCGCTGGGAGGCGTCAGGCGTGGTTGACCGGGAGGACGTCCGGGGACAGGGCGCCGGCTCGGGCCGAGGCGGAGGTCATGCGGCGACGGTGGTGGCGGCGGCAGAGCACCTCGTAACCGATCTCCTCCGACGGGCGGTTCACGTCGCCGACGACGACCTGCTCGCCCTCGACGACCATCTCGCCGCCGACCGTGCGGGCGTTGTGCGTGGCCCGGGCGCCGCACCAGCACAGCGCCTCGACCTGGAGCTGCTCGATCCGGTCCGCCAGCTCGATCAGGCGCTGCGAGCCGGGGAAGAGCTTGGTCCGGAAGTCCGTGGTGATGCCGAAGGCGAAGACGTCCATGTCGAGGTCGTCGACGATCCGGGCGAGCTGGTCGATCTGGTCGGGGGCGAGGAACTGCGCCTCGTCCACGATCACGTAGTCCGCCTTGCCTCCCTGGGAGAGCTGGCCCACCAGATAGGCGTAGAGGTCCATGCCCTCGCCCGCCTCGACCGCCTCCGTCACGAGCCCGAGGCGCGACGAGAGCTTGCCCTCGCCCGCCCGGTCGTCACGGGTGAAGATGACGCCCTGGAGCCCGCGGGCCGACCGGTTGTGCCCGATCTGGAGGGCCAGGGTGCTCTTCCCGCAATCCATGGTTCCGGAGAAGAAGACCAGCTCGGGCATGACGGGTCGGGGACCTTTCAGGTCGTGGGGGGTGGGGAGCGCGGGTGGGTGAAGGCGTCAGGAACGCACTTCGAGCAGCGGGACGAACTGCTCCGCCGGGGTCATCGACCCGTGCATGCCGGCCATCGCGGACTCGTGGGGCTCGTTGACGGACGCGGTGATCGCGAAGTCCTCGTGGGCCGCGACGACGACGTCGCCGATCCGCCCGTACACCCGCTCGTCGATCTCGTCGCCGAACCAGCCGAGGGAGACGGCCTCCTCGCGGCTCGCGACCCAGAACTGCTCGCCGACGACCTCGCGCCAGCAGGTGAGGACGTCCGCCTCGGCGCCGGGCACCGCGTACACGTGCCGGGCGCGGCCCTCGCCGCCCAGCAGGGCGACGCCGGCCCGCAGTTCCCAGTCCTCGTCGAAGTCGATGCGGTGCTCTTCGTCGAACGGGATGTCGACCATGCCGTGGTCGGCGGTCACGTACAGGGCCGAGCGGGGCGGCAGCTGCTCCGCGAGCCGCTGCACGAGCCGGTCGACGAACATCAGCTGGCCGCGCCAGGCGTCGGAGTCGATGCCGAAGCGGTGCCCGGCGCCGTCGAGTTCGCTGTAGTACGTGTAGACCAGCGAGCGGTCCCCGGCGCCGAGCTGCTCGGCGGCGAAGTCCATGCGCTCCTCGCCGGAGAGCCGACCGTGAAACGTTCCGCCGCTGAGCGCGACCTTGGTCAGCGGGGTCTGCTCGAAGATCGGGGACGACACCTGGGCGGTGTGGATCCCGGCCTCGTGCGCCAGCCGGAAGACGGTCGGGTACGGCTGCCAGACGTGCGGCGACGTCCACGGCTTCCAGCGCAGCTGGTTCATCAGCTCGCCGGTCTCCGGGTTGCGCACCGTGTAACCGGCCAGCCCGTGCGTACCGGGGTAGCGCCCCGTGCCGACGGAGGCCAGCGAGGTCGCGGTGGTCGCGGGGAACCCGGCGGTGATCGGGCGGCCCGTGCCGCCGCGCGAGGAGCCGAGCAGCGAGGTCAGGTACGGGGCCTCGTCCGGGTGCGACCTGATCTGCTCCCAGCCGAGCCCGTCGATCAGGAAGACGCAGTTCCGGTCGGCCGGCGCCAGCTCCTCGATCCGCCGCTCGAAGCCCGCCACGCCCTGGCCCGCGACGAGCGTCGGCAGCAGGTCACCGAGCGAGCCGGAGGCGTACTCCGGGACCGGCGCGCTCTCCGGCGCGAGCGGGACGGGGTCGTCGGGCCAGCCGTGGGGCATCGCGGTGGACTGCGCCATCAGCGGGTGGGCGCGGCGGTCGCCGCGATGGCCTCGGAGAGCGCCTGCGCGAAGGCGAGCGTCTGCCGGACGGTGTCGGGGCCGTCGCCGGCCTCGCTCACCCGCAGGCTCAGGTCGTCCGCGGTGGCGTTGCCCGTGTAGCCGTGGTCGGCGTCGCAGTTGGAGTCGCCGCAGGCGGCGGGCTCCAGGTCGATGCGCGAGACCGCGCCCCAGCCGATGGTGAGGACGACCTCGCGGGGCAGGGTGCCCGGCGTGTACGACTCGGGGTTGGCGACCACGCGGCTGACGACGACCGACGAGATCCGGTCGAGCTTCACGGACTCGGTGGACGTCGTGGCGTACGGGGTCGGGGAGCTCGTGTCGGCGGCCTGCTCGTCGGTGTGGCTGACGATGAAGCGGTGCGGCGTCAGGACGAGGACGGTGACGTGGCGCCGGACCTCGTTCGCGTCGAAGGTGGTCTCCTGGTGGACCACGTACGACGCGACGGCCTCACCGCCGACGGCGGCCTCCACCGCCTCGGCCACGAGGGCCGGGTAGTAGCCGCTGCGCTCGATCGCCGCGCGCAGCCCCTGGGTCGTCGTACCGCTCTTTGCCATGGACTCCATCCTAATCCGTATGCAAGCACGGCTTGGCCGATTGCGAAGGGGGCCGGGCCGTTCGAGAGCACCGGGGCTGTGACATCTGACTCCATCCGGGCCGTCCGACCTGGGCCCCGCCCCCATGGCCGTGCACGTGAGGAACGCGGGAACCTCACGGCGGTCCGGCGGAGGAACCGAGAGATCGAGGCCTCCTTCGATTTCCCCACGCGCCCACGGGAGCACGGCTTGACGAGTGGGGCGCCTGAGGTGTCCACGGGGCCTCGGACCCCCTCCGGCCCCGTCAGTAACTCGGCAGGCTGCGCGGACCGAGGTCGGTGCGGGGCGGGGGCGGGGCCAGCCGGACGGTGGCGCCGAGGACGGAGAGTCCGCGGGGTGCCACCACCACCGGTTCCAGGGAGACGGCGACCACCTCGGGGTGGTCGTCGACCAGGCGCGAGACGCGCAGCAGGAGCTCCTCGAGGGCCGGGGTGTCGACGGGCGCGGAGCCGCGCCAGCCGAACAGCAGGGGGGCGGTGCGCAGGGAGCGGACGAGTTCGGCGACGTCCCGGTCGGTGGCCGGCACCAGTCGGTGGGCGGTGTCGCCGAGCAGTTCGGAGGCCGCGCCCGAGAGGCCGAAGGAGAGGACGGCGCCGACGGCCGGGTCGATGGCGGAGCGGACGACGGTGTCGACGCCCCGGGGCACCATCGCCTGGACGACCGGCAGGAGCTCCTCCGGCTTGCCGAGGACCTCGGTCAGCTCGGCGTACGCCGTGCGGAGCTGCTCCTCCGAGGCCAGGTCGAGCCGGACGCCGCCGAGGTCGGGGCGGTGGCGGAGGTGCGGCGCGGTCGTCTTCAGCGCGACCGGGTAGCCGAGCCGGGCGGCGGCCGCGACGGCGTCGTCGGGGGTGGGGGCGGGCAGCGTCGGCAGCACGGCGATCCCGTACCGGGCGAGCAGTTCACCGGCCTCGGCCGCGCCGAGGGTCACGCCCCGGGCGTCCGCGCCGTCACCGGCCCGGTCGCCGAGCGTCCGCTCGATGAGCGCGGCGGCCCCGGCCTCGTCGATGTCCTCGTACTCGGGGACCCGCCCCGGCTCGGCCGCCTGCCGTCGCCATTCCCCGTACCGCACGGCCTCGGCCAGTGCCCGCACGGCCCGCTCGGCGGCGGGGTAGGCGGGGATGGTGGCGGGCGCGGCGGGCGGCGCGGTCGTGTCGGACGTCACGTCCGTGCCCGGGGTCGCGTGCGTGTCGGACGTCACCGTCGCGCCCGGGGGCATGTCCGTGCCGGGCGTCACCGCCGGCCCCGGGACCGCTGAGGCATCGGGCGTCACCGCCGTCCCCGGGAGCACGGAGGCATCGGGCGTCGCCGTCCGGTCCGTGGGGCGGGTGGCGGGGCGGGGTCCGGTCGGGGGGCCGCCGCGGCCCGCCGGGGCCGGCCGGGTGCTGGTGGCGACCGCGAGGGCTTCCGCGAGGCCGCCCATCTCGACGTGGACGACGACGACGGGCTTGGTGGGCGCGGGCGCGGAGGCGACGGCCGCGCGGAGGGCGGCCGCGAGGACCTCTCCGTCGCCGAACTCGGTGGCGCCGTTCTCGCCGACCCAGGGGATCGCGGTCACGACGACCGCGTCGGCCGTCTCGTCCGCGAGCGCGGCCGCCAGCGCGTCCCGGAAGTCCGCCGGGACCGCCGCCGTCGTCAGGTCGAGCGGCCGCAGCGGCCGCAGTCCCTCCGTGAGGCAGGCGTCGTACGTGAGGAGGCCGAGCGACTCGGAGTTGCCGAGGATCGCGACGCGGGGCCCGGCGGGCAGTGGCTGGGCGGCCAGGAGCAGTCCGGCGTCGACGAGTTCGGTGACGGTGTCGACGCGGATCACCCCGGCCTGGCGGAGCAGCGCGGAGACCGTGGCGTGCGGGATGCGGGTGACCGGCACCCGGTGGCCGGGCGGGGCGCTGCCGCTGTGCCGGGCGCCCTTGACGACGACGACCGGTTTGACGGCGGCGGTGCGGCGGGCGAGCCGGGTGAACTTGCGGGGGTTGCCGATCGACTCCAGGTAGAGGAGGACGACGTCGGTGCCGGGGTCGTCGTACCAGTGCTGGAGGAAGTCGTTGCCGGAGACGTCGGCGCGGTTGCCGGCCGAGATGAAGGAGGAGAGGCCCGCGCCGTGCCGGTGGAGTCCGGCGAGGAGCGCGATCCCGATCGCGCCGGACTGGGCGAAGAGCCCGATGCGCCCGGCGGCCGGCATCTGCGGGGCGAGCGAGGCGTTGAGCCGGACGTCGTCGGCGGTGTTGATGATCCCGAAGGCGTTGGGGCCGATGATCCGCATGCCGTACGAGCGGGCCTGCCGTACGAGCTCGCGCTGGCGGTCGCGGCCGGCCGGACCGCTCTCCGCGTATCCGGCGGAGAGGACGACGAGGCCGCGCACGCCGTGCTCGCCGCAGTCCGCGACGGCTTCCGGGACCCGCTCGGCGGGGACGGCGACGATCGCCAGGTCCACCGGCTCCCCGATGGCGCCGATCGAGGAGTGGGCGGGGACGCCGTCGAGTTCCGCGGCGCCGTCGGTGAGCGCGGCGTTCACCGCGTACACGCGTCCGGTGAAGCCGGACTCGATCAGGTTGCGCAGCACGGTCCGGCCGACGCCGCCGGGTGCGCGGCCGGCGCCGACGACGGCGACGGACCGGGGGGTGAGGAGCCGCTGTACGGAGCGTGCCTCGGCCCGCTGTTCCCGCGCGCGCTGGACGGCGAGGGAGCGGTCGGTGGGTTCGAGGTCGAGGTGGAGGCGGACGGAGCCGTCCTCGAAGCTGCGCTTCTGGGTGTAGCCGGCGTCCGTGAAGACCTTGATCATCTTGTTGTTGGCGGGGAGGACCTCCGCGGCGAAGCGCCGGATGTCCCGCTCGCGCGCCACGGCCGCGATGTGTTCGAGGAGCGCGGAGGCGACGCCGCGGCCCTGGTGGGCGTCCTGGACGAGGAAGGCGACCTCGGCCTCGTCCGCCGGTGCGGAGGCGGGCATCCCCCGGTCGTCGATGCGGTCGTAGCGCACGGTGGCGATGAACTCGCCGCCGACCGTCGCCGCGAGTCCCACCCGGTCCACGAAGTCGTGGTGGGTGAAGCGGTGGACGTCCTTGGCGGAGAGGCGCGGGTAGGGCGCGAAGAACCGGTAGTACTTCGACTCGTCGGAGACCTGCTCGTAGAAGCTGACCAGCCGGTCGGCGTCGTCGGCGGTGATGGGCCTGATGCGCGCGGTGCCGCCGTCGCGCAGGACGACGTCCGCTTCCCAGTGGTCGGGGTAGACGTGCTCCGGCGGGGCCGGCCGTTCCGCCGCTTCCGACTGCTCCGACGCGCTCTGCATGGGGTCAGCCTACGGCCGCGACACGACCGTGGCACCGCTCGCGCGGCGGGTGCGCGCCGTGCAAGGTAGGGAGGGCCGAAGGGCGGTCCGGTCCGGGCCGGAGGTCGGCGCGAGCACCACGCAGCACATGAGAGACTGGTCTAGACAACCCGCTTGAGACCCGAAGGGCAACACCATGGCTGAGCGCCGCGTCAACGTCGGCTGGGCCGAGGGCCTGCACGCCCGCCCCGCGTCCATCTTCGTCCGTGCCGCCACGGCTTCCGGCGTGCCGGTGACGATCGCCAAGTCCGACGGCACCCCGGTGAACGCCGCTTCCATGCTCGCGGTGCTCGGCCTGGGTGCGCAGGGCGGCGAGGAGATCGTCCTCGCGTCGGAGGCCGACGGCGCCGAGGTCGCGCTCGACCGTCTCGCGAAGCTGGTCGCCGAGGGTCTGGACGAGCTCCCCGAGACCGTCTGATCCGGTCCCCGCTCGACGAATGCACGACGAATGGCCGTGGCCGCCGAATTCCGGCGGCCACGGCCATTCGCATTATCCCGGTCACTTTTCCGGGCAGCACGAATAACGCCGTGCGAATACTTCTTCTTTGTATACGGTGCGCACGTTAATTCCGGGCGCTCGCCGTGTTGACTGCATGTTGCGAAACCCTCACACGGCCCCGATCCGGCCTTTTGAGCCGGTGCAGCGACAGGGAGCGTTCGGCGTGCAGCACGGTCAGCGCCCTGGCCCGCTCGGCATCGCCGCGCGCCACCGCGTCGACGATGGCACCGTGCTCGGCCCAGGCCTCCACCGGCTGGGCGGGCGTGTCCACCGCGTACATCCAGGCGATCTTGTGCCGGAGCTGGGTGAGCAGCGCCGTCAGGGCCGGACTGCCGGAGGCCTGCGCGAGCGTCTCGTGGAACCAGCCGCCGAGCGAGCGCAGATCCTCGCCCTGGCCGCGCCTGGCGCGCTCCTGACCCAGTCTGACCAGGCCCCGCAGCACCTTGAGGTGGGCGTCGGTGCGCCGCTGCGCGGCCCGCGCGGCCCCCAGCGGTTCGAGCAGCGACCGCATGTCGAGCAGGTCGGCCGCCTCCTGCTCGGTGGGCTCGGCGACGTGCGCCCCCGCATGCCGGCGGGTGACGACGAAGCCTTCGGACTCCAGCGTGCGCAGGGCCTCGCGGACCGGGACGCGCGAGACCCCGTACCGGCGGGCGAGTTGTTCCTCGGTCAGCCGGCCGCCGCGCTCGTAGACGCCGGAGACGATGTCGTCCCTGATCGCCGTGCATACCGAATGCGCGGGAATGCGCATGTCCGACCTCCGCCTTGGTCCGCGCGAGACAATTCGAGCGGCGCCTGTTCTGCGCCTGATCATCGACTCTATTGCAGCGCGCCGGGATTTCCGATGCCCCGGCGGAATCCATGGCATTGTTCCACTGCCCCGCGAGCAGCGAAAAGCCCCGGCTCAGTACGAGCCGGGGCTTTTGCGACGCGGTGCGGAACCGGGCCGGGCGGGGTCAGACGTGGACGCCGCGGGCGCGGAGGTACGCGATCGGGCTGATGTCGGAGCCGTAGTCGGCGCCCGTGCGCGCCTCGAAGTGGAGGTGCGGTCCGGTCGAGTTGCCGGTCGAGCCGGAGATGCCTATCTGCTGACCGGGCTCGACGGTCTGGCCGACGTGGACCCCGATGGAGGAGAGGTGCCCGTACTGCGTGTACGTGCCGTCGTTCATCCGGATCACGATGTTGTTGCCGTACGCGCCGCCCCAGCCGGCCTCGACGACGGTGCCGGAGCCGACGGAGACGACCCTGCTGCCGTAGGCGGCGTGGAAGTCGACGCCGGAGTGGCTGCCCGAGGACCAGAGCGAACCACCGGTCTTGTAGCCGGTGGAGACGTACGAGCCGGCGACGGGGAGCTGGAAGGAGGCCAGACGGCGGCGCTCGGCCTCGCGGGCGGCGCGCTCGCGCTCCTCGCGGATCTCCTTGGCGCGGGCCTCGGCCTTGCGCTTCGCCTCGGCCTTGGCCTTCGCCAGGGCGAGGGCCTCGACGGCCTCCTGCTCCTGGGCGGCGGCCTGGGCGTCGATCCGGTCGACGAGGGAGTCCTCGGTGATGACCTGGGTGAGGCCGGTGTCCTCGGCGGAGCGGTTGTCCGTGTCGGCGGCGAGCGCCGGGGAGGCGAGGGTTCCGATGACGCCGGTGGTGGCGAGCGTCGCGACGCCGGCGATGCCCACGCTGCGGCGCGCCATCCGGCTCGGACCACGATGCTTCCCGGTGGCACGGGTGAACGCCATGTAGTGGCTGATCCTTTCCTTCCTTCTCGCCTACCGGGTTAGCTGACGGGTTCGGAGCAGGAAGGTCTCCTACGAACCCCTCCGTACGGGACGAAGGCGTCCGATTCACCCCAGGGACTCATGTGGGTCCCCGGCTCCCCAGGCTCGCGCCTGACGGGGACTCGGCGATGACTGTCCGATGCCGCGGCT
This sequence comes from Streptomyces sp. NPDC093089, assembly GCF_044754405.1. Classification (NCBI taxonomy): domain Bacteria; kingdom Bacillati; phylum Actinomycetota; class Actinomycetes; order Kitasatosporales; family Streptomycetaceae; genus Streptomyces; species Streptomyces sp. NPDC093089. The sequence continues at coordinate 23,442 of NZ_JBIVPA010000020.1, forward strand.
GCGGCACGTGCAACTGACGAACAGCCGCACCGACGCTATGCGGATCGTCTTTCAATCACCAACCAGACACGCTTTTTGTAAGACTTGCCACAGGGCAAAGAGTTACCCTTGCGCCCAATACGGACATAACGGAGGACCCCGGCGAACCTGCCGCCGGGGCCCTCCCGTTGTCACACCGGAACCGGAATCAGCCGGTCACGACGGTCACTTCACCGATGCCGAGCGCCCGCACGGGCTCCGCGATCTGCGCCGCGTCGCCCACCAGCACCGTGACGAGCCGGTCCACGGGGAAGGCGCTGACCACGGCAGCGGTCGCCTCCACCGTGCCGGTCTCGGCCAGGCGCGCGTACAACTGGGCCTGGAAGTCGTCCGGAAGGTGCTGCTCGACCTGGTCGGCGAGCGTCCCGGCGACGGAGGCGGCCGTCTCGTACTTCAGCGGCGCGACCCCCACCAGGTTCTGCACGGCGGTCTCCCGCTCGGCGTCGGTGAGCCCCTCGGCGGCGAGGGTGCGCAGCACCTGCCACAGGTCCTCCAGGGCCGGACCGGTGTTGGGGGTGTCGACGGAGCCGCTGATGCCGAGCATCGAGGCGCCGTTGCCCTCGGCGTCCGAGCGGAGCACCTGCCCGAAGGCCCGCACGCCGTACGTGTAGCCCTTCTCCTCGCGCAGGACCCGGTCGAGCCGCGAGGTCAGGGTGCCGCCGAGGCAGTACGTGCCGAGGACCTGGGCCGACCACACGCGGTCGTGCCGGTCGGGGCCGATCCGGCCGATGAGCAGCTGGGTCTGCACGGCGCCCGGGCGGTCCACGATGACGACCCGCCCGGCGTCGTCGGCGGTGATCGGCGGCATCGGGAGCGGCTCGGCCGGCTCACCGGTCCAGGCGCCCAGCGTGTCCGCGAGGACCTTGTCGAGGTCGACGCCCGTCAGGTCGCCGACGACCACCGCCGTGGCCGTGCCGGGCCGGACGTACGCGTCGTAGAAGGCGCGGACGGCCGGGGCGTCGATCGCGGCGACGGTCTCCTCGGTGCCCTGGCGCGGCCGGGACATCCGGGACTCGGCCGGGAACAGCTCCTTGGAGAGCTGCTTGGCGGCGCGGCGGGCCGGGTTCGCCGTCTCGTGCGGGATCTCGTCGAGACGGTTGCGCACCAGGCGCTCGATCTCGGTTTCCAGGAACGCCGGGGCGATCAGGGCCTCGGAGAGCAGCCCGAGCGCCTTGGGCAGCCGGGAGACGGGGACCTCCAGGGAGACCCGTACGCCCGGGTGGTCGGCGTGCGCGTCGAGCGTCGCGCCGCAGCGCTCCAGCTCGGCCGCGAACTCCTCGGCGCTGTGCTGGTCGGTGCCCTCGGAGAGCGCGCGGGCCATGATCGTGGCGACGCCGTCGAGACCGGCGGGCTCCGCGTCCAGCGGGGCCGGCAGGAAGATCTCCACGGCCACGACCTGCTGGCCGGGGCGGTGGCAGGTCAGCAGCGTCAGGCCGTTGTCCAGCTTCCCGCGGTCCGGGGCCGGGAAGGCCCAGGGCTTCGCGTCGCCCGGCTGGGGCTGCGGGTGGAAGTCCATGCTCGTCAAAGACGCGGCAGCGTCGGTCACTGGTCCGCTCCCTCTTCGTCGTCGCCGTTGTCGCTCTGCTCGGTCGCCAGGGGCTCGTAGACCAGCACCGCGCGGTTGTCGGGGCGCAGCTTGGCCGCGGCGACCGCCCGCACCTCCTCGGCGGTGACGTCCAGGACGCGGTCCACGGCGGTCAGGGCGAGCTGCGGGTCGCCGAACAGCACGGCGAACCGGCACAGTTCGTCGGCGCGGCCCGCGACGGTGCCGAGCCGGTCGAGCCACTCGCGCTCCAACTGGGCCTGCGCGCGCTCCATCTCCTCCGGCGTGGGGCCCTCGGCGGCGAACCGGGCGAGCTCCTCGTCGACGGCCGCCTCGATCTGCGGGACCTCGACGCCTCCGGAGGTCTTCACGTCCAGCCAGCCCAGCGAGGGCGCGCCGGCGAGCCGCAGCAGGCCGAAGCCGGCGGCGACGGCCGTGCGGTCGCGGCGGACCAGCCGGTTGTGCAGCCGGGACGACTCGCCACCGCCCAGGACGGTCAGGGCCAGGTCGGCGGCGTCGCACGCGCGCGTGCCGTCGTGCGGCAGCCGGTAGGCGGCCATCAGCGCGCGGGCCGGGACCTCCTCCTCGACGACCTCGCGCAGCTGCTCGCCGATGACCTCGGGCAGCGAGCCGTCGCGCGGGGGCAGTTTGCCGTCGTGCTGCGGGATGGAGCCGAAGTACTTCTCGATCCAGGCGAGGGTCTGCACCGGGTCGATGTCGCCGACGACGGACAGCACCGCGTTGTTCGGCGCGTAGTACGTACGGAAGAAGTTCCGCGCGTCCTCCAGCGTCGCCGCGTCCAGGTCGGCCATGGAGCCGATCGGCGTGTGGTGGTACGGGTGGCCCTCCGGGTAGGCGAGGGCGGTGAGCTTCTCGAACGCGGTGCCGTACGGCACGTTGTCGTAGCGCTGGCGGCGCTCGTTCTTGACGACGTCCCGCTGGTTCTCCATGGACTCGTCGTCCAGGGCGGCCAGCAGCGAGCCCATGCGGTCGGCCTCCAGCCAGAGGGCGAGCTCCAGCTGGTGCGTGGGCATGGTCTCGAAGTAGTTGGTGCGCTCGAAGCTCGTCGTGCCGTTGAGCGAGCCGCCCGCGCCCTGCACCAGCTCGAAGTGGCCGTTCCCCTGGACCTGCTTCGAGCCCTGGAACATCAGGTGCTCGAAGAGGTGGGCGAGGCCCGTGCGGCCCTCGACCTCGTGGCGCGAGCCGACGTCGTACCAGAGGCAGACCGCGGCGACCGGGGTCAGGTGGTCCTCCGAGAGCACCACACGCAGGCCGTTCGCCAACCGGTGCTCGGTCGCTGTCAGGCCGCCGGAGCCGGCCTCGGCCGTGGCCGTGTGACCCATGGGCATGTACGTCCCTTCGATCGCGATGTGAAAAAGTCCTGCCACTGTATGCAAGCGCGCCGACACCTCGCGAAGTTCCCGTCGGGTCCCGATGTCCCTCTTCCGGGTCGCGGTCGGCGTTGTCGGTGGCACGGTCCACAATGGTCCGCGTCAGATCAACCTTGTTGGTGAAGGAGCCGCAGCCGCGATGGCCCGCCGCAGCACGAAGACACCGCCGCCGGACGACGCGTTCGAGGAGCGAATCCTCGACATCGACGTCGTCGACGAGATGCAGGGCTCCTTCCTCGAGTACGCGTACTCGGTGATCTACTCGCGCGCCCTCCCCGACGCCCGCGACGGCATGAAGCCCGTCCAGCGCCGCATCGTCTACCAGATGGGCGAGATGGGGCTCCGCCCCGACCGCGGGTTCGTCAAGTGCGCCCGCGTCGTCGGCGAGGTGATGGGCAAGCTGCACCCGCACGGCGACGCCTCGATCTACGACGCCATGGTCCGCATGGCGCAGCCCTTCTCGATGCGGCTGCCCCTCGTCGACGGCCACGGCAACTTCGGCTCCCTCGGCAACGACGACCCGCCGGCCGCCATGCGGTACACCGAGTCGCGGATGGCCCCGGCCGCGCTGCTCATGACCGAGTCCATCGACGAGGACACGGTCGACTTCGCGCCGAACTACGACGGCCAGGAGCAGGAGCCCGTCGCGCTCCCCGCCGCCTACCCGAACCTGCTGGTCAACGGCGCGTCCGGCATCGCGGTCGGCATGGCGACCAACATGCCGCCGCACAACCTCGGCGAGGTCGTCGCGGCCGCCCGCCACCTCATCCGGTACCCCGGCGCCGACCTCGAGACCCTGATGCGGTTCGTGCCCGGCCCCGACCTGCCCACCGGCGGCCGGATCGTCGGCCTCTCCGGCATCAAGGACGCGTACGAGTCGGGCCGCGGCTCCTTCAAGATCCGCGCCACGGCCACCGTGGAGACGGTGACGGCCCGCCGCAAGGGCATCATCGTGACCGAGCTGCCGTTCACGGTCGGCCCCGAGAAGGTCATCTCCAAGATCAAGGACCTGGTCGGCTCCAAGAAGCTCCAGGGCATCGCCGACGTCAAGGACCTCACCGACCGCAGCCACGGCCTGCGGCTCGTCATCGAGATCAAGAACGGCTTCGTGCCGGAGGCGGTCCTCGAGCAGCTGTACAAGCTGACGCCGATGGAGGAGTCCTTCGGCATCAACAACGTGGCGCTGGTCGACGGCCAGCCGCTCACCCTCGGCCTCAAGGAGCTCCTGGAGGTCTACCTCGACCACCGCTTCGAGGTCGTCCGGCGCCGCTCCGAGTTCCGCCGGACCAAGAAGAGCGACCGCCTCCACCTGGTCCTCGGCCTGCTCGTCGCCCTGCTCGACATCGACGAGGTCATCCGCCTCATCCGGGAGAGCGACAACTCCGCGCAGGCCAAGGAGCGCCTGATGGAGCGCTTCTCGCTGAGCGAGATCCAGACCCAGTACATCCTGGACACCCCGCTGCGCCGCCTCACCAGGTTCGACCGGCTGGAGCTGGAGACCGAGCGCGACCGGCTCAACGGCGAGATCGACGAGCTGACCGGCATCCTCGAATCCGACGCGGAGCTGCGCAAGCTCGTCTCCGCGGAGCTGGCCGCCGTCGCCAAGAAGTTCGCCACCGACCGCCGGACCGTCCTGCTCGAGTCCGCCGGCGCGCCCGTCGCCGCCGTGGCCCTGGAGGTCGCGGACGACCCCTGCCGGGTCCTGCTGTCCTCCACCGGCCTGCTGGCCCGTACGGCGACGGCCGAGCTGCCCCCGGTCGACCCGGAGGCCGCGCGGGCCAAGCACGACCTGATCCTGTCCGCGGTGGCGGCCACCCAGCGCGGTGACGTCGGAGCGGTCACCTCGACCGGCCGGCTGCTGCGGATCGCGGTGATCGACCTGCCGCAGCTCCCGGACACCGCCAACGCCCCGAACCTGGCGGGCGGCGCGCCGCTGTCCGAGTTCCTCACCCTGGAGGCGGACGAGACGGTGGTCTGCCTGACCACGCTCGACGAGTCCTCGCCGGGCCTGGCCCTCGGCACGCTGCAGGGCGTCGTGAAGCGCGTGGTCCCGGACTACCCGGCGAACAAGGACGAGCTGGAGGTCATCACCCTCAAGGACGGTGACCGGATCGTCGGCGCGACCGAGCTGCGCACGGGCGAGGAGGACCTGGTCTTCATCACCTCCGACGCCCAGCTGCTCCGCTACCAGGCCTCGCAGGTACGGCCGCAGGGCCGTCCGGCCGGCGGCATGGCGGGCATCAAGCTGACCACAGGCGCCGAGGTGCTCTCGTTCACGGCGGTCGACCCGGCGGCGGACGCCGTCGTCTTCACCGTCGCGGGCTCCACGGGCACCCTCGACTCCTCGGCGGGCACGTCCGCGAAGCTGACCCCGTTCGACCAGTACCCGCGCAAGGGCCGCGCGACCGGCGGCGTCCGCTGCCAGCGCTTCCTGAAGGGCGAGGACGTGCTGACCCTGGCCTGGGCCGGCGCCACTCCGGCCCGCGCCGCGCAGAAGAGCGGCGCCCCGGTGCCGCTCCCGGAGGCCGACCCCCGCCGCGACGGCTCGGGGACCCCGCTCCCCCAGCCGGTCGACGTGGTGGCGGGCCCGGCGAACTAGGAACGGTTCCGTCGGTCGGGCCGGAGTTCCGGCCCGACCGGCAGGGCGCCCACGGGCCCGGCATGACCGGCGAGACGCCCCCCGGGGGGTGTCCTGTCGATCAGCCCGGCCCGATCGGCAAGGCGCTCCCTAGGAGTCTTCGGGCTCCTCCTCCGTGTGCCGCACGTACCGCAGGACGCCCCACATCGCGTGTTCGTCGGGGGCGTCCTGCGGGCCGTTCAGCTCGCAGGACGCGAGGTCCTTGCGCAGGCCGGCCGCGTCGACACCGGAGCCGATCAGGACGAGCTGGGTGAGTCGCTCCTCGCCCTCGGGCCACGGCTCGGGATGGAAGCGCAGGAAGCGTCCGACGGCGTGCACGGTGTAGCGGTTGGCCGGGTCGGCGGCGCCGAAGTCGACGAACCCCTTGATCCGGTAGAGGCCCTCGGGCCGGGCGTCCAGGAAGGCCATGAGCCGGCGGGGGTGGAGCGGGGTCGAGGCCGCCAGGGAGACCGTGTCGTAGGCGGCGTGCGGGTGGGCGTGCGCGTCGTCGTCGCCGTACAGGATGTCCTCGATGGACATCTGCCCCTCGATCTCCCCCTCGGGGGCCACCCGGTCGAAGAGCAGTTCCGGATCGATCCTCCCGTGCCGGGCGTCGACCACCACGGCCTTGCCCGCGAGGCCGCGCACCGTCTCGTGGACGGCTCGCAACTCGTCCTCGGAGACCCGGTCGGCCTTGTTGACCACGACGAGGTCGGCGATCGGCAGGTGCCGGTCGGTCTCGGGGTGCCGCTGCCGGGTGGCGGAGAACTCGGCGGCGTCGACCACCTGGACGAGGCCGCCGTACACGATCCGCTCGTTCTCGCTGGCGAGCACCATCCGCACCAGCTCCTGCGGCTCGGCGAGGCCGCTCGCCTCGATGACGATCACGTCGAGTCGCGACGAGGGCCGGGCCAGGACCTCCAGGTACTCGTCGAGCTCGCTCGCGTCCACGGCACAGCACAGGCACCCGTTGCCCAGCGAGACGGTGGAGCCGACCTGCCCGGCGACGCTCATCGCGTCGATGCCGATGTCGCCGAAGTCGTTGACCATGACGCCGATACGGGTGCCCCGGGCGCTGCGCAGCACATGGTTCAGGAGCGTGGTCTTCCCGGCCCCGAGAAACCCGGCGAGAACGACGACGGGGATCTGCTGCGTGGTCAAGGGACGTGCCTCCGGTTCCTTCGTGCCCCACGGCCGTGGGAAGCCCCCAGGATAGGCAGCCCTGAGTGCGGCACACCGGGGACGCGTCGGAGCCCGCACCAGGTGCTCCGCACCCTCCGGGTGTCCGTCGCGGTTCCGTGTTTCCGGTCGCGGGGCGGGGCGCCGTACCGTTTCCGGCATGAGCCCCGCACAGACCAGCCCCTCGCGCCCCCGCGCGCGCCGACGGCGGATCGGGTGGCCGCAGCGGGTGTTCTCGCAGGTCCTGCTGATGCAGCTGGCCATCGCGACCGGTGTGACCGTCCTCGCCACGGGGCTCTTCCTCGCTCCGCTCAGCGCCCAGCTCGACGACCAGGCCATGCGGCGGGCCCTGGCCATCGCGGACTCCGCGGCGTCCCCCCGGCTCGCCGCGGACCTGACCGGAACCCCTCCGTCCGCGCGGGGCCCCGTGCAGACGGAGGCCGAGCGGATCCGGACCGCGACGGGCGCCGAGTACGTCGTGGTCATGGACACCCGCGGGGTGCGCTGGTCGCACACCGACCCCGCCCAGATCGGCAGGCTCGTCTCCACCGACCCGAGCAGCGTCCTCGCCGGGCACGAGGTCATGGAGATCGACGACGGCACCCTGGGCCGCTCGGCGCGCGGCAAGGTGCCGCTGCGGGACGCGGACGGCCGGATCGTCGGCGCGGTGTCGGTCGGCATCGAGTACGAAAGCGTCCGGGACCGGCTCCTCGCCGCCATCCCCGGCCTCCTCGCCTATGCCGGCGGGGCGCTCGCGGCCGGCGCCCTGGCCGCGTACCTGATCTCCCGGCGCCTCCAGCGACAGACCCACGACCTGGCCTTCTCCGACATCTCGGCGCTGCTCGCCGAACGCGAGGCCATGCTGCACGGCATCCGCGAAGGCGTCGTCGCCCTGGACCGCAACGGCTCCGTACGCCTGATGAACGACGAGGCCCAGCGCCTCCTCGGCCTCGGCCCCGAGGCGGCGGGCCGGCCGCTCGACGAGGTCCTCGGCACCGGCCGCACCGCGGACGTCCTGGCGGGCCGGGTCACCGGCGACGACCTCGTGACCGTCCGGGGCCACCGGGTGCTGATCGCCAACCGGATGCCGACGGACGACGGCGGCGCCGTGGCCACCCTGCGCGACCGCACCGAACTGGAACACCTCGGACGCGAGCTGGACTCGACGCGCGGTCTGATCGACGCCCTCCGCGCGCAGGACCACGAGCACGCCAACCGGCTCCACACCCTCCTCGGCCTCCTGGAACTGGAGATGCACGACGAGGCGGTCGAGTTCGTCACCGAGGTCGTCGGTGTCCACCGGGCCACCGCCGAACAGGTCACCGAGAAGGTCCACGACCCCCTCCTCGCGGCCCTCCTCGTCGGCAAGGCCACCGTCGCCGCCGAGCGCGGGGTCTCGCTGCGCCTGGCTCCCGACTCGCTGCTCCCGGACCGGCTCGTCGACCCCCGCGAACTGGTCACCGTCGTCGGCAACCTCGTCGACAACGCCCTGGACGCCGTCGCCGGCACCCCGGGCGCCCGAATCGTCGTCGCCTTCCGCGCCGAGGGCCGGACGGTCGTGCTGCGGGTCTCGGACAGCGGCCCCGGAGTCCCCGAGGAGCGCCGCGAGCTGATCTTCACCGAGGGCTGGACGACGAAGGCGCTCCCGTCGCACGGGAAGCGCGGCCTCGGCCTCGCCCTCGTGCGCCGCCTCGCCGAGCGCCGCGGCGGCACCGCCACGGTGGCCGCCGGCCCCGACGGGGGCGCCGCCTTCACCGTCCTCCTCCCGGACGCCCTGACCGACCCGGAACCCACCGCGCCCGAGCCTGCCCTGCCGGAGGAGGTCTTGTCCGAGTCGGTCCTGAGCGAGCCGAACCTGCCTGAGGCGGCCTTGTCGGGGGCGGCCCTGTCCGAGGGAGAGCGGTCCGGGGACGGGACCGGGGCCGGACCGTCCGTGCCGGAGAGCGCCGAGGAGGCGCGATGATCGACGTGCTCGTGGTGGACGACGACGTCCGGGTCGCGCGGATCAACGCCGCCTACGTCGCCAAGATGCCGGGGTTCCGGGTGGTCGCCACCGCGCACTCGACCGCCGAGGCGCTCGCGGCCCTCGACGGGCGGCCGGTGGACCTGGTCCTCCTGGACCACTACCTGCCCGACGAGAACGGTCTCGCGGCCGTACGGGAGCTCCGCGCGCGCGGCCACCAGTGCGACGTGATCATGGTGACGGCCGCCAGGGACGTGGCGACCGTGCAGGCCGCGATGCGGCACGGGGCCCTCCAGTACCTGGTGAAGCCGTTCAACTTCGCCGGACTGCGGGCGAAGCTGGAGGCCTACGCGACCCTGCGCCGCACCCTGGAGAGCGGGGGCGAGGCCGAACAGGCCGAGGTGGACCGGATCTTCGGCGTCCTCGCGGCCGGTTCCGTCGCCCCCGACCTGCCCAAGGGGCACTCCCCGACGACGGCCGAGCTGGTCCGGCAGGTCCTGCTCGCCGCCGACGGACCGCTCTCCGCGCAGGAGATCGCCGAGCGGGCCGGCGTCAGCCGACAGACCGCCCAGCGCTACCTCAAGCTCCTCGAACGCACCGGCCGGGTGCGCCTCTCGCTCCGGTACGGCGAGACCGGCCGCCCCGAGCACCGGTACGCCTGGACGCCCTCACCGCCCGCCGCCTGAGCGGCGGTCCGGAAACGGTCGGACGGCGCCCGCCGCCTGAGCAGCGGTCCGAGATCGGTCAGACGGCGCCCGCGCCGGTCAGCGCCCGGACCTCGGTCTCGGCGTGGCGCGCCTCGTCGGGAGGCTCGGACGACGTGACCGTGCCGATCCAGCCCGCGAGGAAGCCCAGCGGAATGGAGACCACACCCGGGTTCTGCAGCGGGAACAGGTGGAAGTCGACGCCGGGGAACAGCGCCTCGGGGTTGCCGGAGACCACCGGCGAGACCAGCACGAGCAGCACCGCGGGAACCAGACCGCCGTACACGGACCAGACCGCGCCCCGCGTGGTGAACTTCCGCCAGAACAGGGTGTACAGCAGGACCGGCAGATTCGCGGAGGCCGCGACCGCGAAGGCCAGACCGACGAGGAACGCCACGTTGAGATCACGGGCGAGCAGCCCGAGTCCGATGGCGGCCGCGCCGATCACCGCGGCGGCGACCCGGGCCACGGTCACCTCGCTGTACTGCTTCGTGTGCCGTCGGCGCAGCGAGCTGTACAGGTCATGGGCGACGGAGGCCGAGGAAGCGAGCGTGATCCCCGCGACGACGGCGAGGATGGTCGCGAAGGCGACGGCGGCGACGATCGCGAAGAGCACCGTGCCGCCGGTGGAGCCCGCTCCCCCGCCGAGGTCGAGGGCCAGCAGCGGCACGGCGGTGTTCCCCGAGGCGTTCGAGGCGCGGACCTCGTCCGGGCCGATCAGGGCGGCCGCCCCGAAGCCGAGCACGATGGTCATCAGGTAGAAGCTGCCGATGAGCCCGATGGACCACACGACGGAGCGGCGGGCGGCGCGGGCGGTCGGCACGGTGTAGAAGCGCGACAGGATGTGCGGCAGTCCCGCGGTGCCGAGGACCAGGGCGATGCCGAGGCTGATGAAGTCGAGCCGGGACGTCCAGTCCCCGCCGTAGCGGAGTCCGGGGGCGAGGAAGTCCGTTCCGTGGCCGCTGCGTAGAGCCGCGGTGGACAGCAGGCTGTTCACGTCACCGTGGAACCGGAACAGCACGAGGACGGTGAGCGCGACCGTGCCCGCCATGAGCAGCACCGCTTTGACGATCTGGATCCAGGTGGTGGCCCGCATGCCGCCGAGCGACACGTAGATCACCATCAGCGCGCCCACTCCGATGACCGTCCACGACCGGGCCGCCTCACCGGTGCCGCCGAGCAGCAGGGCGACCAGGCTCCCGGCCCCCACCATCTGCGCCACGAGGTAGAGCACGGAGACCGCCACCGAGGACGTCCCGGCGGCGATGCGCACCGGCCGCTCGGCCATCCGCGCGGCGACGACGTCGGCGAGCGTGAACCGACCGCAGTTGCGGACCAGTTCGGCGACCAGCAGGAGCACGACCAACCAGGCCACGAGGAAGCCCACGGAGTACAGCATGCCGTCGTAGCCGTAGAGCGCGATCAGCCCGGAGATGCCGAGGAACGAGGCTGCGGACATGTAGTCGCCGGCGATGGCGAAGCCGTTCTCCATGGGAGAGAACAGCCGTCCGCCGGCGTAGAACTCCTCTGCCGAACCGTGCCGGTTGCGGCTCACCCAGGTGGTGATTCCGAGGGTGACCGCGATGAAGACGCTGAACAGCACGAGCGCCAGCGTCTGGTGGTGTCCGGTCACCGCTGCGCCGCCCCTCGGGTCATCTCCTGCGTGTCCCAGCGCAGCTCCAGCGCCGCCCGGTCCCTGCGCAGCCGCGCGTGCCGCGTGTAGGCCCAGGTCAGCAGGAAGGTGGTGAGGAACTGTCCGAGCCCCGCGACCATCGCCACGTTCACCGCTCCGGCGACCGGCCGGGCCATGAGCCCGGGTGCGGTCGTCGCCGCCACGACGTAGGCGAGGTACCAGAGGAGGAAGGCGAGGGCCGCTGGGAAGACGAACCGGCGGTAGCGGCTGCGCACTTCCTGGAACGCGGGGCTCCTCTGGACCTCCAGATAGATCTCCGCCGCGCTGTGGACCCGCTGCCCCGGCACCGCGTCGGGGCGGCTGCCGTCGGGCCCCTCGGCGCCCGACCGCTCACCCCACTCGAAACCCGCCGTGTCGTACCAGGGGTCATCGACCGGCATTGCCGGAGCGCCGCGCCCCTCCTGCTCGTCCACCTGCTCCACCGGTCAACTCTCCTTGTCAGCGAACCGTTTCGGCCGCGTGCCCAAGGATGGACAGAGCGGGAAGATCCCGGACTCTTCTGCCCTCTCACTTCACCCCATCAGGTGACTCTTCTCCCAGGTGCCCTGACCACACCGTGCTGATATGCGTATCGCACGGCCTGGGCCCGGTCGCGCACCCCTGTCTTGGCGAAGAGATTGTTGATGTGGGTCTTCACCGTCGCCGTGGAGATCCGCAGCCGCCCGGCGATCTCCTGGTTGGACAGCCCGTCCGCGACGAGCACGAGCACCTCCGTCTCCCGTTCTGTCAGACCATCCGCCTCAGGCGCCCCGGCACCACCCGGTCCACCCGAACCACCCGAACCACCCGGTCCACCCGACACCCCGCGCCCCTCCGCCCCCTCCCCGATACGACCGCCGGGAACCACCCCACCCGAGACCGCCCCGCCCGTCCCCCCGAAGCCGGCTGGGCCCGTGGCCCCTGCCACCCCCGCGGCCTCGCCCGTCCCCGCGTGCCCGGCATTCCCCGGCCATCCGCCCGGCGCCGACCGCCCCGAAGGCTCCGACCGCTCCATCAGCTGCTCCAGCAGGCGTCTCTGCACGGACGGCGACAGCCCCGCACGCCCGTCGACGACGTCCCGCAGCGCCCGGACGATCTCCTCCCCGTCGGCGTCCTTGGTCAGATACCCCCGGGCTCCGGCCCGCAGCGCCGGGAACAGCGAGTCATCGTCGGCGTACGTGGTGAGCACGACGACCTCCGTCCCGGGGAACAGCTCACGGATCCTGCGGGTGGCCTCGACCCCGTCGCAGCGGGGCATCCGCAGGTCCATCAGCACCACGTCGGGCTCGTGTGCGGCGGTCAGCGCGACCGCCTCCTCGCCGTCCCGAGCCGATCCGACGACCTCGACCCCCGGCAGCAGTCCGAGCAGCATCACGATCCCTTCGCGGACGATCGCCTGGTCGTCGGCGACGACCACCCGCACCATCCGGTGGCTCTCGGCCGCGCGCGACCCCTCCTGCCCGCTCACGCCGGCACCCGCAGCCGCACGGTGAACCCCGGGCCCTCGGGCCCGGCGTCCAGGCTGCCGCCGAGCAGCTCGGCCCGCTCCCTCATGCCGAGCAGCCCGTATCCGGACCCGGAGGAGCCCAGCCCCTGCCCCGCCCCGGCGCCTCCGGACGCTCTGGGCGGCCCTGAGTCACGTATCTCCAGGGAGATCTCGTGCGTGCCATAGGCGAACCGGATCCGGGTCCGGGCGCCCGGGGCGTGCTTGCGGACATTGGTCAGCGCCTCCTGGGCGACCCGCCGCACCGCCTGCGAGGCCTCCGCGGGCAGGTCCCGGCGCTCGCCGGTGACGGCGACCTCGGCCCGGTCCTCTCGGGCCAGTTCCCGCAGGTAGTCCTCGACGGGCGCCATGTCCCCGCGCAGCGCGGAGAGCGCGTGGCGGGTCTCGGCAAGCCCTTCCCTCGCCATGGAGCGGGCCGAGGTCACGAGCTTGAGGATCTCCGCCCGCTCGGCCCCCGCCTCGATCTGGAGGCGGGCGACCTCCAGGTGGACCATCTGGGCGGACAGGCTGTGGGCGAGCACGTCGTGTATCTCGCGGGCGATCCTGGCCCGCTCGGCGAGCGCCGCCGACGCGGCCTCCGCCTCCCTGGCGAGCCGCTCCTGGGCGAGCAGCCGGAACCCCGCGCCCCGGGCCTCGGCGTCCAGCCGGAGCGAGTAGCCCGCGAGGAGCACGGCGGCCGTGGTGACGGCGGCTCCGAGGATCCCGGTCTCGTCGGCCTCCACGAATCCGGGGACGAGCACGGCCACCGTCGCCAGCCCGGCGGGCAGCGGCAACCGCTGCATCGCCATCACCGAGACGACTATCCACATCACGGTCGCGGCCGTCGGGGCACCGGCGGCATAGGCCCCGAGACCGCAGAGCGCCATCACGCCGAGGAGCCCCAGCGAAGCGGCCGCCCGGTGGTCGAGGGTCGTATGGTGGAAGCCCAGCGCGGCCGCCACGCACAGCCCGAACCCGAGCGGCGGCACCAGCGCGTATCCGCCGGCGAAGGCCCCCGAGGTGTAGCAGCCGCTCAGCACCCAGACGCTCAGGCCCGCCATCATGCTGTAGTCGAGGACCATCCGACCCCGGGGCACTCCGACCCGGGTCAGCGCCTCCCGCGAGGGCCAGCCGCGCCAGGCCCGTGGGCCGCGCCAGGTGCTCTCCGTACGACCTCGGTCGCGCTTGTCTTCCATCACCGTCCCCCTCCGTCGTCTTGATGCTACGGAGAGTCGGCGACCGTGTGATCGGCCCGTGGGTGGAGCGTGTGGCTCCACCCACGGGTGGAGTGGATCAGGCGTCGATGCGCGACCGGTCGAGCGTCGCCGCCGAGCCGGTGATGAACTCCTTGCGGGGCGCCACGTCGTTGCCCATGAGGAGGTCGAAGACCTGCTCCGCCGCGTCCAGGTCGCCGATGTTGATCCGGCGCAGGGTGCGGTGCCGCGGGTCCATCGTGGTCTCCGCCAGCTGGTCGGCGTCCATCTCGCCCAGACCCTTGTAGCGCTGGATGGAGTCCTTGTAGCGGACCCCCTTGCGCTGGAACTCCAGGAGCGTCTGCCGCAGCTCGTTGTCCGAGTACGTGTAGACGTACTTGTCCTGGCCCCTCTTGGGCTGGACGAGCTCGATCCGGTGCAGCGGCGGCACGGCGGCGAAGACCCGGCCCGCCTCGACCATGGGCCGCATGTAGCGCTGGAAGAGCGTGAGCAGCAGGCAGCGGATGTGGGCGCCGTCGACGTCGGCGTCGACGAGGAGGACGATCTTCCCGTACCGGGCCGCGTCGATGTCGAAGGTGCGGCCCGAGCCCGCTCCTATGACCTGGATGATCGCCCCGCACTCGGCGTTCTTGAGCATGTCCGAGACGGACGACTTCTGGACGTTGAGGATCTTGCCTCGGATCGGCAGGAGGGCCTGGAACTCGCTGTTGCGCGCGAGCTTGGCCGTGCCGAGGGCCGAGTCGCCCTCGACGATGAAGAGCTCGCTGCGCTCCACGTCGTCGCTGCGGCAGTCGGCCAGCTTGGCCGGCAGCGAGGAGGATTCGAGCGCGGTCTTCCTGCGCTGCGCCTCCTTGTGCTGCCTGGCCGCGATCCGGGTGCGGGCCGCGGCGACGGCCTTGTCCAGGACGGCCCGGGCCTGCGCCTTGGCGTCCCGCCGGGTGGAGGTGAGGAAGGCCTTGAGCTCCTTGGCGACCACGTTCGCCACGATCCGGCGAGCGGCGGACGTACCGAGGACCTCCTTCGTCTGCCCCTCGAACTGCGGCTCGGCGAGGCGGACCGTGACGACGGCGGTGAGGCCCTCCAGGGCGTCGTCCTTGACGATGTCGTCCTCGGCGACGCGCAGCATCTTCGCCGAGCGCAGCACCTCGTTCACCGTCTTGGTGACGGCCGTCTCGAAACCGGAGACGTGGGTGCCGCCCTTGGGGGTGGCGATGATGTTGACGAAGGACTTGACCGTGGTGTCGTAGCCGGTGCCCCAGCGCAGGGCCACGTCGACGGCGAGCTCACGGGTGACCTCCGTCGGGGTCATGTGGCCGCGCTCGTCGAGGACGGGCACGGTCTCCTTGAAGGTGCCCTGCCCGGTGAGCCGCTGGATGTCGCAGACGGCCTTGTCCTGCGCGAGGTACTCGCAGAACTCGCTGATGCCGCCGTCGAAGCGGAAGGTCTCCTCGCTCTTGCCGATCCCGGCCAGGTCCCGCTCGTCGCGGACGACGATGGTGAGGCCGGGCACGAGGAAGGCGGTCTGCCGGGCGCGCTGGTGGAGCGTCTCCAGGGAGAGCTTGGCGTCCTTGAGGAAGATCTGCCGGTCCGCCCAGTAGCGGACGCGCGTGCCGGTGCGGGTCTTGGGGACGCGCTTGCCCTTGAGCAGGCCGTTGGCCGGGTCGAAGGGGCTGTCGGGGCCCTGCTCGGTGAAGATGCCCGGGACGCCGCGGCGGAAGCTGATCGAGTGCGTGGCGCTGTTGCGGTCGACCTCGAC
The DNA here is from genome assembly GCF_044754405.1 of Streptomyces sp. NPDC093089. Taxonomy (NCBI): domain Bacteria; kingdom Bacillati; phylum Actinomycetota; class Actinomycetes; order Kitasatosporales; family Streptomycetaceae; genus Streptomyces; species Streptomyces sp. NPDC093089. Next base: position 39,003 of record NZ_JBIVPA010000020.1, read on the forward strand.
GTCGAGGCGGGCCGACAGCGCGTTGACCACGGAGGCGCCGACGCCGTGCAGACCGCCGGACGCGGCGTACGAACCGCCGCCGAACTTGCCGCCGGCGTGCAGCTTGGTCATGACGACCTCGACGCCGGAGAGTCCGGTCTTCGGCTCGACGTCGACCGGGATGCCGCGGCCGTTGTCGCGGACCTCGACGGAGCCGTCGTCGTGGAGGATGACCTCGATGTGGTCGCAGTAGCCTCCCAGGGCCTCGTCGACCGAGTTGTCGATGATCTCCCAGATGCAGTGCATCAGGCCGCGGCTGTCGGTGGACCCGATGTACATACCGGGGCGCTTGCGGACCGCTTCGAGCCCTTCGAGTACGAGCAGGTGCCGCGCGGTGTAGTTGGAACCGTCACGGTCTGCGGTCAGCAGCGCACTGGACGGCACGGACGTCTCGGCGGTCACGCGGTTCGCTCCTCGCTGAATTTGAAATGTGGCCCAGTGGGGTAAGGCCCGGCGTCGGTCACCGGTTCAGAGGGTACCGATGCCTGGTAGAGCCGTTGCCACACCACCCACTTCGATTCCTCATGCTAGTCCAGGGTCGTATGGATGTTCGATCCCTCGATGGGGTGACGCGAACATCACGTTCCCTTCCAGGCATGAACCATTTAGGCTCCGGGCACGTCCTCATGAACAACCGGCAACCACGCCGGGAGGACGAACCGACACAAGCAACGCGAAATCCGTAGAGCAACGCAATACGGCTCATTCGCCGCCAACCGGCAGCAGACAGCCACCTTGGGAAGAAGTTTCAAGGAAAAGCCACGAGCGGGAACGTTTTCGGCCTGGTTGGATGTTGACCCTGGTACGACAGCTCGTCGAGCTAGAGAAGAGGCGACGTGACTACTGTTCTGACCCCCGCGAGCCCCCTGACGGCCGCTGACCGTTGCGACCGCTGCGGCGCCCAGGCATACCTGCGCGTCGTTCTGACCAGCGGAGGTGACTTGCTCTTCTGCGCCCACCACGGACGCAAGTTCGAGCCGGAACTCAAGAAGATCGCCGTTGAGATACAGGATGAGACGGACCGGCTCACGGATGTGCCGGCCCGCACGCAGGGCGAAGACCACGCCTGACCTCATCCACGACGAGCCCAGGGCCGGTCGCTGACCCCGACCGGACGACGGGCGGCCACCCCCGCGAGGGGGTGGCCGCCCGTTCTCGTACCCGGAAGGAAGCACGACCCTCGGAGCGGGCCCGGGCCCCGGCACGCGAGTTCCGGATCAGAAGCGCGCCGGCAGCACCGCCGAGACCCGCGTGTAGACGCCCGGATTCTCCGCCTGCCCGCAGCCGCTGCCCCAGGACACCAGGCCGACGAGAAGCCCCTTGGCCACGAGCGGACCTCCGCTGTCCCCCTGGCACGCGTCCTTGCCGCCCTGCGGGTCGCCCGCGCACAGCATCGTCTCGCGCTGGTACCGGACGCCGAAGCCGCCCGGGTACGCCCGCTCGCACGACGCGTCGGGGAGCACCTGCACGCGCGCCGTACGCAGCGTGGAGGCGTAAGCGCCGTTGCCGGTCGTGTCACCCCAGCCGTAGACGTCCGCCTCCGTGCCGGGCCCGTACGCCGCGTCTCCCGAGCGGGCGACGCCGATGACGTACGACTGCGGCAGCGCGCTCGCCAGCGTCAGCACCGCGAGGTCCCCCGAGTTGCTCGTCGGGTCGTAGTCGGGGTTCACCCACGTGTCCGAGATCCGGACCTCCTGGCCGCCCTGCCCGCGCAGCGCGGCGCGTCCCGCGATGACGACGAAGTCGCGCACCTCCCACGGCTCGCCGCCGAGCACCTCCCGGCCCAGGCAGTGGGCCGCCGTGAGCACCTTGGTCGGGGCGACCACCACACCCCCGCAGAACTGCCCCGCGCGCGTACCCCCGAACCGGTCACGGCTGGACAGGGCCACCACCCACGGCGCGTCCGTGATCTGAGCCGTGCTGCCACCCACCACGACGCTGTCGGCCGCCGCGGGGGCGGCGGTGGCGACCTGCCCCGCCGCCGCGGCGAGCAAGCCCACCGCACCCGTCAATGCTCGGGCCAAGGAACCACGCATGGAGCCTCCTGACTCTCCGGTGATGTCGGTTCACCCAGCGTCCAGCACAGCTCCGCGCCTTGCACCCCCGCACGCCGGAGGGCCCGGCTCCCCCTCTCGGGGAACCGGGCCCTTCCGCGTACCGCTCTGTGCCTCGTACGGATCAGTCGAGGTAGTCGCGCAGCACCTGCGAGCGCGACGGGTGGCGGAGCTTCGACATCGTCTTCGACTCGATCTGGCGGATCCGCTCTCGCGTCACGCCGTAGACCTTGCCGATCTCGTCCAGCGTCTTCGGCTGGCCGTCGGTGAGACCGAAGCGCATCGAGACGACGCCGGCCTCACGCTCGGAGAGCGTGTCGAGGACGGAGTGCAGCTGCTCCTGGAGCAGCGTGAAGCTCACCGCGTCGGCCGGGACGACCGCCTCGGAGTCCTCGATCAGGTCGCCGAACTCGCTGTCGCCGTCCTCACCCAGCGGGGTGTGGAGGGAGATCGGCTCACGGCCGTACTTCTGGACCTCGATGACCTTCTCGGGGGTCATGTCGAGCTCCTTGGCCAGCTCCTCCGGGGTGGGCTCGCGGCCCAGGTCCTGGAGCATCTGACGCTGCACGCGCGCGAGCTTGTTGATGACCTCGACCATGTGCACCGGGATACGGATGGTGCGGGCCTGGTCGGCCATGGCGCGGGTGATCGCCTGACGGATCCACCAGGTGGCGTACGTGGAGAACTTGTAGCCCTTGGTGTAGTCGAACTTCTCGACGGCGCGGATCAGACCGAGGTTGCCCTCCTGGATCAGGTCCAGGAAGAGCATGCCGCGGCCGGTGTAGCGCTTGGCCAGGGAGACCACGAGACGGAGGTTGGCCTCCAGGAGGTGGTTCTTGGCCCGACGGCCGTCCTCGGCGATGATCTCCAGCTCGCGCTTGAGCTTCGGAGCGAGCTTGTCCGAGTTCGCGAGCTTGTCCTCGGCGAACAGGCCGGCCTCGATGCGCTTGGCGAGCTCGACCTCCTGCTCGGCGTTGAGCAGCGGGACCTTGCCGATCTGCTTGAGGTAGTCCTTGACCGGGTCGGCGGTGGCGCCGGCGACGGCGACCTGCTGCGCCGGAGCGTCGTCCTCGTCCTCGTCGGACAGGACGAAGCCCTTGCTCTCGCCCTCGGTCTCCTCTTCCTCACCCTTGCCGGGCGCGACGTCCTCGAGGAGCTCCTCGCCCTCGACGAGCTCGTCGGAGTCCTTCTTGGACGTGGCCTTCTTGGCCGTCGCCTTCTTGGCGACGGTCTTCTTGGCCACCGTCTTCTTGGCGACGGTCTTCTTCGCCGCCGCCTTCGGGGCGGATCCGGCCTCGTCGGACGGGTCGGCACCCTCGGCCGCGGCGGCCGAGACGGTGGTCTTCGTCACGGTCGTCCTGGCGGTGACGGTCTTGGTGGCGGTGCGCTTGGCCGGGCTCTTCGCCGCGACGCTCTTGCGGGCGCGCTTCGGCGACTCCGCTGCACTGACCATCAGCGTCACACCCTCTTCCTCGAGGATCTGATTGAGGCTGCGCAGAACATTCTTCCACTGGGTTGGCGGAATCTGGTCAGCCTCGAAGGCACGACGCACGTCATCGCCGGCGATCTGCCCATCAGCCTTTCCCCGCTCGATGAGCGCCATCACAGACTCGGACTCGGCGATCTCCGGCGGGAGCGTACGGGATGTGCTGGCCGACACGAACAACCTCTCGGAACGATGGAAACGGCTTCCGGCCCCGCTCTGGATCGAGCTGGAGCCGACGACCGTCGACGGGGAATGTGCCGACGGCGCGGGTTGGGCCGGGGAACTGCACAGCGCCTCCACGGGCTGCTGTATTCCTTCCTCGGCTGTCACCTCTTAGGTCATCGCACGGCTCGGAGGAGTGTTACGCCCAATCTTCGTGGCCCGAGTCACACCTCATTTGCGGCGAAACGGCCAGAGTGGTCGATCGGTGCACATTCGTACCGCCGGAACCCTGGCGTCACCCGGGGGACCCTGCCGGGCCCCCGGGTGACGCTCGGATCCGGCGGCACGCACCGCGCACGCCTCAGCACTCCCGGCCACGGCCCGCGGATCAGTGTTCGCGAGGGGCGGGGACGACGCGCTCCACCTCGGGGTGGACCGTCAGCAGCTGCCGCATGGCCGTCTCGGCGCCGTGGGCGTCCCCCGCGGCGAGTGCGTCCACGATACGGCCGTGGTGGGCGAGACAGGCCTCGCTCGGCCGGTCGCAGCCCGTGACGGGGCCGCCGGACACCTGGAGCGCGGCGGAGACGATGCCGGAGAGGTGCTCCAGCATGCGGTTCCCGGCGAGCTGGATGAGGAGGGAGTGGAACTCGGTGTCGGCCCGGGAGAAGGTGATGCCGTCGCCCTGCGCGAACGCGTGACCCATGATCTCGACCATGTCGGCGAGACGCTGCTGCACGTCCTCGCGGCCGTGTCCGGCGGCGAGCCGTGCCGCGAGGGGCTCGATCGTCCAGCGCAGCTCGTTCAGCTCGCGGCGCTGGTCGTCGCGCTGCGGACCGAAGGCGCGCCACTCGATGATGTCGGGGTCGAGCAGGTTCCAGTCGCTGACCGGCCGGACCCGGGTGCCGACGTTCGGGCGGGCGCTGACGAGGCCCTTGGCCTCCAGCACGCGCAGCGACTCGCGGACGACGGTGCGCGAGACCTCGAACCGCTGGCCGATCTCCTCGGGGACGAGCGGACGGTCGGCTCCGAGGTCGCCGGAGACGATCATCTGACCGAGCTGCTGGACGAGCTGTCCGTGCAGCCCGCGCCCCCGGTTGCCCGCGGTCCGGCGACCCACGCGGCCGAGGTCGGTGTCCACCCCCTCCCAGGAGGGCGGGCCCACGCGGCCGGCGGCGGGCGCCTCCGCGTAGGGGTAGCGGTCGAGGTCGCCCGGGGCGCCGAGGGGGGAGTCGACGGGGCGGGCGGCGGTCATCATGGTGTGCGCAAGGGTACTCACGCATCCTTTGTCGGCGTTGCCCCCGTGACCCTTGAGGTCTTTGGTGAAAAGCACACGAAAGGGTGATCGGCGCCCTCTGCGCAATTGACGATCAATCTGACATATGGGGCATATTTCAAGGAAGTTGACGGTGAACCGGAGCCTTTCGGTCCGCAAGTGATCACCAACGGGCCTTCCGCCGAAGACCGGTGAACACGTAGGCGCAGAGCAACCCTGTCAACGTCAGCGAGAGCGCCACCCCTGCGGGTTGCCCGACCACCCGCAGGGCCCCTGCCAGCCAGTGCTCGGCGGCCGGCGACCAGCGCGGGCCGGCGAACTCCCGCAACCGGCCGGGAAGTCCGGCGGCCGACCGCACCGACGGCCCGGTCAGCACCTTCTGCAGCAACGGCACGAAGGCCACCGGTACGGCGAGGACCGCGGCCACGCCTGCCGCCGCGGCCCGGAAGACCCCGGCGCCCAGCAGCCCGGCCCAGGCGCAGCCGATCAGCAGCCCCAGCCAACTCGCGCAGAGAGTGGGCCAGTTCCTCGGTACGGGGATCAACTCGCCGCCGTAGAAAAACCGCAGCGCCCCGAGGTCCGCGAGCACGACGAGCACCCCGAGGACGAGGGCGACGGAGGCCGCCACGACGAGCTTCGCCAGCAGGAGGCCGGGCCTGCGCGGCACCGCACCTCGCCCCGAGGTGAGCGCCGGGTAGCGGTACTCCTCTCCGAAGGAGAAAGCGCCGAGCAGCCCCGCGCCGAGCGCCGCCGGCGGCAGCGGCGAGATCGCCGGCCAGCCGGCCAGGACCGCGGGCAGCGCGGCGCGTCCGCCACGGCCGAGGAGCAGTGCGAGCGTCACCGACACCAGCAGGACGGCCGCCGCCACGAGCGGAGTGCTCGGCACCCCCAGGAGCCGGTGGAGTTCGTACCGCAGCGGCCGCAGCGGCGAGCGGGCCGGCCGCCGGGCGGCGCGCCGTCCGGTCGAGTCGCCGCCTGCCGCGGCGGACCCCGACCCGCCCTCCGGCGACTCGCCGGACCGGCTTCCGGGGACGGCGTTGCGGGATGCGGCGCCCTCGGCGCCCGGTGCGGGCACGAGATCGCCGCGTCGGGGCGCTCGCGGAGCGGCGGGGGCCGCGTCGCCCGTCTCGTCGACGAGCCGGTGGATCGGTACGCCGTGGCGGAAGGCCGTGTCTCCGACGGCGGCACAGTCGCTGCCGTAGACGGACAGGCGATTGCCGGCCTCGGCGACCACCTCGACGGCGCGGCGGGCGGCCCTGGCCTCCTGCGTCACGGCGGCGGCGAGACGCGCGGGGTGCGGGGTGCGGACGGCGACCCGGGGGCGCAGCCGGGTGCGGGCGAACTCGGCCGCTTCCTGGTCGGCGACGAGGCGTCCGCCGTCGAGCGTGACGACCCGGTCGGCGTTGCGGGCGGCGTCCTTGGGGTCGTCCGTGGTGTAGAGCACGGTGCCCCCGTCGGCCGCGTGGGCGCGCAGGAACTCGTACAGCCAGGCGCCGTCGGGCGCCGAGAGGCCGGCACCGGGCTCGTCGAGCAGCAGCGTGTGCGGGGTCCCCAACAGGGCGGATGCGAGGCCCAGTCGGCGGTCCGCGCCGAGCGGCAGGGTGCCGATCCGCCGGCGTTCGAGACCCGCAAGGCCCACGGTCCGCACCAGTTCGTCGGACCTCGACGCGGGCACCCCCGTGGCGGCGCAGAGCATCCGGAGCTGGCCCCGGAGCGTGCGCGAAGGGTGTCCGGGGATGTCGCCGAGGAGTACGCCGACCTCGCGGGGAGGGTGGGCGATGCGGTGCAGCGGCCGACCGCGGAAGTAGGTGATCCCGCGGCCCGGCTCGAGTTCGAGCATGAGCCGGAGGGTGGTGGTCTTGCCGGAGCCCGGGGGGCCGAGGAGGGCGGTCACGGCACCCGGCCGGGCCTCGAAGGTCAGATCGTCCACGGCGGGCGGGCGATCGCGGCGGGGCGTGCTGGTCAGTCCGATTGCCTGGAGCATCGCTTCTCTCGCGGTAGGTGACACCGCTCCGCGGCAGGGCGGCGCTTCCGCAGCAAGATAACGCTACATTTCGGACTTTCCGCGCAGGGATGGCACTCCGAAGGGCGGGATGTCCGGGCCCGTCAGACCTCGGGTCGCAGCATCGGCGGGTTGAGAAGGGTCGCCCCACCTGCCCTGAAGAGCTGGGCGGGACGCCCGCCCTGACGGGTCGTGGTGCCACCGGCCGGGACCAGGAAGCCGGGCGTGCCGGTCACCTTGCGGTGGAAGTTGCGCGGGTCGAGGGCCACGCCCCAGACGGCCTCGTACACGCGGCGCAGCTCTCCGACGGTGAACTCCGGCGGACAGAAGGCGGTGGCCAGGGAGGAGTACTCGATCTTGGAACGGGCGCGCTCCACCCCGTCGGAGAGGATCCGGGCGTGGTCGAAGGCGAGCGTGCCGCCCTCCTCGCCGCCTCCGGCCGCCGCGTCCTCGCCGAGCAGTTCCTCGACCGGAGCCCAGCGGGCGCTGTTCGCGTCCCCGCCCGCCCGCGGCGCCGGGAGGTCCGGGGCCAGGGCGAGGTGCGCGACGCTGACCACCCGCATGCGCGGGTCGCGGTCGGGCGCCCCGTAGGTCGCCAGCTGCTCCAGGTGCGCACCGTTGCTCGGCACCGGCGGCGGGGCCGCCGGATCGTGGGCGCAGAGGCCGGTCTCCTCGACGAGCTCACGCGCGGCCGCGGCCCCGAGGTCCTCCTCGGCGCGGACGAAACCGCCGGGGAGCGCCCAGCGGCCCCGGTACGGCGACTCCCCCCGCCGTACGACCAGGGTGCAGAGCGCATGGCGGCGCACGGTCAGCACGACCAGATCGACGGTGACGGCGAAAGGCGGGAAGGCCGACGGGTCGTAGGGAGGCATGCCGCGATCATAGTCGTCTTCCTGACGATAAACACTCCTCGCGGAAGCATCGAGGACGACTTCCTCCCCCTGCCGCGAAGCTTCCCGCGTGTCTGCGCCCGGCATCTCGTCACACCCCCAGTTGAAGGCCCTCTGCGGCCTCCTCGACCATACCGAGACCGAGCCTGCCGACCCGCACGGCGAAGGGCTCGCCCGCGACCACGAGCCCCGAGAACCGGACCGCTCCGAGCGGGGCCGAGGGCAGCGGGTGCACCGACACGGACCCGCCCGGCACGTCGGGCCGGATTCCGGCCAGGGCGAGGAGCGAATGGAGCGCTCCGGCGGCCGCGACGGCCGCCGGTCTGCACGCAGCCGGGTGGGGCACCGGGCGCCCGCCGGCCGTCCGCTGCTCCCCCGCGTACATCTCGGGGAGGCGATGGGCGAAGGACTCCGCCGCGTCGAGCAGCCCGCGCAGCAGGGAGGCCGCCTCCCGCTCGTGGCCGGCGGCGGCGAGACCGGCCACGGCGACCGCCGTCTCGTGCACCCGGACGGCACCGGCGCGATGGCCGAAGGGATTGTGCCCGGGCTCCTTGGCGCCGAGGCTGCGCAGTCCCCAGCCGGAGTCGAGGACCGGGGCTCCGAGCAGTCTCGCCACCTGCCCGGTCTCCGTACTGTCGAGCAGCCCCGGCGCGTGGCGGCCGCCGCCCAGCAGCCCGGTGTCGAGCAGATGGGCGGCCCAGCCGCCCATCTCGGGCCGGTTGCGGCCGTCAGGCGTCCGGGCGACCGCGGGGCGGCCCCCGGCCCGGTCCTCGATCCAGAACTCCCGCCGGAACCGCTCGCGCAGCATCCCCGCCCCGTCGCGGAGCGCGTCTCCCCCGGGCCTCCCGCAGCCGTCGAGCAGGTCGGCGCCGAGCAGCGCCGCGCGGTGCGCGTGCGCCTGGGTCTCGGCCCGCCACGGCCCGGCGGGCCCCGGGTCCGGCACGAAACCGGTAGCGGCGAAGACCCGGCGCAGCCAGCCGAGGCACCGCTCCGCCACGGGAAGCAGCTCGTCGAGATCCGCCGAAGGCAGCCCCCAGCGGCGGGCCTCCGCGAGCACGACGGGGAAGGCGAGGGTGGCCTCGACGCCGGTGCAGCGGGGCGGGAGGTACGGGCCCGCGTCCCTGAGGGGCCCGGGGATCCGCCCGGACCCGGGCCCTGTTCCCGAGAGCTGGGTACGGCCGAGGGCGCGCAGGGTGGTGGCGGCGAGCCGGGTGCCGAGGGGCAGGGCCATCCGGGCCGCCCAGAGCGCCTCGGCGGTGACCGGTCCGCATCGCCAGGGGACACCGGCGGCGAGGTGGACATCCGCGGGGTGCGCCGGGTCGCGTTGGAGGAGCGCCCGGAGGTCCTCGACGGAGCGGCGCAGCAGTTCGGCGGGGCGGGGGTCGTCGCCTTCGGCGCGGGCTTCGGAGAGCAGGTGGCCACCGAGCCGTCCGGCGCCCGCTCCCGAGGGAGCGCCGGGTCGGGTGGCCGCTTCGCCCCGGACCCGCAGCTGGACCGTGAAGGCGGCTCCGGGGGCCAGCTCGGCCTCCCAGCGGAGCACGCCGGCCGCGGCCAGGGAATCCATCGGCGGCGGGTCGGCCGTGACGGCGACGGATCGGCCGTCGCTGCCGGTCCAGCGGAGTCCGGTGCCGTGGACGCTGGCGGTGAGTTCGGGTCCCGGCCTGCCCGACGCCACCGCGCCCAGGTCCGCGAGATCCGTGCCCAGAGCGATCTCGACGGGGAGCCGGAGGGCGCGGGGGGCGGAGCTGCGCAGGGTGATCCGCTCGGTTCCGTCGGCGCTCCGTGTGCGTTCCACGGCGAGGCCCGGGTCGGGTCCCAGATCCCCCGGCACCCGTAGGACGCCGAGGAAGACTGCCCGGTCCGCGGCCGCCATGCGTCCCTGGAGGGCGACGGGTTCACGGCCCGCCACCCGGAGGACGCATCGGGAGAGGAGTCTTCTCCCCGCCGTGTAGACGCCTTCGGGCCCGTCGCCGGTGAGTTGGCCGTGCTCGGCGCAGACGGCGAAGGCGGGCAGGGCGACGCAGAGGAGGGCGCCGTGCACCGAGGGGAGCTCCATGGGGCGGGCCGCGCGCGGGAGCGCGATGCCCGCACCGGACGTGTGTCCGGAGGGGTACCCGGGCGGATGTCCGATCGGGTGCGGGGACGGGGAGGGGTGGCCGCTCTGGGGGCCGGTGGGTCGGCCGGGGGCCGGGACGGGTCTGGAAGCCATGGCGGGTAGGAAGTGCTCTCTGTGCGAACCGGGCGGCCGGCGAGGTGTCGGCGGCACGGTTCGGACGACTCCGCCACAGAGCTGAACGCGCTCGCGGGCGGCCGGGTCACGGTCGTCATCGGCCGCTCCTGGTGCCGCGCTGCCCGTCGTACCGGGGCGCCCTGTTCACGGGCTTCCCCGTGGCGCGTCCGCCGGGTCGGACCCCGGCGGCCGGCCCGCGCTCCCGCACGGTGGTCCGTCCGGGCTTCCTGAGGGTCTGCCGGGTGCCCTGCGGGCGCGTGGCACGGGCCCTGACCCGGCGGGAGGACGCCGTATCGGCCTGCTCCGCCGCGACCCGGGTGTCCCGCTCGGCCCTGAGGCACGAGCGCAGGGATTCAGGGTCGAGTCCTTCGTTGCAGGCCTGGTGCAGCAGCCGGGCGAAGACGTACTCCGGGTCGGCGTCGAGCGCGAGCCCGAGGGCGACGCGGGCGGTCGGCTCGTCTCCGGTGGACCAGGCCGTCCACCCCGCGAGGCTGAGGGGTGCGGCGGCGTGTTCCTGGTACGGGGTGACGCAGCGTCGGGCCAGCACGCGCCAGAGGCGCAGGGCGGCGGTGCCCTCCCAGCCCTCCATCCATTCGGCGGCGCGGTCCCGGGTGACGCGGTCCTGGAGGCCGAGGATCAGCGCGGCCGCCTCGTCGGCCCCGATCAGGGCGTCGTCCGCCGCGTCCGCCTCCGCCGTCGTACCGGCCGACCTGGTCGACCGCGCCGGGCGCGCGGCCCCGGCCGGGCCGCCGGGAGGCGCCGGGTTCTTCCGGTGGGCGAACCGGAGCATGGACTCGCGGGCCAGCCGCAGGGTCGTCTCGCGGACCTCTTCGCGCCCCTTCCCTTCGGCGCCTTCGAGGATCCGCGGCACGATCGCGGCCGCGGCGGAGTCGAGGGCGGCGCGCTGCTGCTCGTCCCCGGGCTTCCCGGAGGGCTTCAGCCGTGCCTCCATGTCCCTGAGGGATCCGCGCAGCTGGACTCCCGCGTACGCGGCCGTCGCGGCCATCACCGAGGTGCCGGTGAGGGCGAGCGGGGTGCCGTCCGGCGGGCAGCACCGGGCGTCGGGGCAGCAGTAGGAGAAGTAGAGGCCGTCGGAGATGCACAGGGCCTCGTAGACGGGGATGTCGAGGGCGCCGCAGGCGGTGCGGAGCCGCTGCGCGAAGGGCCGCAGCCGCTCCATGACCACCCGGGCCGTCTCGCCCGGCGCGGGGTCCTGGCAGAGGAAGACCACGATGCCGTCCGGTCGGGTGCCGTGGCGGCTGCCTCCTTCGACGAGGCATTCGGCGAGGTGGTCGGCGGTGCTCGCCCATTCGCGGGGCGAGCGGGGGATGCCCAGCCTGACCCGGCCGCCGAAGCGGCCGTGCTCGCCGTGGAGGGCGGCGAGGACGACGGAGTCGGTGGGGTGGAATCCCAGCATGAACGGGAGGGCGTCGGCCAGTTCCGCCGGGCCGCGCAGGGTGATCTGCTGGGTACGGGAGGGTCCGCTGGTTTCGTGGTGATTCGCGTTCATGGTCAGGACGGTCTCGTGATCTCCCGAATTCCGAAACCCCTGTGGATAACTCCCGAAACGGGGCATCCGAAGACCCTGCGAGTTGTCCACAGGTTCGGACGCTCATTCGCGCGATGTCCGAGGCATCGGGTTGCATGGAGGCATGACCCACGCAGACCCCCTGGAAGACCGCGCCGCCCTCAGGACCGCCGCCGACACCGTGCTCGCCCGTCTCGTCTCGGACCCGACGGGCAAGGCGAGACTGCGCGAGGACCAGTGGCGGGCGATCGAGGCGCTGGTCGCCGACCGGCGCCGGGCCCTGGTGGTGCAGCGGACCGGCTGGGGCAAGTCCGCCGTGTACTTCGTGGCGACCTCGCTGCTGCGTGAGCGCGGCAGCGGCCCGACCGTGATCGTCTCGCCGCTGCTGGCGCTGATGCGCAACCAGGTGGAGGCGGCCGCCCGAGCGGGCATCCGCGCCCGGACGATCAACTCGTCGAACACGGAGGAGTGGGAGACCGTCCAGCAGGAGGTGGCCGCCGGCGAGGTGGACGTGCTCCTGGTGAGCCCCGAGCGGCTCAACAACCCCGACTTCCGCGACCAGGTGCTCCCCCGCCTCTCGGCCGCCACCGGGCTGCTCGTGGTCGACGAGGCGCACTGCATCTCGGACTGGGGGCACGACTTCCGGCCCGACTACCGCAGGCTGCGCACCATGCTGGCCGACCTGCCGGCCGGGGTTCCGGTGCTCGCCACGACGGCGACGGCGAACGCACGGGTGACGGCGGACGTGGCCGAGCAGCTCGGCACCGGTGCGGGCACGGACGCACTGGTGCTGCGCGGGCCGCTGGACCGGGAGAGCCTGAGCCTGGGCGTCGTGAGACTGCCCGACGCCGCCCACCGGCTGGCCTGGCTAGCCGACCACCTCGGCGAGCTCCCCGGCTCCGGGATCATCTACACGCTGACGGTCGCCGCCGCCGACGAGGTCACGGCCTACCTTCGGCAGTGCGGGCACACCGTCTCCTCGTACACGGGCCGGACGGAGAACGCCGACCGGCAGCAGGCGGAGGACGATCTGCAGGCCAACCGGGTCAAGGCCCTGGTGGCGACCTCGGCCCTCGGCATGGGGTTCGACAAGCCGGACCTGGGATTCGTGGTGCACCTCGGGTCGCCCTCCTCCCCGATCGCGTACTACCAGCAGGTCGGCCGGGCCGGCCGAGGGGTGGAGCACGCGGAGGTGCTGCTGCTGCCCGGGCAGGAGGACGAGGCGATCTGGCGCTACTTCGCCTCGGTGGCGTTTCCGCCCGAGGAGCAGGTGCGGCGCACGATCGACGTGCTCGCGCAGGCCGGCCGCCCCCTCTCCCTGCCCGCCCTGGAGCCGCTTGTCGAGCTCCGCAGGACCCGCCTGGAGACGATGCTCAAGGTCCTCGACGTGGACGGCGCGGTGCATCGGGTGAAGGGCGGCTGGGAGAGCACGGGCCGCCCGTGGGCGTACGACGCGGAGCGGTACGCCTGGGTGGCGCGGCAGCGGGAGGCCGAGCAGCAGGCGATGCGCGACTACGCGTCGTCGACGGGCTGCCGGATGGAGTTCCTCCGTCGGCAGTTGGACGACGAGGAGGCCGCTCCGTGCGGTCGTTGCGACAACTGCGCGGGGAGCCGCTTCGACCCCAAGGTGTCGGATGCGGCACTGGACGCGGCCAAGGGCGAACTGGGGCGGCCCGGCGTGGAGGTCGAGCCCCGGAAGATGTGGCCGACGGGGCTCGCCGCGGTCGGGGTCGACCTGAAGGGCCGTATTCCGGCCGGAGAGCAGTCGTTCGGAGGCCGGGCCCTGGGGCGGCTCTCGGACATCGGCTGGGGGAACCGGCTGCGTCCGCTGCTGGCCGACGGCACGCACGACGGGCCGGTCCCCGACGACGTCGTGCAGGCCGTGGTGCAGGTGCTCGCCGACTGGGCGAAGGGACCGGGCGGTTGGGCTTCCGGGGCGCCGGACGCACCGGCCCGGCCGGCCGGAGTGGTCACCGTGGCCTCCCACCGCAAGCCGAGGCTGGTGGGCTCGCTCGGGGAGCGAATCGCCCAGATCGGCAGAATGCCGTTCCTCGGGGTCGTGGAGTACGCCCCGGAGGCCGAGGGACTGCGACTCTCCCGCACCAACAGCGCCCAGCGGGTGGTCGGTCTGCAGCGGACGCTGACCGTCCCCGCCGAACTCGCGGGGCGACTGGCCGACGCCGGGGGTCCGATCCTGCTTGTTGACGATCTGTCGGATACCGGCTGGACGCTGGCGGTGGCGGCGCGGCTGCTGCGGCGGGCCGGGGCGGAAGGAGTGTTTCCGTTGGTGCTCGCCGTCCAAGGGTGAAACAGGAGGGGAAACGGGGAGTGAACAATGGGCAACTGGGCAGGGATATGAGAGGCATACCGACGCATTCCCGTCAGCGGCCTCAATTGCTCATTGCCGCTCGCGCACGGGCCCGCAAGAATTGGGAAACCGCCCCACTCGACCCATCAGCGGTCCGGAAGGACTGTGCTGTGGTGCGCCCTCACCCGACCTTGCCCGCCTAGCGGGCGCGTATCCGAAGGGAGGCCCGTGACCCTCGGATTCGCTCCGCCCACAGCCACCTCGCTCAGATCGTCGTCCGAGTCCGCCAGCCGCCTCGCTCGGATGCTCGAACCCGCCGAGTGGGCTGCGGCCGGAATCCCCCTGCTGCGCAATCCGCGTGAGGTCGTCAGCGGCCTCCACTCACGTCACACGCCCACGCCCGCCACGGCGGTCCTGGCGATCCTCGACCACGAGGAGCGCCTCGCCGCCAGCGCCTCCTTCGTTCGTCGCCCCGCCCCCGCGGACGGCTGGGAGTTCCGCAACGCGCTCCTCGCGCATCTGCGCCGTGTCATCCCGCACGACCTCCGGAGGCGCGCCCCGGTCAGGACCGCGGTGCTGCTGTACTGCCGCGAGGGTGACGAGCGATGGACGGAGGAGGACGGGGCCTGGATGTGGGGGCTCCGGGACGCCTGCACCCTGCACGGGCTCCGCTGCGGGGCGTACATCACGCTGACCCGGGGTGGCTGGCAGGTGCTCGGCGAGGGCCGCGGAGGCCGTCGACCGAGCTCCGACTCGCCTCCCCTGCCGCTCGGCGACGAGCCGGTCGAACTGGGCCGGCTCGCACCGCGAACGGCGAGCGGTGCGACGGAACCACTGCGCCGGGTCGCCGCGCGCTGATCACGCGTACGGCACTCCACGGCAGCCTTCGCCCGACCTGAGCAGACCAGAGCGGACCGGAACAGCCCGGCGCGGACCGGAACAGCCCGGAGCGGAGTAGCCCGGACCGGAGCGGAGTAGCCCGGACCGGAGCGGTGCGGACCGAGTCGACCGGTCCGCACCGCTCCGCACCGGCGAAGGGGTGTCGCTCAGACGCCGGCGCCCGCTCCGAGGAGCGAGGTGACGCGCTGCGGGTCGCCGCAGACGACGAGCAGCACGCCCGCGCGGGCCATCGCCGACGGCAGGGCCCGGGCGACCGTCTCGTCGTCGCCGCCGTTGAGGGCGACGATCACCACGGGTCGGGCGTTCGCCCGCTCTGCGGCGGAGGCGTCCGCGAAGAACACGTCGTCGCCGGTGTCCTGCTGGGCCCAGTAGGCGACCTCGCCGAAGGACAGCTCGTGCGCCGCCCACGGGTGCTGGTCGCCGGTGGTCAGCACCAGGACGTCGCCGGGTGCCCGGCCGCTCTCGAGCAGCAGGTCGAGGGCTTCCTCGGCGGCGTCGAGCGCGCCGTCGAGGGGGGCCGGGATCAGCTGGAGCTGCGGCGTGGATCGCTGGTCGGAACGATTCTCCGACCGCTTGGCCGGAGGGCCGGGGCGCGGTGCCGGCGCCGCGGGCCCGGCCGGACCGGGACCAGGGCGTCCGGGACGCGGGGTGGCCGCGGAACGCGGGCCGGGTACGGGACGGGGGGTCGACGCGGTGGCGCGGGGACCCTGGGCGCTCTCGTGAATCTGAGGCTCCTCGGGAGGGAGGGTGGATGGAGGTCGAACACCGCTGCGCGGAGCACCGGCGGGTGGGCACGCATGTGCACCCCGGGCGCGTGAGGGGTCGCCCTGCGGCGGGTCCCCGCGACCGGAAGATCAGAAGTCGAAGCCGAGTTGGCCCCCGCTTTCCAGCGCGGCCGCCTCGGCGGAGAGGCGGACTTTCTTGAGGTGGCGCCACCGGGGCAGCGCGTCCAGGTACGACCAGGAGAGGCGGTGGTACGGGGTGGGTCCCAGCTCCTCGAGCGCCGCTTTGTGGACCGGGGAAGGGTAGCCCGCGTTGGCGGCGAAGCCGTACGCCGCGTAGCGCTCGGCCTCCAGTTCCGCCATGAGGGTGTCCCGGCGGACCTTCGCGATGACCGAGGCGGCCGCGACGGCGATGCAGGACTGGTCTCCCTTGATCACCGTACGGACCTGCCAGGGGCTGCCGAGGTAGTCGTGCTTGCCGTCGAGGATCACCGCGTCGGGGCGCACGGGGAGGCCTTCGAGCGCGCGGACGGCCGCGAGGCGCAGGGCCGCGGTCATTCCGAGCTCGTCTATCTCCTCCGGGGAGGCGTCGCCGAGGGCGTACGCCGTGACCCACTGCTCCAGCTCGGCCGCGAGCGCGGTCCGGCGTTTGGGGGTGAGCAGTTTGGAGTCGGTGAGGCCTTCGGGGGCCCGGCGCAGACCGGTGACGGCCGCGCACACCGTGACGGGGCCGGCCCACGCCCCGCGCCCGACTTCGTCGACTCCGGCGACGACCTTGGCGCCGCTGGTGGCGCGGAGCGATCGCTCGACAGTGTGAGTGGGAGGTTCGTACGGCATGGCGCAGGCCAGGTTACGCCGCCCGGTGCCGCGCGCGATACCCGGATTCCCCCAGGACCCCCGGGAGGCCTCCGCGCCCGGCCTCCCGGACCGTCGTTCCCGTGCCCGCGCGCCCGTTTCAGCCGCGTTCCGCGCGTACCAGCGGCATCATGATCCGGTCGATCACGGCGGCGATCTCGTCGTCCGGCCATTCGCTCCCGCACACCTTGGAGCGGTACATCATCATCGCGGGGATCACATCGAGCACCAGGTCGTCCACCGCGTCGGAACGCACCTCGCCCCGGTTGATTCCGCGCCGCAGCACCTCCCTGAAGAGGCGGGTGGACGGCTCGACCACTCCGGCGACGATGAGTTCATGGAAGCGCTCGGCGGAGTCGGCGTCGCATTCGTGAAGCACCGCGCGCAGGGCGAAGCCGGGCTTGGAGTACATGACGTCCCGGACGCGGAGGCAGAGCTCGTACAGGTCCTCGCGCACGCCGCCGCGGTCCGGGGCCTCGTCGAGCGTGGGCAGTCCGGCCTGGAGGGCGTCCGCGACGAGGTCCTCCTTCGACGGCCAGCGGCGGTACACCGCGGCCTTGCCCGTCTGCGCGCCGACCGCGACGCCCTCCATCGTCAGACCGTTCCAGCCGACGCTCCCGAGCTGTTCGAGCGCGGCCTCAAGGATGGCGCGTTCGAGGACAGGACCGCGGCGTCGCAGCGACGCCCCTTCCGGCCGGGCGGCGGCCGCGGAGCGCGAAGTAACCATCAGGCTCTCTCCGTTGTGGTGATTCGGATCGTCGGCAGCGCTCAGTGAACGGTTGCGTTCACTGTGGGGGACTCACTACCGTGGCGAACAGTGAACGGGCGCGTTCACTAATTCTTCCGTGGGGGATCCATAGTGACAACTTCTCCGCTGGACACCCAGACCAAGGACGGACCCGCCCGCTCCGCGGGCCGGCCGGGCATCGCCCTGGCCGTCATCGCCGCCTGCCAGCTGATGGTCGTCCTCGACGCGACCATCGTGAACATCGCCCTGCCGCACATCCAGGACGCGCTCTCCTTCTCGACGACCGATCTGTCATGGGTGCTCAGCGCCTACACGCTCACCTTCGGCGGCCTCCTGCTGCTCGGCGGGCGCGCGGGGGACATCCTGGGGCGCCGCCGGGTGTTCCTGGCCGGCATCCTGCTCTTCACCTTCGCCTCCCTGCTCGGCGGCTTCGCCCAGGAGCCCTGGCAGCTGCTCGCCGCGCGGGCCCTGCAGGGCGTGGGCGGCGCCATCGCCTCGCCCACCTCGCTCGCGCTGATCACCACGACCTTCCCCGAAGGACCCGAACGCAACCGGGCGTTCGGCGTGTTCGCCGCCGTCTCCGCGGGCGGCGGCGCCATCGGCCTGCTCGCCGGCGGCATGCTCACCGAATGGCTCGACTGGCGCTGGGTCCTCTTCGTCAACGTGCCGATCGGCCTGCTGATCGTCTTCCTCACCCCGCGCTACATCGCCGAGTCCGAGCGCCACCCGGGCCGTTTCGACATCGCGGGCGCCACGACCTCGACGCTGGGCATGGCGGCGCTGGTGTACGGCTTCATCCGGGCCTCCGAGGAGGGCTGGAGGGACGCGCTGACCATCGGCTCCTTCATCACGGCGGTGGTCCTGCTCGTGGCCTTCGCGCTCGTGGAGTCGCGCGCCAAGGAACCGATCACTCCGCTCCGGATGTTCGCGGACCGCAACCGCTCGGGCACGTACGTGATCATGCTCAGCCTGTCGGCCGCCATGTTCGGCATGTTCTTCTTCATCGTGCTGTGGGTCCAGGACGTCCTCGGCTACAGCCCGATCCAGTCCGGACTCGCCTTCCTCCCCGTGACCGTCGCGATCGGCCTCGGGGCGGGACTCGCGCAGCGGTTCCTCCCGGCCTTCGGCCCCAAGCCGTTCATGGTGGCGGGGGCGGCGATCACCGCCGCGGGCCTGTTCTGGCAGATGTTCATCACGGCCGACAGCGGATACGCCGACGGCGTGCTCGGACCGATGCTCCTCTTCGGCTTCGGCATGGGCCTCAACTTCGTGACGCTCACGCTCACGGCCGTCTCCGGAGTGGCCCAGCACGAGGCCGGGGCCGCGTCGGGTCTGCTCAACGCCACCCAGCAGGTCGGCGGTTCGCTCGGTCTCTCCATCCTGGTCACGGTCTTCGGCACCGCGAGCCGCGAGGAGGGCCTCCGGCAGGTTCCCGCCTTCCTCTCGGCCTCGACGCCCGAGCAGAAGGCCGAGTTCGCGCAGACCAAGCAGCTGCCCGCCCCCTGGGGCCACGAGGTACTGACCTCGGGCATCGCCTCGGCCTTCATGGCGGCCGCGGTGATGGCCTTGATCGCTCTCGTCACGGCCGTCCTGATGATCCGGGTCCGCAAGACCGACCTGGAGGCGCTGAGCGGCCGCGCGGAGGCTTCGGGTCCGATGGCCTGATCGCCCGGTGACGGCGAACCCGA
The DNA here is from genome assembly GCF_044754405.1 of Streptomyces sp. NPDC093089. Classification (NCBI taxonomy): domain Bacteria; kingdom Bacillati; phylum Actinomycetota; class Actinomycetes; order Kitasatosporales; family Streptomycetaceae; genus Streptomyces; species Streptomyces sp. NPDC093089. Next base: position 57,888 of record NZ_JBIVPA010000020.1, read on the forward strand.
CCGACCGCAGAAGCCGTGGTCCCTCCCCCCGGCCGGGGGAGGGACCACGTACGCCGTTCGAAGCCCGACACCTGCCGGCTCAACGCATGCCGCTCGACTCACGGCGATCGACACACGCCCGTCGGCGCACACCGGCCGATACACGCCCGTCGGCGCACGCCGTACGGCTCAGGCCGACGCCCCGTCCGGGACCCAGTCGGGAAGCGCCTCGGTCTGCCGCAGCCAGTCGGCGGGCGGCGCACCGGCCGCGGTGCCGGCCACGACGCCGCCGGCGATGGCGCAGGTCGTGTCGACGTCGCCGCCGACCTGCGCGGTCGTCCAGAACACCCGCTCGAAGTCGCCGAGGCCGCGGGCCGCGGACCAGAGGGCGAAGGGCACGGTGTCGTGCGCACTGGTCCGCCGGCCGCTGCCGAGGACGGCGGCGACCGTCGTCGCGTCGCCGTAGTCGAGCATGTCGCGGGCCCTGCGCAGGCCCGCCCCGACGGCACTGCGCGGCACCAGGGCGATGACCCCGTCGAGGAGCGCCTCGGGCGTGGGCGGTCCGGCGGGGTCGGCGGCGAGCGCAGCCGCGGCGGCGACCGCCATGGCGCCGACGACGGCCTCGCGGTGCTGGTGTGTCGTGTACGCGGAGATCTCGGCCTGGTGCGTGGCCTGCTCGGGGTCGTCCGCGTACCAGGCACCGAGCGGGGCGATCCGCATCGCGGCGCCGTTGCCCCAGGAGCCCTGGCCCTTGAAGAGCGCGGCGGCCAGTTCCCGCCAGTCGCCGCCCTCCCGGATGAGCCGGAGCATCCGGTTGACCGCGGGGCCGTAACCGCGGTCGAAGTCGTGGTGGTGGGCGAAGGACAGCGCCAGGGCGTCCTGGTCGATGCGGTCGTGGTGCACGAGCACGGCCAGGACGGAGCAGGCCATCTCGGTGTCGTCGGTCCACTGCCAGGGGCCGGCGGGGAGCTCACGCCGCTTCAGCAGGGGGTAGTGGGCGGGTACGAAGAACTGGGAGCCCAGGGCGTCTCCCACGGACAGCCCGCGCAGGCTGGCCAGGGCGCGGTCGAAGCGCCGGTCGAGTGAGGAGTCAGCGGTCATCGCTCTGCCACTCTATCCGGTGTGGCCGTACGGTTCCGGGGTGCGCCAGCGTTCGAACGGCCTGTCCAGGCGGTAGCGGCCGTCCTCGCCGAGCAGCAGGGTGCGGGTCTCGGCGTTGCCGGGGTTCGACAGCGACTCGAAGTCGGCGACCGTCCAGTGGAACCAGCGCATGCAGAACAGTCGCATGGTGAGTCCGTGGGTGACGAGCAGGACGTTCGGCGGGTGGTCGGGGGCCTCGAAGCTGCGGTAGAGGCTCTCCAGGAACGCGCCGACCCGGTCGTAGACGTCGGCGCCCGACTCGCCCTGGGCGAAGCGGTAGAAGAAGTGCCCGTACGCGTCCCGGTAGGCCTTCTGCAGGCGCACGTCCTCGCGCTCCTGCCAGTTGCCCCAGTCCTGTTCCCGCAGGCGGGGCTCCTCCCTCACCCGGACCTGCTCCGGCGGCAGCCGGAAGGCCCGGAGGGTCTCGTGGGTGCGGCGGTACGGAGAGACGTAGACGCTGACGGGTTCGTCGCCGAAGACCTCCCGGAGCCGCTCGCCCGTCGCCTCTGCCTGCCGCCGGCCGGTCTCGGTGAGGCGCAGCGCGTGGTCGGGCTCGCGTTCGTACACCGTGTCGTCGACATTGCCCTCGGACTCGCCGTGCCGTACGAGAACGATGCGCCGCGGTCGTGCCATACCCAAGACCCTAGATCCCGGGTTCCCGACCGGCTCGGGCGGGCCCTCCCCACCCGACCTCCGTACGGCGTACGAGGGGGCGGCCCGTACGGTGTACGAGCCGGTGACCCGTGCGGATCATCCGGCCCGGATCGCACCGCCACGCCTGGTCGCACCGTCGTGCCGGTTCGCACCGCCAGGCCTGATCACAACGCCGACGCCGGGCCTGATCACAACGCCGACGCCGGGCCTGATCACACCGTCCACGCCGGTTCGAGCTGCACCACGTCGCCGGAGAGCGCCGCGACGTCGGCGGCCGTGCGGGCGCGGAGCCCGAGGCGCTCGATGCGCTCCACCCGGTACTTGCCGTGCTCGGCGGCGGAGTGCCACAGGGAGAGCACGAGGAACTCGCTGCCGGGCGCCTCGCCGAAGAGGCCCCGGAGCATGCCGGGGGACCCGGCCATCGCCGGGTTCCAGACCTTCTCCTGCATGAGGGCGAAGTGTTCGGCACGGTCCTCGTGGACACGGCAGTGCGCCACGCGTGCCACGTCGGCGTCGGCGAACCGCGGTTCGAAGCCCGTCTTCACGTCGAAGCGGTGGTCGAACAGCTTGACCTGGGCGTCCTTGAACGAACCCGCCTGCGAGGCGGCCAGTCGATCGTGCGACCGCGCCATGAAGGAGTCGTAGAAGGCCCGGCTCTCCCAGAACGCGAAAATGTGGGCGACGTCCGGTCGAGCCCGGCTCCACCCGCCGCCCTGGCCCCGGAATCCCGGCTCACCGAGCAGCCCCGCCCATTTCCGCTGCCCCCGCTCGAACCCTCGACGGTCCGTCACGGTGCAGCGAATCCACTTGACCAGCACCGCGCCATCGTACGGGGCGGGGGAGCGCCCCGGCAGACCCTCTCAGACCCCCGCCGGGTGCACGCGCTCGAGCCCCGCGCGCTCCTCGTCGTCCAGTTCGATCCCGAAGTCGGCCTCCAGTACGGCGGTCAGTTCGCCCACGGTCACCACCCGCTCCTCGGTGGCACCGTCCGTGCGGACCGTCGACAGCGCGTCGCGCACGAGGGCCCTGCGGACGCCGGGTCCGGGGCGCTGGGCCACGACCTGGCCGAGGAACCGCGACTGCGGATGGCTGGAGCTGTAGTGGTTCATGACGGTGAAGTCGCCGGGGTAGAGGGTCTGCGGGGCGAACGCGTACAGGTCGGTCCAGCCCTGCGGCCGCAGGGAGCGCAGGACGTGGATCCCCTCGTCCTCCGCGCCGATCCCGAACGTCCAGCCGCCCTGCTCGACGCGGGCCCCGTCCCGCAGGGGCACCGGTTCCAGCGGCCCCTGCCAGCCGAACCCCACGTCGACGAGCCACTGTTCGCCGTCCACCGCGACGACGAGCAGGGCGTGGGTGACGGGCGTCAGCGTCCCGCCGCGCGACCGGTTGCGGGCCCCGCGACCGGCCACCAGGAACCCGATCCGTTCGAGGACCGCCGCGAACAGGGAGTTCTGCTCGTAGCAGTAGCCTCCGCGGCGCCGCTCGACGAGCTTGCCCTGGAGGCTCTTGAGGTCCAGCGGGACCCGCCTCCCGAGGGCGACGTCGAGGTTCTCGAACGGAATGGCCCGGACGTGGGCGCGGTGAAGCGCCGTCAGCGTCCGCAGATCGACGGCGAGTTCCCCGTCACGCCCGACCTCGTATTCGATTCGAGCCAGATATGCGTCGAGATCCAGCTCGTCACCGCTCCACACACCGTTCTCCCCCTCAAGCGCCGGGTGCTCTGTCACAGCCCCATGACACCATGGGCAATCAGCCCAGGACCACGGGCTTTTCAGCGGGTGGACGGGATGCGGGCGAGGCGTGCGCGGGGGCGCACAGGAAGAGGGGAAGCACCATGAGCGGACTCAACAAAGGGGTGGGACGGGTCGAGGTCACGCTCAGGTGGGACCCCGCGCCGGCCGGCTCGCCGGCCCACGACCTGGATCTCGTCGCGGGCGTCTTCTCGGCCGCCGACCCGCACGGGGCACCCGTGTACCTGGTGCACTTCGGCAGCCGCTCCCCCGACGGCACGATCACGCTCCACCGCGACAGCCGCACGGGCCAGGGCTTCGGCTACGACGAGGCCATGACCCTGGAGCTGGACCGGCTTGCCCCGGAGTACGCGCGCGTGGTGGTGGGCGTGGCGATACAGCAGAACGGCGGCCGGCTGGTGTTCGGCTCGATAGCGAACACGGGCATACGGGTCCGCGAGGGGTACGACGACCTCCTGACCCACGACTTCGCGGACGTGCCCGACGCGCTGTCGGCGACGGTCGTCGAGTTCACCCGCGCCGGGTCCGGCTGGTCGTACCGTCCGATCAGCCACGGCTTCGACGCCGACCCGCAGGCCTTCGCCACACTGCTGGGCACCGCACGGGTCTGATCCTTCGGGGCGTACGCGAAGGAGGCGCCGACCGGTGGTCGACGCCTCCCCTGCCGCACTGCCGGTCCGCCCGGAGCCCGCCACCGGGCGGACCGCCGCAGGTCGGACCCGGAGGCCGCTGACGGGCGACCGGCGTCGGGTCAGGCGCGGCAGCGCAGCATCTCCAGGGGCGGGTTGGCGAGGAAGTCCGCCCAGAATTCCTCGCCGAACGCCTCGACGCCCGCGTCGGACACCGTGAGCGGGACCCAGGTCAGCTCGCTGAATCCGGCCGCCAGCAGGCACTTCTCGTACACCTCGCGGCGCGGGAAGGTGCTGACGATCGTGATCGGCCGGTCGAGCAGCGCGGTGGTCCGGACTCGCGGCCCGGCCTCGGCCTCCTCGCCGGTCAGCTCGGTGACGAAGCCGTACTTGGCCAGCGAGGGGCCGGCGAAGTCGTAGTCGGGCGACTGGTTGAACAGGAAGAGCTCGGCACCGGGCGCCAGGTTGGCGTGCACGTTGCGGCACATCCGCTCCATGGCCGCGATGTCCTCGGCGTAGTTGAGCAGCTGCACCGCCACGGCGACGTCGAAGCGCTGCCCGAGCGGCCGCAGTTCGGCCGCGTCGGCGACGCCGTAGCGCACGCCCAGCGGATCGCGCTCCTCCAGCTCCTTCGCGACGGCGACCATCTCGCCGGAGATGTCGAAGCCGAACACGTCGGCGGCGCCCCGCCGCTTGAACTCCCGGCTGTAGAAGCCGGTTCCGGAAGCGAGGTCCAGGACCGACCTGCCGCGCACGTCCCCGACCATGGCGAGGAAGCTCGGCACCTCCCCGTACCGCACTGCCGGCAGGGCCTTGAAGCCCTCGAACGCCTCACCGATCTCGTCATACTGCTGCACGCTCATCGTGCCGCCCTCCCCTGTACGCCGTCGGGTTCGCGGCCTCGGCTCCCACCCCTGGGACACGCCTCGGCCTCCGGCGGTAGTCTTCCCGCCTCCTGACGGGCCGTCGTACTGGCGGAAGCCACGAAGATCCGTACACCTCAACGGCCTTGTGTACGGGCGCCGCACCGCCGGACGTGCGCGGAAGGCACCCCCGCGGGCACGACGAAGGGGACCGGCACTCGGCCGATCCCCTTCGTGAACCGCTGGTCAGCGACCCTTGCGGGCTACGCCGGACGTTCGGGTCCGACGCACGCCGTCAGGTCAGCTGCAGCCGCTGGTCGAGCCGCAGCCCTCGCAGATGTAGCAGGAGCCGGCGCGCTGCATCTTCGTACCGCAGGAGAAGCAGAGCGGGGCGTCGGCGCTGATGCCGAGCTGCATCTCGACGAGCTCCGCCGAGGTGTGCGCCTGCTTCGGAGCCGGGACCTCGGTCTTCGGGGCCGGGGCCGCGACGGCCTTCAGTTCCTGGGCGCGGGGCGCGGACTGGGCCAGCCCTTCGACGTCGACCTCGTCCTCGGCCTGCTCGTACGAGCCGGTGTCGAGGTGGCGCTGACGCTCCTCGGCCGAGTGGATGCCGAGGGCGGAGCGGGTCTCGAAGGGCAGGAAGTCGAGCGCCAGGCGGCGGAAGATGTAGTCGACGATCGACTGCGCCATCCGCACGTCCGGGTCGTCCGTCATGCCGGCCGGCTCGAAGCGCATGTTGGTGAACTTGGAGACGTACGTCTCCAGCGGGACGCCGTACTGCAGGCCGACGGAGACGGCGATGGAGAAGGCGTCCATCATGCCGGCGAGGGTGGAGCCCTGCTTCGACATCTTCAGGAAGACCTCGCCGAGACCGTCGTCCGGGTAGGAGTTGGCGGTCATGTAGCCCTCGGCGCCACCGACGGTGAAGGAGGTGGTGATCCCCGGGCGGCCCTTGGGGAGGCGCTTGCGGACCGGACGGTACTCGACGACCTTCTCGACGGCCTCGCGGATCGTCGCCTCGGACTTCGCGGTGACCTCGGCCTTCTCGTCCTCCTTCTTCTTGGCGGAGAGCGGCTGGCCGACCTTGCAGTTGTCGCGGTAGATCGCGAGCGCCTTGACGCCCATCTTCCACGCCTCGAAGTAGACCTCCTCGACGTCCTCGACCGTCGCCGTCTCCGGCAGGTTCACGGTCTTGGAGAGGGCGCCCGAGATCCACGGCTGGATGGCGGCCATCATGCGGACGTGGCCCATCGCGGAGATGGAGCGCTCGCCCATGGCGCAGTCGAAGACCTCGTAGTGCTCGGCCTTCAGGCCGGGGGCGTCGATCACGTTGCCGTGCTCGGCGATGTGGGCGACGATCGCCTCGATCTGCTCCTCCTGGTAACCCAGGCGGCGCAGGGCCTGCGGGACGGTGCCGTTGACGATCTGCATCGAACCGCCGCCGACGAGCTTCTTGAACTTGACCAGGGCGAGGTCGGGCTCGAGGCCGGTGGTGTCGCAGGACATCGCGAGACCGATGGTGCCGGTCGGGGCGATGACCGAGGCCTGGGCGTTGCGGAAGCCGTTCTTCGCGCCGAGGCGGATGACGTCCTGCCAGGCCTCGGTGGCGGCGGCCCAGATCGGCGAGTCCAGGTCGTCCATGCGGACGGCCTTGGTGTTCTCGTCGGCGTGCTGCTGCATGACGCGCTGGTGCGGCTCGGCGTTGCGGGCGTAGCCGTCGTACGCGCCGACGACCGCGGCGAGTTCGGCGGAGCGCTTGTACGAGGTGCCGGTCATCAGGGAGGTGATGGCACCGGCGAGGGCGCGGCCGCCGTCGGAGTCGTACGCGTGGCCGGTCGCCATCAGCAGGGCGCCGAGGTTGGCGTAGCCGATGCCGAGCTGGCGGTAGGCCCGGGTGTTCTCGCCGATCTTCTGGGTGGGGAAGTCGGCGAAGCAGATGGAGATGTCCATCGCGGTGATGACGAGCTCGACGACCTTGGCGAAGCGCTCGACGTCGAAGGACTGGTCGCCCTTGCCGTCGTCCTTGAGGAACTTCATCAGGTTCAGCGAGGCGAGGTTGCAGGACGTGTTGTCCAGGTGCATGTACTCGCTGCACGGGTTCGAGCCGTTGATGCGGCCGGACTCGGGGCAGGTGTGCCAGTGGTTGATCGTGTCGTCGTACTGGATGCCCGGGTCGGCGCAGGCCCACGCGGCCTCGGCCATCTTGCGGAAGAGCGACTTGGCGTCGACCTCCTCGATGACCTCGCCGGTCATGCGCGAGGTGAGACCGAACTTCCCGCCGGACTCGACGGCCTTCATGAACGTGTCGTTCACGCGGACGGAGTTGTTGGCGTTCTGGTACTGGACGGACGTGATGTCGTCGCCGCCCAGGTCCATGTCGAAGCCCGCGTCACGGAGGGCGCGGATCTTCTCCTCCTCCTTGACCTTGGTCTCGATGAAGTCCTCGATGTCGGGGTGGTCGACGTCGAGGATGACCATCTTGGCCGCGCGACGGGTGGCGCCGCCCGACTTGATCGTTCCCGCGGAGGCGTCGGCACCGCGCATGAAGGAGACCGGGCCGGAGGCGTTGCCGCCGGAGGAGAGCAGCTCCTTGGAGGAGCGGATGCGGGAGAGGTTCAGGCCGGCGCCGGAGCCGCCCTTGAAGATCATGCCCTCTTCCTTGTACCAGTCGAGGATGGACTCCATGGAGTCGTCGACGGACAGGATGAAGCAGGCGGAGACCTGCTGGGGCTGCGGCGTGCCGACGTTGAACCAGACCGGCGAGTTGAAGCTGAAGATCTGGTGCAGGAGGGCGTAGGCCAGCTCGTGCTCGAAGATCTCGGCGTCGGCGGGCGAGGCGAAGTAGCCGTGCTCCTCGCCGGCCTTCGTGTAGGTCTTCACGATCCGGTCGATGAGCTGCTTGAGACCGGTCTCGCGCTGCGGGGTGCCGACGGCACCGCGGAAGTACTTGCTGGTGACGATGTTGACCGCGTTCACCGACCAGAAGTCGGGGAACTCGACGCCACGCTGCTCGAAGTTGATCGAGCCGTCGCGCCAGTTGGTCATGACGACGTCACGGCGCTCCCAGGCCACCTCGTCGTACGGATGCACGCCGGGGGTGGTGTGGATGCGCTCGATGCGCAGGCCCTTGCTCGCCGACTTGGCTCCCTTGGTGCGGGAACCACGTGCCGGGCCGCTCGCCGTCTCTGTCATGCCGCCTCCCATATACGGGCAAAACACACTTTGGCGCCCAGATAGTCCCAGGGCACCGTCTTCTGTACGTCGTTCTGTACTGCTGCCACGAGGACCGCGCGGGTCGCTCGGGGCACGTCTGCCGGGCCGCACGGCGGCCGGTCGCCGGGCCTGGGTCGGCCCGGACCGCCGATCTAGTCGGCGGCGGTGGCGGGAACGGGGACCTCGGGGGTCGCACCGGTCCCGCTGTTCTCAGCGAGAGGCCGCACGCGGAGCTCCGCGATGGCGGCCTCGAAGTCTTCGAGGCTGTCGAAAGCCTTGTACACGGATGCGAAGCGCAGGTAGGCGACGAGGTCGAGCTCCTGCAAGGGGCCGAGGATGGCCAGACCCACGTCGTGGGTGGTCAGCTCGGCGCTCCCGGTGGCGCGCACCGCCTCCTCGACCCGCTGGCCGAGCTTGGCGAGGGCGTCCTCGGTGACCGGTCGCCCCTGGCACGCCTTGCGGACGCCGGAGATGACCTTGGTACGGCTGAAGGGTTCGGTGACGCCGGAGCGCTTCACCACCATGAGCGAGCAGGTCTCCACCGTCGTGAAACGACGGGAGCAGTCGGGGCACTGGCGACGGCGACGGATCGACGTCCCGTCGTCGGTGGTGCGACTGTCGACGACACGGCTGTCGGGGTGCCGGCAGAAGGGGCAATGCAAGGTTCCGACCCTTCCTCACGGCACGACTGACGAGCCTCACCGGCCCGTCAAGGCCCTGCGAAGCGACCACCAGCATAGGCGATACGAGCACCCCCGGCAGACCGAGGACCACAACCCCTGGGTGGTCGGTGTCATACAACCACTAGATCTAGGGTTACGGGCGATTCCGCGCCCTGCGCGTGTCGCAAGGCCCCCGGTACCGGGATTCCGGGCCCTCGGATGCGACACTGGAAGGCGCGACGGACGCCCGCGACGCAGCGGCGAGGTTACCGTCACGCGCCCCGCCGCGACCGCGACGGGTGCGGCGTGAGAGTGCACATACACCCCCATGCATAGAGGCGTAAGGCAATCTGCGATTTTTCACTCGAACGTGTGTTTGGCGCAACCTTTCGAAAGCTACTACCGTTGTGCCAGCCAGGGAGACCATTCGAGAGGGGCCGACGACGTGACCACCACCGCAGACAGTGCCACCATCACCGCCCAGGACCGCTCCCAGGGCCGACTCGAGCCGGTGCACGCGATGAATGACGCAAGCATGAACGGCGAGGAGCCCGGGCGACCCGCCCGCGCCCTTCCCGGGCGACCTCCAGGCATCCGGGCGGACAGCTCGGGACTCACCGACCGGCAGCGCAGGGTCATCGAAGTCATCCGTGACTCCGTCCAGCGCCGCGGATACCCGCCGTCGATGCGCGAGATCGGGCAGGCGGTCGGCCTCTCCAGCACGTCCTCCGTGGCCCACCAGCTCATGGCACTGGAGCGCAAGGGCTTCCTCCGCCGCGACCCGCACCGCCCCCGGGCGTACGAGGTCCGCGGCTCGGACCAGCCGAACACCCAGCCGACGGACACCACCGGCAAGCCCGCCGCGTCGTACGTCCCGCTGGTCGGCCGGATCGCCGCCGGCGGCCCGATCCTGGCCGAGGAGTCCGTCGAGGACGTCTTCCCGCTCCCCCGGCAGCTGGTCGGCGACGGCGAGCTGTTCGTCCTCAAGGTCGTCGGCGACTCCATGATCGAGGCCGCGATCTGCGACGGCGACTGGGTCACCGTCCGCCGCCAGCCCGTCGCGGAGAACGGCGACATCGTCGCCGCCATGCTCGACGGCGAAGCCACCGTCAAGCGCTTCAAGCGCGAGGACGGCCACGTCTGGCTCCTCCCGCACAACGCGGCGTACCAGCCCATCCCCGGCGACGAGGCCACCATCCTCGGCAAGGTCGTGGCGGTGCTGCGGCGGGTGTGACCCACCCCGCCGGCTCTGACCGGGCCCCGGGACCAACTGCGCCGGTCCCGGGGCCCTGCCGTGTCCACAGGGGCCCCGGCACCCGCCGGGGCTCAGTCGCTCGCCGCCTTCGAGACCGCGTCGATCGCGGCCAGGGACTTCCGCACCTGGTTGCGGTCCGTGGTGTACCAGAAGTCGGGCAGCGAGGCCTTCAGATAGCTGCCGTACCGGGCCGTGGCCAGCCGCGGGTCGAGCACCGCCACGACACCCCGGTCGCCCGTGGCCCGCACCAGCCGGCCCGCGCCCTGCGCCATCAGCAGCGCCGCGTGGGTCGCCGCGACCGACATGAAGCCGTTCCCGCCGGCCTCCTCGACGGCCTTCTGGCGTGCGCTCATCAGCGGGTCGTCCGGGCGCGGGAACGGGATCTTGTCCATGACGACCAGCTGGCAGCTGGGCCCCGGGACGTCCACGCCCTGCCAGAGCGACAGCGTGCCGAAGAGGCAGGTCTTCGGGTCGGCGGCGAAGTTCTTGATCAGCTCGCCCAGGGTGTCCTCGCCCTGGAGCAGGATCGGCATCTCCGGGATCCTGGTCCGCAGCTCCTCCGCGGCCTGCTGCGCCGCACGCATGGAGGAGAACAGGCCGAGGGTCCGGCCGCCGGCCGCCTCGATCAGTTCGGTGAGCTCGTCGAGCATGTCGCCCCGCTGCCCGTCCCGCGCGGGAGGGGAGAGGTGCTTGGCGACGTACAGGATGCCCTGCTTCGGGTAGTCGAACGGAGAGCCGACGTCGATGCCCTTCCAGACGGGCAGGTCGTCGCCCTTGGTGCCCTCCGGGGCCAGCCCGAGCGAGGCTCCGACACCGTTGAAGTCGCCGCCGAGCTTGAGCGTGGCCGAGGCCAGCACCACGGAACGCTCCGTGAAGAGCTTCTCCCGCAGCAGGCCCGAGACGGTGAGCGGCGCGACCCGCAGCGAGGCACCGAAGCGGTCGTGACGCTCGTACCAGACGACGTCCCACTCCGAGCCCTGGGTGATCCGCTCCGCCACGCCGTGGACGGTCTCCACCGAGGCCATGGCCTGCCTGCGCACGGCGTCCTCGTCCTGGACGGACCGGTCGCGGGTCGAGCCCAGCGCCGTGATCACGGCGCGCGCCGCGTCGCGCAGTGCCATCAGCGCGTACGCCAGGTCCTCCGGGATCTCCTCGAGCCGGCCCGGCAGGGCCAGCTCCATGACCCGCTCGAAGCCCTCGGCCGCGGTCTGCAACTGGTCCGCGACCTTCTCGTCGACGAGCTTCGCCGACCGGCGCACGGCACGGTTGACCTGGCCCGGAGTGAGCTCCCCCGTGGCCACGCCGGTGACCCGGGAGACCAGCTCGTGGGCCTCGTCGACGATGAGCACCTCGTGCTGTGGGAGCACCGGGGCGCCCTCGATGGCGTCGATGGCGAGCAGGGCGTGGTTGGTGACGACGACGTCGGCGAGCTTGGCCCGCTCGCGGGCGGCCTCGGCGAAGCACTCCGCGCCGTACGCGCACTTGCTCGCGCCCAGGCACTCCCGGGAGGAGACCGAGACCTGCGCCCAGGCCTTGTCGGAGACGCCGGGCGTCAGGTCGTCCCGGTCGCCGGTCTCCGTCTCGTCCGACCAGTCCCGCAGCCGCAGCAGGTCCTGGCCCAGCTTGCTGCTGGGCGCCGCCGCCTCGAAGGGGTCGAACAGGCCGTCCTCCTCGTCCTGCGGGACGCCTTCGTGGAGCCGGTGCAGGCAGAGGTAGTTCGACCGGCCCTTGAGCATGGCGAACTGCGGGCGGCGGCGCAGCTGCGGGTGCAGCGCGTCGACCGTCCGGGGAAGGTCGCGCTCGACGAGCTGGCGCTGCAGCGCCAGGGTGGCGGTGGCCACCACCACCCGCTCCCCCTGGGCCAGCGCCGGCACGAGGTAGCCGAGCGACTTGCCCGTGCCGGTGCCGGCCTGGACGAGGAGGTGGGAGTTGTCGTCGATGGCCTCAGCCACGGCCGTGGCCATGGTCACCTGGCCGGGCCGCTCCGTGCCGCCGACGGCGGTGACGGCGGCGTGGAGGAGGTCGGGGAGGGATGGCTTCGTCATAGCCCTTCCACCCTACGGGGCACCACTGACAGCTCCGTCACGTCGATCACGCGCATGCGTCACGCGAGCGGGTTGGGGACGGTGCCGTGGACGGCCGCGTGGGGGCGTTCGGGCCGGTCGCGGTAGCCGTCCAGGTGCAGACGGTTGCGGTTGAGGCAGAGCCGCTCGATGCGCGGGGTGAGGAGATCGAAGAGCTCGAACCGTTCCTTCAGCTCGGGGAAGCGTGCCTGGTGGCGGAGGATCTCCGCGCGGACGAGGGACCAGAAGTCCGCCTCGGGCACTCCGAGTTGTTCCTCGCACAGCGGAGCCAGGTAGCGGAAGACCCCGACGAAGAGCCCCGAATGGATGAACTGGACGAGGAAGTCGGGTTCCTCGGTGAGGAGGACGGCACGGACGTCGTCCGGCATCGGCCCGTGCTCGGGGAGGGCCTGGGCGCTGATGTTCACGTCGTCGACGAAGTCCTTGATCGCCAGGCGTACGGGGACGTCGTCGCCGTCGTAGACGACGATCGCGTTCTCGCCGTGCGGGGAGAAGACCGTGCCGTAGCGGTACAGGAAGTGCAGCAGCGGCGGGAGCAGCGCGCCGAACAGGTGCCGAAGCCAGACCGCGGGGTCCAGGCCGGAGCGCTCGACGAGTTCGGCGACGAACGCCCGCCCGTCCGGGTCCGTGTGGAGCAGCGAGGCGAGGGTGCGGGCGCGCTCCCCCGGGGGCAGCCTCAGCGGCTCGCGCCAGATCGCGCCGAGGAGTTCCTTGTACTGGTACGGCACTTCGGGGAGCCGGTCGTAGAGGGGGTGCTCGACGGTGACGGAGGCGACCTCGCCGAGGAGGATCACCCCGCACTCGTCCCGCAGGAACGGGTCGCCCGCGCGCAGGTCCTGGACCCAGGCGGTCACGGCGGGCGCGGCGAGGGTGCGCTCGGTGGGCAGGCCGCGCCAGACGAGGGTGTTGAGCACCGACAGCGGGAGTTTGACCGTGTGCCGGTCGGGGCGGCTGGTGTTGAGGAAGGTGCGGACGGACTGCTGCGGGAGCCGGAGGTCGGCGTCGGCGGAGAGCGGGACGACGGTCCCGGCGGCGACGGCCGGGGCGTAGAGCGGGAGCAGGACCTCGTCCCACTGCCAGGGGTGGACGGGCAGCAGGAGGTAGCCGTCGGGTTCGAGGCCGCGGGCGGTCAGTTCGGCGCGGAAGGCGGCGAGGACCTCGGGGTCGAGCTCCTGGGCGTAGAGGCGGTCGGGGGTGTCGAGGCCGGACACGCCCCGGTAGGCGGCGAGGCGGTTGCTGACGGCGATCCACGGCAGCCGGGTGGCCCGCCGTGCCTCGGGGGCCCAGCGGGCGGCGTCGGTGGAGGAGAAGCCGATGCGGCCTTTGTTGAGGACGAGCCAGGGGTGGCCGGTCTGATGGCCTTCGAGCTCGGCGTACGGGAGGTCGGCGAGCCGGGCGGCGGTGAGGGCCGTGTGGTCGAGGCGGGTGTCGGCGGCCAGGGTGGCGGAGAGCTCGCGGATGAGGTGTCCGAGGGTGGCGCCGTCGAGCTGGAGGAGGCGGCGGGCGCGGACCAGGAAGTCGAGGGGGTCGGTCATGGGCCGGCCGTCGTGGGTGATCGAGTCGGCGGCGATCCGCCAGCTGCCGTAGGCGCCGCGGCGGGCACGGAAGGTGAGCGTGCTGCCGTCGTCGAGGCGGAGCGCGTGGCCGTCGGGGGCGCCGTCCCCCTCGGGGACGGGTTCCAGGATCTCCTCGTAGGCGAACTCGGCCAGGGCTTTGGCGAGCAGGCGGGAGGAGGCCTTGGTCCAGGCGGCCGCGGTCAGCTCGGGGGGCGCGAGCAGCGTGGGGGCCGGCGCCGGTGCCTGCGGGGCTGCCGGTGCCTGCAGGGCCGGTGTTACGTCCGTGGCGGCCTGGGCGGGCGGCGTGGGCTGGGCGGAGTCGTGGGGTGCAGGGGACATCGACACGAGGACTCCTCGGAGTGGGAACCGCTGTGGGCCGAGCGGTGTATGAAAGACAGAGGGTTGTTCACAGAACGTGACGGAGCGCGCGGTCACGGATCATGAGCGCCGCTTGTTTGTCGGGGAGGTCGACTTCCGCCGCGTAGCGGAAGCCGCCGCTGAGGAAGGCGGAGACGGAGGGGGTGTTGCGGATGTCCGGTTCGGCGACGACCCGGGTGCAGCGGGGACGGTGGTCGAGGACGAGATCGGCGACGGCGCGCAGGAGCGTCGTGCCGACGCCCCGGCCCCGGTCGGTGACGCCTCCGATCAGGAGATGGATACCGGTGTCGTGGGGCCGCGCCGGGTAGTGCCGGGCGAGCGGGTCGAGATCGGCGCGGTAGAGCTCGAAGTAGCTCATGGGGGTGCCGTCGAGCACGCCGAGGCAGGGGACGCTCCGGCCGTCGCCCTCCAGCTGGGCGCGGAGGTGTTCGGCGGTCACGGTCTCGGGGCCGGCGAGTTCCCAGAAGGCGGCGACGGCGGGGTCGTTCATCCATCGCGCCAGAAGCGGCAGGTCCCGTTCGAGTCGCACGGGGACGAGCTTGAAGGTGCCGACCGGGGTCGTGGTCGCGGCCCAGTCGGCGACGGAGTCCAGAAGGTCGCCGTCGAGGAGGGCGACGAGGTCGTCGACCCTCAGGTCGAGGGTGTCGTCCTCGGGCGGGCCGACCGGTGGGTGGATGGGTGACACGTTGTCGCTCTCCTCTCGGCGATGTGATCGGGGCGTGGGCGCTCCGGTGGTGCGTGCGGGTCCCCCGTGGGCGTCCTGCGTGCGGGGGGGGCAGGTCCTGCTTGCGGGGAGGTGCGGCAGGTCCTGCGTGCGGGCGGGGTCGGCGGGTTCCGCGTGCGGGGCCTGGCTGTGGGTGGGGGTGTTCAGCCGGTACGGAGGGGGTTGGTGACGGTGACGTAGACGGACTGGGTGTCGACAGGGCCGACGAGTTCGTCCAGGCCGTGCAGGCGGGTGAGGAGGTTGGCCTTGCTGCGCAGGGTGGCGGCCTCAAGGAGCCGGTGCGGCAGGGGTGAGCCCAGGCCGGTGGCGGAGGCGAGGAAGCTGCGGAAGGCGGCGAGCAGGACGCGCTCGTCGGCGAGGCGCTGGGAGCCGAAGGCGCCGATCAGACCGAGGACGTTGTTGATGCCGAGGTAGTAGGCGAAGCGTTCGTCGGTGACCTGGTCGGAGACGAAGGTGTCGCTGCGGGCGCCGATGCCGGGAAGGCGGCTCTCCAGCTCGGCGCGGTGGGACTCGCGGAAGTAGTAGCCCTGGTTGTCCCGGTAGCGGCCGCCGACCGGCCAGCCGTCCGGGTCGAGGAGGACCAGGGTGTTCTGCTGGTGGGCTTCCAGGGCGATGCCGGCGTGTCCGTCGAGCCAGAGGACGGGGCGGACGACCTGGTCGAGGTAGCGGAGGAACCACTCGGCGGCGACGGCCGTGAGGGGGCGGCCGGTGCGGGCGGAGAGCCGGCCGACGATGTCGGCGAGCCGGGAGCGCACGGCGGTGCTCCCGGGCCAGGGACGGGGGGTGGTGAGCGAGGCGATGCAGACGGCGTCGTCGCCGGGGCCGAAGGGGTTGTGGCGGATCATGACGTCGAGTCCGGGCACGGGGGTTCCGTCCGGGGCGTCGACGGCGAGCCAGGCGGGGTCGCGGACGATGTCGAAGCCCGGGTGGACCGCCTGCCACTCGTCGACGAGGCCGGTGCGGAGGAGCCGGTGGACCTCGACACCGCGGTGGAGCTCCTTGCGGAGGTTCTCGCGGCGGGAGTTGGTGATGCGCAGGCCGAGGGAGAGCTTGAGCATGGCCCGGGCGCCGGGGCGGTGCACGGTACGAACGGAGGAGGTGGGGTGCCAGGGGCTGCCGTGGAGGCCGAGGTCGTGCAGGAGGCCGGCGTCGAGGAGGGCGCGGACGTCGGGGCGGTGCAGGAGTTCGCGGGCCTGCCAGGGGTGCAGGGGCAGGGGCGCGGTGCCGGCGGGGAGGGTGATCCCTTCGGCGAGGGCGACGGCGAGCTGCTCGGCGGTGACGGGTCGGCCCTGTTCGGTCCAGGCGGAGTCGGAGGCCAGGAGAGAGGAGTCGACGGCCATCCAGTGGAGTGGGAAGGCGCCCTGCAGTTCCGGTGAGTAGAGCCGGGCCTCGGCCTCGGAGAGGCCTTCGCGGCTCTTGGGCGTGGGGTGGAGCGGGTGGCCGAGCAGGAGGGACTGCTCGGCCGCGAGGAAGAGGTCGGCGTCCGGGTGCGGCTGGGGCCGGTGGCGGCGCTCGGTGAGGAAGTCCGCGGTGCGGCGGGCGGAGTCGGCGACGCGGCCGACCAGTTCGGTGCCCTCGGGACGGCCGGACTCCCTGCTCAGCAGGGCGGCGACGGTGACGGCGTCGACGGTCGGCGCCGAGGCCGGGAGCCCTTCGAGGGTGGGGGCGCCGAAGCGGTGCCAGCCGGTGGTCGACCAGTAGCGGACGGGGACGAGGAGGGCGGTGCCGCTGGCGTCGAGGGGGATGCGCAGGGTCGTGCCGGTGGGGGCGGGGAGGTTCTTCTCCCGGACCCAGCAGCGGAGGAGGTTCTCGACGGCGGCCGTGTCGGCGGCGCGAGCCGGATCGGGATCGTCCAGGGGGTCCGCGCTGGCGGCCGGCTGCGGAGTCCTGGTGTCGTACGGGCCGGTGTGCTGGCGCGGGACGGTGGGCTCGTCGGCGGGACCGCGGCCGGTGGTCGGGAGAGCAGGAGCCGAGAGGCTGGTGGCCTGGAGGGCGGTGGCTTGGAGGGCTGGGGCGGGGAGGCCGGCAGACGGGAGGGGGGTGGTCGGGAGGGCGGGGGGCGGGGAGGTGAGGTCGTCGAGGGAGAGGGGTGCGTCGGCCTCGGGAGCCGGGGAGGTGGGCGTGGGGTTCACGGGGCTTCCTTGGGGTGGGGCCGGGGGCGTCCGGGTCAGTGGGACGGCCCGGGGGCGGTTCGGGGGGCCGTGGCCCGGCGGGAGGCGGGTGGGTGGGGGGTGTGGGCCCGTTCGGCCGCGGCCAGGGCGTCGGCGAAGCGGTCGAGGACGGCGGTGGCCTGCTCGTCGGTGAGGGTGAGCGGGGGCAGGAGCCGGACCACCGCGGAGTGGCGGCCGCCGAGCTCGACGATGAGGCCGCGGGCGAGGCACTCCTGCTGGACGGCGCGGGCCAGGGCGGGGGCGGCGGGCGGGACGGCGTCGTCCGGTCCCGCCGCTTCGGGGGCGACGAGTTCGACGCCGATCATCAGGCCCCGGCCGCGGACGTCGCCGACGCAGGGGTGGGCGGCGGCGAGGCCCTGGAGTCGGCCGAGGATACGGGCGCCGAGGATGCCGGCCCGCTCGGCGAGTCCGTTCTCGCGGACGTACGCGAGGGTGGCGGTGCCCGCGGCCATGGCGAGCTGGTTGCCGCGGAAGGTGCCCGCGTGGGCGCCGGGTTCCCAGGCGTCGAGCTCGGACCTGTAGACGATGACGGCGAGGGGGAGGGAGCCGCCGATGGCCTTGGAGAGGACCATGACGTCGGGCACGACGCCGCTGTGCTCGACGGCCCAGAAGGCGCCGGTGCGGCCGACGCCGGTCTGGACCTCGTCGACGACGAGGGGGATGGAGCGGTCGGCGGTGATCCGGCGCATCCGGCGCAGCCAGTCGTCGGGGGCGGGGATGACGCCGCCCTCGCCCTGAACGGCCTCGACGATCATTCCGGCGGGGGCGGTGACGCCGCTCTTGGGGTCGTCGAGGAGGCTCTCGGTCCAGTGGGCGGAGAGTTCGGCGCCGCGGTCGCCGCCGACGCCGAAGGGGCAGCGGTAGCGCTGGGGGTAGGGCAGCCGGGTCACCCGGACGTCGTCCGCGCCGCCGGAGGCGGAGAGGGCACCGGCCGTCATGCCGTGGTAGGCGCCGGTGAAGGCGAGGAGGCCGCGGCGGCCGGTGGCGGTGCGGACGAGTGTGAGGGCCGCCTCGACGGCGTCCGTGCCGGCCGGTCCGCAGAACTGGATGCGGGCGTCGGCGGCGAGTTCGCCCGGCAGGGTGGCGAACAGCTCGGAGGTGAAGGCGTCCTTCACGGGGGTGGCGAGGTCGAGGACGTGGAGCGGTGCGCCCGAGTCGAGGACCTTCTTGATGGCTTCGAGGACCACGGGGTGGTTGTGGCCGAGGGCGAGCGTTCCCGCGCCGGAGAGGCAGTCCAGGTAACGGCGGCCGTCGGCGCCCTCGATGGTCAGTCCCCTGGCCCGTACCGGGACGATCGGCAGGGAGCGCGCGTAGGTGCGCGCGGCGGACTCTCGCTGGGTCTGGCGGCCCAGGATCCCTTCGTACCCGCCCCCTTGGTCCGTCGGGGTGTGAGCCCGGGCGGCCGGTGGTACGGCCGGAGCTGATTCGGTCACGGCCACGGCTCGTTGTCCTCCCGCGGTAACAGTTGCGTTGCACATCGGGGCGGAGTCGAGTCGCCCGCAAGGGCCGTCCTGAACGCCACCGTTGTGTCCCCCGTACGTACCAACGACGGGAACTGCCAGGGATCACGGGCCGGGGGCAAGTTCTTGGCGTGTCCCGGATCACGGCACGGCAACGGCCAGGTGGTGCCCGGAACCGATCACGAGGCGCGTACCGTCCCCTCCGGCACCGGCATAGTGGGGGCCGTCGGTCGTGCCCGGGAGGGCGCGGCCGCCCTTCACCACGCACACGTAGGACAAGTTGACGTAGTCCCAGGGGGATCACGAGATGCGATCGATTCGCCCGCTGCTGACGGCGGCTTCCGCCGTCGCGGCGCTGACGCTCACCGCTACGGCCTGCGGGCCGAGCGAGGAGAACGCGGCAGACAAGCCCAGCGCGCCCGCGAGCCTGAACCCGGCCGACAAGATCAAGATTCCGGAGGACCTGAAGGAGCGTCTGAAGGAGCACGGGATCGACGTCGACAAGTGGCGCAACGGCGAGTGGAAGAACTGGGACCGCGACAAGTGGCTGCGTGAGGCCAAGGACTTCGTCAACCCGATCATCGAGGACCTCTGGGACCCGGACCGGATGCGCGAGGCCGAGCGGCCCGACAAGCCGGTCGAGGAGGAGGACATCTCGGGTGACAAGGGTGTCACCGACCCGACTCCGGCCGTGGTGCGGGCGAGGCCGGTGGACGCCAAGTACCACGCCAACGCGCCCGAGTCCGGGAAGGTCTTCTTCGACGGTCCCGAGGGCTCGATGGTCTGCTCGGCCACGGTCGTGAAGGACCCGGCGCACCCGGGCAAGTCCAACATGGTGTGGACGGCCGGGCATTGCGTGCACAAGGGCAAGCAGGGCGGCTGGTACCGCAACATCGCCTTCGTGCCCTCGTACAACGACTCGGCGCTGCCGACGTCGGACCTGGAGAAGGCGACGCGGGAGCAGATCGCGCCGTACGGCGTGTGGTGGGCGGACTGGGTCAAGACGTCCGACCAGTGGATCTCCCAGGGCGCGTCCACGGGCGGTGCGGGTGCTCCGTACGACTTCGCGGTGATCCGGGTGACCCCGGAGAAGGGCTCCTCGGGCAAGTCGCTTGAGGAGACGGTCGGTTCGGCGCTTCCGGTCGAGTTCAACGCGCCGGCGGTGCCGAAGGTCAAGAGCCTGACGGCGACCGGGTACCCGGCGGCGCCGCCGTTCGACGGCCAGAAGATGTTCCAGTGCCAGGACAAGCCGGGCCGTCTGTCGCTGAAGGCGGAGCAGCCGACGATGTACCGGATCGGCTGCTCGATGACCGGTGGTTCGTCCGGCGGCGGCTGGGTCGCCCAGGGCGCCGACGGCAAGCCGGCGCTGGTGTCGAACACCTCGATCGGCCCGTCGACGGCGGGCTGGCTGGCGGGTCCGCGCCTCGGACCCGAGGCCAAGGCCGTCTTCGACGAGGTCAGCAAGAAGTACGCCGGCCAGTAGGCGCGGCACGGAGGCGGGGCCCTCGGGTCCCGCCTCCTCCCTGTCAGGGCCGACCGGCACACCGTGCACCGCTCATGACACGTCCATGGCAACACTGACATGGCGAAACCAACGGGGAATCCATCCATGCGTTCCATACGAGCCCTACCCGCCGCCCTCGGCCTGGTCACCGCGCTCGCGCTGACCGCCACGGCCTGCGGCCCCACCGAGACCCCGGCGTCCGACAAGCCGGCCGCCGGGGCGAGCAGCTCCGCACCGGCCGGCGGCGACGCCGGCGCCGACCTGACCAAGGACCTCGCCGACAAGCTCGAGAAGCACGGCGTCGACCTGGACAAGTGGAAGAACGGAGAGTGGAAGAACTGGGACCGGGAGAAGTGGCTCCGTGAGGCCGAGGACTTCGTCAACCCGGTGATCGAGGGCCTCTGGGACCCGGCCCGCATGCAGTCGGCGAAGAGCCCGGACCCGACGATCACCGCCCAGGCCGGCACCAGCGGCAGCGACCCGACCCCGCGGCCCGTCAAGGCGCAGCGCGAGAAGACGCCGTACCACCGCAACGCGGCCCCGGTCGGGAAGATCTTCTTCGACTCGCCCCAGGGCTCCATGGTCTGCTCCGGCACGATCGTGAAGGACCCGCGCCGGCCCGGGAAGTCGAACCTGGTCTGGACGGCCGGGCACTGCGTCCACGCGGGCCAGAAGGGCGGCTGGTACCGCAACATCACCTTCGTCCCGGCCTTCAACGACCTGGGCAAGTCGCCCGCGGCGCTCGACAACGCGCAGCCGCACGAGGTGTACCCGTACGGCCAGTACTGGGCCGACTGGGCCGTGACCTCGGGTGAGTGGCTCCAGCGCGGCGGCACGAACCAGGCCTGGCCGTACGACTACGCCGTGCTGCACGTGCGGCCCGAGCGGGGCGGCAAGTCCCTGGAGGAGACCGTCGGGGCGGCGCTGCCCGTCGACTTCTCGGCGCCGACGCCCGCCGCTTCCGGGACGGTGGGCGCCTGGGGTTACCCGGCGGCTCCGCCGTACAACGGCATGATCATGCACAAGTGCCTGGACCGGGCGACGCGTTTCACCACGGCGCCGGCCACGCCGACGATGTACCGGATCGGCTGCACGATGACCGGCGGTTCCTCGGGCGGCGGCTGGTTCCGCGTGCTGCCGAACGGCAAGACGGCGCTCGTGTCGAACACGTCGATCGGCCCGGCCGGCGGCAACGGCTGGCTCGCCGGCCCCCAGCTGGGCAAGGGCGCCAAGGCGGCCCACGAGATGGTCAGCAAGAAGTTCGCCCGCTGACCCGACCGACGGCACCACGACCGAGGGCACCACGACCGAGGGCACCACGACCGAGGGCGCTGTCCCCCTCCCTTCGCGGGGAGGGGGACAGCGCCCTCTGCGTGGTGCTGCGTGGTGCGCGGCAGGTCAGTGCGCGGCGGGAACGAACGGCGCGAGCAGCGCCGCCAGCTCCTCGTGCACCCGGGCCTTGAGCAGGGTGCCCTCCGGGGTGTGCTCCTCGGACTCCACCTCGCCCTCGGCGTGCACCCGGGAGACGAGGCCTCCCTGCGTGTACGGCACGAGGACCTCGAGCCCGACCTGCGGGCGCGGCAGTTCGGCGTCGATGAGCGCGAGCAGCTCCTCGATGCCCTGGCCCGAACGGGCCGAGACGACGAGGGAGTGCTTCTCCCGCCGCAGCAGCCGCTGGAGCACCAGCGGGTCGGCCGCGTCCGCCTTGTTGATGATGACGATCTCCGGCACGTTCATCGCGCCGACGTCCCGGAAGACCTCGCGCACGGCGGCCAGCTGCTCCTCGGGCGCCGGGTGCGAGCCGTCCACCACGTGCAGGATGAGGTCGGACTCGGCGACCTCCTCCATGGTGGAGCGGAACGCCTCGACCAGGTGGTGCGGCAGGTGCCGGACGAAGCCGACCGTGTCGGCCAGGGTGTAGACCCGGCCGGTGGGCGTCTCGGCCCGGCGCACGGTCGGGTCGAGGGTGGCGAACAGGGCGTTCTCCACCAGCACGCCCGCACCGGTGAGCCGGTTGAGCAGGGAGGACTTGCCGGCGTTGGTGTATCCGGCGATGGCGACCGACGGCACCTTGTTGCGGCGGCGCTCCTGCCGCTTGATGTCGCGGCCGGTCTTCATCTCCGCGATCTCCCGGCGCATCTTCGCCATCTTCTCGCGGATGCGGCGCCGGTCGGTCTCGATCTTGGTCTCACCGGGACCGCGGGTGGCCATGCCGCCACCGCCGCCGCCGCCCATCTGCCGGGAGAGCGACTGGCCCCAGCCGCGCAGTCGCGGCAGCATGTACTGCATCTGCGCGAGCGCTACCTGGGCCTTGCCCTCTCGGGACTTGGCGTGCTGGGCGAAGATGTCGAGGATGAGGGCGGTCCGGTCGACCACCTTCACCTTGACGACGTCTTCGAGGGCGATGAGCTGGCCGGGGCTGAGCTCGCCGTCGCAGACGACGGTGTCGGCACCGGTCTCGATGACGATGTCGCGCAGTTCGCGCGCCTTGCCCGAGCCGATGAAGGTGGCCGGGTCCGGCTTGTCGCGGCGCTGGATGACGCCGTCGAGCACGAGGGCGCCCGCAGTCTCGGCGAGGGCGGCGAGCTCCGCGAGGGAGTTCTCCGCGTCCTGCACCGTCCCCGAGGTCCACACACCGACCAGCACGACGCGCTCCAGGCGCAGCTGGCGGTACTCGACCTCGGTGACGTCCTCGAGCTCGGTGGAGAGGCCGGCGACACGGCGCAGGGCCGCGCGCTCGGAGCGGTCGAGCTGGTCGCCGTCCCGCGCTCCGTCGATCTCGTGGCTCCAGGCGACGTCCTCTTCCATCAGGGCATCGGCCCGAAGGCTCTCCGTACGGCTCGTCTCCGCGAAGCTCTGCTCGTCCTGGGAAGGGGAAGAAGAGGAGGTCATTGGATCCTTACGTCGAATGAAGCGATGGGTCTGTGTCCGTGGCAACGCGTGGGGGCGCCGGAAGATTCCCGGGCCGGCCGCGCCGCCGACCTGACGATGGTGGCACGGCCCGGCCGGGGCCGTCACCCGGGTTTCGGGGCGGCCCTGGCGGCGTCGGCCGGGCGGCTGCGCCAGTCCGGGTGCCCGGGCATCGCCGGGGTCTTCGCCGCGTACAGCCAGCCCCGGAAGAAGGCGGTGAGGTCCCGGCCGGCGATCTCGCCGGCGAGGGCCGTGAAGTCGGCCGTGGTGGCGGTGCCGTCCCGGTGGTCGGCGACCCAGCGGCGCTCCAGGCGCCGGAAGGCGTCGGTGCCGATCTCCTGGCGGAGCGCGTAGAGGACGAGGGCGCTGCCGTCGTAGACGACGGGCCGGAAGAGGCTGATCTTGTGGCCGGGCGAGGGGGGCTCCGGTGCGGCGGGCGGGCCGCCGTCGGCGCGCCAGCCGTCGGAGGCCGCGTAGGCCGCCTTCATCCGCCGCTCCAGGGACCTGCCGGCGGTGTCCTCGGCGTACAGGGCCTCGTACCAGCTGGCGTGCCCCTCGTTGAGCCACAGGTCGGACCAGGTCCGGGGGGAGACGCTGTTGCCGAACCACTGGTGGGCCAGCTCGTGGACCATGATCGAGTCGACGTACCACTCGGGGTGGCGGGTGTCCGTGAAGAGGCTGCGCTCGAAGAGCGAGAGGGTCTGGGTCTCCAGCTCGAAGCCCGTGTCGGCGTCGGCGACGAGCACGCCGTACGTCTCGAAGGGGTACGCGCCGACCTGCCGTTCCATCCATTCCAGGTGCCCCGGGGTCCGGCGGAGCCAGGGCTCCATCAGCTGCCGGTCCGCGGTGTTCACGACGTCCCGGACGGGCAGCCCGCGGGGCCCGTCGCGGTGCACGACGGTGGAGCGGCCGATGGAGATCTGGGCGAGTTCCGTGGCCATGGGGTGGCGGGTGCGGTACGTCCAGGTGGTGGTGGCGCCGTGGTCGGCGCGCCCCTCGGGCAGGCCGTTGGCGACGACGGTCAGGTCGCTGGGGGCGGTGACCCGGAAGGTGAAGTACGCCTTGTCCGCCGGGTGGTCGTTGGACGGGAAGACCCGGTGGGCGGCGTCGGCCTGGTTGGCCATGGCGAGGCCGTCGCCGGTGCGGACCCAGCCGCCGGTGTCGGCGGGCCCTGTCGGGTCGCTGGTGTGGGTGACGGTGACCTCGATCGCCTCGCCGGCGTCGATGGGCACGGCGGGGGTGACGACCAGGTCCTCGCCGCTGCTCGTGAACGTGGCGGGCAGGCCGTCGACGGTGACGGCGGAGACCTTGCCGCGGGTGAAGTCGAGGTTGAGCCGCTCCAGGTCGTCGGTGGCGCGCGCGTCGATCCTGGTGACCGCGGCGAGCGGCCTGGTGTTCACCCCGGGGTAGGTGACGTCGAGGTGGTACGCGAGGACGTCGTAGCCGGGGTTGCCGAGGTGCGGGAAGAGCGGGTCGCCGATGCCGAGCGGCGGCGGCGCGGGCAGCGCGGCGGCGACGAGCCCGGCGGAGGCGGCGACCAGGACGGCGGAGTGGAGCCACCGCACACGGGGCAGGGGGGTTCGGACGAGCGGCATGGACCACGGCCTTTCCGGGGGACTGTCCTACGGCTACCAGGGGATCCGCCGCTCCCCCGGGCGGCGCGCTCGCCCGCCACCCGAAGGGCTCACGGCCCCTCGCGGCGGACGCCGGACGCGTCAGGTCCGACGCGGCTCGGACGCGCCCCGGCGGGCGCGGCTCACGTCGTACACCCCCGGCACGTCCCGCATCGCCCGCATGAGGGCGGGGAGGCCGGCCGCGTCGGGGAGGTCGAGGGTGTACGTGTGGCGGACCCGCTGCTCGCTGGGCGGCTCGACGGTCGCGGAGACCACGGCGGCGCCGGCGGTGGCGATGGCCTCGGTGAGGTCGGCGAGCAGCCCGGGCCGGCCGAAGGACTCGGCGACGAGGGTGACCCGGCCCTGGGCGGTGTCGCCCCAGCGGACGGCGACGGGTTCGCGGCCCAGCCCGCGCATGGCGTCGACGGCCGCGCAGCGCGCCCGGTGGGCGGTGACCGATCCGCCGCGGACCCGGAAGCCGGTGATCTCGTCGGGGGGTACGGGGGTGCAGCAGCCGGCCGGGCGGACGGCCGCCGGCTCGCCCTCCAGGTCGGCGTGGAGCTCGGCGCCGGTGCGGCGGTCGGCGGTGACGCTGACCAGCGGCCGCGGGTCGGCCTCGGCCGGGGGCGCGGCGGTCTCGGGGTGGGCCGCGAGCCAGCCGGTGATCGCGATCCGCGCGGCCGGGGTGCGGGCGTGGTCGAGCCACTCGGGGGACGGCCCGGACACGGTGTCCTGGGCGAGCAGCGGCTGGACGGTGTCGCCGTCGCCGAGCACGGTGCCGAGCGGCGCGAGGCGGCCGTTGACGCGGGCGCCGAGACAGCCGTGGGCGGCTTCGCCGTGCTGCGCGTAGGCGGCGTCGACGCAGCTGGCCCCGGCGGGGAGCTTCAGGGTGCCGCCGTCGGCGCGGAAGACGGTGATCTCGTCGTCCTCGGCGAGGTCCGCGCGGAGCGAGGACCAGAAGGTGTCCGGGTCGGGCGCGGCCTGCTGCCAGTCGAGGAGCCGGGAGAGCCAGCCGGGGCGGGTGGGGTCGACGCGCTCGCCGTCGTCGGGCCGGGAGGCGGTGCCGACGGCCCGGCAAGGGGTGCCGGCGGGCCGGGAGGCGGTGCCGGCGGCCCGGACGGGGGTGCCGTCGGGTCGAGCGGGGGCGTGCGACGGCGGGAGGCCGGCGGCCTGTGCGGTGGCGTCCTGCCGGTCGGCCGGGTCCGGCTGCTCGGCCGGCTCCTGGCCGACGTGCGGATTGCCGAGGGCGACGACCCCGGCCTCCGCGACCTTGTGCATCCGGTGGGTCCGGATCAGGACCTCGGCCACGGCGCCGTCGGGGGCGGCGACGGCCGTGTGCAGGGACTGGTACAGGTTGAACTTGGGGGCCGCGATGAAGTCCTTGAACTCGGAGATCACCGGGGTGAAGCAGGTGTGGAGCTCGCCGAGGACCGCGTAGCAGTCGGCGTCCTCGGCGACGAGGACGAGCAGCCGCCCGAAGTCGCAGCCCCGCAGCTCGCCGCGCTTGAGGCGGACCCGGTGCACGGAGACGAAGTGACGGGGGCGGACGAGGACTTCCGCGCCGACGCCCGCCTCGCGCAGGACGGCGGAGACCTGCTCGGCGACGGCGCCGAGGGCGGTGCCGGCCTGCGGGTTGCCGGCGACGAGCGCGCGGGTGGCCTCGTACTCCTCGGGGTGGAGGATGGAGAAGACGAGGTCCTCCAGCTCCGTCTTGAGGGCCTGGACGCCGAGCCGCTCGGCCAGCGGGATGAGGACGTCCCGGGTGACCTTGGCGATCCTGGCCTGCTTCTCGGGCCGCATCACGCCGAGGGTGCGCATGTTGTGGAGCCGGTCGGCGAGTTTGATCGACATGACCCGGACGTCGTTGCCGGTGGCGACGAGCATCTTGCGGAAGGTCTCGGGTTCGGCGGCGGCTCCGTAGTCGATCTTCTCCACCTTGGTGACGCCGTCGACGAGGTAGGCCACCTCGTCGCCGAACTCCCTGCTCACCTGGTCCAGCGTCACGTCGGTGTCCTCGACGGTGTCGTGGAGGAGGGAGGCCGTCAGGGTGGTGGTCTCCGCGCCGAGCTCTGCGAGGATCAGCGTCACCGCGAGCGGATGCGTGATGTACGGCTCGCCGCTCTTGCGGAACTGGCCGCGGTGCGAGGACTCGGCGAGGACGTACGCCCGGCGCAGTACCGAGAGGTCCGCGTCGGGGTGGTGGGCCCGGTGCGCCTCCGCCACGTGGCTGATGGCGTCGGGCAGGCGGTCACGGGGAGCCGGCCCCGCGGTGGCGCCGAGCAGGGCGGCCCGGCCGAGCCGGCGCAGGTCGATCCGGGCCCGTCCGCGTCTGCGGACGGTCGTGTCGGTGACGGCGGCGTCCGCCGCGCTCACGGGGTTGGTGGCCTCTGCGCTCATGGGGCACCTCCGGCGACGTGGACCGGCGGTGGGCGGGCCAGGCGTGCCCTGGGGGCCGGTGCTTGATGCTACCGACCCCACCACGCGGCGCAGTCACGCTCTCGCTCAGCGTGAATCGGATCACCCATTCGAGCGACAAATCAGTCGTTGACAGTTTCGATTCCACCCGGCGCGGCCCACCACGCCGGGTCGACGGTGCCTTCGGCGACGATCACGGCGGGCCCGGTCATGTCGACGCCGCCGTCGGGGTGCTCCGTGATGACGAGGGTCCCGCCGAGCACGTCGACGGTGTACGTGACGGGGGTGCCGGTCTCGGCCGGGTCGGCGCCGTCCCGGCGGGCGGTGGCGACGGCGACGGCGCACGCGCCGGTGCCGCAGGAGCGGGTCTCGGCGGCGCCGCGCTCGTGGACCCGCATGGCGACGTGGCGGGGGCCGCGGTCGACGACGAACTCGATGTTCACCCCGTCCGGGTAGACGGCGGCCGGCTCGTACGGCGGCTCCGCGTAGAGGTTGCCCGCGTGGTCGAGGTCCTCGACGAAGGCGACCGCGTGCGGGTTGCCCATGTTGACGTTCCGCGCGGGCCAGCTGCGGCCGTCGACGGTGACGGTGACCCCGCCCTCGGGCAGCGTCGCGCGTCCCATGGAGACGGTCACGGAGCCGTCCTTGTCCAGGTGCACGCGCTTGATCCCGCCGCGGGTGGCGACGGCCACCTCGCCGGCGGTGACGTGGCCGGCGTGCTCCAGGTAGCGGGCGAAGACCCGGACCCCGTTGCCGCACATCTCGGCGACCGAGCCGTCGGCGTTCCGGTAGTCCATGAACCACTCGGCCTCGTCGGCCAGGTGCCGCGCCTCGGGGTGGGCGGCGCTGCGCACGACGTGCAGCACGCCGTCCGCGCCGATGCCGGCCCGGCGGTCGCAGAGCCGTGCGACGGCGGCGGGGGGCAGGTCGACGACGTTCTCCGCGTCGGGGACGATCACGAAGTCGTTCTCGGTGCCGTGGCCCTTCAGGTACCTGAGGGCGGGTGGCTGCGGGGTCTGCGTGCTGGTCACGAGATCAACTGTACGGGTCGGGTCCGCGGGACCGCCCGGGCGTCCACGGGGCGGGCCGGCGGCCGGTGGCCGAGGCCTCCGTCCGGCTCCTGGCCAGGGGCGCCGTCCGGCTCGTGGCCAGGGGCGCCGCCGAGGGCCGGCGCGGTCAGCGATTCGGCGTGAACAGGGCTCGGCGTGAACAAGGCCCGGCGTCAGCGGCCCGTACGGTCAGCAGCTCGGCGGCCCACGCGGTCGGCGGCCCGCATGGCCGGCGGTCCGGGTCAGCGGAGGCGGGCGACGCGCCAGACGGCGAGGGCGACGAGGGCCGCGATGGTGGTGACGTACAGGGCGAGAACGCGCCAGTCGGGGCGCTCGCCGGAGCCGCGCTGCGGGAGGCCCGGCCAGGTGTAGCCGACCTTGCGGGCGGCCATCATGCCCCAGCCCGCCGCGCAGGAACTGATGAGCAGTCCGAGCATGGCGACGACGGCGCCGCCGTCGCCCGACCCGAAGGCGAGCGGGAAGGCGAACATCAGGGAACCGAGGGCGGCCAGGGCGACGATCGGGGCGATCTGCCAGATACGCAGCCGCCGCTGGGGGCGGAGTTCGACCTCGACCTCGTCGGCGTCCACCTCGACGGAGCTGCCCACCGCGTCGTCCGGACCGTCGGGGGTCAGCCCCGACGCGCCGATCGGAGCGTCGTCCGTCGGATGGCCCGGCGCGTCACCCGCGACGTCCGCCGTCGGGTCGTCCAGGGCCGCGTCGTGCTGTTCTCTGTCGCGAGGGCCGGCCTCCATCGCCACGCGCCCTCCCCACTCGGACTCCACTTGGTCGATCGATGCTCGATGATGGCACGCTCCCGACCGCCGGAATGACGGGCAGGGCGTCCCGATGCCATCACGTGATCAGGCTGTAACCGCTCGTTCGACCAACGACAGCGCCTCCCGCGGGAGTTCCCCGCGGTGATCGGCGGCCCCGCTGAGCCAGTGGACCCGCGGGTCGCGGCGGAACCACGAGTCCTGCCGGCGGGCGAAGCGCTTCGTCGCCCGGACGGTCTCGGCCCTGGCCTCGTCCTCGGTGCACTCCCCCGCGAGCGCCGCGAGGACCTGCTGGTAGCCGAGGGCGCGGGCGGCCGTGCGGCCCTCGCGCAGCCCCCGCGCCTCCAGGGCGCGCACCTCGTCGACAAGGCCGTCCTCCCACATGCGGTCCACGCGGGTGGCGATCCGCTCGTCCAGCTCGGGACGGGCCACGTCGACGCCGATCTGGACGGTGTCGTAGACCGGGTCGGGGCCGGGGAGGTTGGCGGTGAAGGGCTTGCCGGTGATCTCGATCACCTCGAGGGCCCGGACGATGCGGCGGCCGTTGCTGGGCAGGATCGCGCGGGCCGCGTCGGGGTCGGCGGCGGCGAGCCGGGCGTGCAGGACGCCGGAGCCGCCCTCGTCGAGTTCGGCCTCCAGGCGGGCCCGTACGGCGGGGTCGGTGCCGGGGAACTCCAGGGCGTCGACGGCGCCGCGCACGTACAGTCCCGAGCCGCCGACGAGGACCGGGGTGCGGCCGGCGGCGAGCAGCCGGTCGATCTCGGCGCGGGCGAGCCGCTGGTACTCGGCGACGCTGGCGGCCTCGGTGACGTCCCAGATGTCGAGGAGGTGGTGCGGGACGCCGCCGCGTTCCTCGGGCGTCAGTTTGGCGGTGCCGATGTCCATCCCCCGGTAGAGCTGCATCGAGTCGGCGTTGACGACCTCGCCACCGAGCTGCTGGGCCAGGAAGACACCCAGATCGGACTTTCCGGCCGCTGTCGGACCGACGACGGCGATGACCCGCGGGGCGGGAGCTGCGCTTCTCACCGCCACAGTCTCGCAAACCTCGCGCCCCGTCCCCGAACGAGCTGCGTGACGGGCTCGCTCCGGGGTCCGTCGCCCGTTGCGCGGTTCCGTCCGCCGGTCACCTCGGAGCCCGTCCCACCCGAGTACGCTGTGCAGTGCATATGGGCCTTTTGGCAATGTTTCGCCGGGCAGGACACGGAACACGGACCCCCGGGGTCCACGGAGGGAAGGTGCCCCATGGGTCTCCTGGACTCGTTGAAGGCCAAGCTCGGCCCCGCCAAGGGCAAGGTCGCGGACCTCGCGCAGCAGCACGGGGAGAAGATCGACCACGGCCTGGACAAGGCCGCGAAGCTCGTCGACGAGAAGACCAAGGGCAAGTACAGCGACAAGATCCACTCCGGTACGGGCAAGGCGAAGGAAGCCATCGACCGGATGGGCCACGAGGACGACGGCACGCCCGGGAGCGGCGGCACGACCCCGCCGCCGCCCGCCACCTGACGGTCGGCGTCACCCCACCCGCGGGACCGACGGGTCGGCGTCACCGCCCGCCCCTTCTCACGGCGAACGGCCGCGGAGCACCTCGCTCCGCGGCCGTCCGCCGTTTCCGTGCCCTTCGCCCGTGTCAGGACCAGGCCGCGACGAAGTACCCCACGCCGTACGGCGCGTCCTCGAAGAGCAGGCGGCCGTCGAGGCCCGCGCCCTCCGCCGCGCCCGCGAGGACCTGCCAGGGGGCCCGGCCCGCCGCCTTCAGCTCGTACGCGAGCTCCGTGTCCATCGCGAGCAGCGCGACCGTGTCGGCCGTGCCCAGGGCCCGGCCCGCCGCGGCGTCGAAGCCCTCGGCCCGCTCGTCCAGGTAGCCCGGCGCCTTCACCGTCCGGCACGCGCTGCCGTCGCCCATCACCAGCAGCGCGACCCTCCCGGCCGAGTCCGCGAGCCCGCGGCCGAGACCCGCGCAGACGTCGGGGGTCGCCGTCTCCTCGACCGCCAGGCCCTCGATCGGCGCGTCGGCCCACCCGGCGCGGTCGAGCAGCCAGGCGCCGACGGCGAGGGAGGCGGGCAGGGCCCGGTCTGCGTCCGGGCCTTCGCCGAGCCGTACGGAGACGTCGACGCCGAATCCGGCGAACGAGCCCGCCGAGCCCGCCGGGTACACGCCGTGGCCGCCCTCGGGGGCCGCGCCGACGACGTACAGCCGGTCGGGGCGGGACGCGGCGAGCAGCCCCACCGCGTCGGCGCACGCCGTCCTCGCGGCGTCCAGCTCGTGGGCGGCGCCCGTCGCGACCTCGGGGACGAGGAGCGGGGGGCAGGGGCAGACGGCTGCGGCGACAAGCATGATCGGCAGCCTACTGCGCGGGGGTGCCGCGGCCGGGGTGCGGCTCGGAACCGGCTGCGGCGCGGCGCGCGGAGCGCGCACCCACGGGGGCGGGTGCGCGCTCGGGACCGGGGTCGGTCAGTGGCTGCCGCAGGCGGGGGCCTCGGCCGCGGGCAGCGGCGCGGGGGCGCCGATCCCGGGGAGGCCCAGGAGGACGCCGCTGGGCTTGGGGGCGGCGGTGCGGCGCTCCCAGGCGTCGCCGGCGCGGGTGCGGCGGACGGAGGTGACGGGGCCCTCGGCGAGCAGGTGGTGGGGGGCGGCGTAGGTGATCTCGACGGTGACGACGTCGCCGGGGCGGACGCCCTCGTCGGGCTTGGTGAAGTGGACGAGGCGGTTGTCGGGGGCGCGGCCGGAGAGGCGGTGGGTGGCGCCGTCCTTGCGGCCCTCGCCCTCGGCGACCATGACCTCGAGGGTGCGGCCGACCTGCTTCTTGTTCTCGTCCCAGGAGATCTCCTCCTGGAGGGCGACGAGGCGGAGGTAGCGCTCCTGGACGACCTCCTTGGGGATCTGGTCGTCCATGTCGGCGGCCGGGGTGCCGGGGCGCTTGGAGTACTGGAAGGTGAAGGCGTTCGCGAAGCGGGCCTCGCGGACCGCGTGCATGGTCTGCTGGAAGTCCTCCTCGGTCTCGCCGGGGAAGCCGACGATGATGTCGGTGGAGATGGCGGCGTGCGGGATGGACGCGCGGACCTTCTCCAGGATCCCGAGGAAACGCTCCTGCCGGTACGAGCGGCGCATCGCCCGGAGGATGGTGTCCGAGCCGGACTGCATCGGCATGTGCAGCTGCGGCATGACGTTCGGGGTCTCGGCCATCGCGGCGATCACGTCGTCGGTGAAGTCGCGGGGGTGCGGCGAGGTGAAGCGGACGCGCTCCAGGCCCTCGATCTGCCCGCAGGCGCGCAGCAGCTTGGAGAAGGCCTCGCGGTCGCCGAGGTCGGAACCGTACGCGTTGACGTTCTGGCCGAGCAGGGTGATCTCGGAGACGCCCTCGGCGACGAGCGCCTCGATCTCGGCGAGGATGTCGCCGGGGCGGCGGTCCTCCTCCTTGCCGCGCAGGGCGGGCACGATGCAGAACGTGCAGGTGTTGTTGCAGCCGACGGAGATCGAGACCCAGGCGGCGTACGCGGACTCGCGGCGGGTCGGCAGCGTGGAGGGGAAGGCCTCCAGGGACTCGGCGATCTCGATCTGCGCCTCCTCCTGGACGCGGGCGCGCTCCAGGAGGACCGGCAGCTTGCCGATGTTGTGCGTGCCGAAGACCACGTCGACCCAGGGGGCCTTCTTGACGATGGTGTCGCGGTCCTTCTGGGCCAGGCAGCCGCCGACGGCGATCTGCATGCCGGGCCGGGTGGTCTTCATCGGGGCGAGCCGGCCGAGGTTGCCGTACAGCTTGTTGTCGGCGTTCTCGCGGACCGCGCAGGTGTTGAAGACGACGACGTCGGCGTCGCCGTCGGCGTCCTTCGGGGCGCGGACGTAACCCGCCTCTTCCAGCAGACCGGAGAGCCGCTCGGAGTCGTGGACGTTCATCTGGCACCCGTAGGTGCGCACTTCGTAGGTCTTGGATCCGTCAACGCTCACTGCGGTGCTCCGGTCGCTGCTGCTCGTCATGCGTCCAAGGGTAGGCGGTCCGCGGAGAGCCCCCGCCCGCGAGCGGCGCCCGGCCGGTCAGGGGGTGCCGGTCGCCGCGGACGGCCGCGGCGGCGGGACGAACGGCCACGGGTCCGCGGCGGGCGGCGGGCTCCAGGTGGGGCCGGGGTCCGGGGCGAAGGGGCCGACGCGGTTCTGCATGAGCAGCAGCACCGTGAAGACCCCGACGACGGTGATCACGATGAGGGCGAGGCCGACGGGACTGGCCGGGTTGTACACGTAGTGGTTGGTGCCCCACCGGCTCTTCTTGAAGACGGGCTCGTCCCTGTTCACCGGGCCCTGCCCCCCGTGGCGGGAAGGGGGCCTGAGCCCGGTGTCCGGTCGTTCCTGGTCATGGCTCCCCCTCGGCGCTGTCCCGGTCCCGGCCGACCCTAGGCGGTGCCGTCGGGGTGCCGCCTGCGGTTTTCCGCAGGGTGTCCGGAAGGGAAGCCGCGTACCGGCGGGGAGCCGGGATTCCTAGCGTTTCGGGAGTGCCGGGACGAGGGGTCCCGGCACGTCGTCCGCACCGTCTGGAGGCCACCGTGCCGATCACCTCGCTCCTCGCCCCCGCGCCCCTGGCCCTGACCGGGGAGCCCACCGGCGGCTTCGCCGGATGGGCCGCCGGGCTCGTCGACACGATGGGCGGGCCGGGGGCCGGCCTCGCCATCGCGCTGGAGAACCTGTTCCCGCCGCTGCCCAGTGAGGTGATCCTGCCGCTGACCGGCTTCGCCGCCGGGCAGGGGGTCATCAGCCTCGCGTCGGCGCTGCTGTGGACGACGCTCGGTTCGGTGGTCGGGGCGGTGGCGCTGTACTGGATCGGGGCGCTCTTCGGCCGGCAGCGCATGCACGCCCTGTGGGCGCGGCTGCCGCTGGTC
Source organism: Streptomyces sp. NPDC093089 (assembly GCF_044754405.1). Classification (NCBI taxonomy): domain Bacteria; kingdom Bacillati; phylum Actinomycetota; class Actinomycetes; order Kitasatosporales; family Streptomycetaceae; genus Streptomyces; species Streptomyces sp. NPDC093089. The sequence continues at coordinate 91,543 of NZ_JBIVPA010000020.1, forward strand.
AAGGTCGCGGACCTGGAGCGGACCGAGCGGTGGTTCGCGCGGCACGGCACCAAGGCGGTGTTCCTGGGCCGGATGGTGCCGATCTTCCGCAGCCTGATCTCCGTGCCCGCCGGTGTCGAGCGGATGCCGATGCCCGTCTTCCTGATGCTCACGACGCTCGGCAGTCTCGTCTGGAACAGCGTGCTCGTGATGGCCGGCTACTGGCTCGGGGACGGCTGGGACGTGGTCGAGGGGTACGTGGGCGTGCTGTCGAAGGCCGTCCTCGTGCTGGTCGTCGTGGCGCTGGGCGCCTTCCTCGCGGTACGGCTCCGGGGGCGCGGCCGCGCCCAGCACCGCCGCACCTCGTGACGGGCACGGACCGCCCGGCGGGAGGCCCCGGAGGCCCCGGCCGGGCCGGGGCGGCCGGACACGGCCCGGACCGTTCCGGACACGGCCCGGGCGCCGCGATCCCGGCCCGGCCGGCGAGACACCCCCTAAGCTCGGGGAGCATGGGGGACGACGAACGGGCCGTTGCGAAGGCTCACTTGAGGGCCGCGGGCGTCGTCCTGGGCTGCGCGAGCGCCCTCGTCGACGCGCTGTACCTCCTGGTCGCGGGCGCCGCCCTCGGACCCTTCCTCCTGTGGCCGCGGACCCGACCGGACGCCCTGGCGATCCTGGTCGCCGGGGCCCGGCGACCCGCCGCCCTGGAGCGGTGGCGCCGCGCGTTCTTCTTCGGCGACCGCTTCCCGGAACCGTACGAGGTCCCCGGCCCACGGCTGCTGCGCTATCTGGCGGTCCGCGGCTGGACGGGGCTGGTGTGCGGGGTCGTGCTCGGGCTCCTGGGCTTCGGCGCGGTCCTCGCCGTGCTGCTGGCCCGGGGCGTGGCCCGCGGGACGCTCGGCTGGCAGGAGCTGCTCACGCAGCTGCTGCTCGGCGGTGTCCTGCTCTTCCTCGACGCGCAGGGGCTGCACGCGCTGGCCGCGCTCGACGCCCGGATCGCCCGGGAGTGCTTCGGGCCGTCCGAGCACGAGCTGCTGCGGCGCCGCGTCGAGGAGCTGGCCGTCAGCCGGGCCGCGGTGGTCCGGGCCGTGGACGCCGAGCGGCGCCGGATCGAGCGCGACCTCCACGACGGCGTCCAGCAGCGGCTCGTGGCCCTGGCGATGCTGCTGGGCCGGGCCCGCCGGGGCCGGGAGCGCGGGCAGGACCCCGAGCGGGTGGACGCGCTGCTGCGGCAGGCGCACCAGGAGGCCGGGGACGTGCTGGCCGAGGTGCGGGACGTGGCCTGGCGGGCGTACCCGTCGGCGCTCGACACCCTGGGACTCGAAGAGGCGCTGGGCGGGGTGGCGCGGCGGTGCTCCCTCCCGCTGCGCGTGCGGTTCGAGGTGGGCGACGAGCCGCTGCCCCGGCCGGTGGAGACGGCCGCCTACTTCGTGGTCTCCGAAGCCGTCACGAACGCCGCCAAGCACTCCTCGGCCTCGGCCGTGGCCGTACGGGTGTCCCGGGAGGGCGCCCTCCTCACCGTGCGGGTCGAGGACGACGGCACCGGCGGCGCGGACCCGGCCGGCGGCGGGCTGACCGGGCTGCGCAGCCGGGTCGCGGCGCTCGACGGCGTCCTGCACGTCGACAGCCCCCTCGGGGGACCCACCACTCTTGTCGCGGAGCTGCCGTGCGCCTGATCCTCGCCGAGGACTCCACCCTGCTGCGGGAGGGTCTGGTCCGGCTGCTCGCCGAGGAGGGCCACGAGGTCCTCGCCGCGTTCGGCGACGCGCGGACGCTGGTCGCGGAGGTCGAGGCCCTGCGGCCGGACGTCGTCGTCGCCGACATCCGGATGCCGCCGACCCACACCGACGAGGGGCTGCGGGCGGCGGTGGAGATCCGCGAACGGCTGCCGGGGACGGGGGTGCTCGTCCTCTCCCAGTACGTCGAGCGGAGCTACGCGGCCCGGCTCCTCGCCCCCGGCGCGGAGCGCGTCGGCTATCTCCTGAAGGACCGGGTGGCCCAGGTCGACGAGTTCCTCGACGCGCTCGACCGGATCCACGAGGGCGGCGCGGCGATCGATCCGGAGGTCGTCCGGCAGCTGGTCGTCCAGGGCGCCCGCGCCGATCCGCTGGCCCGGCTCACCCCGCGCGAACGCGAGGTCCTCGAGGTGCTGGCCCAGGGGTACACGAACGCGGCCATCGGGCGCCGGCTGCACCTCTCCCTCAGCGCCGTGGAGAAGTACCTCAACTCGGTCTTCGACAAGCTGGAGCTGGCCGGGACAGACGGCTACAGCCGCCGGATCCTGGCCGTGCTGCGCTATCTGGAGGCCTGACGAGCCGCGCACGGCCGGGGGTGGCGGCGAGGCGGGAGGCGGGGGCGCGAGCCGGCGGGTCGGCGGGGCCGTTGGGTCGGCGGGTCGGCGCGCGTGGGCTTTCCCGCGGGTCGACGGGGCAGCACGCGTGAGCGTTCCCGCCGGCCGACAGGGCAGCACGCGTGAGCGTTCCCGCGGGCCGACGGGGCACCGCGCGTGGGCGTTCCCGGCTGTCGTGGGCGCGGCGAGGCCTCCCCGGAGAACCGGAGGAGGGGGACGCCCTCGGGGCAGGAGGCGGGTGATGCGCTCGGCCGGGGACGCCAGGGGCGGACAGGGGACTGTCCTCAAGATCACCGAGCGCATGCCGACGCTAGCCGCCGCGGCCCCGGTGCCCCGGCGCGACACACGGCGCGGCAGCCGCCGACGGGCCCGCTCACCGCTTCGGCGGAGCGCGCGCGGGGCCGCGCGGAGGGGCCGGTCACACGGGTGAGCCTGGTCAGGGGCGGAGGTGAGCTGGCAGGATCGCGGCATGTTCGCCTCGCTCTCCCGTGCCGCCCGCCGCCGTGTCCTGGCGGTGTCGGCCGCGCTGCTCGCGGTGTGCGGGGTGCTGGTGTGGTGGCTGGTCCCGTTCGGGTCGCCGGTACCGAGCGGCTCGGTCACGTTCAGTACCGGGGTGCCCACCGGCGTCTACCAGCGGTACGGCAAGCTGCTCAAGGAGGCCCTGGCCCAGGACCTGCCCGAGGTGTCGATACGGCTGACGGACAGCGAGGGGTCGCAGCAGAACCTGGCCCGGGTGGCCTCGGGCGAGGCGGACTTCACGATCGCCACGGCCGACGCGGTCGCCCAGTACCAGCGGGAGCGCAGGCCCGGCTTCGAGCGGCTGCGCGGCTGCGCGCGGCTCTACGACGACTACGTGCAGCTCGTGGTGCCCAAGGACTCCCCCGTGCGGTCCGCGCGGGACCTCAAGGGCCTCCGGGTCGGCGTCGGCCAGGACGGGTCCGGCGTGCGGCTGATCGCCGACCGGGCGCTCGCGGCGGCGGGCATCGCGCCGATCAGCGACATCGAGCCGGTCGCGGCGGGCATCGACACCATGCCCGGCCTCCTGGAGCGGGGGCAGCTCGACGCCTTCTTCTGGTCGGGCGGCCTGCCCACCACGGCCGTGCAGGACCTGGCCGAGCGCTTCCTGATCCGGTTGGTGCCGCTGGACTCCCGCCTGGTGGACCGGCTCCACGACGTCGGCCCCTCGACCCGGCACTACCGGTCGGCGGTGATCCCGGCCGACGCGTACGCGAAGGCGCAGGACGGCCGGCCGATCGAGACGCTGGCCGTGGCGAACCTCCTCGTCACCACCGACAAGGCGGACCCGGACCTGGTCGAGGGCTTCACCCGTACGGTGATCCGGAGCCGTGACCGGATCGGCGCCCAGGTCCACCCCGCCCAGCTCGTGGACCTCCGTACCGCCGTGTACACCGAGCCGCTGACCCTCCACGAGGGTGCCCGCCGCTACTACCGCTCGGTGAAGCCCTGACGCCCCGGGGCGCCCCGGGGCGGACTACGCCTCCCGGCCCCGGCCGGCGGGGGCGTGCCGGGGGACGGTGACCGTCACCCGGAGGCCGTGGGGCTCGTTCGGGGCGAAGGCGATGCCGCCGCCGCCCGCCGTGAGCAGGACGCGCGTGATGGAGAGGCCGAGTCCGGAGCCCTTGACGTTCTGGTGCCGGCCGGAGCGCCAGAAGCGGTCGCCGACCCGGGCCAGCTCGTCCTCGATGAGGCCGGGGCCGTGGTCGGCGACGACGACGTCGACGCTCTCGCCGTCCGGGGACAGGGCGACGGAGACGGTGACCTCCTCGCCGGCGGGGGTGAACTTCAGGGCGTTGTCGATCACCGCGTCGAGGGCGCTGGACAGGGCGACGGGGTCGGCCCAGGCCGTGAGGGCCGCGCACGCGCCGGTGAGCACGACGCCCTTGTCGTCGGCGACGGGCCGCCAGGACGCGACCCGCTCGTCGGTGAGCGCGCCGACGTCGGTGAGCCGCAGCTCGGCTTCGGCGTGTTCGGCGAGCGCCAGGTCGAGGAGGTCGTCGAGGACCTGGGCGAGACGCTTGCCCTCGGTCCGCACGGACGCGATCTCCTCGTTGCCCTCGGGGAGTTCCAGGGCGAGCAGCTCGATGCGCAGGAGCAGCGCGGCCAGCGGGTTGCGCAACTGGTGGGAGGCGTCGGCGACGAAGGCCCGCTGCTGTTCGAGCGCGTCCTCGACGTTGTCGGCCATCTCGTTGAACGAGCGTGCGAGGCGCCGCAGTTCGGGGGGGCCGCCGGTGGCGGCGACCCGGGAGTTCATCCGCCCGGTGGCGATGTCGTGGGTGACGGAGTCGAGCACGCGCACCGGCCGCAGCACCCAGCCGGTGAGCCGGAACGCGGCGCCGACGGCGAGCAGCATCGCGGCGGACTCCCCCGCGAAGATCACCAGCCAGCCGCGCAGGATGCGCATCCGGAGCTGGCCGGTGGGCGAGTCGGTGACGACGACGGCGACGACGTCGCCGTCCCGGACGACCGGGGAGGCGATGGTGAGCCGCGCGTGCCCCTGCCAGGGCCACACCTGCGGCGGATCGTGGCTGCGCCGGCCGAGGAGCGCCTCGTTGAAGGCGCGCCTGCCCTCCCCCTCGTCCGGGACGGTCCAGTCCTCGGGCGCGGAGGCCATGGAGCGGTTGTCGCGATAGAAGATCCCGGCCCGGATGCCGTACACGTCGTGGTAGCTGGCGAGTTCGCCGCTGAGGGTGGTGCGCCGCTCGTCGGTGCCCGGGCTGCTCTCGTTGACGAACTGGGCGAGCGCGGCGAAGCGGGCCGCGTCGTCGAGCCGGTCGACGACGACCCGCTGCTGCTCCGAGGCGGCGAGGCTGGCGGCGAGCGGGAATCCGAGGGCGAGGAGCACTCCGGCCATCAGGATGATGAGGAGCGGGAGGAGTCGGGTGCGCACGGGTCGGGGGTCCGGGGGTTACGCGGCGGGGGCGACGAGGCGGTAGCCGACGCCCCGCACGGTCTCGATCAGGGCGGGCATCCGCAGCTTGGAGCGCAGGGAGGCCACGTGCACCTCCAGGGTGCGGCCGGTCCCCTCCCAACTGGTGCGCCAGACCTCGCTGATGATCTGCTCGCGGCGGAAGACGACCCCGGGGCGCTGGGCGAGGAGGGCGAGGAGGTCGAACTCCTTGCGGGTGAGTGCGACGCTCTCGCCGTCGACGCTGACCCGGCGGGTGGGAAGTTCGATGGTGACGGTGCCGAGGCGCAGTTGCGTTCCGTCGGCGGCTCCGGTGCCGCCGGCCGTCTCCTCGGGCCCCGAGTTGCGCCGGCTGACGGCGTGGATCCGGGCGAGGAGCTCGCCGGGGTCGTAGGGCTTGACGACGTAGTCGTCGGCGCCGAGGTTGAGTCCGTGGATGCGGGAGCGCACGTCGCCGCGCGCGGTGACCATGATCACCGGGGTGGTGGTGAGCTTCCGGATGCGGCCGCAGACCTGGTAGCCGTCCTGGTCGGGCAGGCCGAGGTCGAGCAGGATCACCCCGTACGAGGGGCGCTCGCCCTGCGCGGTGGGCAGGACGGCCTGCAGGGCCTCCTCGCCGTTGCGGGCGTGCGTGACCGTGAAGCCGTGCTTCGCGAGGATCGCGGAGAGGGCGGCGGCGACGTGGTCGTCGTCCTCGACGAGCAGCAGTCGCATGCGTACCTCCTCCGTGGTGATCTGCTGATGGCGGCTCTCTGTGTACCAGGTGGTACCAGGGCATGAACACCGAATACGGGTGTCACAGTCAAGTGTGCCCCTGTGACGTCGGCGTTTCCGTTATGCAGCCGGTACGGCCCGGGGCACGGTGTTCACGTACGGTGCCCGGCCGCAGCCGGATCGTTATCCTCAATTTCCGCTCAGATGTGATGACGGTCGTCACATCCGGTCTCTAGTCTCCTCCCCAACCGAGGAGGACGGAGCAAGAGGCCGATGAGCGGAGAGTCAGTGTCCAAGGGTCCCGAGGACACCCCGCGCGCCGCGGACGACCTGGTCGTACTGTCCGACGTGAACAAGCACTTCGGCGCACTGCATGTCCTCCAGGACATCGATCTGACGATCGCGCGCGGCGAGGTCGTGGTCGTCATCGGACCGTCCGGGTCCGGCAAGTCGACGCTGTGCCGCACGATCAACCGGCTGGAGAGCATCGACTCCGGCGCCATCACCATCGACGGCAAGGCACTTCCGGCGGAGGGCAGGGAGCTCGCCCGCCTGCGTTCCGACGTCGGCATGGTCTTCCAGTCGTTCAACCTCTTCGCGCACAAGACGGTGCTCGAGAACGTGATGCTGGGCCAGGTCAAGGTCCGCAAGACGGAGAAGAAGGCCGCCGAGGCCAAGGCCCGAGCCCTGCTCGACCGGGTCGGCGTCGGCACCCAGGCGGACAAGTACCCCGCGCAGCTCTCGGGTGGTCAGCAGCAGCGCGTGGCCATCGCCCGCGCCCTCGCGATGGACCCGAAGGTGATGCTCTTCGACGAGCCGACCTCGGCACTCGACCCCGAGATGATCAACGAGGTCCTGGAGGTCATGCAGCAGCTGGCCAGGGACGGCATGACGATGGTGGTCGTCACGCACGAGATGGGCTTCGCGCGCTCGGCCGCCAACCGGGTCGTCTTCATGGCCGACGGGAAGATCGTCGAGCAGGCGACACCGGAGGAGTTCTTCAGCAACCCGCGCAGCGACCGGGCCAAGGACTTCCTCTCCAAGATCCTTCACCACTGAGCGAGTTCGGGCCTATTCTTCCCAACTCACTTCTAGACCAAGGGGCATTCCTCGATGAAGCTTCGCCGCACCTCCGCCGCCGCCGCGGCCGCCGTCGTCCTCGCGCTGTCCGCCACCGCCTGTGGCAGCGGCTCCGACTCGGGCAGCAACGGTGACAAGATCACCGTCGGCATCAAGTTCGACCAGCCCGGCCTGGGCCTGAAGACCCCGGACGGCACGTACGCCGGCTTCGACGTCGACGTCGCCCGCTACGTCGCCAAGGAGCTCGGCTACGCCGAGGACAAGATCAACTTCAAGCAGGCGCCGAGCGCCGAGCGCGAGAACCTGATCAAGAACGGTGACGTCAAGTTCGTCGTCGCCAGCTACTCGATCAACGACAAGCGCAAGAAGGAGGTCGACTTCGCCGGTCCGTACTTCCTGGCCCACCAGGACCTGCTCGTGCGCGCCGACGACAGCTCGATCACCAAGGTCGAGGACCTCAACACCAAGAAGCTCTGCTCGGTCACCGGCTCGACCTCCGCGCAGAACGTCAAGGAGAAGCTCGCCCCGAAGGCCGACCTCCAGCAGCTCGGCGGCTACTCCGAGTGCCTGACCGGCCTGGAGAACAAGGCCGTCGACGCCCTGACCACCGACGACTCCATCCTCGCGGGCTACGCCTCGCAGAAGGAGCACCAGGGCAAGTTCAAGCTCGCCGGCCTCCGGATGAGCGACGAGAAGTACGGCATCGGCGTCAAGAAGGGCGACGACGAGCTGCGCGGCAAGATCAACAAGGCGCTGGAGAAGATGGTCTCCGACGGCACCTGGGAGAAGCTCGTCAAGCAGCACTTCGGCCCCTCCGGCTACAAGTACGAGGCCGCGCCGAAGGTCGAGAACTGACCTGACCCGCTCCGGCCGTGACGGCCGCCGCCCGCGCGGGGCGGCCGTCACACCGGCACCGGCCGCTGCCCACGCAGCGGCCGTTCCACCGACCGACCACCAGGGGAGAGCGCGGGCATCGTGTTCGACTTTCTTGATTCCGGGCAGTACGACCTGCTCGGCGCCTTCTGGGTGACGGCACAGCTCGCCCTCTACTCGGCGATCGGCTCGCTGATCTGGGGCACCGCCCTGGTCGGCATGCGGGTCAGCCCGGTCCCGCTGATGCGCGCCTTCGGCACCGCGTACGTGAACATCGTCCGGAACACTCCGCTGACGGTGGTCCTCGTCGCCTGCCTGCTGGGCCTCAACCAGACCCTCGGCATCACCCTCGGCGGGGACCGCTCCGAGGGCATCGGCTTCCGGCTCGCCGTCCTCGGACTCGTCGCCTACACCGGCACGTTCGTCTGCGAGGCGCTGCGCTCGGGCATCAACACCGTCCCGCCGGGCCAGGCCGAGGCCGCCCGCGCCCTCGGGCTCAGCTTCACCCAGGTGCTCACCCTGGTGGTCCTCCCGCAGGCCTTCCGCGCGGCGGTGGCCCCGCTCGCCAACGTCCTGATCGCCCTCACCAAGAACACCACCGTGGCGGCCGCGATCGGCGCCGCCGACGCGGCGTTCCTGATGAAGGCCATGGTCGAGAACGAGGCCGACGCGCTCTTCGCCGTCTTCGCGGTCTTCGCCTTCGGCTTCATCGTCCTCACCCTCCCCACCGGCCTGATCTTGGGCTGGGCGGCCAAGCGACTGGCGGTGAAGCGATGAGCTCCGTCCTGTACGACACCCCCGGCCCGCGCGCGAAGCGGCGCAACGTCCTCTACACGGTCGCGTTCCTTGCGGTCCTCGCCGTGACGGCCTGGTGGGTGCTCACCGCCCTGGCCGACAAGAACCAGCTGGACGCCGACAAGTGGAGCCCGTTCGTCACCGACTCCGACGTCTGGACGACGTACCTGCTGCCCGGCCTGACCGAGACCCTCAAGGCCGCCGCCCTCTCCATCGTGATCGCGCTGCCCCTCGGCGCCGCCCTCGGCATCGGCCGGCTCTCCGACCACCGCTGGGTGCGGGTGCCCGTCGGGGCGCTCGTGGAGTTCTTCCGCGCCATCCCGGTCCTGCTCCTGATGATGTTCGCCAACCAGGCCTACCGGGAGTTCACGACCGTCAGCTCCGACTTCCGCCCGCTGTACGCGGTCGTCACCGCCTTGGTGCTCTACAACGCCTCGGTGATCGCCGAGGTCGTCCGGGCCGGCGTGCTCTCGCTGCCCCGCGGCCAGGGCGACGCGGCCGTCGCGCTCGGCATGCGCAAGGGCCAGACCATGCTGTACGTCCTGCTCCCGCAGGCCGTGACCGTCATGCTGCCCGCCCTGGTCAGCCAGCTCGTCGTGATCGTCAAGGACACCGCGCTCGGCGGCGCCCTGATCGGCTTCGCCGAGCTGCTCAGCCAGAACCGGCAGATCACCGCCAACTACGGCGCCAACACGATCGCGACGCTCACGGTCATCGCGCTCATCTACATCGTCATCAACTTCGCCCTCACCAGCTTCGCGGGCCGCCTCGAACGGCGCCTGCGGCAGGGCAGGAGGTCCGCGGCGGTGACCCTCCCGGCCCAGGCCGGAGCCCCCGATGAGAAGTCGAAGGCCGTCAGCGACGCCTGACGCCGAAGAGGCCACCGGGACCACAGGGGTGGGCCGGAGCGGTACCGACTCGATGTCGACCGCACCGCGCCCACCCCGTCGCTTGACGCAAGCACCCTCAGTGGGTTGCATACGGTCTGTGATCAACCACCGGGCTCGTGCCACACTCGACTGTGCTGCCCCCATGACCGTCCGGCCTTCAGGAGCCGCGCCGTGGACCCGGTGATCATCGTGGGCGCGGGGCCCGTCGGCCTCGCGCTCTCCCTCGCGCTCGCCGCCCAGAGCGTGCCCAGCATCGTCCTCGACGAGGGCCCGGGCAAGGACGAGCCGCGCCCCGCCCGCAGCGTCCTGCTGCGCGCCGACATGGCCGCCATGGTCGAACGCCTGGGCTGCACCACCCTCCGTGACGAGGGGGTCCGCTGGGTCGGCTGGCGCAGCATGCGCCGCGGCCGGCCGGTCCGCCAGATCCCGCTCGACCTGGGACTCAGCGGTACGGAGGAATGGGCCGAGGACCCGGACGCGCCCGCCTCTCCGGCCGCCCCGCTGCACATCCCCCAGCACGCCCTCGCGCGCGGCCTGCGCGACGCCATCAGCCGCGAGCCACTGGTCCGCCTCGTCACCGAGGCCCGGCTCGACACCGTCGAGCAGGACCCCGACGGGGTCACCGCCCACACCCGCGGCCCCGAGGGCACCTGGTGGCGCGGCAGCCACCTCGTCGGCTGCGACGGGGCCCGGTCGACCGTGCGCAAGCTGCTCGGCATCCGCTTCCCGGGCCGCACGGCGGTGGAACGGCACGCCGTCGCCGCCCTGCGCACCGAACTCCCCTGGCCCGGCGAGGCCCTGATGCACCGCCAGCCACCGTGGCGGGGAGCACCCGACGAGATCACCGCCCGCCCGCTGCCCGACGGCGTCTGGCGGATCGACTGGCTGCTCCCGCCCCGCGGCGACCTGGTCACCCCGGACGCGCTGGTCGCCCGCATCCGCGAGACCCTCGCCGGCTGGTGCGACGGGGTGACACCCCCGTACGAACTCATCGACACCGGCGTCCACACCCTGCACCACCGGCTCGCCCGCCGCTGGCGGGTCGACCGGGTCCTGCTCGCCGGTGACGCCGCCCACCTGCTCGGCGCGGTCGGCACGCAGGGCCTCGACGAGGGGTTCCGCGACGTCGACAACCTCGCCTGGAAGCTCGCCCTCACCTGGCACCACGGCGCCTCGGACCGGCTCCTCGACAGCTACCAGAGCGAGCGGCGGACGGCCGTCGCCTCCCGGCTGCGCGCGGCGGACCAGTCGCTGCCCGCGCTCCGCGGCAGCGGCGGCCTGCGGACGTACCTCCCCGGCGGTACGCGCGGTCACGACGCCCTGCTGACCGAGGGGCACGTGGGGCGCGGCCCGCTCGGCGCGCCCCCCGCGTACCCGCACTCCCCCCTCGCGCCACCGCACTCCGACGGGCTGACGCCGGTCGGCACCCCGCCGGGCGCCCCGGTCGAGGACGTCCGCGTGACCGCCCCGGACGGCACGACCGTACGGCTCCGGGACCGGCTCGGTCAGGGCCGGCTCCTGGTCGTCCTCGTCGCACCCGGCACCGGGGTGTGGGACCGCCGCCACTGGCGGAGCGCGGGCGTCATGCCACGCCTCGAAGAGGCGGTCGGCGCCCTGCCCGCGAAGGCCGAGGTCCTGGTGACCGAGGCCTACCCGGGCGCACCCGCCCACGCCGTCCTGCTCGTCCGCCCCGACGGCCACCTCGCCGCCTCCTTCTCCGGGGTCCTCCCCGAGGAGCTGTACGCAGCGGCGGACGCGACCCGCGGCGGCTCCCCCACCGCCGACACGCCCGCCGAGGTGCCCGCCGCGGTGTCCTCCGCCGACGACCGCACGGCGGACACGCATTGATTCCCGCGGGCGCGCATGGTGTACTCCGGAACGTGACCGACACCTATGCGCGCCTGTGGCGGAGGGTCCACATGGACCTCGTCCGCTACGCGGGCTGCGTGTGTCGCCCCTCCTGCTGAACTCGCCTCCCTCCCCGCGCGCGCCCCGCCGCGGACGCCCACAGGGCCTGTCCGCGGTGCCGTGAGCCGTCGCGCGCCCTTCGCGAACCTCAGGACGGTCACCCGTGTCCCCACACGCCTCCGCACCCTCTCCCACCGCCGTCGCCACTGGCTCTGCTGGCTCTGCTGGCACCAGCGATACCGCTGAGACCACTGGCACCGCCGGCACCACCGGCAGCACTGTCGGCTCGGCGGCCTCCGCAGGGCCTTCGGCGGCCGACCTGCTCACCTTCGTCCGCCGCACGGCCGCCGACCGCGAACTCGTCGACTCGCTCCCGCTCGACCCCGAGGGCCGCACCTGGGTGCGCCTCGACGGCCCCGGCGGCAGTGAGGCCTGGCTGATCGGCTGGCCGCCCGGCACCGGCACCAGCTGGCACGACCACGCCGAGTCGCTCGGCGCCTTCGCCACCGCGCGCGGCACGCTCACCGAGAACGCGCTCGCCGTCCGCCTCCCCGCGAGCGGCTGGAAGACCCTCGAACTGGCCGAGGGCCTCGACCGCTCCCGCCGCCTGGCGGAGGGCGGCGGCCGCGCCTTCGGCCGCCACCACGTCCACGAGGTCCTCAACGAGTCACCCGACACCCACGCCGTGTCGGTGCACGCCTACTACCCGCCCCTCCCCCTGATCCGCCGGTTCAGCCGGACGGGCGCGGTACTCCGCCTCGAGCAGGTCGAGCGCCCCGAGGACTGGCAGTGAGCGACGAACGCATGAGCGACGGAGTGGTGGACGGGACCGACGGACCCGTGGGCGACGGACGAGTGGACGACGGTGCCCCGGACAACGGGCGCGTGGGCATCGACGAACTGCTCGAACAGGTCAGGTCGGGCCTCGACCGGATCGAGCCCCGGGCCGCCCACGAGGCCTACGAGGCGGGCGACGCGCTGCTGGTCGACACGCGCTACGCGGCCCTGCGGGAACGGGACGGCCTGATCCCGGGTGCGCTGATCGTCGAGCGCAACGAACTGGAGTGGCGGCTCGATCCCCTGGGCAGCCACCGCGCGGCGGAGGCGGACAGCCACGACCTGCGGGTGGTGGTCCTCTGCAACGAGGGTTACGCCTCCTCCCTCGCCGCCGAGTCCCTGCGCCGCCTCGGCCTGCACCGTGCGACGGACCTCATCGGCGGCTTCCAGGCCTGGAAGGCAGCCGGCCTCCCCGTCCTCCTCCCCGCCGCCCGCCCCTGACCACACCCTCCTGTGGTTCGGTGCGGCGCGCGGCCACGTGTCGAGTCCTTCTGTCCCCCCGCGGCAGAAGGCCCCGCCGCCTCAGCGGGCCTCACCCAAGCGGACCTTGCCCAAGCGGGGCTCGCCAAAGCAGGCCTCGCCCAAGCGGGCTTCGTCCCAGCGGGTCCCGGGCATGACCCGCCTCAGTACGACTCGTCCAGTCCGTCCGTGTCCTCGCCCTCGGCCTCCAGGGCTTGGCGGACGACACGGAGGGCCATGCCCTCGGGATAGCCCTTGCGGGCGAGCATCCCCGCGAGCCGGCGCAGGCGCCGGTCACGTTCGAGGCCGCGGGTGGCGCGCAGCTTGCGGTCGACGAGCTCGCGCGCGGTGGCCTCTTCCTGATCGGAGTCGAGCCGACTCACCGCCTCCTGGATGAGGGTGGGCTCGACGCCCTTGGTGCGCAGCTCCCGGGCGAGGGCCCGGCGCGCGAGGCCCCGGCCGTGGTGCCGGGACTCCACCCACGCTCCCGCGAAGGCGGCGTCGTCGATCAGCCCGACGTCCTCGAAGCGGGAGAGGATCTCCTCCGCCACCCCGTCGGGGATCTCCCGCTTGCGCAGCGCGTCGGCGAGCTGCTTGCGCGTGCGCGGGGTTCCGGTGAGCAGGCGCAGGCAGATCGCGCGCGCCCGCTCAGCCGGATCCTGGGGTGACAGCTCCTTCTCGGCCCTCGACGAGTCGGGGCTGTCACCCGGCCATTCGGTGCGACCGGTCACCGGTTCAGCTCTTGACCGCGGTGGCCTTGGTCGCCTTCGCGGTCTTGGTCGCGGGTGCGGGGACGGTCTTGGCGTCGTCCGCACCGGCCGCGTCCGCGGCACCCGCCGTGTCCGCCGCCTCGGTCTTCGCTGCGTCGGGCCGGACGCCGACGCCGAGCTTCTCCTTGATCTTCTTCTCGATCTCGTCGGCGAGGTCGGGGTTGTCCTTCAGGAAGTTGCGGGCGTTCTCCTTGCCCTGGCCGAGCTGGTCGCCCTCGTACGTGTACCAGGCACCGGCCTTGCGCACGAAGCCGTGCTCCACGCCCATGTCGATCAGACCGCCCTCGCGGCTGATGCCCTGGCCGTAGAGGATGTCGAACTCGGCCTGCTTGAAGGGCGGCGCGACCTTGTTCTTGACGACCTTGACGCGGGTGCGGTTGCCGACCGCGTCCGTGCCGTCCTTGAGGGTCTCGATGCGGCGGATGTCGAGGCGCACCGAGGCGTAGAACTTCAGCGCGCGGCCACCGGTCGTGGTCTCCGGCGAGCCGAACATCACGCCGATCTTCTCGCGGAGCTGGTTGATGAAGATCGCGGTGGTCTTGGACTGGTTGAGCGCGCTGGTGATCTTCCGGAGGGCCTGGCTCATCAGTCGGGCCTGCAGACCCACGTGCGAGTCGCCCATCTCGCCCTCGATCTCCGCACGCGGGACGAGCGCGGCGACGGAGTCGATGACGATCAGGTCGAGGGCGCCGGAGCGGACCAGCATGTCGACGATCTCGAGGGCCTGCTCGCCGTTGTCCGGCTGGGACAGGATGAGGTTGTCGATGTCGACGCCGAGCTTCTTGGCGTACTCGGGGTCGAGGGCGTGCTCGGCGTCCACGAAGGCGACCTGGCCGCCGGCCTTCTGCGCGTTCGCCACGGCATGCAGGGTGAGGGTCGTCTTACCGGAGGACTCCGGGCCGTAGATCTCCACGACACGGCCACGCGGCAGGCCGCCGACACCGAGCGCGATGTCGAGCGCGGTCGATCCGGTGGAGATCACCTCGATCGGCTCCTGGGTACGGTCACCCATGCGCATCACGGCGCCCTTGCCGAACTGGCGTTCAATCTGTGCGAGCGCGGCGTCGAGCGCCTTCTCGCGGTCGGTTCCTGCCATGGGTTCCACCCGGTTTGCTTGAGTCGATCGCTTCATGTGAAAGACGCTAACCCCTGCCACTGACAATGGGCCCCGGCGTCCCCTCCGACCTGTGGACAACTCGTCGACAACCCGGTGATTCCAAGGGCCGGACTTCCATGAGAATGGATGTTCGATTTCAGTGTCAAGCGCGCCACGCCCACCCCGCGACCCCCGTCCCGTGCTGCAGCACGACGCCTGTCCCCCGTACCCAACGGTCGCATCCGCACCTCGGTGACGGTGCCGCGGCCGAGCGGCCGAGGCGGCCGATGAGCGCGCCCGCACGGGTCCGTCCTCGCCGTCGACGCCCCTGATCCGGGCGTTGACCTCGGCGCATGATTCCTGGGCGGCCTCCGAACGTGACCACCCGCTACAGCGACGGAGTGATCCACGCGTACGTGACGACGGACTCCGGCGCGCTCGGCACCCTGAAGCCTGTCGCGGTGTTCCGGCCTCGGGCCGGCGACGAGGTCGTGGAGTCGGCGGTGCGGCCCGATCTGGAGCGCGTCGTGTACACGACGCTGAACGCCGTCGTCTGCCTCGGGCGTGCCGGTGACGTGGTGTGGGCGTCGGACTTCGAGCCGCACTCCGACGTGCTTCACGGCCACCGGCCCGGCTGTGCGCTGTCCCTGGACGGCCGGAGCGTGTGGGTCTACCGGCCGGACGCGATGGCGGGACGCGGGGGTGGAGACCAGTGGGTCGTGCACGATGCCGACAGCGGGACGGTGATCGCCCGACGGGAGCTGGAGGCGGTCGGGCACGGCGCCGTCCACCGCGTGCACCCGGTGGACGGCAGCGTCTACCTCGACATCGGTGAGGGTCAGGACGGCTCCGTCATCCTCAGAGGTGCGGCCGGGGCGGGCGGCGTGCCGGAGTTCGCGACCTATCCGTGGTGGGACCGCTGCCTGGTCGACCTGGCGCCGGACGGGGAACAGTTCATGACCGTCGACCACGGTCAGGGGACGTCGCCTTCCACCGCCACCCGAGCGGGGACGTGCTCTTCACCCTGCCCGTCGAAGCCTTCGGGTACGACCCGGAGGAGACGTTCGTGGAATGGAGCGGTGGCTACCTGACCCCGGACCTGGCCGTGGTCGCCCTGGGTGGTGAGGGCGAGGACGAGGAGGAGTGGTTCCGCCACCACCTGGTCGATGTGCGCACGGGCACGCTCAGCGGCGAGATCACCGCCGAGGTGACCGACCCGTACGAACTGGTGCCCCTGGGCGACGGCTCCTGGCTCACCGAAGGCCCCGACGGCCATCCCGTCCGCTGGTCCCGCGCTCCTTCGCCTCCCCCGCCGCCGCACCCGGGAACCTGAGGGAGCAGCGCTGCACCTGCCGCAGGCGCCTCCGGCTTTCCGGCCTGCCGACAGGCGCTGCCAGGCGTTGTCAGCCGTCGCCAGGCGTTGTCAGTAGCCACCAGGCGTTGTCAGTCGTCACCAGTCGCTGCGCGAGGACTCCAGGAGGCCCGTCACCCCGCGGCGCCCGCCGCCTCCGCGAGCCATTCCAGGGCCTCCGGGCCGCCACGGAGCACGGAGATGTGCCCGTCGGCCGGGCTCGGTCGCAGTTCGGCCGTCGGGCAGTGACCGGCCAGCCAGTGGCCGTGCGAGCCGGGTACGACACGGTCCTCGCCGCCGTGGAGAAGGAGCACCGGCGCGACGATCCGGGCGGGGTCGAAGCCCCAGGGGGCGACGTACGCCAGGTCGTCGTCGACGAGGCCGCCCGGACCGGAGGCCATGGCCGGGCCGACGACGTCGCCGAACCAGGACCACGGGCCGGCCAGCGCCTCGTGGTCGGCCGGGGTGAACATCCCCGGGTCGTACGCGGCGGTCGCCTCGTACGCCTCCTTCGCCGCCCGCCCCTCGACCGCCGCGCGCAGGGCCGCGACGCCGGACGGCGTCATGCCCCCGAACCAGTCGAGCCCCTCGGCGCCGTACGGAGCCAGGCCGGACACACCGACCACGCCGAGGACGCGCTCCGGCAGCAGGGCTCCGCACGCGAGCGCGTGCGGGCCGCCGCCGGAGTGCCCCATGACCGCGAACCTGTCGATGCCCAGCGCGTCGGCGACGGCCCGCACGTCGTCGGCGGCCGAGGCGACGTCCCGTCCCGGACGGGGACTGGAACCGCCGTATCCGGGGCGGTCGTACGAGACCCAGCGGATCCCGTGCCGAGCGGCGGCCGGGCGCAGCGGCTCGGGAGGCGCGCCGATGTTCGGCGTCCCGTGGTGCCAGAAGACGACGAGCCCGTCGCCGGACCCCCCGTCCCCGGTGTCGTAGACGTGCAGTCTGCGCCCGTCGGCCAGTTCCACGTCGCTCTCGGCCACGCCCCGCTCGGCCATTCCGCCTCCACCCCCTGGCACCCGGACGTTCCCGGGCGTCGACCGCTCCGGCGCGACGACGCTAGTGGCCGCCCGCCCCACCTGCAACGACCACCACCCGCGCCCCGGGGCCGGACCGCCCGCTCCCCCGCCCCGGCCCGCTGCTCCTCCCGTAGCCGGGCCGCCCCCTGCGCGACCCGCCGTCCCCGGGGCCGAACCTCCGCCCGCCGCCTATCCTTCGACGCATGCCCCTCCCCCTCCGCGCCCCCGGCGACGGCCGCCCGTCCCCACGGACCGCCGACGCGCTCGTGGCGGGTGTCGTGCTGCTCGTCGTGGCGGTGTGGACGCTCGTCTCGGCGCGGTACGCGAGCGAGCCGACGCTCCGTACGGCGCTCGGCTGGGCACTGATCGTGGTCGGCTGCGGGGCCTTGTACTTCCGGCGGCGGCAGCCGGTCGCCGTCGCGGTCGTCACGCTGCTCGCCTGCGTCGTGTACTACCCGCTGTCCGCCCAGGACGGCCCGCTCATGATCGCCTTCGCGCTCGCGCTGTACACGACCGCCGCCGAGGGCCGGTTCGCGGCCGCCGTCGCGCTCGCCGCGGTCACGCTGCTCGCGGTGGGGCTCGGCGAGATCCGGCAGCAGCCCGGGCACCGGCAGATCGACGACACCTCGCTCGCCATGCTGGCGGGCTGGCTGATCAGCCTCGTCGCCGTGGGCCGCGCCCAGCGCACCCGCATCGCCTATCTGCACGAGGTGGAGCAGCGGGCGCTCGCCGCCGAGCGGGAGCAGGAGGCGCGGGCCCGGCAGAGCGCCACCGAGGAGCGGCTGCGGATCGCCCGGGAGGTGCACGACGTGCTGGGCCACAGCATCTCGCTGATCAACGTCCAGTCCGGTGCCGCGCTGCACCGGCTCGGCAAGGGACCGGCCCCGGAAGCCGGCCTCGCCACCGCGACCGAGGCCCTGGAGGCCGTGAAGGCCACCAGCAAGGACGCGCTGCGCGAGCTCCGGGCGACCCTCGGGATGCTGCGCCGGGCCGACGAGGCCACCCCGACCGCCCCGGCGTCCTCCGGGCTCGCGCTCCTCGGCGACCTGGTCGCGCGTGCCCGCGCCGCCGGGCTCGACGTCCGTACGAGCACCACCGGTACCCCCGTACCGCTGCCGCCGCCGGTCGACCTCGCCGCGTACCGGATCGTGCAGGAGTCGCTGACGAACGTCACCCGCCACGCGGGTGCAGGGACGGTCCGCCTCACCCTCGACTGGGGCGACGACGCGGTGCGCCTGCGCATCGCCGACGACGGCGCGGGCGCGCCCGAGGGCCGGCCGCTGGGCAGCGGCATCCGGGGCATGGCCGAGCGGGCCCGCGCGTTCGGCGGGGACCTCACCGCCGGGAACGCCGAAGGCGGCGGCTTCGTCGTCGACGCCCGCCTGCCGCTGACCCCACCGGGAACAGCCGAGCCCGCGCCGACCCCACCGGGAACAGCCGAGCCCCGGCCGACCCCACCGGGAACAGCCGAGCCCCGGCCCTCCTCCCACGAGCCGCCCGGCAGCCCGCCCGGCAGCCCGCCCGCCGCCGCACCACCCGCCACCTCCGAAGGGGACTCCCGATGATCCGCGTCGTGCTCGCCGACGACCAGACCCTGGTCCGGGCCGGCTTCCGATCGATCCTGTCGGACGAGGAGGACATCGAGGTCGTCGGCGAGGCGGGCGACGGGGAGCAGGCGATCGGGCTCGCCCGTGAACTGCGCCCCGACGTGGTCCTGATGGACATCCGCATGCCGGTCCTCGACGGGCTCGAAGCCACGCGCCGCATCACCGCGGACGCTCGCCTCGCAGGGGTCCGGGTGGTCATCCTGACCACGTTCGACGCGGACGACCACGTGTACGGGGCGCTGCGCGCCGGCGCGTCGGGGTTCCTCGTCAAGGACACCGAGCCGATGGAACTGCTGCACGCGGTACGGGTGGTGGCGCGCGGCGACGCCCTGATCGCCCCGGCCGTGACCCGCCGTCTGATCGCCGAGTTCGCCGGACTCGTCGGGCGGCAGCCGGACCCGAGCCCCCGGCTGAACGCCCTCACCGAGCGGGAGCGCGAGGTCCTCGGCCTCGTCGGGGCGGGCCTCTCCAACGACGAGATCGCCGGCCGGCTCGTCCTCTCCCCCGCCACCGCCAAGACCCACGTCAGCCGCATCATGACCAAACTGGCCGTCCGCGACCGGGCCCAGCTGGTGATCCTGGCGTACGAGTCCGGCATGATCACCCCCGGCTGGCTGGCCTGACCTCCCCGGCGCCACGACACCCCTCCCGGCACGACCGGCACGACCAGGAGGACCGGCAGGACGCGGTCCCCTAGGGGACCGGACCCGGCGCGGACGACTCACGGGGTACGCGCGCGTGGGGCGGGACAACCGGCGGGGTACGCCCGATGTCCTCCCCGGGGTGACGCCGGGCGCCCGACCGGGCGCCCACGCTGACCGGGTGAATCAGGACGTACTCGATCTCGCGCGGCTGCAGTTCGCCCTCACCGCGGGCGGCCACTTCCTCTTCGTCGCCCTCACGCTGGGGCTCGCGACGGTCGTGGCCGTGCTTCAGACCAGGGCCACGCTGAGCCGGAAGCCGCTCCACGCGCGCATGGTGCGCTTCTGGGGCCAGCTGTACGTGATCAACTACGCGGTCGGCATCGTCACCGGCCTGGTGATGGAGTTCCAGTTCGGCATGGCCTGGAGCGGGCTCACGCACGAGGCGGGCAATGTCCTGGGCGCCTCGCTGGCCGTCGAGACGATCGTGGCGTTCTTCGTCGAGTCGACCTTCCTCGGCCTGTGGATCTTCGGCTGGAACCGGCTCGGCCGCTGGGCCCACCTGGCCGTGATCTGGGTCGTCGTCCTGACCGCGTACCTCTCGGCGTACTGGATCCTCGTCTCCAACGGTTTCCTCAACCACCCGGTGGGATACGGCTCCGAGAACGGTGAGCTGGTCCTCGACGACCCGGTCGCGGTCCTGACCAACCCGTCCGCGCTCCTCGCCTTCGGGCACGTCCTGGCGGGCGCGCTGCTCACCGCCGGGTTCTTCATGGCCGGGGTGAGCGCGTACCACCTGTTCCGGCGCACCCCCGAGTGGGAGTTCTTCGGCCGCAGCCTGCGGATCGGGGTGTTCCTGTCGGCGCCGGCGCTGATGGCGGCAGCGGTGTTCGGCGGGCTCCAGTTCGGCGTCCTCGCCACCTTCCAGCCGATGAAGTCGGCCGTCTTCAGCGGAAAGGCGGCCGAGATCGCACGGCTGCAGGCGGAGCTGACGGACCGCTTCGGGCCGGGCGACTACGTGCCGTCGGAGGCGTGGACCCGGGGCGGCGGTCTCGTGATGCTGATCAGCTTCGCCCTGATGATGTACCTGTGCTTCGCCGGGGTGATCCTGGCCTGCTTCAGGAAGGTCGTCTTCCGGTTCCGGCTGTGGCACCTCGTCCTGATGGCGGCCGTACCGCTGCCGTATCTGGCCATGATCGGCGGCTGGGTCTTCCGGGAGTCGGGGCGGCAGCCCTGGGTGGTCTACGGGCTGCTCAGGACGGAGGACGCGGTCTCGGACCTCTCCCCCGGCACCATGCGCCTCTCCCTCACCGTGTTCACCACGGCCTTCGTGCTGCTCGCCGCGCTCAACGCCTGGCTCCTCACCCGGCACGCCCGCCGCGGCCCCGTCGAGTCCGGGCTCGGCCACGACGAGCGGCCCGACGCGGTGGACGGATCGGCTGACGGGACGGCGCGCGACCCCGCAGACACCCTGCCCGCCCCCCGCTACTGACGCCGTCCCGCCGTCCCGGACCACCGAGCACCATCCGAGGAGACCTCGTGGAGACCCTGGCCATCGCCCTGCTCGCCTTCTTCGCCGCGGGCTGGTTCGTGCTCGCCGGGTCGGACGTCGGCACCGGCATGCTCATCCCCTGGCTCGGCCGTGACGACCGCGAGCGGCGCCTCGTCCTCGCCTCCTTCGCCCCCTTCTTCCTGGGCAACGAGGTCTGGCTGGTCGCCACCGCCGGCGTGCTCGTCGGCTGCTTCCCCGCCCTCGAAGGGGAGCTCCTGAGCGGCCAGTTCCCGGTCCTCGTGGCCCTCCTGACCGGCTGGATCGTGCGGGACACGGGGCTCTGGTCACGCGGCCGGGGCCCGGGACGCCGCTGGCGCGCGGGCTGCGACGCCGCCGTGACGTGCGGCAGCTGGACCGTGGCGCTGTCCTGGGGGTGGCTGCTCGCGGCCCTGCTCACCGGACGGCCGTACGCGCCGGCGACCGGCATCACGGCCGTCCTCACCGCCCTCGCCGTGGCCGCGCTGTTCGCCGCGCACGGGCTCGGCTTCGCCGCGCTCCGGCTCACGGGACCGCCGTACGAGCGCGCCCGCAGGCTCGTCGGACGCGCCGGGCGCACGTGGCAGTCCTTCGCGCTGACCGGTGTCCTGCTCGCCGGACTGCCGCTCGGAGCGGGGACCGCGCTCCCGCTGGCCGAGCGGGCCGCCGCCCCGGCCACACTCGGCCTGCTCGTGCCCGCGCTGCTCGTCGTCACCCCGCTCCTGGTGGCCGTCCAGGCCTGGACCTGGCACTCCTTCCGGCACCGGGTGACCCGCCCCTCGTACCTGTGACCCGTGGCCCCACACGCGCGCGCGGGAGTGCGGGCTGCGGTCAGGACTCGTCGGGCGCGGACTCCTTCTTGTGGTGCAGGGCCTTCTGGAGCCGTGCCACCACGGCCTCGCCGTACCTGCGGTGGCCGTGCACGCGCGGGTCGTCGGTGACGTCGTACCGCTTCACGTACGCGCCGAGGAAGGCCTGCAGGGTGGCGACGGCCGGGATGGCGATCAGCGCGCCGACGGCACCGAGCAGCGCCGTGCCCGCGATGACCGAGCCGAAGGCGACCGCCGGGTGGATGTCCACGGTCTTGGAGGTCAGCTTCGGCTGGAGCACGTAGTTCTCGAACTGCTGGTAGATCACGACGAAGCAGAGCACCCACAGCGCGTACCAGGGGTTGACCGTGAAGGCGATCAGCATCGGCAGCGCGCCGGCCAGGTAGGTGCCGATCGTCGGGATGAACTGCGAGACCAGACCGACCCACACGGCGAGCGCGGGGGCGTACGGCACGTCCAGGATCTCGAAGAGCACGAAGTGCGCGACGCCCGAGATGAGGGCCATCAGGCCGCGCGAGTAGAGGTAGCCGCCGGTCTTGTCGACCGCGATCTCCCAGGCCCGCAGCACCTCGGTCTGGCGGGCCGGCGGCAGGACGGAGCAGAGGGCGCGCCGCAACCGGGGTCCGTCGGCCGCGAAGTAGAACGAGAACAGGAAGATGGTCAGCAGCCGGAACAGGCCTCCGAGGACGGTGGCGGAGACGTCGAGGACTCCGGACGCGCTGTTCTGCACGTACTTCTGCAGCCAGTCGGAGCTCAGGACGCTGTCCTGGACCTCGACCCGCGAGAGGTCCGTGTGGAAGTTCTGGTTGATCCAGTTGATCAGCGAGTCGAGGTACTTGGGGAAGTTCTCGACCATGTCCACGATCTGGCCGGCGAGCATCGACCCGAGCAGGACGACGAAGCCGACGCTGAAGATCAGGACGACGAAGAAGACCAGGAAGGTGGCGAGCCCCCGGCGCATCCCGCGCGCCGCCATGCGCCCGACCGCCGGCTCGATGGCGAGGGCGAGGAAGAAGGCGAGCAGGATGTTGACGAGGAGGCCGACGAGCTGGTGGAAGGCCCAGTTGCCCAGCAGGAAACAGGAGTAGAGCGCGAGCGCCAGGACCATGGCGCGCGGCAGCCAGCGCGGCATCCGCGCCGCCGGGGGCCGGGACGGCGCCGCCACGGTGCCCGAGGCGGTCCCGGAGGCGGTCCCGGGCGCGGACGGCGCCAGGGCGCCTCTCCCGCTCTCTCCGCCGGCCCCTTCGCGGGCACCGGCGGTCAGGTCCGCGGGAGCGGGAGCCGTCCGGTCGGCCGGGGATGCCTCGTCGGTCGGCACCGTCGGCTCGGCCGACTCGGTCGGGGCAGTCGGCTCGGTCTGGTCGGTGGGCTCGGTCGGGTCAGTCGGTTCTGTCTTGTCGGTGTCGTCAGTCGGGGCCACCACGCCAGTCTCGCGCACCGCGCGGACATTCCACCCGGGGCCCCGCACATCACCGCTTGTCACCCGGCAGTTCGCCGACCGTTCGCCGTTCACCGGCCGGTGCGCCGCGGGCTCGTCACCGCCGGTCGGCCGCTGGAGCGCCGATCCGTCAGCGCTTGTCGGCCGCTGGGCGCCGTTCCGTCAGCGCTTGTCGGCCGGTACGTCGACGGCCGCGCAGACCGCCCGCCACACGTCCTTCGCCTCCCAGCCGGAGTCCAGGGCGTCCCGCACCGTCCGCCCGCCGAGCTCCGCCATCACATGGTCACTCGCGAAGGACTCGGCGTAGGACGCACCGAAGTGGTCCGCCATCCGTTCCCAGAAAATCGTCAACCGCATGACCCCAGTATCCCGCTCCCAAGAGTGCAGCCCGCGCCTCAGGCCTTGTCACCGCGACTTTCCGCCCTACGGTCGGAGCATGGCCGAAAAACCCCTCTCCTCCCCGCCCTCGACCCCCCTGGCCCGCGCCGAGCGTTTCGTCTGGCTGACGGCACGGGTCCTCGAACAGCGCCGGTTCGCCTACCACTTCCTGCGCGGAGGCCCGGATCAGGTCGAGACGGCCCTCGCCGCCTACCTCAACGAGGACGGCGGTTACGGCCACGCGCTCGAACCCGATCTCCGCGGACCGGTCAGCCAGCCCCTCCACACCGCGCACGCGCTGCGGGTCCTGGACTCCATCGGCCGCTGCGGCGGACTGCGCGTGGAGCGGATCTGCCGCTACCTCACGGACGTGTCGACGCACGAGGGCGCGCTCCCGGCGATCCACCCGTCCCAGCGCGGCTACCCCTCGGCGCCGTTCGTCCCGGTCGTCGACTCCCCGCCGAGCTCCCTGCTCTCGACCGGTCCCGTGGTCGGGCTGCTGCACCGCAACCAGGTCTGGCACGCCTGGCTGTTCCGGGCCACCGAGTTCTGCTGGGCGGCCGTCGAGTCGCTGGAGAAGTCCCATCCGTACGAGGTCCAGGCCGCCGTCGCCTTCCTCGACGGCGCCCCCGACCGCTCGCGCGCACAGGCCGCCGCCGACCGGCTCGGCCGGCTCGTCCGCGAACAGGGGCTCGCCGTCCTCGACCCGGACCGGCCGGACGACTATCCGGTCTCGGACGGGTACGCGCCCGGCGAGCACCACTTCCCGCACGACTACGCGCGCGTGCCGGACTCGCTCGCCGCGCACTGGTTCACGGACGAGGAGATGACCCGCTCCCTCGACCACCTCACGGCCGACCAGCAGGAGGACGGCGGCTGGCCGATCCGCTGGCGCGCCTGGGCCCCCGGCACCGCCCTGGAATGGCGCCCGATCGTCACGATCGAGGCACTCCGCACCCTCCGCGCCCACGGCCGCTCCATCGACTGACGGGTGGGGCGGCGCGGAGGGACGCCGTACGGAACGGGGAAGGCGGGCGCCGTACGGAACGGGAGCAGGCGCCGTACGGACCGGGCGCGGGCACCGTACGGCCCGGGCGCGGGCACCGTACGGCCCGGGCGCGGGCACCGTACGGCCCGGGCTCACCTGCCCGCGCCATACGGCCCGGGCTCACCAGCCCAGGCCCCGTACCCCCGCCGTGACCACGACGGCCGCGCCCACGACGACCAGGAACGGGGCGCGCAGGACGAGCGCGACGGCGGCCGCGGCGAGCCCGGCGGCCCGGGCGTCCAGGACGAGCGAGCCGCCGGAGCTGAACGTCTGCTGGGCGGTGAGCGCGGCGAGCAGCGCGACGGGGAGCAGGGCAGCGAGGCGCTGCACGAGCGGCCGTTCCAGCGTTCCGGCGGGGACGAGCAGGCCGACCAGCTTCATCAGGTAGCACCCGGCGGCGGTCAGGCCGATCGCGATCCAGACGTTCATCGGGGGTCCTCCTCCACCGTCGTGTCCCGCTTCGCGCCGGCCTGTGCGGCGCTGCTCGCCCCGCGGCCCCGGAACCAGAGCACGGCCGGTGCGGCCAGGGCCGCGGCGAGGACCGGGACGCCGGCGGGCAGGACGGGGAGCAGCCCGAGTCCGAGCAGGACGGCGATCCCGGCGGTGGCCCGCTCGGTCGCCGACTTCAGCATGGGGGCGAGCAGGGCCAGGAAGACGGCGGGGCCGGCCGCGTCGAGCCCCCAGGCCGCCGTGTCGCCGATCGCCTCGGCGCCGAGCGCGCCGAGCAGCGTGGTGACGTTCCACAGGACGTACAGCGTGAGGCCGGTGATCGTGAAGCCGATGCGCGCGGCCCGCCGGGACGGCTGGGCGAGCGAGACGACGGTGGTCTCGTCGATCACCCAGTGCGCGGCGAACGGCCTGACGGCCTTCGGCAGCGCGAGGAGCTGCGAGAGCCGGAGCCCGTAGAAGGCGTTGCGGGTGCCGAGGAAGAAGGCCCCGGCGGCGGCCGTGAAGGGGTTGCCTCCGGCGGCGAGCGCCCCGACGAGGGCGAACTGCGAGGCGCCCGTGAAGACGAGCAGGCTGAGCGCGCAGGTCTGGAGGAGGCTGAGGCCCGCCCCCGCCGAGGTGACGCCGAAGGCGAAGCCGGAGAGGCCGACGGCGACGCCGACCCCGAGGGCGTCGCGGACGACGGCCGCGTCGGGTTTCGCCGGTGTGCCGCCGTCGCGTATGACGGGAGGTGCTGTCTGTTCTGCCACGTCAGGGACGTTACGGCAGTCCCGGCCGACCGGTCTTGTACGTTCTTGCGCCCCGCCTTCACAGCCCGGTCGGCCCGTCCCGCGCACCCTCCCCGCCACTCCCCCGCACGCCCCGCGCGCGCTGGTAGGCGCCCGGCGGCACCCCGACGCTGCGGGTGAAGTGACGGTTGAGGTGCGACTGGTCGGTGAAGCCCACGGCGGCGGCCGCGTCCGCGGGCGGCGTTCCCGCGTCGAGGAGCCGTCTGGCCCGCCGTACGCGCGCGTCCGTGAGCCAGGTGTGCGGGGGCATCCCGTACGCCGACCGGAAGGCCCTGAGGAGGGCGAAGGGGCTGGTGCCGAGGTCGGCGGCGAGCCGTTCCAGGGTCGGCGGCTCGGCCATCCGCTCCTCCAGGACGGCACGCGCGCGTGCCGCGTGCCGCGCGCCCGCCGAGCGGGGCGGGAGCGGCGTGATCAGCCCGCCGTGGCTGCGCAGCATGCGGGCCGTGACCAGCCGGAGCAGGCTGTCCGCGGCGAGCGCGTTGCCCTCCTCGGCGGCCCGGTGGACGCCGACGACGAGCCGTGCGGCGTACGGGTCGTCGACGACGGGCGTCGTGAAGCCGGCCGAGCCGCGCAGGGTGAGGGTGTCGGCGGCGATCGAGCGGACGATCTCCGCGTCGGGGTAGATCGTGCGGTACGTCCACCCCTCGGGCACGCCCGCGTACCCGGTGTGCGAGGTGTCCGGGTTGACCAGGGCTATCTGCCCGGGGCCCGCGTGGACCAGCTCGTCGCGGTAGTGGAAGGCCTCGACGCCCTCGGTGATCGCGGCGAAGACGAAGGTCTCGTGGGTGTGCCGGGCGAACGCCTTGCGGATGTAGTGGGCGTGCAGCAGGTCGACGCCGGGCAGTTCGGCGTACTGCCAGTACCGTGCCCGCTCCTCGCTCGCCATGCCTCCATTCTGCGCCCGGGAGCCGTCGGAGCCCTTCCCACGCCGGGCCCCTGTCGCCGGCCGGTTTTCCACAGGTCCGGGCGGTTGTCGGTGGCGGGGTGCACGATGGGGGGCATGGTCAGGTCCGCGCTCGACTCGTTCTCCCCCGCGACCCGTGGTTGGTTCACCGGGGCCTTCACCGCGCCCACGGCGGCGCAGGAGGGCGCCTGGAAGGCCATCGGCGAGGGCTCCGACGTGCTGGTCGTCGCGCCGACCGGCTCGGGGAAGACGCTGGCCGCCTTCCTCGCCTCCCTGGACGGGCTGGCGTCCACGCCGCCGCCCGCCGAGGCGAAGAAGCGCTGCCGCGTGCTGTACGTGTCGCCGCTGAAGGCCCTCGCCGTGGACGTCGAGCGGAATCTGCGCTCCCCCCTGACCGGCATCCGGCAGGAGTCGGTGCGCCTCGGACTGCCCGAGCCGGACATCCGGGTCGGGATCCGCTCCGGTGACACCCCGCCCGCCGAGCGCCGGGCGCTCGCCACCCGGCCGCCGGACATCCTGATCACCACCCCCGAGTCACTGTTCCTGATGCTGACCTCCGCCGCCCGCGAAGCCCTGTCGGGCGTGGAGACGGTCATCCTGGACGAGGTCCACGCGGTCGCGGGCACCAAGCGGGGCGCGCACCTGGCCCTCTCCCTGGAGCGGCTCGACGAGCTGCTGCCCCGCCCCGCGCGCCGGATCGGCCTGTCGGCCACCGTGCGCCCGGTGGACGAGGTGGCCCGCTACCTGTCCCCGAA
The DNA here is from genome assembly GCF_044754405.1 of Streptomyces sp. NPDC093089. Lineage (NCBI taxonomy): Bacteria > Bacillati > Actinomycetota > Actinomycetes > Kitasatosporales > Streptomycetaceae > Streptomyces > Streptomyces sp. NPDC093089. The sequence continues at coordinate 118,957 of NZ_JBIVPA010000020.1, forward strand.
GCGCGCGGTGGAGATCGTCCAGCCGCCGTCGGGCAAGGAGTTCGACCTCTCCGTCGTCGTGCCCGTCGAGGACATGGGCGAGCTGGGCGGCTCACCGGCGTCCGAGGGCAAGGACGGCGGGGACAAGCCGTCGATCTGGCCGCAGGTCGAGGAGCGGATCGCCGACCTCGTCCAGGCCCACCGCTCGACGATCGTCTTCGCCAACTCGCGCCGCCTGGCCGAGCGCCTCTGCAACCGGCTGAACGAGATCGCGTACGAGCGGGCGACCGGCGAACCGCTCCCCGAAGGCGCTCCCCCCGCCCAGGTCATGGCCCAGTCGGGGGCTGCGCAGGGCGCCCCCCCGCTGCTCGCCCGGGCCCACCACGGTTCGGTGTCGAAGGAGCAGCGCGCCCAGGTGGAGGAGGACCTGAAGGCGGGCCGGCTGCCCGCCGTGGTCGCCACCTCCAGCCTGGAGCTCGGCATCGACATGGGCGCGGTCGACCTGGTGGTGCAGGTCGAGTCGCCGCCCTCGGTCGCCTCCGGGCTCCAGCGCGTCGGTCGCGCGGGGCACCAGGTCGGTGCGGTGTCGACGGGCGTCGTCTTCCCCAAGTACCGCGGCGACCTGGTGCAGGCCGCGGTGGTCACCGAGCGGATGCGCTCGGGCTCCATCGAGTCGATGCGGATCCCCGGCAACCCGCTGGACGTCCTGGCCCAGCAGCTGGTCGCCATGGTCGCGCTCGACACCTGGCAGGTGGACGACCTGCTGGCCGTGGTGCGCCGCGCGGCACCGTTCTCGTCGCTGCCGGAGTCGGCGTTCACCGGCGTCCTCGACATGCTGGCGGGCCGCTACCCCTCGGACGCCTTCGCCGAGCTGCGCCCGCGCGTGGTGTGGGACCGGGTGGCCGGGACGGTCACCGGGCGGCCGGGCGCGCAGCGGCTCGCCGTCACCTCCGGCGGCACGATCCCCGACCGGGGCCTGTTCGGCGTGTTCCTGGCGGGCTCGGACCCGAAGAAGGGCGGCGGCCGCGTCGGGGAGCTCGACGAGGAGATGGTGTACGAGTCGCGGGTCGGCGACGTCTTCACGCTCGGCACCACCTCGTGGCGGATCGAGGACATCACCCGGGACCGGGTGCTCGTCACCCCCGCGCCCGGAGTGCCGGGCAGACTGCCGTTCTGGAAGGGCGACCAGCTCGGCCGGCCCCTCGAACTGGGGCGGGCGGTCGGCGCGTTCCTCCGCGAGGTCGGCGCCCTCTCCGACGAGGACGCGCGGCTGCGGCTGCTCGCCGCCGGACTGGACGCCTGGGCCGCGGACAACGTCCTCGCGTATCTCAGGGAGCAGCGCGAGGCCTGCGGTCACGTGCCGGACGACCGGACGATCCTGGTCGAGCGCTTCCGGGACGAGCTCGGGGACTGGCGGGTCGTCATCCACTCCCCCTTCGGCGCACAGGTCCACGCTCCCTGGGCGCTGGCGCTCGGGGCCCGCCTCGCCGAGCGGTACGGCATGGACGCCCAGGTGATGCACGCGGACGACGGCATCGTGCTGCGCCTGCCGGACGCCGACCTGATGGGCCTGGAGATGGGCCTGGACCTCCTCGACCACGAGCCGGTGGACCCCGGCCGGCACCTGGACACGACGTTCGACGCCGACAAGGCACCGGTCGGCGCGGCCGACGCCCTCTTCGACAAGGGCGAGATCGGGCAGATCGTCACCGACCAGGTGGGCGGCTCCGCGCTGTTCGCCTCCCGCTTCCGCGAGTGCGCCGCGCGCGCCCTGCTGCTGCCCAAGCGGAATCCGGGCAAGCGCACCCCGCTGTGGCAGCAGCGTCAGCGCGCCTCGCAACTCCTCCAGGTGGCGAGCGAGTTCGGCTCGTTCCCGATCGTCCTCGAAGCGGTCCGGGAGTGCCTCCAGGACGTCTTCGACGTCCCCGGACTCACCGAACTGATGGGGGACATCGAGGCCCGCCGCGTCCGCCTCGTCGAGGTCACCACCCAGGAGCCGTCCCCCTTCGCCCGCTCGCTGCTCTTCGGCTACGTGGCGCAGTTCCTGTACGAGGGCGACTCCCCGCTCGCCGAGCGGCGGGCGGCCGCGCTCTCCCTGGACTCCCGGCTGCTCGCGGAGCTGCTCGGCCAGGCGGAGCTGCGCGAACTGCTCGACCCCGAGGTCCTGGCCGAGCTGGAGCGGGAGCTCCAGTGGCTGACGGAGGACCGGCGGATCAAGGACGTGGAAGGCGTCGCCGACCTGCTGCGGGTCCTGGGCCCCCTCACCGACACCGAACTCGCCGAGCGCGGTGCCGAGCCGGACTGGGCACCAGAACTCTCCGCCGCCCGGCGCGCCATCCGGGTCCGGATCGCGGGCCAGGAGCACTGGTCGGCGATCGAGGACGCGGGCCGCCTCCGGGACGCCCTGGGCACGGCCCTGCCCGTCGGCGTGCCCGAGGCCTTCACCGAACCGGTCAAGGACCCGCTGGGCGACCTCCTCGCGCGGTACGCGCGCACCCACGGCCCGTTCACCTCCTCCGCCGCCGCCCACCGCTTCGGCCTCGGCGCGGCCGTCACCGACGGCGCCCTCCAGCGCCTCGCCGCCTCGGGCCGGGTCGTCCAGGGCGAGTTCCACCCCTCCGGCATCGGGCAGGAGTGGTGCGACGCCACCGTCCTGCGCCGACTGCGGCGCCGCTCCCTGGCGGCCCTCCGCCACGAGCTCGAACCGGTGCCCCCGGCGGCGCTCGCCACCTTCCTGCCCCAGTGGCAGCACCTGGGGAGCAGCAGCCTGCGCGGCATCGACGGCCTCGCCCGCGCGATCGAGCAGCTCCAGGGCGCGCCCGTCCCCGCCTCGGCCCTGGAGAAGCTCGTCCTGCCCTCGCGGGTCCATGACTACTCCCCGGCCCTGCTCGACGAGCTGACGACCACCGGCGAGGTCCTGTGGGCCGGTGCCGGGTCACTGCCCGGCAAGGACGGCTGGGTCTCGCTCTACCTCGCGGACGCGGCCCCCCTGCTCCTGCCGCCGCCCCACCCGCTGGAGCTCTCCGCCCTGCACGAGTCGGCGCTCACCGCCCTCTCCGGCGGCTACGGCCTGTTCTTCCGCCAGATCGCCGACCAGATCCGGGCCACCACCCACCCGGACGCCACCGATCCCCAGCTCGCCGACGCCCTCTGGGACCTGGCCTGGTCGGGCCGGCTCACCAACGACACCCTGGCCCCCCTGCGCTCCCTGCTCGGCTCGGGCCGCACCGCCGGCTCCACCGCCCACCGCGCCCGCCGTACGGTCCCCCGCGGCAGGTACGGCACCCTCACCGCCGCCGCCCGCCCGGCCTCCCGCACCGGCCCGCCCACCGTCTCCGGCCGCTGGTCGCTGCTGCCCCCCGCAGAGCCCGAGCGGACCCACCGGGCCCACGCCCTCGCCCGCACCCTCCTGGACCGGCACGGCGTCGTCACCCGCGGCGCGGTGGCCGCCGAAGGCGTCGAAGGCGGCTTCTCCGCCGTGTACCGCGTCCTGTCCGCCTTCGAGGACAGCGGCCAGGCCCGTCGCGGCTACGTCGTCGAAGGCCTCGGCGCGGCCCAGTTCGCCATGGACGGCGCCGTCGACCGCCTCCGTGCCGCCGCGACCGCACGCGACCGCGGCGCCGAGGCCGCCGCCGGCCCCCGCGCCCTCGTCCTCGCCGCCGCCGACCCCGCGAACGCCTACGGCGCCGCCCTCCCCTGGCCCGAGCCCCCCACCGGCGCCGGCCACCGCCCCGGCCGCAAAGCCGGCGCCCTCGTCGTCCTCGTCGACGGCGAACTCACCCTCTACGTCGAGCGCGGCGGCAAGACCCTCCTCTCCTGGCCCACCACCCCCGACGACCCCGCCCTCATCGCCGCCGCCCACGCTCTGGCCCGCCACGCCCCCCTCACCCTCGAACGCATCAACACCACCACCTCCCTCACCTCCCCCCTCTCCCCCTCCTTCGAATCCGCCGGCTTCCACCCCACCCCCCGAGGCCTCCGCCTCCGCCCCTGACCCCCCGCAGGGCCGAGCCCCGACCCACCAATCCCAGGCCCCGCTTCCTGACCAGGCGCCCGCCACCCAACTCCATACGGCCCCACGTACGGGCCGGCGCCCCGCCCACCCCGGACGTCGGCCGCCGCCCTCGCCGCACGCCCACCTCCGTGTGGGCGGCACGCCCCTCGGGCCCCCACCCGGGGTGGCGCCCGCTGCCCGCCGCCACCTCCGTGTGGGCAATCGTCCCGCTGGGGCGTGGGGGTCCCCCCCGGACGGAGTCCGGGGGAGGGTGGGCACACGGGACGGCGCCCCCTGCCGGGCCTAGGCTTCCGGGCCTGAACGGTGCGCCGAAGGTGCGGCGCCGTCGTGGGTTGTGCCCACCCGTTCCGCCCCAACGGAACAGCTGCCCACAACCCGGGCGGCGGCAGACAGGGCGCAACCCAGGGCCCATGGGGCGCAACCCACAACCCGGAGCGGCAGCGACGGCCCCACCCACTGCCCAAGCGCATCAGCGGCACGCACATCCCACCCCCTCCCCTCCCCCAACCCGCACAATGGACCCGTGCCCGAAGGAGACACCGTCTGGCAGGTCGCCCGACACCTGCACACCGCACTCGCGGGAAGGGTCCTCACCCGCGCCGACCTCCGCGTACCCCGTTTCGCGACCGCCGACCTCACCGGCCGCACGCTCCTCGACGTGACGCCCCGCGGGAAGCATCTGCTGGCGAGGATCGAGGGCGGGCTGACGCTGCACTCGCATCTGCGGCTGGAGGGCGCGTGGCGGGTGTATCCGACGGGGGAGCGGCCGCGCGGCGGCCCGGCGCATCAGATCCGGGCGATCCTCGGGAACGAGGAGTCCACGGCGTACGGCTACCGACTCCAGGTCCTGGAGCTGATCCGTACGGCAGAGGAGTCACGAGTCGTCGGCCACTTGGGCCCGGACCTGCTGGGGCCCGACTGGGATCCGGAGGAGGCGGAGCGGCGGCTGTGCGCCGACCCGGCGCGGCCGCTCGTCGAGGCCCTGCTCGACCAGCGCAACATGGCCGGTATCGGGAACGTGTACAAGTGCGAGCTGGCGTTCCTCGCCGCGGTCTCGCCCTGGCTCCCGGTCGGCGACCTCGGCCCCGGCGTCCCCGCCCGCCTGGTGGCGACGGCGCACCGCCTCCTGGAGGCGAACAAGGACCACCCCGACCGACGCACCACCACCACGCGCAGACCCGGCACCCCGCTCCACGTCTACGGCCGCGAAGGACGCCCCTGCCTGCGCTGCGGCGCCCCGATCCGCAGAACCGATCCCGACGCCCACGCCGACATCGGCGACCGGATCACGTACTGGTGCCCCAACTGCCAACCAGGCCCCGCCCAACGCCCCTGACTCCACCCTGCCGCCCAACCTCCCACCGGCCTCTCGCCCACCCTCACACATTAATTGACGATCCGTCAGATCAAGTCGTACGGTCCCAAGATGACCCTCTCCGCGTACGACCTCACCGGCCGCACCGCGTTCGTCACCGGCGCAGGGAGCGGGATCGGCCGCGCGACCGCGGTTCTCCTCGCGCTGGCGGGCGCCACGGTGCACTGTGCGGACCGCGACGAGGGCGGGGTCAAGGAGACCGCCGCACTGATCGCGCGCGACGGCGGCACCGCGCACCCGCACGCGCTCGACGTCACGGACAGGACCGCGCTGGCCGCCGCCGTACGGTCGGCCGGCCCGCTGCACGTGATGGCCGCCATCGCGGGGATCATGCACACGAGCACGGTGCTCGAGACCCGTGACGAGGACCTCGACCGCGTCTTCGCGGTGAACTTCAAGGGTGTCCTGTACGCGTGCCAGGAGGCGGCCCGCTCGATGATCGCCTCCGGCACGCGGGGGTCGATCGTCACGATGGCCTCGGGGGCGATGGACACGGCGAGCCCCGGACTCCTCTGCTACAGCGTCACCAAGGCGGCGGTCGTGCAGTTGACGAAGACCCTGGCGACGGAGGCGGGCCCGCACGGCATCCGGGTCAACGCGGTCGCTCCGGGGTGGATCCGGACGCCCATGACCGACCGCCACGAACCGGCGGCCCAGCAGCAGGCGGAGGCGGCGATGGTCCGTCACTCACCCCTGGGGCGGGTCGGCGAGGCCGAGGACATCGCACACGCGGTCCTGCACCTGGCCTCCGACGCCTCCTCGTTCACGACGGGTCAGATCCTCCGCCCCAACGGCGGCGTCGCCATGCCCTGGTAGCCCTCCCCCCGGACACTCCCGCCCCCGCCCCACCCGCGAACGCACCCGCCCCCGGCCCCCGCCCTCCGCGCCGCGACGAAGCCGCCACGTGCACGGGCAGCAGGCTCAGCCCCCAGCCGCCCGCGGCCACGGCTCCTTCCACCGTCCCGGCGTCCGCGGGCATGAGGAGCAGGCGCAGCACCGCCCACCACCAGAGCCCCCCGACTGCCAGTGCGACCGCGACCAGCGCGAGCGTCACCAGCGGAACCCGTCGCCGTACCATGGCCGCCTCCTGCCGTCGACGCTAGACCGGCAGGATCACCCTGCGGGAGGGCGCACCGGGGCAGTCCCGGCGCACGCCCTACGTCCTCCACCATGCACGCCGCGCCGGGACCCGGCATCTCAGACGAACGGGACCGGGCGTCACGGAGGGTCCGCAGGAGACGGCGGCAAAGAGAAAGGCCCCGGTCAGTGCCCCGCAGGGCGTCGACCGGGGCCTCGCCCCACGTGCTTCGGTTCAGGCGGCGACGACGTTGACCGCTTCCGTGGGCGCCTTGATGGTCACCCGCTCGGTGGGCACACCCGCCACCGACGTCACCGACACCGAATTGAGCCTCGGGCGGACCGGTGTCGGCACCGGTTCGCTCGACGCTGCCGACTCGGCCAGTTCGGCGAGCGACAGCTCGTCGCTCACTTCGCGCATGAGCTCGGACATCCGTACGTCCAGCGCGTCGCAGATCGCGGAGAGCAGTTCGGAGGAAGCCTCCTTCTGCCCCCGCTCCACCTCGGAGAGATAGCCGAGCGAGACTCGGGCGGACGAGGAGACTTCGCGCAGAGTACGGCCCTGGCGCTGGCGCTGCCGACGCAGCACGTCACCCAGCAGGCGACGGAGCAGAATCATCGGTGGCTCCCTCCTCGGACCGCGTAGCCGCATCCTTCACGCCCCACCGTACCGCCTCGGGCTGCGGCCGTGCGGGGAGCGATGTCGTGTTCACTCAGGGCTGCAAACATCAATTCCCCCCGTTGTGTTCCGTATCCTGTGCCCGCGCATTTCCCGAGAGTTCCTCAAGGAGGAGTTCCAACACGCTCCGTACGCTCTCTCTACGGATTTCCGCGCGGTCGCCGTTCAACCTCAACGAGACCACTTTCCCCGCCCCGGCGCCCGTCGCGGCGGGGCCGGCGACCGCCACGTAGACGGTTCCGACGGCCTGTCCGTCCTGCGGGTCGGGCCCGGCGACGCCGGTCGTCGAGAGGCCCCAGTCGGCGCCGAGCCGGTCCCGTACACCGGCCGCCATCTGCAGCGCGACCTCCGGGTCCACCGCCCCGCGCTCGGCGAGGAGGGCCCGGTCGACGCCGAGGAGCTCGTGCTTGAGGGCGGTGGCGTACGCCGTGACCGACCCCCGGAAGGACTGCGAGGCTCCCGGTACGCCGGTGAGCTCGGCGGCCACCAGACCGCCCGTGAGCGACTCCGCGGCGGCCAGCGTGTGATCACGCTCCGCGAGCAGGGCCAGCACCCGGGCGGCCTCGGTCATCGCGTCGACGCCTCCGGCCGGGCCGCCGCGCGCTCCGCGGCGAGCCCCTTGCGCCGCAGGACGACCGCCTGTCGCACATAATCCAGACCGGTGACGACCGTCAGCACGACGGCCACCGTCATCACCCAGAAGCGCAGGGTGGCCAGCGGGCCGGTGAGCACCAGGACGTACATGCCGACCGCCGTGCCCTGGGCGAGCGTCTTCATCTTGCCGCCGCGGCTGGCCGGGATGACCCCGTGCCGGATGACCCAGAACCGCATCAGGGTGATCCCCAGCTCGCGGGCGAGGATGACCCCGGTGACCCACCAGGGCAGGTCCCCGAGGGAGGAGAGGCAGATGAGTCCGGCCGCCATGATCGCCTTGTCGGCGATCGGGTCGGCGATCTTCCCGAAGTCGGTGACCAGGTTGTACGCACGGGCGAGGTGCCCGTCGAAGACGTCCGTGATCATGGCCACCGCGAACGCCGCCCAGGCCCAGGCACGCCACACGGGGTCGTGCCCGCCGTCCTGGAGGAGGAGCACCACGAAGGCCGGCACGAGCACGAGCCGGATCATGGTGAGGATGTTCGCGATGTTCCACAGGCTGGCCTGGTTGACGGCCGCCGTGCCCAGCTTGCCGCGGGGCGCCGGCCTACCGGTCCCGCCCGTCGCGGATGCCGGGACTCCGGTCATCTGCCTGCCTCCTCGAAAAGACACTCGGCCACCAGGTCGACGCCCTCCGTGCCGACGACCTTCGCACTGACCATACGGCCCGGGGCCAGGTCGGGGCTCGTACCGTCGGCCGCGGTGAGGAACACCTGGCCGTCCGTCTCGGGCGCCTGGTGGGCGGCGCGGCCGATCCAGCCGTCCTCCTCGTCGAGGGTCTCGACGAGTACCTCCAGGGTCTCTCCGAGACGCTCCTCGGCGCGCTGCGCGGTGAGCTCCTCGGCGAGCCGGGACAGGTGGGCGAGCCGCTCGTCGACGACTTCCTGGTCGAGCTTGTGCTCGTACGTGGCGGCCTCGGTGCCGTCCTCGTCGGAGTAGCCGAAGACGCCGATGGCGTCGAGCCTGGCGTGGGTGACGAAGCGTTCCAGCTCGGCGAAGTCCGCCTCGGTCTCGCCGGGGAAGCCGACGATGAAGTTGGAGCGGGCACCGGCCGTCGGGGCCTTGGAGCGGATGGTCTCCAGGAGCTCCAGGAAGCGGTCGGTGTCGCCGAAGCGGCGCATGGCCCGCAGCACGTCCGGGGCGCTGTGCTGGAAGGAGAGGTCGAAGTAGGGCACGACCTTGTCGGTCGAGGTGAGGACGTCGATCAGCCCCGGTCGCATCTCGGCGGGCTGGAGGTAGCTGACGCGGACGCGCTCGATGCCGTCGACGGCGGCGAGCTCGGGCAGCAGGCTCTCCAGGAGCCGGATGTCGCCGAGGTCCTTGCCGTAGGAGGTGTTGTTCTCGGAGACCAGCATGACCTCCTTGACGCCCTGCTCGGCGAGCCAGCGCGTCTCGTTCAGCACGTCCGAGGGACGGCGCGAGACGAAGGAGCCGCGGAAGGACGGGATGGCGCAGAAGGAGCAGCGGCGGTCGCAGCCGGAGGCGAGCTTCACCGAGGCGACGGGGCTGGCGTCGAGCCGGCGGCGCAGCGGGGCGCGGGGGCCCGAGGCGGGCGCGAGGCCCTCGGGGAGGTCGGCGGGGGCGTCGACGGGCTCCTCGGCGGCGTCGCCGTGTCCCGGCAGGGCGACGGCCGCGGCCGCTTCCTGGCGCTCGACGGGCGAGAGCGGCAGCAGCTTGCGCCGGTCACGCGGGGTGTGGGCCTCGACGCTGCCACCGCTGAGGATGGTCTGGAGGCGGTTGGAGATGTCGGCGTAGTCGTCGAAGCCCAGGACGCCGTCGGCCTCCGGGAGGGCCTCGGCGAGCTCCTTGCCGTACCGCTCGGCCATGCAGCCGACGGCGACGACGGCCTGGGTCTTGCCGTGGTCCTTCAGATCATTGGCTTCGAGCAGGGCGTCGACGGAGTCCTTCTTGGCGGCCTCGACGAATCCGCAGGTGTTGACGACGGCGACGTCCGCGTCCTCGGCGTTCTCGACGAGCTCCCAGCCGTCCGCTGCCAAGCGGCCTGCGAGCTCCTCCGAGTCCACCTCGTTACGGGCGCAGCCAAGAGTGACAAGGGCGACGGTACGGCGTTCGGGCATGGACTCAAGACTACTTCGTCCCGGCCGTTCCCCCGTCGCGCAGGGTTCACCTGCGCGACGGAGGTCACATCACGGCCGGGGCGGGCGGCTCATCCGGCCTCGGGGTCGCCCTTGGTGTAGGTCAGTCGCTCGACCTGGCCGGATTCGAACTTGTCTTCGACCTTCTTGCCGTTCACGTAGAGCTCGATCGCTCCCGCGTTGCCGAGGACCAGGTCGATGCGCTCGTCGTCCTGGTAGGTCTTGGACTCGCCCTTGAGGAGGAGGCCGTCGAAGAGCAGCTTGCCGTCGTGGGCCTTGGCCGAGATCCAGCTCTTGTCGTCGACGGCGGTGAGCTTGACCGTCACCTTGTCCTGCGGGACGGCGGCGATCGCGCTCTCGGTGGGCTTCGGGGCGACGGGCTTGACCGGCTTCGGCTTGGCGGCCGAGGTGGCCTTCTCCGGCGCCGGGGCGGGGCCGCCGTCGGCCGCGCTGGCCCCCTTCGGGGCCTCGTTCCCGTTGAACATCGTGAAGCCGACGAAGCCGACGACGGCGACGATGGCCGCGACCATCGCGGCGGTCCAGTTGGGCCGGCGGGGTTCGGGGCGGATACGTTCCGCCTCGAAGAGCGGGGCGGCGGGGGTGGGCGCGGGGCGGCCACCGTGCTCGGCGTCGTACTGCTCGATCAGCGCGGCCGGATCGAGCCCGACGGCGCGCGCGAGGGTACGGATGTGGCCGCGGGCGTAGACGTCGCCGCCACAGCGCGAGAAGTCGTCCTCTTCGATCGCCTGCACGATCGGAATCCGGACACGGGTGGAGGCACTGACCTCTTCGACGGTGAGACCGGCGGCGATGCGTGCCTGCTGGAGGGCGCGACCGATCGCGTCCCGGTCGTCTGCCGGGAACGTCCGGTCGTCTTCGGGGGAGTTGCCGATGGACACGAGAGCGCCTTTCGAGCGTGTAGCCACCTGCTGGACGTTCAGTCTATGGGTGGTACGAAAGGGTGGGGCAACCGGGCGGGTGCTGTTTGTACGCCATGAGGCTGGGACTTCCTTCTGTCCCACCGTCCAACTTGACGTACGGCCAGGGGAAACGGTTGCCCACCGTTCCCTTACGAGTGAGTCTCGGCCCGGTCTCGATCGGGTACGGCGACGGGGTCGCGTTCCCGCCACGGCGTCAGGGGGCGAGTTTCCGCCACGTCGGCGGGGCTCCCGCTCCCCGCCGACCGGATACCCCTCTTCCCGTCCGCTACGCCCCCGACTCCCCCCGGATCACGGCGAGCACGCCGTCGAGTTCGTCGGGCTTCACCAGGACGTCCCGCGCCTTCGAACCCTCGCTGGGCCCGACGATGTTCCGCGACTCCATCAGGTCCATCAGCCGGCCGGCCTTCGCGAAGCCGACGCGCAGCTTGCGCTGGAGCATGGAGGTGGATCCGAACTGCGTGGAGACGACCAGCTCGGCGGCCTGGCACAGCAGGTCGAGGTCGTCGCCGATGTCCTCGTCGATCTCCTTCTTCTGCCGCTGGCCGACGGTGACGTCCTCCCGGAAGACCGGGGTCATCTGGTCCTTGCAGTGCTGCACGACCGCCGCGACCTCGGCCTCGGTGACGAACGCGCCCTGCATGCGGACGGGCTTGTTGGCACCCATCGGCAGGAAGAGCCCGTCGCCCTTGCCGATCAGCTTCTCGGCGCCGGGCTGGTCGAGGATGACCCGGCTGTCGGCGAGCGAGGAGGTGGCGAAGGCGAGCCGCGACGGCACGTTCGCCTTGATGAGACCGGTGACGACGTCCACGGACGGCCGCTGGGTGGCGAGCACCAGGTGGATGCCGGCCGCGCGGGCCAACTGGGTGATGCGGACGATCGAGTCCTCGACGTCCCTGGGCGCGACCATCATCAGGTCGGCGAGCTCGTCCACGATGACCAGGAGGTACGGGTAGGGGTTGAGCTCGCGCTCGCTGCCCTCGGGCAGCTTGATCTTCCCGTCCCGGATGGCCTGGTTGAAGTCGTCGATGTGCCGGTAGCCGAACGCGGCCAGGTCGTCGTAGCGGAGGTCCATCTCCTTCACCACCCACTGGAGCGCCTCGGCGGCCCGCTTGGGGTTGGTGATGATGGGCGTGATCAGGTGTGGGATGCCCTCGTAGGCGGTGAGTTCGACCCGCTTGGGGTCGACCAGCACCATCCGGACGTCCTCGGGCGTCGCTCTTATCATGATCGACGTGATCAGGCAGTTGATGCACGAGGACTTGCCGGAGCCCGTGGCGCCGGCGACCAGGACGTGCGGCATCTTCGCCAGGTTGGCCATCTCGTAGCCGCCCTCGACGTTCTTGCCGAGCGCGACCAGCATCGGGTGGTCGTCCTCCGCCGCGGCCGCGAGCCGCAGCACGTCGCCGAGGTTCACCATCTCGCGGTCGCTGTTCGGGATCTCGATGCCGACCGCGGACTTGCCGGGGATCGGCGAGATGATCCGCACGTCCGGCGAGGCCACCGCGTACGCGATGTTCTTGGTGAGGGCCGTGATCTTCTCGACCTTCACGGCGGGGCCGAGCTCGACCTCGTACCGCGTGACCGTCGGACCGCGCGTGAAGCCGGTGACGGCCGCGTCGACCTTGAACTCGGTGAAGACGTTGGAGAGCGCGTCCACGACGGCGTCGTTGGCGGCGCTGCGGGTCTTGCCCGGCCCGCCGCGCTCCAGGAGGTCGAGCGAGGGCAGCGAGTACGTGATGTCCCCGGCGAGCTGGAGCTGCTCCGCCCGGGGCGGCAGGTCGGTCGGCTCGGGCGCCGGCTTGGTCAGATCGGGTACGCCCCCGCCGGGACGCTGCTCTCCCCCGCGCGCGGGCGGTACGGGCGCCGCCGCCTTCCCGGCCTTCTCCCCCGCCTTCCCGGCCCTCTCCGCGGCGGCCGCGGCGACGGCGGCGTCCCGCTCGGCGGTGACGTCCCTGGTCAGGTCGGCGACGATCGGCGACGGCGGCATGCCGTTCAGGACCGCGCCGTCGAGCGCGGCGGCCGCGGCCGCGGCGACGTCCACCGGGTCCAGGCCCAGGTCGAAGGCGGGCGCGTCGGCGGAGCGGCGCGCGGACCGGCCGCGCCGCTCCAGCGTCTCCGCCTCGGCCCGGTCCACGTCGTACGGCTCGGCGGGGCCGGAGGCGCGCCGGCGGGGGCGGACGGGACGTGCGGGCTGCGGACCGGCGTCGCGCCACTCCTCGTCGTACCCCTCGGGCCCCTCCCGTCCCTCGTACCCCTCGGCCTCCGCCGGGTCGTACGGGAGTTCGACGATGCCGAGCCTGGCGCCGAGGGCGCGCAGCCGCTGCGGGATCGCGTTGACCGGGGTGGCGGTCACGACGAGCAGGCCGAAGACCGTGAGCAGCACCAGCATCGGTACGGCGAGGACCTCGCCCATCATGAAGACGAGGGGCTGCGAGGCGGCCCAGCCGATGAGGCCGCCGGCGTCCTGCATGGCCGCGCTGCCGTCACCGCGCCCCGGCGAACCGCAGGCGATGTGGACCTGGCCGAGGACGCCGATGACGAGGGCGGAGAGGCCGATGCTGATCCGGCCGTTGGCCTCGGGCCGCTCCGGGTAGAGGATCAGCCGGATGGCGATCGCGCCGAGCAGCAGCGGCACCAGCAGGTCGAGGCGGCCGAAGGAACCGGTCACCAGCATCTCGACGAGGTCGCCGACCGGGCCGCGCAGGTTGGACCAGGTGCCGGCGGCGACGATCAGGGCGAGGCCGAGGAGCAGCAGCGCGAGCCCGTCCTTGCGGTGGGCCGGGTCGAGCCCCTTGGCTCCGCGCCCTATCCCCCGGAACATCGCGCCCACCCCATGGGCGACGCCGAGCCAGGCACCGCGCGCGAGCCGGTAGACGCCGCCGGTCGGCGACGGGGCCGGCCGGGGAGGGGTCTTCTTCGCGGGCGCCTTCCGCGCGGGAGCGCGCTTGGCGGGCGCGGCCTTCTTCGCCGGCGCCTTCTTGGCGGGCGGTTTGACGGAGGGCTTCGCGGGTGCCGCTTTCTTCGCGGCGCCCGTCGTACGACCGGCGCGCGGCTTCGCGGCGCCCGCCGTGCCCTGGGAACCCTTGCCGGACGTACGTGAAGCCATGGTGCTGAGGTTACCGGTGAAGGTACGGGCTGTCCGCCTCACCCGATCGTGTCGGCCGCGCCGGGGCGCGATGCTGACGCCCGATCACGGCGGAACGCAGCACGGGTGACAATGTGTCAGCTCTGGGCGGGCAGCGTGGGTGCGGCGCCGGTGCCCGGCTCCAGCGCGTCGAGGGCCCGACGGAGCCCGGTGAGCTTGCGCTCCAGGTGCGCGGCGGTGGCGACGGCCGCGGCGTCGGCGGAGTCGTCGTCGAGCTGCTTCGACAGCGCCTCGGCCTGCTCCTCGACCGCCGCGAGTCGGGCGGAGAGTTCGGCGAGGAGGCCCGCCGCCTCCTTGCCCTGACCGCCCTCGCCGCCGCCCTCCAGCTGCAGCCGCAGCAGGGCTGCCTGCTCGCGCAGCTTGCAGTTCTTCATGTAGAGCTCGACGAAGACGGAGACCTTGGCACGCAGCACCCACGGGTCGAAGGGCTTGGAGATGTAGTCGACGGCTCCGGCCGCGTACCCGCGGAAGGTGTGGTGGGGGCCGTGGTTGATGGCGGTGAGGAAGATGATCGGAATGTCCCGGGTCCGCTCGCGCCGCTTGATGTGCGCGGCGGTCTCGAAACCGTCCATTCCCGGCATCTGGACGTCGAGCAGGATGACCGCGAAGTCGTCCGTCAACAGCGCCTTGAGCGCTTCCTCCCCGGACGATGCCCGCACCAGCGTCTGATCGAGCGCGGAGAGAATGGCCTCCAGCGCCAGCAGATTCTCCGGCCGGTCATCGACCAGGAGGATCTTGGCTTTCTGCACCATGCCCCGTCCTCCTCGCCCCGGCAACGGCTCGCCCCGACTCCCGGAACCGGGGGAAGCACCGGGCGCCGCCCCAGAAGACGACTCCCTAACGCCGTCCGTCCTTGTGCCGGTCATCGTAGCCGCACCCCGCCCGTCGCCACACCCTGTCACCGCGATGTCACTGTGCACGTAGCAGAAACGCGGTGGGAGACCAGAAGGTTCCCCGTATCCCGCCCCCTCACACGCCCTCGGCGACGTTCCGTCAGCGGAGCCCGGGGGTCCGCGCGAAGCACCGCGCGGACCCCCGGCCCGGGGTCACTCCCCCCGCATCCACTGCTCCATGACGGACAGCAGGTGATCGGGGTCGACCGGCTTCGTCACGTAGGCCGAGGCACCCGACTCGATCGCCTTCTCCTTGTCGCCCTTCATCGCCTTCGCCGTCAGGGCGATGATCGGCAGCCCGGCGAACTGCGGCATCCGCCGGATCGCGGTCGTCGTCGCGTACCCGTCCATCTCCGGCATCATGATGTCCATCAGGACGATCGTCACGTCGTCGTTCTGCTCCAGGACCTCGATGCCCTCCCGCCCGTTCTCCGCGTACAGCACCGCGAGGCCGTGCTGCTCCAGGACGCTGGTGAGCGCGAAGACGTTGCGGATGTCGTCGTCGACGATGAGGACCCGCTCGCCGGAGAAGCTGAAGGTGCGGCGCGGCTCGACCTCCATCTCCTGCTCCACCCGGTCCGGCGCGTGCTGCTCGCCGGGCTGCCCCGGCACCGCGGTCCGCGCCCCGTTCGCGTCCGCCGCGGCCTTGCGCCGGTGCCGGAACAGCGCCCCGGCCCCGGACCGGGCCTCGGTCCGCACGGGCGGCGGCGGGAAGTGCGGGAACGGGTGGATCGCCCCGCCCGTCCCCTCCTCCGCGCCCTGCTGCGGGTCCTCCGCGTCCGCCGAGCCCTGCCCGTACCCGTGCGGGGGGAGCTCGGTCGGGCTCAGCGGCAGGTAGAGCGTGAAGGTCGAGCCGCGGCCCGGCTCGCTCGCCGCGAAGATCTCGCCGCCGAGCAGCCGCGCGATCTCCCGGCTGATCGAGAGCCCCAGACCCGTACCGCCGTACTTGCGGCTGGTCGTGCCGTCGGCCTGCTTGAACGCCTCGAAGATGACCCGCATCTTGCCGGCCGCGATCCCGATCCCGGTGTCGGTCACCGAGAACGCGATGAGCGCGGCCTCCGGGTCGCGCAGCGAACCGGCCTCCAGGAGCTGCTCGCGGATCGACTGCGGCACGTCCGCGCCGGCCGGCCGGATCACCAGCTCCACCGCGCCCGTGTCGGTGAACTTCACCGCGTTGGACAGGAGGTTGCGCAGCACCTGGAGCAGCCGCTGCTCGTCGGTGTGAAGCGTGGCCGGCAGCTCGGGCGAGACCCGCACCGAGAAGTCGAGCCCCTTCTCCGCGGTCAGCGGTCGGAAGGTGGCCTCGACGTAGTCGACGAGCTGGACGAGCGCGATCCGGGTCGGCGACACGTCCATCTTGCCCGCCTCGACCTTGGACAGGTCGAGGATGTCGTTGATCAGCTGGAGCAGGTCCGAACCGGCCCCGTGGATGGTCTCCGCGAACTCGACCTGCTTCGGCGTCAGATTGGTCTCGGCGTTGTCCGCGAGCAACTTGGCCAGGATCAGCAGCGAGTTGAGCGGCGTGCGCAGCTCGTGCGACATGTTGGCCAGGAACTCCGACTTGTAGCGCATGGAGACCGCGAGCTGCTCGGCGCGCTCCTCCAGGACCTGCCGGGCCTCCTCGATCTCGGTGTTCTTCACCTCGATGTCGCGGTTCTGCCGGGCGAGCAGCTCCGCCTTCTCCTCCAGCTCCAGGTTGGAGCCCTGGAGCTCCTTCTGCCGGTGCTCCAGCTCGGCCGACCGCTCCTTGAGCTGCTCGGTGAGCTCCTGCGACTGCTGGAGCAGCACCTCCGTCTTGGTGTTGACGCTGATCGTGTTGACGGTGGTGGCGATCAACTCGGCGATCTGGTTGAGGAAGTCCCGCTGGATCTGCGCGAACGGCTGGAACGAGGCCAGCTCGATCACACCGAGCACCTTGCCCTCGAAGAGCACCGGAAGCACGATCACGTGCGCCGGCGAGGCCTCCCCCAGCCCCGACGAGATCTTCAGGTAGCCCGGCGGCACGTTGACCTGGATGGTCCGCTTCTCCTCGGCGGCCGTCCCGATGAGCGTCTCGCCGGGCCGGAACGAGGTCGGCATGGACCCGGTCGAGTACCCGTAACTCCCGCGCATCCGCAGCTCGTACGAGCCGTCGCCCTCACCGACGAGTTCGGCGTCGCTGTGGGCGTGGCCCGTCGGCATGGCGACGAAGAAGGCGCCGTGCTGCGCCGAGACCACCGGCGTCAGCTCGCTCATGATGAGCGAGGCCACGTCGTCGAGGTCCCGGCGGCCCTGCATGAGGCCGGAGATGCGGGCCAGGTTGCTCTTGAGCCAGTCCTGCTCGTCGTTGGCGAGCGTGGTGTCGCGCAGGTTGGCGATCATCGTGTTGATGTTGTCCTGGAGCGCCTGGATCTCACCCGCCGCGTCCACGCCGTCGATCTTGACGTTGAGGTCGCCGCGGGTCACCGCGGTGGCGACGGCCGCGATGGCCCGCACCTGCCGGGTGAGGTTCCCGGCCATCTCGTTCACGGACTCGGTGAGGTCGCTCCAGGTGCCCTCCACGTCCCGGACCCGGGCCTGACCGCCGAGCTGCCCGTCGGTGCCCACCTCCCGGGCCACGCGCGTGACCTCCTCGGCGAAGTTCGACAGCTGGTCGACCATCGTGTTGATGGTGTTCTTCAGCTCCTGGATCTCACCGCGCGCGTCGATGTCGATCTTCTTGGTCAGGTCGCCCTTGGCGATGGCGGTGGTGACGGCGGCGATCTGCCGCACCTGACCGGTGAGGTTGTCGGCCATCGAGTTCACCGACTCGGTCAGGTCCTTCCAGGTGCCGGAGACGCCCGGCACCCGGGCCTGGCCGCCCAGCTCGCCCTCCGTACCCACCTCGCGGGCCACGCGCGTGACCTCGTCCGCGAACGACGACAGGGTCGTCACCATCGTGTTGACGGTCTCGGCGAGTTCGGCGACCTCGCCGCGCGCCTCGACCGTCACCTTCTTCGTGAGGTCGCCGTTGGCGACCGCCGCCGAGACCCGGGAGATGTTCCGCACCTGGCTGGTCAGGTTGTTGGCCATCAGGTTGACGTTGTCGCTGAGGTCCTTCCACGTACCCGTGACACCGCGCACGCGTGCCTGGCCGCCGAGGATGCCCTCCGTACCCACCTCGCGGGCCACGCGCGTGACCTCGTCCGCGAAGTTCGACAGCTGGTCGACCATCGTGTTGACGGTCGTCACAAGCTCCAGGATCTCGCCCCGGGCGTCGACCGTGATCTTCTTCGACAGGTCGCCCATGGCGACGGCCGTGGTGACCTCGGCGATGTTCCGCACCTGGATGGTGAGGTTGTTCGCCATGAAGTTCACCGACTGGGTGAGGTCCTTCCAGGTGCCGGAGACCCCCTGCACCTCGGCCTGACCGCCCAGCATGCCCTCGGTGCCCACTTCTCGGGCCACCCTGGTCACCTGCTCGGCGAAGTTCGAGAGCTGGTCCACCATCGTGTTGAGGGTGTTCTTCAGCTCCAGGATCTCGCCGCGCGCGTCCACGTCGATCTTCTGCGACAGGTCGCCCCGCGCCACCGCCGTGGCGACCTGCGCGATGTTGCGGACCTGGGTCGTCAGGTTCCCGGCCATGCCGTTCACCGAGTCCGTCAGGTCGCGCCACACGCCGGCCACGCCG
Organism: Streptomyces sp. NPDC093089; assembly: GCF_044754405.1. Lineage (NCBI taxonomy): Bacteria > Bacillati > Actinomycetota > Actinomycetes > Kitasatosporales > Streptomycetaceae > Streptomyces > Streptomyces sp. NPDC093089. The sequence continues at coordinate 137,460 of NZ_JBIVPA010000020.1, forward strand.
GGCACCTGCGCCTGGCCGCCGAGGCGCCCGTCCGTCCCCACCTCGCGGGCGACACGGGTCACCTGGTCCGCGAAGGCGGAGAGCTGGTCGACCATCGTGTTGATGGTGTTCTTCAGCTCCAGGATCTCGCCGCGCGCGTCCACGTCGATCTTCTGCGACAGGTCGCCCCGCGCCACCGCCGTCGTCACCTGGGCGATCTGCCGCACCTGCGACGTCAGGTTGCCGGCCATGAAGTTCACGGAGTCCGTGAGCTCCCGCCACCGGCCGGAGACGCCGTCCACGCGCGCCTGACCGCCGAGCCGGCCCTCCGTGCCCACGTCCCGGGCCATCCGCGTCACCTGGTCGGCGAACGACGACAGCTGCGACACCATCGTGTTGACGGTGTTCTTCAGCTCCAGCATCTCGCCGGCCACGTCGACCGTGACCTTCTGCGACAGGTCGCCGTTGGCGACCGCCGTCGTCACCTGCGCGATGTCCCGCACCTGACCGGTCAGGTTGCGGAAGGCCGTGTTCACCGAGTCGGTGAGGTCCTTCCACGTGCCCGCCGCGCCCGGCACCTCGGCCTGGCCGCCGAGCAGACCCTCGACGCCGACCTCCCGCGCCACCCGGGTCACCTCGGAACCGAAGGCCGACAGCTGGTCCACCATCGTGTTGACGGTGTTCTTCAGCTCCAGCATCTCGCCAGCCACGTCGACCGTGACCTTCTGCGACAGGTCGCCGTTGGCGACCGCCGTCGTCACCTGCGCGATGTCCCGCACCTGCGTGGTGATGTTCCGGAAGACCGTGTTGACGGAGTCCGTGAGGTCCTTCCACGTCCCCGCCGCGCCCGGCACCTGCGCCTGGCCGCCGAGCAGACCCTGCGCGCCGACCTCGCCCGACACCCGGGTCACCTCGTCGGCGAACGTCCGCAGCGTCTCGGTCATCTGGTTGATGGTGTCCGCGAGTTGCGCGATCTCACCGCGCGCGGAGACCCGCACCTTCTGCGACAGGTCGCCGTTGGCGACCGCCGTCGTCACCTCGGCGATCCCTCTCACCTGATTGGTGAGGTTGCCCGCCATCGTGTTGACGGAATCGGTCAGGTCCTTCCACACACCGGCGACCCCGGCCACCTCGGCCTGCCCGCCGAGCTCGCCCTCCGTACCCACCTCACGGGCGACCCGGGTCACCTCGGACGAGAACGACGACAGCTGGTCCACCATCCGGTTGACGGTGTTCTTCAGCTCCAGCATCTCGCCGGCCACGTTCGCCGTGACCTTCTGCGACAGGTCGCCGTCCGCGACCGCCGTCGTCACCAGCGCGATGTCCCGCACCTGCGCCGTCAGCCGGTTCGCCATCGTGTTGACCGAGTCCGTGAGGTCCTTCCACGAACCGGACACTCCGCGCACCTGCGCCTGCCCGCCCAACTTGCCGTCGGTTCCCACCTCGACGGCGACCCGGGTCACCTCGGACGCGAACACCGACAGCTGGTCGACCAGGTTGTTCGCCGTACGCGCGACCTTCAGGAACTCTCCGCGCAACGGCCGTACGGTCCCGTCGGCACCCTCCGAACGCAGGTCCATCCGCTGGTCCAGATCGCCCTCGGCCACCGCCGAGAGCACCCGACCCACCTCGGACACCGGCCGGGCCAGATCGTCGACGAGCGCGTTCGCGGCCTCGATCGCCGCCGCCCACGCCCCCTCGCTGGCCCCCGCCTCGAGGCGCTCGGACAGCTTGCCCTCGCGCCCCACCACCCGCCGGACCCGGGACAACTCCCCGGTCACGTGCATCTGCCGGTCGGCGACCTCGTTGAACACGGCGGAGATCTCCGCCATGACCCCGTCGCCGGACGCCGTGAGCCGCTTGCGGAAGTTCCCGTCCCGCATCGACACCAAAGCGGCCAACAACCGCTCCAGCGCCGCCGCGTCCACCTGCACCGTCCCCCCACGGGAACGTCCGCCCCTCGCGCGCGTGCCACTGCCGCCGCCACGCCGCGCCGCCGTGCCAGACTCCACCGTGTCCCTCCCGAAAGGGGTCGACCGTACCGCTCCGGCTCCCGCCGGTAGCCTGCCCAGTGTTTCACCGCGACCGAACCAGGCGATAACAGTTCGGCAGCTTCGCACCTCGTCCCTACCCCCGGGGGACGGAATCAGCGGTGACCGGCATCCGCTCGGACAGTGAAGGTAAGTAACCTGGCTTCCGGCTGTCCAGCCGCCCCGGTCCGCCCGGCGGGGGCGGTGTGGTGCGCGCACGACCACCGGGCAGCGGGAGGGGCAGACCGAGCATGGCAGAGCCGGGCGTCGAGACGCGTACGAGGAGTGCTGTGATCACCGCGCGGGCGACTGCCAGCTTCGAGCCCGTCGGGCGGTCCGTCGCGGCCGCCCGCGCGTTCGTCAGGGACACCCTCCAGGGCTGGGGGCACTCCGAGCTCGTCGACGACGCCGTCGTCCTCACCAGCGAGCTCGTCACCAACGCCGTCATCCACGCCGGCACCTCCGCGGAGGTCCTCTGCCTCCGCTCCGACGACGGCATCCGCGTCGAGGTCGCCGACCGCTACCCCGAGCGCGAAATCCCGGTCCAGAGCGGCCGCTCCCTCGGCAACCCCGACCGCGAGAACGGCCGGGGCCTGCTGCTCTGCGCCGCCCTCGCCCACCGCTGGGGAGTCGACTACTCCCCCACCCGAAAGCACGTCTGGTTCCATCTCGACCTCACCCAGCGCCCGGTGGGCACCCGCTCCGCCGGCCCCGTCCTCCCCGACCCGCTCCTCCCGGTCGCCGACAGCCGCGTCCGCGTCGCCGTCGTCCAGATCGACGACGGCGGAACGGTCACCGCCTGGAACGAGGACGCCGAGGAACTCTTCGGATACGGCTCCGAGCAGGTCACCGGCAAACCCCTCGGCGACCTCGCCGCCTGGCCCCACACCCCCGGCATCGGCACCGGCCTCGCCGAGGCACTGCGCCTCTCCCGCTGGGAGGGCACCTACGGCATCCGCTGCGCGGACGGCCGCGTCGTCCCCGTCTACGCCTCGCACCTCCGGGTCCGCGACGCCCAGGGCGAGCCCTCCACCGTCTGCCTCCTGGTACGCGAGCACGAGCGCGCCGTCCTCCAGACCCCGCAGCGCCCCGCCGCCGAGCCGGGCGGCGAGAGCCGCGCCGCCGACCCCTTCGAGGTCTTCATCGGCTCCCCGGCCCCCGACGACCTCGACGGCCTCCTCCAGCGCACGGTCGAACGCGCCCGCGACATGCTGGACGGCGACGCCGCCTTCCTCCTCCTCGCCACCGACGACGAGACGGAACTGGAGGTACGGGCGACCACCGGCCTCCCCGCCGCCCGCCAGCGCTTCGCCCGCGTCCCCGTCGAGACCGGTGCCAGCCGCTACGGCTCCGCCCGCATGCCCGCCGTCCACGAGGACCTGGCCGCCGTCCCCGGCGCCGTCCCCCTCCTCGAAGGCACCGGCATGCGCGCGGTGGTCACCGTCCCGCTCAAGGTCGAGGGCCGGCTCACCGGCTCCCTCGGCGTCGCCGCCGAGGCCGCGAACCGCTACTCGAACGAGGAGGCCCTGCGCCTCCAGTTCGCCGCCGACCGCATCGCCCTCGCCGTGGAGTCCGCCCGCCTCGGCGAGCTCGAACGCCTGCGCCGCGGCTCCCTCAGCTTCCTCGTCGAGGCCTCCGACCTCCTGGCCGGCACCCTCGACCGCGACCAGACCCTGGCCCTCATGGCCCAGATGACGGTCCCCACCCTCGCCACCTGGTGCGCGGTCTACACGATCGCCGACCAGTCCTCCGACCCGTACCTCTCGTACGTGCTCCACGAGGACGAGGACCGCATCGACGGCCTCAAGGACCTGCTGTCCTCCATCGCCCCGCCCGACCCGGTGCCGACCCTCGGCGCCCGGGTCTGGACCGCGCCGGGCGACGCCGCCCACCGCGCCGCGCTGACCGCCTCGGTCCGCGCCCTCGACCACCCCGCGAGCCCGCTCTCCTCCGGCATCGACACGACGCTGGCCACGGCCGGCACGGTCGCCGGCGAGACCGTCGTCCTGCCCCTGGTCGCCCGCAACCGGGTGATCGGCATGCTGACGCTCGGCCGCCCCTCCGAGGACCACTTCCGCCAGGAGATCCTGGAGCTCGCCGAGGACCTCTCGCGCCGGGCCGCCCTCGCCCTGGACAACGCCCGCCTCTACTCCGAGCGCGTGGCGATCAGCCAGTCCCTCCAGCGCAGCCTCCTCCCGCCGGGCCTCCCCGAGATCCCGGGCGTCGAGGTCGACGTCATCTACCGCGCCGCAGGCGAGGGCAACGAGGTCGGCGGCGACTTCTACGACCTCTTCCCCATCCGCGACGGCGCCTACGGCTTCGCGATCGGCGACGTCTGCGGTACGGGCCCCCAGGCCGCGGCCGTCACCGGCCTCGCCCGGCACGCCCTGCGCCTCCTGGCCCGCGAGGGCTTCGGCGGCCCGGCCGTCCTGGAACGCCTCAACGCGGCGATCCTCGACGAGGGCGACCGCAGCCGCTTCCTCACCCTCCTCTACGGCGAGATGCGCCCGCAGCCGGATGGCTCCGCGATCCTCAAGGTCGTCTGCGCCGGCCATCCCCTCCCCCTGCGCCTCCGCCCCGACGGCACGGTCGAACCCGCGGCGGAACCCCAGCCGCTCCTCGGCGTCATGGACGACCTGGAGCTGTACGAGCAGACCGTCACCCTCGACCCCGGCGACGTCCTCCTCTGCGTCACGGACGGCGTGACGGAACGCCGCGAGGGCACCCGGATGCTCGGCGACGACGGCCTCGCCGAAGTCCTCAAGACCTGTACGGGCCTCACGGCCGGCGCGGTCGCCTCCCGCATCCTCCGCGCCGTCGAGCGCTTCGCCCAGGCCCCCGCCTCCGACGACATGGCCATCCTCGCCATGCGGCTCCGCGAGCCCGACCCCCGCTGACCTCACCCCCGGCGATCCCCCGAAAGGGGGATCGCCGGCCTCGGCGTCCCGTCCGCAGAACGCAGAAAGGCCCCCGCCAAGAGGCGGGGGCCTTTCTCATTTCGGAGCCCTTTAACGGAATCGAACCGTTGACCTTCTCCTTACCATGGAGACGCTCTACCGACTGAGCTAAAAGGGCGGGTGTTCGGCGGCGTCCTACTCTCCCACAGGGTCCCCCCTGCAGTACCATCGGCGCTGAAAGGCTTAGCTTCCGGGTTCGGAATGTAACCGGGCGTT
>NZ_JBIVPA010000021.1:0-130944 GCF_044754405.1 Streptomyces sp. NPDC093089
GCCGGCATCTGGCACAACTGGACCACCGACGCCGCAGTCAAACGCTCACTGATCGCCTACGACCACTGAATACATCGGACTCATTCATCTAGGGGGTGTCCTCCCGGGCGAGGGACCTGCGCATCACCACGCACGGACGGCCGTGGGCGAGGTCGGGGCGGCGGGCGGTCTCCTCGTAGCCGAGGGAGGTCCAGAAGGCGAGGGCCTCGGGGTTGTTCTCCAGGACGGCGAGCTTCAGCCCGGTGCGGCCGGCGGCGCGGAAGCGGTCCTCGACGTACGTGGCGAGCCGGCGGCCGTGGCCCGAGCGCCGTTCGTCCGCGTGGACCATGAGGAGCCCGAGCCACGGGTCGGGGTCGGCCGGGTCGGGATGGCGGCCGAGGGTGACGGCGACGGCCACGAGGCGGCCCTCGGAACGGGCGAGCAGCACCTCGGCGGTGGGCTGGGCGAGGTCGTCGGCGAGTGCGGCCGCGACCTGTTCGGGCCGGATGTCGGACGGGTCCGGGAAGTCGCCGGTGAGCTGCTGGAACTCCTCGTTCGACGCGTACAGCGCGGTGAGTTCGGTGAGCAGCGTGCCGGGGAGGGCGGCGCCGTCCTCCAGGGCCTTGGGGGCGAGGGCTTCGACGATCACGCGGGAAAGGGTAGAGCCCCGGCCGGGATTCCCGGCCGGGGCTCTATCGTCGTGCGACGGATCAGGCGTGTGACCGATCAGTGGCGCGACCCGTCACGCGACGCGTCAGGCGTGCGCCGGAACGGTCGTGCGCCGGAACGGTCGTGCGCCGTGTCAGGCGTGCGACGGATCAGAGGTTGACGCCGAAGTCGCGGGCGATGCCCTCCAGGCCGGAGGCGTAGCCCTGGCCGACGGCGCGGAACTTCCACTCGGCGCCGTTGCGGTAGAGCTCGCCGAAGACCATGGCGGTCTCGACGGCCGCGTCCTCGGAGAGGTCGTAGCGGGCGAGCTCGGCGCCGCCGGCCTGGTTGACGATGCGGATGTACGCGTTGCGCACCTGGCCGAAGTTCTGCGAGCGGGCGACCGCGTCGTAGATGGAGACAGGGAAGACGATCTTGTCGACGTTCGGCGGGAGGGCCGCGAGGTTGACGTTGATCTGCTCGTCGTCGCCGCCGCCCTCGCCGGTGCGGTTGTCACCGGTGTGGACGATGGTCTGGTCGGGCGTCGACTTGTTGTTGAAGAAGACGAAGTGCGCGTCGGACGCGACCTTGCCGGCGGCGTCCACACCGATCGCCGAGGCGTCGAGGTCGAAGTCGGTGCCGGTGGTGGTGCGGACGTCCCAGCCGAGGCCCACGGTGACGGCGGCGAGGCCCGGGGCCTCCTTGGTCAGGGAGACGTTGCCGCCCTTGGACAGGCTCACAGCCATGGAAAGTCCCTTTCATCGTGATGTCGTCGCCTGGAGAAACGCGTGCGCGGCTCCGGCGGTTCCCGTGCGGATTCCCGTCCGGTGTCCCGTGCGGGTGCCCGCCCGGGTTCCGTCCGGTCTCCCGCAGGGTTTCCCGCTGGGTTTCCGCCGAAAACAGGATGACTCCCATGGCCCCCTGCGGGGAACATGGAGGGCATGTCCGGTCCGTATCCCATCCGCGGCTCCGTCTCGCTTCCCGAGGCCGAGCTCCAGTGGCGTTTCTCGCGGTCGTCGGGGCCGGGCGGGCAGCACGTCAACACCAGCGACTCGCAGGTGGAGCTCCGCTTCGACCTCGCGGCCACCGAGTCGCTCCCCGAGGTGTGGAAGGCGCGCGCCCTGGAGCGCCTCGCCTCCCGCCTGGTCAACGGCGTCGTGTCGGTCCGCGCCTCGGAGCACCGCTCCCAGTGGCGCAACCGCGAGACGGCGGCGGTGCGCCTCGCCGCGCTGCTCGCCGAGGCGACGGCCCCGCCGCCGAAGCCCCGCCGGCCGACGAAGATCCCGCGCGGGATCAACGAGCGGCGGCTGCGCGAGAAGAAGCAGCGCTCCGAGACGAAGAAGACCCGGCAGTCCCGCGACTGGAGCTGAGGGCACCACGGGGGACGTGCCTACGGGGACGCGGCTCCCGGGACGCGCATCCAGGGACACGCATCCAGGGACACGCATCCCGGAGCCCGCCCGGCGCCCGTACCGGCACCCCTACGACCTACGACAAGTGGCGGTACTTCCCCTGGAAGTACGTCAGCGGGCCGTTCTCCGAGGCCGGGGGCAGGGTGGCCGTCAGGACGCGGCCCACGACGAGGGTGTGGTCGCCGGCGACGACGCGGCTCTCGGTGCGGCACTCCAGGGTGGCGAGCGCGCCGCCCATGAGGGGGGCGCCGCTCTCCTCGCCGCGGGTGTGGGGGAGGTCGGCGAAGAGGAGGCGGTCGCTGACGCGGTTCTTCATGGCGAAGCGGCCGGCGACGTGCCGCTGGTCCTCGGCGAGCATCGAGACGGCCCAGACGGGGACGTCGGTGAGCAGGTCGTCCATGCGGGAGCCGTTGCGCAGGCTGACCAGGACGAGGGGCGGGTCGAGGGAGACCGACATGAAGGCGGTGGCCGTCATGCCGACGTCCTCGCCGCGCGGGCCGTCGTCGGGGTCGTGCGCGGTCACCAGGACCACGCCGGACGCGAGGCGGGACATGGCCGCCCGGAACTCGTCGTTGCTCACCCCCTCAGCATGGGGGATGGCCAGGTCGGACACGGGGGGCGGGGCGGGGGTCTTCTGCAGCACACCAGCACGCTATTGCGGTGTCGGCGTCCGCCGCATCGGGCCCGGGGACCAGTCCGGCACCCCTCGCCGGACCTAGGCCCCGTCCGAGGCCCTGTCCGAAAAGCGCCGTCCGGGGCGCGGTGGGCGGCCCTTCGCGCCCTATGGCGGGAGGCCTCAGGGGGAAAGGTGCGACCCGCCATGATCTGCTGTGACTTGAGTCACAGAGGCCAGTATTTGCTGACCCTGTGTACCGGGTGCGCAGCTCGCTGTGATTCAGTGGCAGTGACAGTGCACACGTAGCCGATGAGAACCCTGGAGTTGCTGTCGAGGTCTCGGGGAGAGCGAGCGATGGAGACCGAGTCGGAGCCGTACGTCCGTCTCTCGACCCTGCGGCAGCTGCATCAGGTCGTGGCGGACCTCAACACTGCGCGCAGCCTGGCGGACACCCTGCAGACCGTCGCCGACGGTGTCGTCGCGGGCCTCAACTACGAGCTGGCCTGCGTCAACCTCGTACGCCCCGACGGTGACCTGGTCGTCGCCGCCTTCGCCGGAAGCTCCGCCGCCGAGGCCCTGATCACCGGCCGGGTCGGCTCCCGTGCCTCCTGGGATCGACGCCTGTCCATGGGGTCGGCCTGGGGGGACCTGCGGTTCATCCCGCACACCGAGGGCTGGGTGCTGATGGAGGACGACGTCCCCCAGTGGCACACCGACGGCCCGGCGCCCCGCTTCGAGGACGAGTGGCACCCGCACGACCGGCTCTACGCCCCGATGTACGCCTCCGGCTCCGGCCGCGAGCTCCTCGGCGTCATATCCGTCGACCGCCCGCGCAACGGCCGGCACCCGGGCCCCTGGGGCCAGGAGGCGCTCCAGATGTACGCCTCCCAGTCGGCCATCGCCATCAGCAACGCACGCCTCCGCTCCAACATGCAGCGCGCCCTGGTCCGCCTGGAGCGCGAGCAGCAGGCCCTGCGGGCCAGCGAGGAGTCCTTCCGGCAGGCCTTCGAGTACGCCCCCTCCGGCATGGCGATCGCCGAGATGGGCGGCGACCAGCACGGCCGGCTGCTGCGGACCAACGACGCCCTGTGCCGGCTCCTCGGTCGGCCCGCGTCCGTGATGCGGCGCTACTCCTTCGCCGACCTCGTCCACCCCGAGGACATCGGCACCCTGCTCAGGACCTCCGCCGAGGGCGGCCGGGCCGAGCTGCGGCTCGGGCGGCGCGACGGCACGTACGTCTGGGTCTCCCTGCGGAACTCGGTCGTCGCCGACACCGCCGACGGGCCGCGCTTCCTCCTCACCCACGTCGAGGACATCGAGGAGCGCAAGCGGCACGAGCTCCAGCTCGCCCACCGCGCCTCGCACGACGCCCTCACCGGCCTGCCCAACAGCGCCGAGCTGCGCTCCCGGCTCTCCGCCCGCATCTGCGAGCGCCCGTCGGCGCCCGGGGACGAGGCCGCGTACGGCGCGTACGACTCCGCCCGGGACGGCGGCTACGCGACCGGCCACGAAGCCTCCTACGACACCGCCTACGACTCCGGGTACGAACCGCAGCCGTACGAGCACGAGCACGAGCACGGCTTCGGGTTCGAGCCGGCGGGCGGCGCCGGGCCGTACGACCACCACGTCCACGCGGTCGCCCCCACGGGCGGCGAGGTCGACGACGGTACCAAGGGGCTCGCGGTCCTCTTCTGCGACCTCGACGGCTTCAAGTCGATCAACGACCGGTTCGGCCACCACACCGGCGACGCCGTCCTCATCGAGGTCGCGCGCCGGCTCACCACCGGCGTGCGGGACGGCGACACCGTCGCCCGGCTCGGCGGTGACGAGTTCGTCGTCCTCGCCGACGGCCTCGGCGCCGCCGACGCCGCCGACCTGGCCGTACGCCTCCGCAACGCGATCATCCCGCCGATCCGGGTGGACGGGCGGGCGGTCCGCGTCGGCGCCAGTTTCGGCATCGGATGGGCCGAGTGCGGGATGACCGTCGAAGAGGTCCTGAACTCCGCCGACCAGCGGATGTACGTGGAGAAGCGCTCCCGTGCCAAGGTCCACCGGCGGGCGGGCTGAGCCGAGCGCTCGCCCGTTCGGGGTAGGCTCGGCCGGTCGGCGACGGCCGACGAGCATGGAGAGGTGACCCGGATGGCTGCCGGTAACGACGGCGCGAACAAGCCCGAGGACGAAGATCCGTTCGGCTATCTCTACGCGGACGGCCAGGCAGCGGGCGCCCAGCCCCCGCAGGGCGGTGGCTACGGCTACCCCGGCCCCGCCCCCGCCCAGCCCGGCGTGCCCCGGACCTCGTACAACCAGGTCAGAACGGTCGGCGAACGCCAGTACGGCCAGCAGCAGCCGTACGTCCCGCCGCAGCAGCAGGCCCCCTACGGCCAGCCGCAGGCGCAGTACGCCGCGCCCGAGACCTACGGCGGCCAGCAGACCCGCCAGTCCCCGATCCCGCCCCAGCGCGGCGGCGGCTCCGGCCGCGGCCCCAACACCCGCGGCCTGCTGATCGGCGCCGTCGCCGTCGTCGCGGTCGTCGTCGTCGGCATCGCCGCCGCCGTCATCACCAACTCGGGCGACAAGGACAAGGACAAGCGGGCCGGCGGGACCACCCCCACGGCCACGTCCTCCCAGGTCTCCGAGACGCCCAGCACCGAGCCGAGCGCCGAGAAGACTCCGGAGGAGCTCCCCAAGCAGGACGCGGCGACGCTCATGCTGGGCGGTGTGGCCACCACGGGGACCGACGTGAAGGGCGCGAAGGGCACGAACGGCGCCTACGTGAGCTTCAACGGGGCGGGCGGCTCCGCGAGCTGGTCGGTCGACGTGCCGAACACCGGCGAGTACACGCTGCGCATCACGTACAGCGTGCCCGGCAAGGACGCCAAGACCTCGCTGACGGTCAACGGTGAGACGCCGCGCGCCCTGAACATGTCCAACTTCGCGAAGGCCGCCGAAGGCGACTGGGAGAAGGGCTGGACCTACACGTACGCCTACGTGAACCTCAACAAGGGCGCCAACGCGCTCAAGATCTCCTGCGAAGCGGGCGACACCTGCGAGGCGATCCTCGACCAGGTGTACCTGGAGGCCGGCCACACCCGGTAGGCGACCGTCGGGGCCTCCTGATCGGGCGGCCCCGCGAAGCCTCAGGCGGCTTCGGGCTCCTCCGTGACCTTCACCCGCGGCAGTAGTTCCTCGTAGGCCGCGGCGTCGTATTCGCCGGCGACCGGGGAGAGGACGGTGGCGGCGGAGAGGGCGACGGCTCGGGCGAGGCGTTCGGGCCAGGGGGTGCCGTCGACGAGGCCGGCGAGGAGGCCGGCGACGGCCGAGTCGCCGGCGCCCGTCGGGTTGCCGCGGACCGGGGCCGGCGGGGCCGCGTGCCAGAGCCCTTCGGGGGTGGCGGCGAGGAGGCCCTCGGGGCCGAGCGAGGAGATCACCGCGTGGGCGCCGCGGCGGCGGGCGTCGCGGGTGGCGCGGCGGGGTTCGCGGGAGCCGGTGAGCTGGGCGAGTTCGTCGGTGTTGGGTTTGACGAGGTCGGGGCGGGCGGCGATGCCGCGGCGGAGGGGTTCGCCGCTGGTGTCGAGGAGGACGGGCACGGCGGCGGCGCGGGCGAGCCGGACGAGTTCGGCGTAGGCGCCGACGTGGATGCCGGGCGGGAGGCTGCCGCAGAGCGCCACTGCCCTTGCCCCGTCGAGGAGTTCGGTGAAGCGGGTGCGGAAGGCGGTCCACTCGGCGGGTGTGACGGCCGGGCCCGGTTCGTTGAGCTGTGTGGTGTCGCCGGTCGCGGCGTCGACGACGGCGACGGTGCGGCGGGTGGGGCCCGCGGTCTCGACGAGCTCGTCGCGTACGGGCGTCGCCGCGAGCTGCTCCCGCAGGGTCGCGCCGGTGGCGCCGCCCGCGAAGCCGGTGGCCACCGTCTCGTGGCCGAGGGCGGCGAGCACCCGGGCGACGTTGAGGCCCTTGCCGCCGGGGCGTTCGATGACCTGGGTGACCCGGTGGGAGGCGTGCGGCACGAGGGCGGGGACCCGGTAGGTCAGGTCCAGTGCCGTGTTGAGGGTGACCGTCAGGATCACCTGTCCCACCCCCGTACTCCGTACTCCTCGCTCCGTACTCCGTGGGGAGGCTGTGGAACGACCGCTTCGACGGGCACTGATCATGCCAAACGAAAGGCGATCGGCCCAGACCCCCGGACCGACCGCCCTCGCGCATGACTCCTGATCAGACCGTTGCGGCCGCCGTCGGGTCGACGATCCACTCGCCCTTGCGCATGACGCCCTTGAGGTCGAAGTCGGCGTCGAGGACGACGATGTCGGCGTCCTTGCCGGGTTCCAGGGAGCCGACGCGGTCGTAGGCGCCGAGGAGGCGGGCGGGGTTGGCGGAGATGGCCTGGACGACGGATTCGACGGGGAGGCCGTCGATGGTGACGGCGCGCTTGAAGGCGCGGTCCAGGGTGAGGGTGGAGCCGGCGATGGAGCCGCCCTCGACGAGGCGGGCGACGCTGTCCTTCACCTCGACCTCCAGCGGGCCGAGCATGTAGCGGCCGTCGCCGAAGCCGGCGGCGTCCATGGCGTCGGTGATGAAGGCTACGCGCTCGGGGCCCGCGTGGTGGAAGGCGAGCTCCAGGGCGGCGGGGTGGAGGTGGGTGCCGTCGTTGATGAGCTCGACGGTGATCCGCTCGTCCTCCAGGAGGGCGGCGATCGGGCCGGGGGCGCGGTGGCCGAGGGCGGGCATCGCGTTGTACAGGTGCGTGGCGACGGTGGCGCCGGCGTCGATGGCCGCGACGGTCTGCTCGTACGTGGCGTCGGTGTGGCCGATGGCGGCGATCACGCCGTGCTCGGCGAGGAGGCGTACGGAGTCGAGGCCGCCGGGCAGTTCGGTGGCGAGGGTGACCATCTTGGCCTGGCCGCGGGCGGCGTCGATCAGCTTGCGGACGTCGGCCGGGTCGGGGTCGCGGAGCAGCGTCTCGTCGTGGGCGCCCTTGCGGCAGGGGGAGATGAACGGGCCCTCGAAGTGGAGGCCGGCGAGCTCGCCCTGCTCGGCGAGTTCGGAGAGCAGTCCGGCCCGCTGGGTGAGGAAGTCCATCTCGCCGGTGACGAAGGAGGCGACGACGGTGGTCGTGCCGTGCAGGCGGTGGGTGTGGACGCCCTTGAGGACGTCGTCGGCGGTGCCGGAGGTGAAGGAGGCGCCGCCGCCGCCGTGGTTGTGCATGTCGACGAAGCCGGGGACGAGCCAGTGGCCGGTCAGGTCGACGGTCGGGGCGCCCTCGGGGGAGGAGCCCGCGATGCGGTCGCCCGCGACGATCACGCGTCCGTTCTCGACGATCCCGGTGGGCAGCACGACGTGTGCGCCGGCGAGAACCTTGTGATCGGCCATCAGGCGGAAACCTCCGAGTCGGTGGGGGGCTGGTCGGCGAGCAGGTCCCAGGCGAGGAGGCCCGCGCCCAGGCATCCGGCGGTGTCCCCGAGGGCCGCCGGGACGATGGCGGGCAGCTTCTGGAACGTGACTCGCTCCTCCACCGCGGCCCGGAGTGGTGTGAACAAGGTTTCCCCGGCCTCGGCGAGACCGCCACCGATGATCAGGGTGCGGGGGTCCAGCAGGGTGAGGGCGGTGACGAGCCCGTCGGCGAGGGCGTCGACGGCGTCCTGCCAGACCCGTACGGCGGTGGCGTCGCCGGATTCGACGGCCTTCGCGCAGTCGGCGGCGTCGGCGTCGGGGTCGCCGCTGGCGGCGGCCCAGGCCTGGGAGACGGCGGAGGCGGAGGCGTAGCGCTCCAGGCAGCCGCGCTGGCCGCAGCCGCAGTCGGTGCCGCCGGGGCGGACGACGATGTGGCCGATCTCGCCGGCGTAGCCGTGGGCGCCGGCTTCGATGCGGTCGCCGATGCCGATGGCGCCGGCGATGCCGGTGCCGAGGGGGACGAAGAGGAAGCGGTCGGCGCCGTTGCCCGCGCCGATGCGGCCTTCGGCGAGGCCGCCGGTGCGCACGTCGTGGCCGAGGGCGACGGGGATGCCGTCGAGTCGGCCGCTGAGGAGTTCGCGCATGGGAACGTCGCGCCAGCCGAGGTTGGCGGCGTAGACGGCGATGCCGTTCTCGGCGTCGACGATTCCGGGGACGGCGACTCCGGCGGCCGCGGCGGGCTCGCCGTACCGCTCCTGGCCGAGGGCGCGGAGGTCCTCGGCGAAGCCGAGGATCGTCTCGACCACCGCCTCGGGGCCGCGCTCGCGGCCGGTGGCGCGGCGGGCCTCGTGGAGCAGGGTGCCGTCCGCCCCGACGAGGGCGGCCTTCATGCCGGTGCCGCCCACATCGAGGGCGATGACGTGTCTCACGGGGGACAGTCTGTCGCGCGACCACCCAAAAGGTCTAGTCCACTGCCGAGGATTGTTACGTACGGATACAAATTCGAGCCCCGTGCCGAGTTGCGGAAGTGATACCCAAGTGGTGTAGACCTCATGCCCGGCCCGCGAGAGACTTACGGCCCTGCGAAGAGCGAACACTCCGCTCGGCGCAGCTCAACGACGAGCAAAAGGTGGATGAAGCCGTGGAGCGGCGACGATTCCTTGGACTGACCGCGGCCGCCGCCGCCCTCGGACTGACCGGCACGGTCGCCGGGTGCGGCTCCCTCGGGGGCGACTCCGGTGACGTGACCCTCAGACTGGTCGCCGCCGAGTACGACCTCACCGGTGGGGACTCCACCAAGAAGTACTGGACCGACCTGGTCGCCGCCTTCGAGGCGAAGCACCCCGGCGTCACGGTCGAACTCCAGGTCGAGTCCTGGGACGACGTCGACCGCAAGGTCTCCGAGATGGTCGCCGCCGGCAACGCCCCCGACATCGCCCAGATCGGCGCCTACGCCGACTACGCCGCCGCAGGCAAGCTGTACGCCGCCGACGAGATCCTCTCCATACCCGTCCAGGCCAACTTCCTCGCCCCGCTCGTCGCCGCCGGCGAGACCGAGCGGACCCAGTACGGCCTCCCCTTCGTCGCCTCCACCCGGCCCCTCTTCTACAACCAGGACCTCTTCGACCGGGCCGGGCTGGAGGCCCCCACGACCTGGGACGAGCTGGCCGCGGCCGCCGAGAAGCTGAAGGACGAGGGCGTCCCCACCCCCTTCGCGCTGCCCCTCGGACCCGAGGAGGCCCAGGCCGAGACGCTCATGTGGCTGCTCAGCGGCGGCGGCGGCTGGACCGACGCCACCGACCACTACGCCGTCGACTCCGACGCCAACATCCGCACCTTCGAGTGGCTCCGGACCCAGCTCGTCGGCAAGGGCCTCACCGGCCCCGTCGCCCCCGGCAAGCTCAACCGCAAGGCCGCCTTCGCCGCCTTCGCGCGCGGCGACGTCGGCATGCTCAACGGCCACCCCTCGCTCGTCAAGGAAGCCACCAAGAAGGGCGTCAAGGTCGGCCAGGTCCCCCTGCCCGGCGCCGACGGCACGCCCAAGACCTCCATGGGCGTCGCCGACTGGATCATGGGCTTCAAGCAGAACGGCCACCGCAGGGAGATCGGCGACTTCCTCAACTTCGTCTTCAGCGACGAGAACGTCCTCAAGTTCGCCGGGGACAACGACCTGCTGCCCGTCACCGTCAGCGCCTCCACCCGCATGGAGACCGACCCCGAGTACGCCAACCTGCGCGCGTTCCTCAAGGGCCTCCCCAACGCCCAGCTCCCCCCGGTCGGCAAGACCTCCTGGGCCAAGGTCAGCGAGAACGTCAAGCAGAACATCGGCAAGGCCGTCGCCCCCGACGCCAAGCCCGCCGCCGTCCTCGGCGCCATCGGCCGAGCGGCGACCGCGGCGGAGTCCGCCGAGTAATGAGTTGGTCGTTCGACTGCTCCCCCTCCTGAAGGACGGGGGTTCCTGGCTCACTTCGCCTGCGGACCGGCGGTCCGACAGGTCTTACGAGATCAACGCCGGCCGGGTACGAGACCAGCCTGGACGAGCATCACGCTGGCGGAGTTCTTGTCCCTCGGTCGGGAGACTCCGCACGCGGTGCACGTGTGGGTGCGTTCGGACAGCGGCAGCGCGTGCTTGGCTCTCGCTCCGCAGTCTGCGCAGTCCATCGTGGTGTGCGCGGGGGAGATCGTGTGCGTCGCTGGTGGTGGTGGCGGTTTCCTTCACACCCCAGTCGATGCCGATCGCCGCGCCCGTGGCGAGAAGTGGTTCGGTCTCGGTGGCGACAACGAACGAGGCGTACCAATGCCCGAGGCTGTCGCGGTGGACGCGCACGCTGGACGGGGTGGAAGGCAGTTCGCGCGACCACACCACGGTGACGGCGATGCCGCCCGCCAGGTGCAGACGGCCGTCCTTCAATCGGAAGCCGCGTCGGGTGTACTCAAGCGTCGGGGCGCTCTCGCGCTTCTTCTTGTACTTCGGCATCCCCGCCCGCTGCCGCATGGGAAGCCGGGCCTTGATGTCCTTGAGCGCTTTGGCGCGGGACTTTCCGAAGTCGCGGATCAACTGCTGTCGCGGAACGCGGGCGCCGTCGCGAAGCCACTCGTTCTTGGCGCGTGCCGCGGTCAGCATTTTCGCGAGCTGAACCGGGCCGCACGTCGACTTGTCCGCGCCTTCGGGTAACGCCCGGTTGTTCTGGTGAGTCTGCTTGGACTTGGCGACGGACTCGTTCCAGATCCACCGGCATCGCGACCGCTCCGCGTTCAGCGCGGCCCTCGCGCTGGACGACACGCGGAGGCGATAGGTAAACCGGGCGTGCCCGGCCTCTCTCACTTCCTTTAATGTCGCCATGATGTCAAAGTGGCATCATGGTTCGTTTCGCACTCCGCATTCCCGAAGACCTCCACGCCCGTCTCGTCGCGCAAGCGGCTGCGGACCGCAGGTCGATCAATGCCGAGATCCTGTACTTGCTGGAGGGCGCGCTGCCCGCTCCGGCGGCAGACGACGAATCACCCTGACGGCGATTCGCCCTTCCCAGCCCTGCTCCACAGGTGCTTCGTTTCCTCCCCCACCTAGAGGTGGGGGTATCCACGAAGGAGTCCGGATGACCACCGACGACGCCCGGGAACCGGCTGACGACGTAGCCGACGCCGACTTCGACGGCGATGGCGGTGGGCTCGGAGAGCGTGAGCAGGCGCTTCTCGCCCTCGAAAGCCGCTCCTGGCCCGGTCCCGGCGCCAAGGAGCGGGCGGTCCGTGAGCGGCTCGGCCTCTCTCCGACCCGCTACTACCAGCTGCTGAACGCGTTGCTCGACGACCCGCGGGCGCTCGCGCACGACCCGGTGACGGTCAACCGGCTGCGCCGGGTGCGGGAGGAGAGGCAGCGGCGACGGTAGGCGGCCCTCGTGCAGGCCCCGCTGACGGGACGGCCGTACGTCGGTAGGGTCGGGAGCATGGTCAGCAGCCTTCCGCACCCGGCCACGTCCTCCGGCCGCGACGGTCTGGCCGCGCTGCTCGCGCGGCCGGCGAAGGCCGTCGTCGCCCTCGACTTCGACGGCACGCTCGCCGAGATCGTCGCCGACCCCGAGCAGGCGCGCGCGCACCCTGGTGCCGTGGCGGCCCTCGCCGCCCTTGCCCCCGAGGTCGCCTCGATCGCCGTCGTGACCGGCCGCCCCGCCGGGGTCGCCGTCCGCTACGGCGGCTTCGCCGGCGTCCCCGGCCTTGAGCACCTCGTCGTCCTCGGGCACTACGGCGCCGAACGCTGGGACGCCGTCACCGGCACCGTCCACGCCGCCGCCCCGCACCCGGGCGTGGCCTCCGTCCGCGCCGAACTCCCCGGCTTCCTGGACCGGGCCGGGGCCTGGCCCGGCGTCTGGATCGAGGAGAAGGGCCGGGCGGTCGCCGTCCACACCCGCCGGGCCCTCGACCCGGAGGGCGCCTTCGAGGCGCTCAAGGGCCCGCTCGGCGAGCTCGCCACCCATCACGGGCTCGTCCTGGAACCCGGCCGCATGGTCCTTGAGCTGCGGCCGCCCGGCATGGACAAGGGCGTGGCGCTCGCGGAGTACGTACGGGAGGTGGGCGCGGGGTCCGTGCTCTACGCGGGCGACGACCTGGGCGACCTGCCGGCCTTCGCGGCGGTCGAGAAGCTCCGTTCCGACGGCACCCCGGGCGTCCTGGTGTGCAGCGGCTCCACCGAGGTCCCGGAGCTCGCCGAGCGTGCGGACCTCTCCGTCCCGGGCCCGGCGGGCGTGGTCGCGTTCCTCACGGAACTGGCGAGGGCGGTACGGGAGGACTGAGAGGCCCGGCATGCCGCGAGGGCGGTACGGAGGAGCCTGAGGCCCCTCCGTACCGCCCCCGTCAGGTGACTCCGCGATCAGTGCGCGGCCGGGTTGGTCACGCTGATCGTCAGGTCGTCGCCGGCGTCGCCGGTGACGGTGACGCGCACGCCGTGACCGGCGACCTTGACGCTGGCCTGCGGGGCCGTGGTGTCGTAGTAGGCGTTGGGGTCGGTGTCGTCGAAGACCGGGATGCCGGGGACGGAGGGGGCGCAGGCCGCCTGCGTCTCGACGGTCTTGTTGCCGCCCTTGCCGACGAGGACCTCCTTGTGGAGGCAGGTCGCGTCGGTGGCCTCCAGGCCGAAGGTGGCGTCGAAGGGCTGGCGCCGGTTGGTGGGCGCGGTCCCGTCGGCGTACTTGAAGGGGGCGGGTCGGGCGTCGACGGCCATGGCCGAGCCGCCGCCGGGGTGCTTGCTGACGTTGTTGTCGTCGAAGGACCGGTCGACGTACCAGACGAGCAGGCCGTTCTGGTAGCGGAAGTACTCGACCCAGTCGGGGGCGGTGACGCCCTTGCTGAACTGGTACGGGCCCTCGGCGAGGAGCGCGTCGGAGCCGACGTACTCGCGGTTCTCCAGGAGGTAGTAGCGCGGGGAGGTGGCCGTCTCGGTGCCGGTGGAGATCTTCCAGCGGCCCTGCGCGGTCCAGCCGTTCGCGCCGTTCTCGACGTCGTCGGTCACCAGGGTCGTACCGCCCGAGGTCAGCGTGACGTCGTCGAGGAACGCGCCGGCGAAGTGCACGCCGCCGTCGCTCTGGTAGCGGAAGCGGAAGAGGGACGGCTTGCCGGCGGAGTCGTACGAGTAGCGCAGCGTCGTCCACCTGCCGACGGAGGAGCCGGAGACGGCGTCGCCCGCGCGGGCCCAGGTGGTGCCGCCGTCGAGGGAGTACTCGGCGAAGAGGTAGTCGTAGTCCGCCTCGATCTCGTACCAGGCGCTCGCCTTGACGGTCACCCTCGGGGCGGCCGGCACGGAGCGGGTGAGGGACTGGTTGAGGCCGTCGGCCGAGCCGGTCCACCAGGCGTGCGTGCCCGAGGAGGGCGTGGCGTAGGTGGTGCTGCTCGTCTTGTCCGGGAGCGCGACGCGGACGGCCTGGTTCTTGCCCGTGACCTGGAGCTGCGCCGGGTTCAGGGTGTACGTGCCGTCGGTGCCGAGCGGGGCGTCGCTGTAGTCCAGCCAGCCGAGGAAGAGCTTCTCCTCGGCGCCCATGAGGCCGGGGTGGGTGCCGATGCCCGCGTTCGCGGCGGCGCCGTGGCCGAGCCAGGAGCCGGAGCTCATCAGGGTCCAGAAGGCGGTGGAGTTCTCGCCGCCGTCCGTGTCGTAGTAGTCCGGCAGGCCGAGGTCGTGGCCGAACTCGTGGCAGAAGACGCCGAGTCCGCCGTTCTCGCCCTCGGTGGTGTAGTCGCCGAGCCAGTACTTGGACTGGCCGATGCGGGCGCCGCCGCCCTTGTTCTGGGTGCCGGAGACGTCGGGGCCGGTGAGCCCGTAGTCGTCGCCGTTCACGAACCAGCGGTGCGACCAGATGGCGTCCTCGCCCTGGGCGCCGCCGCCGGCGTCCTCACCCATGCCGGCGTGGACGGCCTGGAAGTGGTCGATGTAGCCGTCGGGCTCGTCGAAGTCGCCGTCGTGGTCCCAGTCGTTGCGGTCCCACACGTCGAACTGCGCGAGGTACGCGTCGATCTCGGCGGGCGACTTGCCGGCCGCGATCTGCGCGTTCCACCAGGCGTCGCCGGTGTCCTGGATGAAGGCCCAGGAGCCTCCGGTGTCCTCGACGGCGTTGTCGCCGTAGGTGGAGGCGTTGCCGGGGACCTTGACCCAGTCCTCGACCGTGTTGGTCACCGAGTAGCGGCCGTTGGACAGCTTCTCGTAGTACGTCTTCATCGACTCGCCGGAGCCGTTGAAGAGGTTCTCGTAGTACGGCTTGGAGAAGTCGGCGGTCCAGGCGTTGGAGTTGTCCTCGGCCCGGTCCGGCTGGGGTATCTGGTTGTGCAGCGGTCCGGGGACGGTGCCGAGCTTGCCGGAGCCCTGGTCGCCGAACTCGGAGAGGATCGTGAAGATCTTCTCCTGGCGCTGGGCGGTGGTGGTCTCGGTCTCCACGAACTTGCCGTCGGCGACCTCGACGACGCCCTCGGCGTTCGCCTTCGCCTTGCCCTTGGCGATCAGGTCGATCGCCTTCTCCCGCAGTTCGGTGCGCTGCTTCGTGAGCGGTCCGGGGCGGTTGTCGGACCGGTGCGCCTTCGCGCCCGTCGGCGCGGCGTCCTTGGCTTCCTGCGCGGCGGCGGGGACGAGCCCCGCGGCGAGGAGTGCGGTGAGCGCCGACCCGAGGGTCATGCCCACGACAATCTTCTTCACGTTTCTTGCGATCCTTCCGCTTGCCTCATGTGCCTCATGGGGAAAAACGGATCGCCTGGGGGAACGATCGCCGCAGAGTCTGGCACGAGACACCCCCTCAAGAGGAGGGGTCTTCACCGATTACCGGTAACCGAATCACCGGTCACCGAAGCAGCAGATCGACCACCCCCGTGAGGTCCTCCTCATCGCTGCCGACGTCGAGGCGGCGCCGCATCAGCTCGAAGTACGGCCGGATCAGCTCCGGACTGACCCCCTGACCCTCCGCCGTGGCCAGGAACGTCGGCGTACCGGCCACCTGCATGGCGAGGTTGGACACCACGCCCTCGCTGTAGTCGCCGGACCGCAGCTGGGCGGCGGTCCCGTGGACGCCCTGGGCCATGGCCGCGAGCCAGTCGGCGAGCAGCGGGGCGAACGCCACGGGGTCGATGTCCTCCCGGCGGATCAGCGCGAAGGCGTGCGCCGTCCCGGCGAACATCCCGTACATCGCGCTCAGCAAGGCCACGTCGTGCAGGGCGGCGAACCCGGCGTCCGCCCCGACGTACTTCGTGCCGAGTGGAACGGCCAGGGCTTCCCGGCGCGCCTCGAACAACTCCCGCGACCCGCTGTAGAACACGTAACCCCCGGCCTCCGGCACCCCCGCCATCGGCGGTACGGCCATGATCCCGCCGTCCAGGTAGCGGGCGCCCCGCTCTTCTGCCCATGCGGCGCGGGCGCGGGCCTGGGCGGGGGTCGTCGTGGTGAGGTTGACCAGGTCCCTGCCGGCCAGGTCGACGCCGTCCAGAGCCTCGCCGACCGAGTCGTCGTCGAGGAGGCAGACCACGATGAGGGCGCTCGCCGCGACGGCCGAGGCCGCGCTGTCCGCGACCTTCGCGCCCTCGGCGGCGAGCGCCTCGGCGCGGGCCGCTGTCCTGTTCCAGACGGTGAGCGGATGCCCGGCGGCGAGCCAGGTCCGGGCGAGGGCGGTCCCCATGGCGCCGAGGCCGAGAAGGGTGACGGGGGGCTTCGCAGCAGTGTTCCGTGTCATGCCGACAAGGCTGCTCCGGGGTTCTGGCCTGCTCAAGTACCCACTTGGAAGTGGGTGGTTACCCTGAAGTGAGCGAACAGGTCAGAAGGGTGGGCACATGGCGACGCTGAACCGGCCGGGCGCCGACGACGGTCACATCTGCGGCATCGACACCGCGATGGAGGTGATCGGCGGCAAATGGAAGGTCCTCGTCCTCTGGGCGCTCCACGAGCAGCCCAACCGCCGCTTCGGTGAACTCCGCCGCCTCCTCCCGGGCGTCACCGAAAAGGTTCTCGCCTCCCACCTCCGCGAGCTGGAGGCCGACGGCATCGTCCACCGCGTCTCCTACGGCGAGGTCCCTCCCCGCGTCGAGTACTCCCTCACCAAGTCCGGCACCCGCCTCAACGACGCCCTGGAACCACTGGCGGCGTGGGGGAGGGAACGGCGGGAGGAGCGAACAACCGCCTGATCTCCCGAGGGACCCTGTCGTGGCCTCAACCCACGACAGCCCGCCCAGACGGCGGGAAAGCCGGACGGGCGTCCGCCACGTGTGCACGGCAACCACCCACCGCCCCCGGCCACGCTGCCCTTTGTTGCCACGGCCTCGGCCCACGGCGGCCGGTGAGTGCCGGGGCGGGGTGGGGGCACCTCCGAGGAACGGAGCGCAGCGAGTACCGCAGGGGCCTCCGTGCGGCGGGTGCGCTTACCTGCTTAAGACGGAGCGGCTGCGGCAGGCCTCTGGCCTGCGGGGATGCATCGACAGTTTTGCAGCCATGTGAGCTTCCTATGCGAAATCGTATAGATAGTGGGTATCACCCTTGAGATTTGATGCGGAAATGCATAAGGTGATGCGCAACCTGGGATTCTTATGCAGCCCTGGATGGCTTCATCCACTCGTGGAGGTAATCTGTGCGTGCGGCCCGGCGCGTGACCAGGATCGAGACGGTCAATCGCTTCACCGGCGAGGTTCAGGACCTCACCGTTCACTCGTCGGTCAGTGCAGGTGCCGGGCTCTGGTTCCGAGGAGGTGGCTACACCACGATGGGTTACGAGGCTCACAACGCCCTGGCTGAGGCCGACCTCAGCGGAGCGGCGTACAAGCTGTTCCACAAGATGTGCGCCATGCAGAATCGCAAGGACCACGGCTTGGTCCGCGTTGAGACGCAGGCGAAGTTCGCCGTGCAGGTCGGGATGCAGCAGCCGACCGTGTCGCGGGCTCTCCGCCAGCTCGCCGAGGCCGGATTCATCTACCCCGACGGCCGCGACTGGCGTCTGCGCGCCGACTTCGTCTTCAACGGCAACGGCGCCGCTCAGGGCCAGGCCATCCAGAACATCCCCGCGGGCACGCCCGACCCGTACGCGGGGAAGGGCGCCGAGCTGACCGTCATCGACGGGGGCAACGACAGCGATGCGTGAGCGACGACGGGTCTAACAGACGCTCTCCTCGACCTCGCGCATTCGCCCCTGCCAGGATCGGTCCGGACAGGGGCGTCGCCCTTCCGGACGTCAGCGGGTCTGCTCGATGCGTTCGAAGATGTCCGCGTCCGTCTCCCGCTGCCAGGCCGGCAGGTCGGTCCAGTCGGCGACGTATCCGGGCTTCGGATCCTCGAAGTGCCTGAACATCTGGGCCGTCCAGCAGATCGCTACGAAACGGCTTTTCTGCTCGCGGGTGAGGCGGGCCGTATGCCCTCCGCTGGCTTCGATGAAGTCGCGTACCTGTCCGCACACGGCGGTGGCTGCCTCGCGCTCCCACTCGGGGGTCTCGTCCCACGGCGTGATGTAGCCGGGCTTCGGTTCGCCGGGATAGTGCTTGTTCACACCGGCGATCCACGCCTCGCGGAAAATCCGGCCGTCACTCATGCGCGTGTCCCTCTCGTCATGCGGTACGCGGTAGCGCCGCGATTCGGTGATCCAGGTCCGAGACTCGGCCATCGGCCATGAGCGGGGCAAGACGCCCTCGAAGCCCGTCCAGCTTCCTGCAGATGAATCCCGAGTGGGAGCGGTCGGCCAGACCGAGCACCTGCTCCGCGTAGTGCATGACCTGGTCGATGTCACACCGGTGCGCTCCGAGGACTGCGAGGTCGGCGAGGACGGCAGCGCGGCGGCGTAGTGACAGGGGCTGCGCGAGGGCTGCTGTGAGGGCTTCCTCCGCGAGGTCGGGGCGGCCCAGTTGGAGGTAGCAGGCTCCTCTTTCCTCAGCGAGGCGGGAGCCGTCGAAGCGGAGCCAGCCCCCGTTGTGGGAGTGGGCGCTGTCAAGGGCATGCACCTCCTCGGCTTCGTCCAGAGCCCGGTTGCAGGCGTCGAGGTCGCCCACCGCCGCGTACGCCTGCGCCTGGACTGCGGCGACCCAGTGGCGAGTGGAGAGTGCGTCGTCGCCCCGTAGGGCGATCCGGGAAGCTGCCGCGAGCAGAGACTGGGCGGCGGGGGCGCGGCGCGCGTACAGCTCGACGTACGCGTGGCGGGTCATGGCGCAGGCCCAGAGGTCGTGGTCCCCGCAGGCATGAGCGGCGTGGGCGGCCAATGTGTAGCACTGGGCGGCGTCGGTGTACCGGTTGGCGTCGAAGAACAGCTCACCGACGAGTTGGTAGAGGTCGGCCGTCATCCGGCACAGCCGGTCCCGATCCCCCGGCATACGTGCCTCGGCCAGTCCCCTCGTCATGGCGTCGAGCTGTACGCGAACAGCGGGGAAGACAGCCTGTTTGGAGTCCGAGAGCGCATAGATCTGCCACAGGCTGCGGTGCAGGTCGTCCCCCGTCTCCAGGAGTTCGACCGCCGCGCACTCTCGGGGGGCTTCGTCGGAGTCGGGCAGGGCGACCAGTGCGCCCGTGACGGCGAGTAGGCCCAGGACATCGCGGCGCTTCATGTCGTCATCATCACCATGGAAGAGGGGCGGGGTGTCGGGGAGCACAGAGGTCTCCACCGGCTGTTCTTCGGAGAGGAGGGCTTCCAGCTCGGGGAGGGTCACTCCCAACAGCGCTGCGATCTTGAGTCGTTGGTGCGGCTGGGGGGTGGCACGACCGCTTTCCCAACGGACGACGGTGGACGCGGCCACCGTGAGCGCTTCTGCGAATTCCTCCTGAGAGTAACCCCGCGCCACACGCCGTTCAGCAAGGCGCCTACGCCTCAATGACATTGGCATCCCCTCATAGGAGCACCTTTCCCTGCGCGCGCGCACCGACGCCTGGAAAACGCCCGGGCATTGCGCAGGGTCCGCTCTGGGAGACGGTAACGGATCGTTGTTCACTGGTCGCACGTCGCTCATGGGGCGAAGAGTCCTTCAGGCGGCTTCTCGCAGAGAGGAGCAGTTGCGTGACACCACCCGAATCGCCTCGCTGGAGCCCCGGCAACGGCCGTACCTACATTCCGCAGGAGGTCCAACCGGGTGAGCCGAGCCGGGCCTTGCGGCTGCGAGCGGCCGGTGGCTGGGAGCGGTTCATGCGCCGCTTCGCCGGCGAGAGGCCCGACCGGGACGGCGAGGAGTGAACGCCGTCGACCATGCCGGGTACGAACGGCATGCGCTGCTCGGACGCCGGGTACGAGACATCGCCTCGCAGGGCGAGGGCGAGCTCATGGCGGTCACACACGAAGTACACGACGACGGCCGCATGGTCCGCGTCGCTCACATCCGCCCCGCGTCCGGTGTCGAGTGGTCGACGGCGATCGCCAACATCCGGGCTGTCCGACCGGTCGAGAGGAGCCCCATGCCCTCGTGCAGTCCCAAGCGACTCGCGGCCGTCCCCCGTGCGGTGATCATGCAGCCGACGACTCAGTGCCTGCCCATGGACTGCACGTACTGCTACCTGCCCCTACGGAAGGAGAAGCACCTCATGACGGTGGATGTCGCCAGAGCGGTGGCCGAACAGGTCAACGCGTGGGCGGCCGATGACCCGGTATTCGAGGTCGTGTGGCACGGAGGTGAGCCCCTTGCCACGGGACGCGAGCACTTGGCGGCGCTCATGGCCCCCTTCGATGGCGTGAAGCACTCCGTGCAGACGAACGCCGCTCTGGTCGATGACTCCTGGTGTGAGTTCCTGCTGGACCACGAGGTAGCCGTGGGAGTCAGCATCGACGGCCCCGCAGAGATGAACACGCATCGTGTGACCCTCGTCGGGCGCCCCGGATTCCAGGTCACGATGCGCGGGATCGACCGCCTGCGCCGTCACGGTATCCCGTTCTCCGCCATCGCGGTCGTCTCCGACCCCGACCCGGCGGACGCCAGCCGCTTCTACGAGTTCTTCGCCGAGCTCGGCGTCACCACTCTCGGCGTGAACGTCGAAGAGGAGGAGGGCGTCAACCTGACCGCCCCCACGCCCGACATCGGTCGAGCGGTCGAGTTCTGGGCCGCCCTCGCCGACGCCTGGCGTGCCAACCCGGTCGTACGCCTCCGGGAGATCCAGCGCGTACTGAACTTCGCCGGCGCTGTCCTCCAGGGCCAGGTCACGGCACCACTCCCGGCCTCCGCCCCGTGGGACCCGCTGCCCACCGTCGCGTACGACGGCGGTGTGGTCATGCTCTCCCCCGAGCTGGCCGGGTTCACCGACGAGCGGTTCGGCGACTTCACCACCGGCAACGTGCTCGGTCTCGGCCTCGACGTCCTCGTCGCCGAGGCCGAGGAACGCACTCCCTGGATCGCCGAGTTCTGGAAGGGCGTGGACGCCTGCCGCGCCGCATGCCCCTCCTTCGCCTTCTGCGGCGGAGCGCACCCCGCCAACCGGTACTTCGAGCACGACGGCCGGATGGACGGGACCAGGACCCGGTACTGCACCACCGCCAAGATCGCCTTGTTGGAAGGAGTAACGCGCCATGTCCGCGAACATGCCCACTGACGCCACCACCCTCGTGATGGACTCGCCCCAGGGCTTCCGGTCCCTCCTGGAGGTCGCCGGGACGCAGGCTCTGGCCACCTTTGACAACCGGCCCACCTGGGACAACCCCACCCCGGTGTTCGACAACCGGCCCACGTGGGACGACTGGAGCAAGAAGTCCTAGGTCACGCTGATACCGGGGCGGTCCCAGCCGACTCTGCGTGGCCGCCCCGGCCCCGCGACAGAACGGAGCACCATCATGGCCACCCGCGCCTTCGGGCACGTCACCGTGACGACCCCGGACCTGGACGAACCCGGCTTGTACCTGTCGAACGTCGACACCCTCGACAGCGTGCACGGCATCGTCCAGGACTTCTCCTTCCGAGACGCGGACCTGCGCTCGCTCGACTTGGCGGACACACAGCTCATCACCGGCCGCATCACCGACGTCCGCTCTCAGCGAGTCGAGTTCCAGGCCCTGAATCTGCACGGCGTGGAGATCAGTGGCAGTGATCTCCGCTCGGCTCGCTGGAGCGGGTGCAAGCTGACCCGTGTGGTGGTCCGCGACTGCAAGCTCATGGGCGCCGCGCTGGACGGACTGGTCCTTGACGACGTGCTGTTCGAGGACTGCAAGTTCGACTACGCGACGTTCGACAGGATCCGTGCCACCGGTCCCGTCGCGTTCACGGGTTGCGTCCTCACCGAAGCGGTGTTCAGCGACTGCGACCTGTCCGCCGCCGTGTTCTCCGACTGCACCTTGAGGGTCACGGAGTTCGGTGGCGGCCGTTACCGGGACACGGACTTGCGCGGAAACGACCTGTCGATGCTCCGGGGCGTCGCGAATCTGGCCAAGGTCCGCATCGACCACACCCAACAAGCCGACCTCGTTCACGCACTGGTGAGTGAGCTCGACATCACGGTCGGGGACGACTGACTCCAGGAGGACCGCCGTGCCCCTGTATCTGGCCTTCAATGACCTGCGCGCTCTACGCGCACGCTGTGACCTCGCCGTAGTCCGAACAGCCAGGGGCGAGGCGGCGTACGAGGACGGGGCCGTAGTCCCCTCCGGCGACTGGCAGCCATTGGGCGCTGGGGCCGGTCGCATGCTGACCGCTCCCGCAGGGGCGGGGGCCGGCATGCTCGTGGAGATCGTCCGGCCGCCCGTACCGACCGGCCGGGGGCTTGGCGAGCTGGCGAAGCCCCTGGGCGACGACCACGCCGAGTACATCGGCCAGGCCCTCGCCAAGCCCGGGATGCGCACGACCACGGACAACTATCGTGACGGACGCCTGATCGGCCTCCACCTCGACAACTGGGACAAGCTCCCCTACGGCCGGAAGGCGACCGGGAGGCGGCGGCTCGCCCTCAACCTCGGGCCCGGAGACCGTTTCATCATCCTCGGAAGCCTCGACGCCGAGGCCGTATGTCGGGTGGTCCACCCCGACTCGTACGAGCGGCGGCATCCCCACACCGATGACTACCGCGCGTACGTCGCCGCCGGTCACCCCCTTCGGTGCGTCCGGATCCGCCTTGCACCCGGAGAGGGCTACGTGGCGCCCACCGAGTACCTCCTCCACGACGGTTCGACCGAGGGCCAGGACAAGACGTCCGCCATGGCCTTCTGGCTCGGGCACTGGCGCCGCGGCATCCTGCCCTCGCTCGTCTGACCGCCCGTGCCGCCATCTAGCCGCCGAGGGCCTCCAGCTGGTCGAGGAACCAGCGGGTCGGAGGGAGGGCGGTGGCGGTGGCGGCGAGGCGCTTGGTGCGGGTGGTGCGTTCGGCGGGGGGCATGGAGAGGGCGGCGTGGAGGGCTTCGGCGGTCTGGGACACGTCGAAGGGGTTGACGGTGAGGGCGTGGGGGTGGAGTTCGGCGTGGGCGCCGGCCTCGCGGGAGAGGACGAGGGCGCAGCCGGACTCGGAGACGACGGGTATCTCCTTCGCCACGAGGTTCATGCCGTCGCGGACGGGGTTGACGAGGGCGACGTCGGCGAGGCGGTAGGCGGCGAGGGAGCGGGTGAAGTCGTCCTGGACGGAGACGAGGACGGGCTGCCAGTCGGGGGTGCCGAACTCGGCGTTGATCTCGGCGGCGAGGTCCGAGACGGCGGTCGTGTACGCGCGGTAGACGTCGAGGTCCTGGCGGGAGGGGTAGGCCGAGGCGAGGTGGACGACGCGGTCGTGCCACTCGGGGCGGGTGGTGAGGAGCTCGCGGTAGGCGAGGAGGCCGCGGAGGATGTTCTTGGAGAGCTCGGTGCGGTCGACGCGGACGATGGTCCTGCGGTCGCCGACCTCCTTGCGGAGCGCCGCGAGCCGCTCGTCGACCTCGGGGCGGTGTGCCAGGGAGCGGAGCTCGTCGCCGTCGATGCCGAGGGGGTGCACCGCGACCTCGGAGCGGCCGAGGCCTGCGGGGCCCGCGCACTCGGTGAAGGCCGAGGCCCAGGCCTGGGTGTGGAAGCCGAGGTGGTCGGCGCCGAGCATGCCCGCGAGGAGTTCCTCCCGCGGGTCGTCGGGGAGCATGCGGAGGTAGGCGGGGGAGGCCCACGGGGTGTGCGTGAAGTGGGCGATGCGGAGGTCGGGGCGGAGCTCGCGGAGCTGCCCCGGGACGAGGGCCAGGTGGTAGTCCTGGACGAGGACCGCGGCGCCCTCCGCCGCCTCGGCGGCCAGGGCCTCGGCGAAGGCGCGGTTGTAGGCGCGGTACGACTCCCAGCTGCGGCGGAACGCGGCGTCGAAGACGGGTTCGCGGGGGATGTCGTACAGGTGGT
This sequence comes from Streptomyces sp. NPDC093089, assembly GCF_044754405.1. Taxonomy (NCBI): domain Bacteria; kingdom Bacillati; phylum Actinomycetota; class Actinomycetes; order Kitasatosporales; family Streptomycetaceae; genus Streptomyces; species Streptomyces sp. NPDC093089. The sequence goes on from NZ_JBIVPA010000021.1 coordinate 23,779, forward strand.
GGTGGAGGAACCAGAGCACCGAGTTCGCGATGCCGTTGTACGCGGCGTCGTACACGTCCGGATCGATGTCGAGCATGCGGACGCCCGGCTCGGAGATTCCGCGGCGGACGGCCTCGCGGTCGCCCTCGCCGAGCGCGGCGCACACCCACAGGCTCTCCTGGGCGGACACGGCGCTCAGCCCCGAGACCAGGCCGCCGCCGCCCCTGCGGGCGTCGAGCGAGCCGTCGGCGCCGGGGACGTACGAGACGGGGCCCCGGTTGGATGCCACGAGCACAGTAGCCATGTGGCGAACCTAGCCCGTCCCGTAAACGCTCAAACGTACGTATACGAGACAGGCTGATTCGGCCACGCTCAGTCGCCGCAGGTCAGCGGTTCGGCCGGGGGCGCGACCGGCGGCTTCGGCGGCCGGTTCGTCAATCGCGCCGGCTGTTGCGCAGGGCCGCCTTCGCCACCAGGCCGGCGGCCGCGAGGGCCACGGCGAGGGCGCCGAGCAGCCAGAGGCGCTCGGCGTTCCCGCCCGTCGCCGCCATGGAGCCGGAGGAGCGGCCGCCCTGCGGGCCGGGGGCCGGGGGAGCGGGGGAGGCGGCGCAGGCGGGGGTCGTGGGACAGGCCGTGACCGTGTTGCCGAGGGTGGTGAAGTCGCCGTGCAGCGTCTCCTCGTACCGCTTGCCGAAGGGCTCGACCACGTCCGCGGCGGCCGGTCCGGCCGCCGTGAACACGAGCGAACCCGCCGTCAGGCCGATGGCCGCCAGCACTCTGCCCAGGTGGTGTCGTCTGAAGCGCATAACAGGGCAATGTAGGCAAAGCGGATCATCGTAGGGTGTTGCGCCACGCGGTGAAGCCGCCCGGCGCCGCGCGCCCGCCCCGGCCGTCAGGCCACCCGGCGCCGCGCGCCCGCCCCGGCCGTCAGGCCACCCGGCGCCGCGCGTACTCCGTGATCTCGGCCATCGGGGGGCGTTCCTCCGTGTCCACGGCGTACGTGCGCGGCTCGAAGCCCTTCTCGCCGCGCTCGAACTGGGTGAGCCGGGGCCGTACGAGGTGGCCCCGGGAGAGCCGGAGCTGCGCCGTCCGGTAGATCGCGGCGGCCATCCGGCCGAGCGCCCGACCGTCCTGGTGCCGGTGCTTGCGCACCCCGACGTCCACCTGGGCGAGCGCGTCCAGGCCGACCGTGTGCAGCGCGTCGACGAGCAGCCCCAACTCCACTCCGTAGCCGACGGGGAACGGCAGCCGTTCGAGGAGCGAGCGCCGCGCCGCGTACTCGCCGCCGAGGGGCTGCACGAAGCCGGCCAGCTGCGGCCAGTGGAGGTTGAGCAGGGGGCGCGCCACCAGCTCGGTGACCCGGCCGCCCTGACCAGGGGCGTCCCCGAACGGGCGGTCGTACATCGCCTTCACGAAGTCGACGTCCGGGTCGGTGAGCAGCGGGCCCACGATCCCGGTGACGAAGTCCGCGGAGAAGTCCCGCAGGTCCGCGTCCACGAAGCACACGACGTCCCCGCTCGTCACCATGAGCGACCGCCACAGGACCTCGCCCTTGCCGGGGACCGCCGGTATCCGGGGCAGGATCGCGTCCCGCGCGACCACCCGCGCCCCGGCCGCCGCAGCGACCTCCGCCGTGCGGTCCGTGGAGCCCGAGTCGATCACCACCAGCTCGTCGACGAGCGGCACCGCCTCCGACATCAGCTCGCGGCGGATCACGGCGACGATGTCCCCGACCGTCGCCTCCTCGTTCAGCGCGGGCAGCACGACGCTGACCCTCGTGTTGCGCTTGGCGGCGAGGATGCGCTCCAGCGGCCGGTCCTCCACGGACCAGGACCGGCGGTCCAGCCAGCGCTCCACCTCTTCCAGCACGTGATCTCCATCTCGCGTTACGGACGGCCGGTCCAAGCATCCGGGCCTTCGGTTACAGTCTTGAACAACGCGGATCCCCGATGCACGTCGGGGTGCCGACCGCGTCGGAGCGCAGGAACGAAGTCCACCGCGCTTCACAATCGAATACCGCTCATCCAGAGGGGCAGAGGGAAACGGCCCGTTGAAGCCCCGGCAACCCTCCAGTCGGTTTGTCTCGTCCTCCAGCGAGGTCCCCGGCTAGGGAAGGTGCCAAATCCGTCTCATGACGAAAAATTCGTCATGGGAAAGATGAGGAGAAAGGGCCTCGCCTCCATGGCTGTACAGACTGTCGCCTCCACCACCGTCGACCTCGGTCCCGCGTCCGGGCTCTCCTGTCGCGAATGCGGTGAGGTCTTCCCGCTCGGTCCGATCTTCGCCTGCGAACTCTGCTTCGGGCCCCTCGAAGTCGCGTACGACCTCCCCACCGGCGACCCCGAGGCGCTGCGCAAGCAGATCGAGGCCGGCCCCGCCAACATCTGGCGCTACGCCCCGCTGCTGCCCGTCCCGGCCGACGTCGCCGAGAAGCCGAACCTGAACCCGGGCTGGACCAAGCTCGTCCAGGCCGACAACCTCGCCCGCGAGATCGGCGTCGCCCCCGGCAAGCTGTTCGTCAAGGACGACTCCGGCAACCCGACCCACTCCTTCAAGGACCGGGTCGTCGCGCAGGCCATCGAAGCCGCCCGCGCCTTCGGCTTCACCACCCTCTCCTGCTCGTCCACCGGCAACCTGGCCGGCGCCGTCGGCGCCGCCGCCGCCCGCGCCGGCTTCCGCTCCTGCGTCTTCATCCCGCACGACCTGGAGCAGGGCAAGGTCGTCATGGCCGGTGTCTACGGCGGCGACCTGGTCGCCATCGAGGGCAACTACGACGACGTCAACCGCTTCTGCTCGGAGCTCATCGGCGACCCGCTCGGCGAGGGCTGGGGCTTCGTGAACGTCAACCTCCGCCCGTACTACGGCGAGGGCTCCAAGACGCTGGCGTACGAGATCTGCGAGCAGCTCGGCTGGGTCATCCCCGACCAGCTCGTCATCCCGATCGCCTCCGGCTCCCAGCTCACGAAGATCGACAAGGGTCTGCAGGAGCTCATCAAGCTGGGCCTCGTCGAGGACAAGCCGTACAAGATCTTCGGCGCCCAGGCCGAGGGCTGCTCCCCGGTCTCCGTCGCCTTCAAGGCCGGCCACGACGTGGTCCGCCCGCAGAAGCCGAACACGATCGCCAAGTCGCTCGCCATCGGCAACCCGGCCGACGGCCCGTACGTCCTCGACATCGCCCGCCGCACCGGCGGTGCCGTGGAGGACGTGAACGACGAGCAGGTCGTGGACGCGATCAAGCTGCTCGCGCAGACGGAGGGCATCTTCGCCGAGACCGCGGGCGGCGTGACCGTCGGCGTCACGAAGAAGCTCGTCGAGGCGGGTCTCATCGACCCCGAGCTGACCACCGTCGTCCTCAACACGGGTGACGGACTCAAGACCCTGGACGCGGTGGCCGACACCTCTCAGGCGACCGTCACCATCCGCCCGAGCCTGGACGCGTTCCGCGACGCCGGCCTGGCGGTCTGAGCCCGCCCGCTTTCCGGTCCTCCGAAAGGTTACGAAGACATGGCCGTGAACGTCCGCATCCCCACCATCCTCCGCACCTACACGGGCGGTCAGTCCGAGGTCCAGGCCGAGGGCGCGACCCTCGCCGAGGTCATCGCGGACCTGGAGAAGAACCACACCGGCATCGCCGCCCGCGTCCTGGACGACCAGGGCAAGCTCCGCCGCTTCGTCAACGTCTACGTGAACGACGACGACGTGCGCTTCGAGCAGGGCCTGGAGACGGCCACCCCGGCCGGCGCCGGAGTCTCGATCATCCCCGCGGTGGCCGGCGGCTGCTGAGCCGTTCCGCGTCCCGTCTTCCTTGAATTGCCCCTTCCGCGCCTATAAGCGGAAGGGGCAATTCTGCATGGTTGAGCGGGGTAGAGTTGGGGAAGTCCCCTCCGCTGCTCATGCCGGACGCATATGAGAAAGCGTCCCCGCGCGACAAGAAGCAGCCAAAGTGCCTGCGCGTTGTGTACGTTCTGCGCCTTTTGCCGGGCCCGACTTGCCCCGGCATCCAGGGGATTCTCCCCAATTCCCCTTTCCGTCGTGCCGAGAATTCCCGCTCGAATGACCTGTTGCAGAGGGCAGTTGGGCAGATACATTCAGCGGCGGTCGACGCGTTCCGGCGCAGGGTCTGACCCGGGTCCGCGAAGTGCGGTCCCGCGCAAGGGCCAGTAATAGGGGAGTTAGGCATGGCTCAGGGCACCGTCAAGTGGTTCAACGCGGAGAAGGGCTACGGCTTCATCGCGGTCGACGGTGGTGCGGATGTTTTCGTCCACTACAGCGCGATCCAGATGGATGGCTACCGCAGCCTCGAAGAGGGACAGCGAGTCGAGTTCGAGATCTCGCAGGGCCAGAAGGGTCCGCAGGCGGACATGGTCAAGCTCGCCGTCTGAGCGCGGCGCGATCGGCCACCGACGCAACGCCGTCGAGGGGTCCGCATCCCTGAGGGGATGCGGACCCCTCACGCGTTCCCGCCCCTTCCCCCCTGTGTTCCCGCCCCTTCGCGCGCGCGTTCCCGCCCCTTCCCCCGCGCCCCCGCGCGCCCCTTCCGCCACGTCCCGATCGTCGAGAGTCGCTTGCACTCTCCTATGCCGAGTGCTAATCATTGGCGTTAGCACTCGGAAGGTGAGAGTGCTACCACGAGGATCGGGCAGATGAGGCCCGCGGCCGGACGGGGCAAGGAACCGTCGGGTACGCAGGCCGTCCGTCGCGGGCGTCGGCGCGGTCCTGGAGCGTTATCCACCCCATGTCCGGGAGGACCACTTCACATGGCCAAGATCATCGCGTTCGACGAGGAGGCCCGGCGCGGTCTCGAGCGCGGCATGAACCAGCTCGCTGACGCCGTCAAGGTCACCCTCGGCCCCAAGGGCCGCAACGTCGTCCTCGAGAAGAAGTGGGGCGCCCCCACGATCACCAACGATGGTGTCTCCATCGCCAAGGAGATCGAGCTCGAGGACCCGTACGAGAAGATCGGCGCCGAGCTGGTCAAGGAAGTCGCCAAGAAGACGGACGACGTCGCCGGCGACGGTACGACCACCGCCACCGTCCTCGCCCAGGCGCTCGTCCGCGAGGGCCTGCGCAACGTGGCCGCCGGTGCCAACCCGATGGCCCTCAAGCGCGGTATCGAGAAGGCCGTCGAGGCCGTCTCCGGCGCCCTGCTCGAGCAGGCGAAGGATGTCGAGACCAAGGAGCAGATCGCTTCCACGGCCTCCATCTCCGCCGCCGACACCCAGATCGGCGAGCTCATCGCCGAGGCGATGGACAAGGTCGGCAAGGAAGGCGTCATCACCGTCGAGGAGTCCCAGACCTTCGGTCTGGAGCTGGAGCTCACCGAGGGCATGCGCTTCGACAAGGGCTACATCTCGGCGTACTTCGCCACCGACATGGAGCGCATGGAGGCGTCGCTCGACGACCCCTACCTCCTGATCGTCAACTCCAAGATCTCCTCCGTGAAGGACCTGCTCCCGCTCCTGGAGAAGGTCATGCAGTCGGGCAAGCCGCTGCTGATCATCGCCGAGGACGTCGAGGGCGAGGCCCTGTCGACCCTGGTCGTCAACAAGATCCGCGGCACCTTCAAGTCCGTCGCGGTCAAGGCCCCGGGCTTCGGCGACCGTCGCAAGGCCATGCTGAACGACATCGCCATCCTCACCGGCGGCACGGTCATCTCCGAGGAGGTCGGCCTCAAGCTGGAGAACGCGGGCCTCGACCTGCTGGGCCGCGCCCGCAAGGTCGTCATCACCAAGGACGAGACCACCATCGTCGACGGTGCCGGTGACAGCGACCAGGTCGCCGGTCGCGTGAACCAGATCCGCGCCGAGATCGAGAACTCCGACTCGGACTACGACCGCGAGAAGCTGCAGGAGCGCCTGGCGAAGCTCGCCGGCGGTGTTGCGGTCATCAAGGCCGGTGCCGCGACCGAGGTCGAGCTCAAGGAGCGCAAGCACCGCATCGAGGACGCCGTGCGCAACGCGAAGGCGGCCGTCGAGGAGGGCATCGTCGCCGGCGGTGGCGTCGCCCTGCTCCAGGCGTCGAACGTCTTCGAGAAGCTCGAGGCCGACCTCACGGGTGACGAGGCCACGGGTGCGAACATCGTGAAGCTGGCCCTCGAGGCCCCGCTGAAGCAGATCGCCGTCAACGCCGGCCTGGAGGGTGGCGTCGTCGCGGAGAAGGTCCGCAACCTGCCCGTCGGCCACGGCCTGAACGCCGCGACCAACGAGTACGTCGACCTCATCGCCGAGGGCATCATCGACCCGGCGAAGGTCACGCGCTCCGCGCTGCAGAACGCCGCGTCGATCGCCGCGCTGTTCCTCACCACCGAGGCCGTCATCGCCGACAAGCCGGAGAAGGCGTCCGCGCCGGCCGGCGGCGGCATGCCGGGCGGTGACATGGACTTCTGATCCTCCGGGATCGGTGGTTCATCGCTGAACGCGACCGAGGGCGGCACTCCCACCAGGGGGTGCCGCCCTCGGGCGTTCGGCGGATGCTGGAAGGGGCGGCCACGGCGGAGTGCCGCCCCGGGGGCCGTACGGAAGGGGCAGCGGCATGGTCACCCTGCTGACGACGCCGGCCGATCGCGAGCTGGTCATCACGCGCACCTTCGACGCCCCGCCGGCCCGGGTCTGGGAGGCCTGGACCGTCCCCGAGCACGTACGGGAGTGGTACGGGGCGGCCGTCCTGACGACGACGGTCGTCGACATCGACCTGCGGCCCGGCGGCGCCTGGCGCTGGGGCCAGACCGCGCCGGACGGGCAGGAGATCGTCTTCTCCGGCACGTACGAGGACGTCCTCCCCGTCGAGCGCCTCGACTACACGGAGGTCTTCGAGCAGATGCCGGACGCCGAACCGGTCCGCGTGAACCTCGCCTTCGACGCGACGCCCGACGGCGGCACCGCCCTCACCAGCACCTCCTTCTGGCCCTCCAACGACATCAGGGACCAGGCACTGGCCGCGGGCATGGAGGCCGGCGTCCGCGAGCAGTACGACCGCCTCGCGGACTACCTGACGTCGATGTGAGCCCTGCGCGGGCCGCGGGCCCGGCACCGCTCGCGGGCGTGAGCCCCACGTCCTGCGCGGGGCACCGGAAGGCGCGGGCGTGAGCCCTACGCGGGTCGCCGGAACAGGCCCGTCCAGAGGAAGGACTCGCCGAACACGGGGGAGTCGGCCGGCTCGTCGCGCATCCGGCGCACCTCGACCTCGGTCAGGTCCGCGAAGATCGCGCGCAGCGAGTCGTCCGTGTACGCGAGGCCGCCCTCCAGCTTCCCGCGCCGGTAGAACTCGGCGTCCGACAGCTCCGCCCCCATCCCGCCCTCGCCGGCCGCGAACGTCGTCAGCGCGAAGTGCCCACCGGGCGCCAGGACCCGGTCCAGGAGTGCGAGATAGCCGACGCGGCGGTGCGGCGGCAGGTGGTGGAAGCAACCGGAGTCGTACACCAGGTCGTACGGCCCCTCCAGCGCGGCCGCGAACACGTCCCCGCACACGAACCGGACGCCCTCGGCCCCCGCCTCCCGCACCCGTTCCTCCGCCCACCGGATCGCCCCGGCGGACAGGTCGACCGCGTCCACCTCGTACCCCAGCGACGCCAGGTACAGCGTGTTCCTCCCCGGCCCGCAGCCGAGGTCCAGGGCCCGCCCGCCGGCCGGCACCAGGCCCCGCTCCACGGACGACACCAGGCTCTCGTCCGGCTTCCCGACGAAGAACGGCACCGGCTTCCCCCGGTCCGCGTAGAACCCGTCCCACCACTCCGCGCCCGCCTCCGTCCACCGGTCGGCCTCGGGCGCGAACAGGCCGTCGAGCAGGGTCATGACATCGTCGATCGTGCGGATGTTCCGGTCCATGTGGATCTCCCCTCCGAGTCCCCCAAGAATACGGGGAGGAGGGGTAAAAGCCCAGGTCAGAGGTGGTGTGGGGAGGTGCTGTGCGGGGCGTGGGCGGGCGCTGGGCGGCGTTCCGGGCCACCCCGACGGGGCTGACGTCCGGACCCTCTGAGGGTCGCTCCCAGGGCCGGGGAGGGGCCTTCTCGGGGGGAGCCGGGGGCGGTTTCCGTACGGGTCCGAAGTCCGGGTCGGGGCCCGGCGGCGACGAGTTGAACCAGTTCGAAAATGAGTGCTGCCCGCCCCCTCGCTCTGCTAGGGTCGCCCTGCTCGCGCGGGGGACGAGCGGCGAGAGCAAGTGGCCCCTCCCCGCGCCGTATCCCCTGGGGAGGGACCTTCACGTGAACAGCCCATTTCCACGACCGCGCCGGCGTGCGCTCGGTCGCATCGCGCTCACCGTCAGCCTCGCGGTGACGGCAGGGGCCGGCAGCACCGTGGGGGCGGTGGCCGCCGACGCGCCCGGACCCACCGCCGAGGCGGTCGTCGTCAGTCCGGGCGCGCGCTTCGTGCCCCGCGCCACCATCGTCCTGAACGCCGGAGAGACAGGCTTCCTCACCGCGCAGGAGGGCGACGACCGGCTCCGCTGGATCGACTACGGGACCGGCGCGACCACCGTCCTCGACCACCGCCTGCCGAAGCCACTCTCGTACGACGTCGACTCGTTCCGTTTCGCCGAGTACCCGGCGGGCTTCGGTCACGGCTCCGACACCGTCGCCGTGCACTCGGAGACCCCGACCCCGCACGTGACGCTCCAGCAGCGGGCCGGCGGGGCGACGACCACCGTCGCCATCCCGGAGGGGCAGACGTACGTCGGCACCTACGGCGACACCGTCCTCACCCGGACCGGCACCGAGAGCGCCGTGACGAGCCTGCACCTCCTGCATCCGGAGGCCGGGGGCGGCGTGCGGGACCAGAAGCTCGAAGGCCTGCCCGAGGGGTGGAACCTCTCCGTCAGCGAGGGCGACGCCCGCTCGATCGCCGTCCGCGGCATCAAGTGGGAAGACTCCACGATGAGTCAGGGCTGGTGGGTCGTCGACCTCGCGAGCGGAAGCCTGAAGGCGCTGTCCACCCACGGCGAGAGCGTCGCGTTCGACCGGGACCGCGTCTTCCACTTCAGTGCCCCGTCCAGCGGCGAGGTCCAGGTGTACCGCCGCGACGACCTGGACGCGGCCCCGACCACCATCGACCTGCGGGACGTCGCCTCCTACAACGAGACCGTCCGGCCCTTCGGCGACAAGTTCGTCACCGTGACCCCGCCCAACCCCGGCGACAACGAGTACCGCGGCAACCACCTCGTCCTGCGCGACAGCACGGGAAGCTGGGACTCCCTGCTCGCCGTGGCCTCCACCGACGTGCACCGTGCGCCCGACGGCGCGCTCCTGGTGGCCGGTGCGGAACAGGAAACCGACTACGGTGCCCTCGACTGGGGGTACTACCGCTTCACCGAGGCCGCCGACGGCACCGTCACGCGCAAGCGCCTCGCGGACATCGAGGACATGGAGGCCAAGCCCTTCGGCATCTCCCTCGGCAGCGGCATCCTGACCACGGCGGACGACTCGAAGCTCTACCAGCCGCACACCATCATCGGCGGCTACCGGAGCACCTGGCTGAAGACCTCCGGGCGGCCGGAGGAACTGCGCTCCACGGTCGACGGCTTCGTGGCCGGCCAGGACGGCGACTGCAGCATCACGTCGGGCGTCTCCTGCGCCACCCTGTTCGCGAGCGGTGACGGCCACCACGGGCGCGTCAAGGGTACCGAGCAGGACCTGACCATGCTCTACCGCAACGGCTCGGCCGCGTGGGGACCGCGGCTCGAGACCGGTATCGGATCGCCCCGCCTCGTCGACCTCTCCGGCCGGTTCGGCGTCGTGGAACAGGGCTGGGGAGGGACCCAGGCGGTCGTCGAGTTCCGCGGCACCGACTCCGGCGCCGTGCTCCAGAAGCGCGAGCCGGTCGCGTCGGCCCTCTGGGGCAGCACGCTGTGGAGCGCGACGAAGGGATCGGACACCGTCACGTCCAAGGTCCTTCCGGCGGGAACGGCGGGGGAGTCGTTCACGACGACCAACCGCTGCGAGCCCACCGAGCTCCAGGCCGTGGGCCGCTGGGTGTACTGGAAGTGCAAGGACGAGTCGTGGGACGTCCGGGGCGGTGGTCTGTACGACCGGTCCACCAAGCGCTTCATGAGCCTCGGTTCGGAGCAGGTGCTGCTCGGCGACGGCTACCTCGTCTCCCGCTCGAACGGCACGGGCCTGACTCTGGTCGACCTGCACAACGGCATTCCGGGCAGCGGGAACGCGGCCGACCTGCCGCAGCGCGTCGTGGCCACCGCCGCCGACCTCGGTGCCGGCACCGTCCGCCGCTCCGGCTGGACCGTCGACCGCTTCGGCGGGCACGTCGCCTACACCGGTGTCGACCGCCGGGTGCGCATCGTCCCGTCCGGTGTTCCGGCCTCCCCGATCGCAGCCGTCGACGCTGACGTTTCGACGTCCGTCGACATCAAGTCGGCCGTGTGGCAGCCGCGTTGGTGGACGTCCAAGCCCGCTGCCTCCTGGTCGCTGGAGCTCCGGCACAAGGCGACCGGCAAGGTGGTCCGGACGTTGACCGGTGGTGAGGCACGCGGTCTCGTCACCGCCGCGTGGGACGGGAAGGACACGGCGGGAGCGTCCGCCCCGAACGGCGCCCACACGTGGACGCTGACCGCGAAGGCCGCGGACGGCGTCGGTGCGGACCTTTCGGTGTCCGGAGCGCTCTCCGTGTCCGGTGGCGTGCCCGTGGCCGTGTACCGCGACCTCGCCGGGGACGACGGCTTCGGTGATCTGCTGGTGATGGACACGACGGGCCTGGTGTCGATGTACCGGGGGACCGGTACGGGCGCGCTGTCGGCGCGGATCGCGGGGACGGGGGCGAAGTTCCCGACGACGTCGGTGTTCGTGCCGGTGGGTGACCTGAACGGCGACCGGTGCGTCGACGTCTACGCCCGCGTGGGCGACCAGCTGCGGGCGTACCGGCCCGGCTGCGGGAAGGTGGTCTCGGCGTCGTCGCCGTACACGGTGGTGGGTTCGGGATGGGGCACGTACGACGTCCTGACGTCCCCGGGTGACGTCAACGGTGACGGGTACGTCGATCTGATCGCGCGGCAGGCGTCCACCGGCGACGTGTACTTCTACGCGGGAACGGCCGACCACCGGATGAAGTCCCGAGTGCGGATCGCCACCAACTGGAAGCTGTACAAGCAGCTGGTCGGCGCTGGTGACCTGAACGGCGACGGGCGGGGCGACCTGCTCGGCGTCGACGCGTCCGGGGTGCTGTGGCGGTACTACGGCACGGCGGCCGGCGGGCTGTCGCCGCGGGTCAAGGTCGGCACCGGCTGGGGCGTCTACACCTCCCTCGTCGGCGTCGGAGACCTCTCGGGCGACGGCCGTGCGGACCTGGTGGCGCGGGACACCACCGGGAAGCTGTGGCGGTACTCGGGTGCCGGGAACGGGCTGTACGGCGGACGAGCGCTGATCGGCAGCGGAGGCTGGAACGGTTTCAAGGGGCTCTACTGAGTTCAAGGGGCTCTGCCGAGCCGTTCCACCTCGTGGATCCACCCGGGGGCCCGGCCGTGACGGCCGGGCCCCCGGGCGTCGGCGCGCTCGTGCCGTCCGCCTCGTGGGGCCACCGAGGAAAGGCGTCAATCTGGAGGATGCCCGCGGGCTCGTGGCGCGGCTGGATGTGAGTGGGTGGAAACAAGGGCATACCCGTGCGGACCGGTCGTGGCGAGTCTGTGGCGAGTGTGTGGCGGTGTCCTGTGCTGTCCGGATCTGTCCGGTAGGTGGGGGAGGGGATTGGCCGGACTGGCGGGTTGTCCTCGATCGCGGGCGCCGCTAGCGGTGTTGGCGGCTCCGGGCGGGGTCTCCATCATCGTCCCGGGTGCGAGGGACCGGCGCACCGGAGGGGAGGGGTCGTGGGGACGGCGGGCGTTGTGGTGGTGGGCGACAGGTGAGTTCGTTCACCGGGCGGCGGTTGGCGGGGCTGATCGCCGAGCGGACGGGGCAGGCGGCGCTCGGTCACGACGCCGAAGTCGTGGGCCGTGTACTGCCGTTCAAGGTCAGTGCCCATGTGGCCGACGAGCTCGTCGACTGGGCGCGGGCCCCCGACGATCCGCTCTACCGGCTGGTGATGCCGCACCGGGACATGCTGGCGCCCGCGGACTTCGCCGCCGTCGAGGCGGCGCTGCGGAGCGGGGACCGGGTGCGGCTGAGGCTGGTCGTGGACGGACTGAGGGAACGGCTGAACCCGCATCCGGGCGGCCAGTTGCACCTGAACGTGCCCGAGGACGGGTGGGGGCTCCAGCACAAGTACCCCGAGACGCTGCTGGTCTTCCCGCGCCAGGGGCAGACCTGCCACGGCTACTGCGCGTACTGCTTCGGCTGGCCGCAGTTCACCGGTGAGTCGGCGCGCCGGCAGGCGGTGGGCGGGCCCGAGGTGATGACCGGGCACCTGGCGCGGCACCCGGAGGTCACCGACGTGCTGCTCACCGGCGGCGACCCGCTGGTCATGCGGGCCGAGCTGCTCGACACGTACGTCGCGCCGCTCCTCGACCTGCCCCACGTCCGCACCGTCCGCATCGGCACGAAGGCGGTGTCGTTCCAGCCGGAGCGCTTCCTCACCGCACCCGACGCCGACGACCTGCTCCGCCTCTTCGAGCGCGTCGTCGCCTCCGGCCGGCACCTCGCCCTGATGCTGCACGTCTCCCACCCGCGCGAACTCCACCCGGAGCCCGCCCGCCGCGCGCTGCGCCGGCTCCGCGCCACCGGTGCGGTCCTGCGGACCCAGGCCCCCGTCGTCCGGCACGTCAACGACGACGCCGCCGTCTGGGCCCGCATGTGGCAGGAGCAGGTCGAACTGGGCCTCGTGCCCTACTACATGTTCGTGGAGCGCGACACGGGCCCGCGCCGCTACTTCGGTCTGCCGCTCGCCCGCGCCCTCGACGTCCACGCCGACGCGACCCGCCGGGTCTCGGGCCTCGCGCGGACCGCGCGGGGCCCCGTCATGTCCACCGAGCTCGGCAAGCTCGTCCTCGACGGCGTCGCCCACCTCCCCGACGGCCCCGCCTTCGCCCTCCGCGCCCTCCAGGCCCGCGACCCGTCCCTCGTCGGAACCCTCGCCCACGCCCGCCTCGACCCTGCGGCCCAGTGGTGGGACGAGCTCATCCCGTACGGGCCCCGGGACCGCGCCCTGATCCCGGGGAAGCCGCTGACCCTGGAGGGAGTGGTGGGCTGACGGGCCGGGCCCCGGACGGGGCCGCCCCCGACGTTCAGGGGGCAGCCTTCTCGGTTCTCAGGCGGCGGCGTCCCGGTGGGCGCGGCCGAGGAGGGCGAGGTCCTCGGGGGTGAGGCGCAGGGAGCCGGCGGCGACGTTGGCCGCCAGGTGGGCGGGGTTGCCGGTGCCGGGGATGGCGAGGAGGTGGGGGCCCTGGTGAAGGGTCCAGGCGGTGCGGACCTGGGCGGGGCTCGCGCCGTGGGCCTCGGCGACGGCGAGGACCTCGTCGAGCTCGGTGGTGGCGGCCCCCGTCTCGCGGGCGGCGGCGGCGATCGCGTAGAAGGGGACGAACGCGATGCCCTGCTCGCCGCAGTGCCGGACGAACTCCTCGTACTCGGGGCGGACCCCGATCCCGTACATGTTCTGGACGCAGACGACGGGGGCGATGGCCTGCGCCTCGGCGAGCTGGTCGGGCGTGATGTTGGAGAGGCCGAGGTGGCGGATGAGGCCCGCCCGGCGCATCTCGGCGAGGGCGCCGAAGCGTTCGGCGATCGAATCGGTGCCGAGGACGCGGAGGTTGACGACGTCCAGCCGGTCCCGGCCGAGCTGCCGCAGGTTCTCCTCGACCTGCGCGCGCAGCGCGGCGGGCGTGCGGGCGTGCTCGCCCCAGGCGCCGGAGAGGTCGCGCGAGGGGCCGACCTTGGTGGCGATGACGAGGTCGTCGGGGTAGGGCCCGCCGAGGGCGCTGTTGATCAGCTCGTTCGCGGAGCGGAGCGGCGAGAAGTAGAACGCCGCCGTGTCGATGTGGTTCACGCCGAGGTCGACGGCCTTGCGCAGGACGGATATCGCCCGGTCGCGATCCATCGGTACGGCGTTCTCGACGAGCGCCGCGCCGTGCTGCGGCAGCCGCATGGCGCCGAAGCCGATCCGGTTGACGGGGAGGTCGCCGCCGAGGAGCCAGGTTCCGGAGGCGGTTGCGGGTGCTGCGGGTTCCATGCGGGATCCACCTTGCGGTTCGAGGGAGGTGAACATTGTGCGGAAGCGGCCGGGCCGGCGCACCGGATTTTTCGAAGTGGAGCCCGCGGTAGGGGGGTTGGCCCTACCCGCGGCCCGCCTGTCTGCCGGATGGGAGCCGTCCGCGCGGTCCGGGAGGCTGTGCGCATGACGACGAACCGTGGACGCAAGGCCCTGACGCTCGCCCTCTCCGCCACCGCCGTGGCCGGGGTCGCCCTCGCCGGGGGCGCGGTCGCTCCCGCCGCCGCGGCGACCGGGCTCGCATGGGGTGACTGCGCCCCGGCGGTGAAGCCGCTGCCCGGACAGCAGTGCGCGCTGCTCTCCGTACCCCTGGACTACGCCCGCCCCGACGGGGAGCGGATCCAGCTCGCCGTCTCCCGGCTGCGCAGCGACCGCCCCGAGGCGCGGCGCGGCACCCTGATGGTCATCCCCGGCGGCCCGGGCAGCTCCGGGGTGCAGCGGCTCGGCCAGAAGGGCGCCGCCCTGACGAAGGAGCTGAACGGTGCCTACGACCTGGTGGCCTTCGACCCGCGGGGCGTCGGCGGGTCCGCGAAGGCCCGGTGCGGGTTCGCGGAGGACGACCGGCGGCTGGTGACCCTGCGGTCCTGGCCCGCGGCCGACGGCGGCATCGGCGAGAACACGGCCCGGTCGCGCCGGATGGCGGAGGCGTGCGGGCGCAACGGCGGCGCGATGCTGCGCGGCCTGACGACCGCCAACCAGGCGCGGGACCTGGACCGGCTGCGGCAGGCGCTCGGCGAGCGGAAGCTGTCGGCGTGGAGCGTGTCGTACGGGACGTACGTGGCCGCGGTGTACGCGCAGAAGTTCCCCGGCCGCACCGACCGCTGGGTCCTCGACAGCAGCGCCGACCCCGACCCGAAGCGCGTCGCCCAGGGCTGGCTGGCCGACATGGCCCGGGGCGCCGAGGACCGCTTCCCCGACTTCGCCGCCTGGACCTCGGACCCGGCACGGCCCGCCGCCCTGCGTCTCGCCGAACGCCCGGACGACGTAAGGCCGTTGTTCCTCGACCTCGCCGACCGGCTCGACCGCGCCCCGCGCCCGTCGACGACCCCCGGCGTCCCGCTGACCGGCACGGTCCTGCGCCAGGCCCTCCAGCAGGCCCTGTACTCCGACACCGCCTTCGAGCCCTTCGCCCGCCTGATGTCCCAGGCCCTCGACCCGGCGGGCGTCCCCGTCCTCCCGCCCGAGCTGACCGGCCCCATGCCCGACGAGGCCGCGACGGTGAGCGTCGGCGTCATCTGCAACGACGTCGACTGGCCCCGCTCCGTCCCCGCCTACGAGCGGGCCGTCGCCGCGGACCGGGTCCGCCACCCGCTGACGGCCGGGATGCCCGCCAACATCACCCCGTGCGCCTTCTGGAAGGGCGGCGCCGTGGAGAAGCCGACCCGCATCACCGACCGCGGTCCGTCCAACGTCCTGATGATCCAGAGCCTCCGCGACCCCGCCACCCCCCACTCGTCCGGACTGAGGATGCGCGAGGCCTTCGGCGACCGCGCCCGCCTCGTCTCCGTCGACAAGGGCGGCCACGCCGTCTACCTCGGCAGCGGCAACGCCTGCGGTGACCGTGCGGTGACCCGCTTCCTGACGGAGGGGGTGCGGCCGGCGGAGGACGTGCTCTGCCGCTGACTCCGGGCTACCGGGTACGGGGAAGGGCCCGGCCGACTGGTGTCGGCCGGGCCCTTCCCCGTACTGCTGCGGGCTACGTGAAGGCCTTGACGCTCCTCCAGTCGATGGAGAGCACCGTCCTCAACGCCGCCCTGGTGTTGGTCGTCGACGGGTAGTAGAGCTTCATGTTGCCGGTCGCCCCGTCCCGGGTCCACAGGTCCGGGACGCCGTTGCTGTCGCCGTCCAGGGCCCTGCTCACGTCGGGGATGCCGATGACGGCCGAGACGTTCGTCTGCGTCCAGCCCGTGCCGTACGAGACGTCGCCCTGCCGCGAGGCGGCGGACGTCATCAGGGAGGCGAGGGTGACGCTGCCCGCGACGCTGCCCGGCTTGCCGTGGCGGATGTACATGACGCCGGTGTTCACGTCCCGGAACAGCAGGTCGGGGGTGTTGTCCAGGTCGATGTCGGCGAGGTTGACGATGTCGCGGCTGGTCCAGGTCTCGCCGGTCATCTGGGTGGCCGTCTGGAAGTGGGCTCCGGTGTAACCGGAGAGGATCCAGAAGTTCGCACCCGCCCGGACGAGGACGTCGGGCAGCTTGTCGCCGGTGATGTCGCCGACCGCCTTCATCTGCGTCCAGGTCGACGGCGCCGGGGCGTTCGACGGCAGCTGGACGGAGACCCGGTCCTCGACGTTGAACGTGCCGTAGCCGTCGCCGGGGTAGATCCAGAAGGTGCCGTCCGGCGCGACGGAGAACAGGTCGGTGTAGCCGTCGCCCGGGTAGGTGTCGGCGTACTTGCTGATCAGCGCGGTCTTGCCGGTGGTCGCGTCGTACCAGTAGCCGGGCGGCGGTTCCTCGGCCCTGAGGATGTTCGGGTCTTCGTCGTCGGGCCTGAGGACGTAGGAGCCGCGCATGCCGCTGTACAGGTCGCCGCCCTCGATGCCGGACAGGGACTGGAGGCTGCCGCTGGAGTTGATGATCAGGAGGTCGACGAAGTCGTCGCCGCCGACGTCACCCGGGCCGTCCGCCTTGTCGCGGGGGCGGACGTAGAAGGCGTAGTCCGTGCGGGCGCTGATGTTGCCCGCCGCGTCGTGGGCGAAGATCTGCATGCCGTTCGGGCCGGCGTGCGGGGGCTTCAGGTTGCTCACCGTCGCGACGCCGCCGGTCGCGGTCACGGTGCCGCTGGTGCTGGGGACGCCCTCGAAGTTGTAGGTGAACTTCGAGGCTCCGACGGAGCTGAACTTGATGGTGCCGGTGCCGCCGAACTTCACCTTGGCCCAGGTCTGGCCGTCGTCGGTGATCTCGGGGAAGTCGGTGCTCTCGACCTCGGGTGCCAGGGGAGCGGTGGTGTCGACGGTGATGCGGCAGGGTTCGTCGCCCAGGGGGAACCAACTGGAGAGCCCGGCCGGGACCATGTCGTCCTCGGCCTGGACGACCCAGGTGTAGGTGGCGCCGTTCACCAGGCCGTTGACTTGAGCGGTGGCGGTGCCGGAGGAGTTGGTGGTCTCCACGTAGTCGGTCGAGGTACCGCCGACCTTCGTGACGCGGAAGCGGAGCTTCTTCAGGTTGCCGTCGTCGTCCTTGGCGTTCGCGGTGAGGGTGATGTTCGTCATCGCGATGGTCCTGGTGCCCGGCGCGATCACACACGCTCCGCCCGGCGTGCTGTAGCCGCCCGTGGGCTCCTTGGGCTTGCGGTTGTAGTCCGCCTCGAACGCCGCGGAGGCGGCGGCGAACTTGCGCCAGGTGTGGGCGTCGCTCTCGCTGGTGGCCCGCAGGCCGAAGGTGATGTTGCCCCAGCCGCCGGTGGCGGCCTTCTGGGCCGCCGCCTTCACGTTGTCGCTGGTGAACTGCTCGTACGCGTCGTCGCAGTCCGGGTCGGGGTCGTAGCCGTGGGCGAAGCTCTTGTTCTCCAGCCACGTGGCCCAGCTCGGCTGGGAGTTCCAGGTGGTTCCGGTGGAGATTCCGCCGGTCAGGTAGAACTGGAACTGGCGGGGGCTGCACGACCACGAGTGGGTGTTGTTCACCTTGAACGAGGCGTCGTAGATCGTGGCGCCCGTGACGGTCTTGAAGTCCATGCGCCAGAACGAGCGGGCCAGGCCGCCGGTGTCGCTCTCGTATCCGACCCGGGCCTCGGAGGTCCCGGAGCCGAAGTTGGTGCCGTCGAAGAAGCTGCTGTTCGGGTACCGCCGGTAGGCGATCGTCCAGGCTTCCTTGATGGTGTTCATCGTCGGGTCGACGAACACGGGGAAGCGGACGTCCTTGGCGGTGAACAGCCCGGTGGCGGCGGCCCCCAGCTGCATGCGCGCGTCGCCGGTGCCGCCGCCCTCGATGCGGACGGGCACGGGGGCGTGCTTGGCCCCGGGCTCGACGCCGTTCAGGCCGGACAGCTTCAGGACGTCGGCGGGGGTGGCCGTCGAGGTGCGGGGCGCGGCCTTGGGGTCTCGGGCTTCGGGGTCGCGTCCGCTGGAGTCCCAGGCGAACGGGGTGGGGATCGAGCCGACCTCCTTGCCGGCCTTGTCCAGGATCCGTACGCGGCTTCCCTTGTCCTCGTACCGGAACACGGCGGTGTCCGAACGCAGGCCGTACGTCACGGTCTTGAGCGCCTGCTGCTGCGCCGCCTCGCGGGTCTTGACGATGAGCAGCTGGGCGAAGCCACCCTCCTCGCGGGCGAGCACGAGCAGGTCGACGCCGGGCAGGACCTCGGGGTAGAGGGCGCGGGGGCCGTCGAGGACCGGCTCGGGCAGGGTGCCGGGCCAGGTGTACGCGACGGTGTGGCCTTCGACGTCCATCTCGGCCAGCACGGTGTCGCCGGGGCGCGGGGCCCGGGCGAAGGACCGGTCGGCGCGGGACGCGTCGGCGCTGCCGCTGGAGAACCGCACGGGAAGGGCGGCGTTCACCGGCCGGATGCCGAGCCCGCGGGGCGCGTCCTTCGTCCGGACCAGCTTGTTGTCGATGGGCGCCCACTGGCCCTTGGCGTTCTTCGCACGCTGCGGAAGGGCGTGGATGCGGGTGCGCATCCGCCCGTTCGGCAGGGCCCAGGTCAGTTCGGTGGCCGTCGTCGCGGTCTCGACGAGCACGGGCTTTCCGGTGAGCCGGGCCTCCTTCACCGCCGCGGTCACGTCGCGCGGACCGGTGGAGGCCGGCTTCGCGTCGACCGGGCGGGCGGGCTGTGCCGTCGGTGGGCCGTCGGGTTGCCACCAGGGCAACAGGGCAGCGGTGAGGGCGGCCAGTACGAGGCCGAGGGTGCAGGCCAGCCTGGTGCGCGTGCGCACGAAGGGGCTGAGCAGGCGGGGCGCGGTCACGGCGGTCTACTCCCGTGGGGACCAAACGGAAAGGGGCAGCACAGACAGCCCCGGACGGCGGACCGCGGGGCACAGGCGCGCAAACGATCACACGGGCTTCACAGCCTGTCCATTCGTGAAGGTTTTATTAAGTCGTGACCTCGAGCCGGGAGTTCCATGACCATGCGGCTGCTAAGGCGCCACGTGGGGCTTTCGGGCGACCTTTAGAGACGGGTATCTGGCAAATCGGATGATCCACCTGAAAGGTCGTCAGCATGATCTTTCGGGTCGCCATATCCCGTGTCCGAGGTCACAGAGAAGTGAGGCAACCGCTCCCATCCGCCCTTGAGGCGGACGGTGTTCATGACGGATGGTGCACACGCGTGCGCCCGTCACGGGCGTGCGCTCTTTGGTGTTTCCGCACCTCATCCGTTGTCTGGATTGCCTCAGTGGGAGTCGCCGCGTATGCGTGCTTCAGGTCCGCTGTCATGGCTGGGGCGGGGACGCCTAGCCATGACGGAATCACAACGACGGCGTCGGCGGCTCGGCCGCACGGCGACCGTCCTACTCCTGTCCTCGACGTTGTCGGTGACGACCCTGGGCGCCGAGGCGTGGGCCGCGCCGGGGCCCGGCATGACCCGCACCGAGGACACCGCGCAGATCAAGCTGCCCGAACTCCCCGAGGACGTACCGCTCGATCCCGACCTGGCGGCCCTTCCGGCACTGAGCACCTCCGAGGAGGTGCCGGTCAAGCCGTACGAGCCCGACAACGTGACTCCCTGGCAGGCGGGTTCCGGCACCGCTGACCCCAGCACGGCGGCGCCCGGGACGTCGGTCGCGGTCAGCAACGGCCTGCCCATCGCCCTCGGCGTCCCCGAGGGCACCCCGCCCTCCGCCCTGGCGGGCGACTGGAAGGTCGACCTCGCCGCGCCCGCCGCCTCCCAGGACGCGGGCGTCTCCGGCCTGATCCTGCAGATCACCCCGCCGGCCACGGTCGACCCGAACGCCCAGGTCGTCCTCGACGTCGACACCAGCAGCTTCAAGGACCTCTACGGCCCCCAGGCGGGCGAGCGCTTCGGCGTCGTGCTGCTGCCCGACTGCGTCCTCTCCTCGCCCACCGAGGGGGAGTGCTCCGGCGGCACCGAGACCATGACGGGCGACGACGACGCGGAGTCGTTCGAGCGGCTCGTGAGCTCGGTGAAGGTGGTGCCGGCCAAGTCCGCGCCCACCAGGAACACCGGGGCGAAGAACCTGCCGAACCGGACGATCGTCTCCGGCACCGTGCCCGTGGCCAAGCTGCTGGCCGACGAGCCCGCCCCGCTGGCCGGCTCGTCCGTGCACACCGCCGCCTTCGTCGCGGAGACCGCTCCGGACCCCAAGACCCTGGGCGTGGTCGACACCGGCGCCTCCAGCGCCGGCGACTTCGGCGCGTCGCCGCTGCTGTCGTCCGGCTCGTGGTCGGCGGGCTCGTCCAGCGGCGCCTTCACCTACGGCTACCAGGTGCAGGTCCCCGAGGTCGCCGGCGGCCTGATGCCGAAGGTGAACCTCTCGTACTCCTCGCAGTCGGTCGACGGCCGCACCTCGGGGACGAACAACCAGGCCTCCTGGATCGGCGACGGCTGGGACTACAGCGCCGGCTCCATCACCCGCTCCTACGCCAACTGCCGCCAGGACGCCAAGAAGGCCGGGTCGAACAACTCCACGCACGGCACCGGCGACCTCTGCTACGGCTCCGAGAACGCCACCCTCTCCCTCGGCGGCTCGACCACCGAGCTGGTGTGGGACGCGACCAAGGGCCCGCTCGGCTCCGACGGCAAGCCCGTCGGCGAATGGTTCACCGCGAACGGTGACGGCTCGAAGATCGAGCGGATCAAGGACACCAGCAAGGACCCGCGTACCGGCACCGGGGTCATGAAGGACGCGGACGGCGAGTACTGGGTCGTCACGACCAAGGACGGCACGAGGTACTACTTCGGCCTCAACAAGCTCCCGGGCTGGTCCGACAACGGCACCCTGGCCGACGACCCGTACACGAACTCCGTGCTCGCCGTCCCGGTGTACGGCAACCACGAGGGCGAGCCCTGCTACAAGGCGGGCGACTGGCCCAACTCGTTCTGCAACCAGGCCTGGCGCTGGAACCTCGACTACGTCGAGAACATCCACGGCAACGCCATGTCGCTCTGGTGGAACCGCGACAGCAACTACTACGCGCGGAACTTCAACTGGAACCAGCCGGTCCTGTACCACCGGGACGGCTACCTGTCCCGGATCGACTACGGCCAGCGCAAGGACACCCTCTTCTCGGCCGCTGCCCCGGCCAGCGTGAAGTTCGACGTCGAGGAACGCTGCTACACGGTCGAATCGAAGACCTGCAGTGAGGCCAACTTCACCTCCAAGAACTCGGGCGACTACCTCCACTGGTACGACACCCCCGCCTCCCTGCGCTGCGCGTCCGGCAAGGCGTGCTGGAACGCCGGCCCCACGTTCTGGTCCCGCAAGCGCCTCGACAAGATCACCACGTCGGCGCAGCGGCTCTCCACCAGCACTGCTCGGCAGACGGTGGACGAGTACCGGCTGATACAGAAGTTCCCGGTCACCGAGACCGGTGTGAACACCGCGCTGTGGCTGGAGTCGATCACCCGCAAGGGCTTCGGCCGCAACGGCGGCACCGACGTCACGGAACTCAACGCCGTGCGTTTCGAGCCCAACACGAAGGACATGCCCAACCGCGTCCTGGAGGACTCGAGGCCCGGGTTCTCCCGGCAGCGGATCAGCCGGGTCATCAACGAGTACGGCGGCGAGACCGTCGTCACCTACAAGGAGCCCACCGGCGCCTGCGGCACCGGCACGGGGCTGCCCGGCAAGGACGACACGGCGGAGCTGAAGGCCAACACGCGCTTCTGCTACCCGTCGTTCTGGCACCCGGACCCCAACCAGGAGGACATCGACTGGTTCCACAAGTACGTCGTGGACACCGTCGAAGAGCTCCCCAACATCCCCGGCTCGTACCCGACACTGACGTCCTACGAGTACGCGTCCCCCCGCTGGAAGCTGGCCGAGGCGGAGTTCACCAAGAAGTCCACCCGCACCTACTCCCAGTTCGCGGGCGTCAGGCAGACCACGACGATCACCGGCGCGGACGATCCGAGCAGCGGCAGCAAGCGGTCCAAGTCCGTCACGCGCTTCTTCCAGGGCATGGGCGCCGGCACGCTCGTCACGGACATCACCGCTGTCGGCAGGACCGTCACCGAGCCCACGGACCCGTCCGTGATCGCCAAGGACGAGGAGCCCTTCGCCAGCCGCATCGCCGAGGAGCTCACCTACGCGAACGCCGACGACGCCGACACGGACTGGCTGACCCGCAGCGTCACCGTGCCCGAGGCCGAGGAACTCGCCAAGCGCGACCGCGGCGACGGCCTGAGCCCGCTCCGCTCCTGGCGCGTCACCGAGCCGAGGACGACCTCGTACACCAAGTCCTCCGGCACCGGTGACGACAAGAGCCCCGAGCGCAAGGTCGAGACCCTCACGCAGTACGACGAGAACGGCCTGCCCACGCAGGTCGAGTTCCTCGGCGACACCGCGAAGCCGGGTGACGAGTCCTGCACCAGGTCCACCTATCTGGACCGGGCCGACAAGAACCTCATCGGTCTCACCAAGGAGGTCCTCACCTCCCCGACCCGCTGTGCCGACGCCACCTTCGGTGACCTGAAGACGCTCAGCGGCGCCACGCGCACGGCGTACGACCACCAGGGCTACGGCGCGGCGCTCACGGCCGCCACCCTCGGCGAGGCCACCCAGACGTGGTCGCTCAACGGCGAGGGCACCGGCTTCCAGAACGACGGAACCACCGACTTCGACGAGACCGGCCGCGTCATCTCGCGCACCGACCCCGACCTGAAGACCTCCACGATCACCTACACCCCCGACAAGGGCCAGGTCTTCACGGTCACCGAGCGGAACTCGGCGGGCCACGAGCAGATCCAGGAACTGGAGCCGGGCCGGTCCGTCGCCGTCAAGACCACGGACCTCAACGGCCGTGTCAGCCAGGCGGAGTACGACGCGCTCGGCCGTCTCGTCAAGGCCTGGGGCCCCGGCCGCACGCCGTCGCCGACGGCCGTGCCCGACTTCCGGGCCGTCTACACGATCCCCGCGATCGACCCGGCGGACCCGACGCGCCTGCCGCCCTACGTCACCACGTACACGCGGGGTGACGAAGGCCGGATCGACACCTCCGTCACGATCTACGACGCCCTCGGCCGCGAGCGCCAGACGCAGGAGCAGGCCGTCGGCCGCGGCTGGCTGATCACCGACACCCTCTACAACCGCTCCAGCGAGGTCTGGCGCACCAGGAACGCCTACCTGACCCACGAGGCCACGCCCGGCGAGCTGTTCACGCCGGAGGCCGACACGGCCGTCCCGAACGTCACCGAGTACACCTACGACGGCCTCGGCCGCGTGGTGCAGGAGATGCCGTTCCTCAAGTACGAGACCCCCGGGTCCGAGGGCGCCACCTCGCAGCCGTTCCCGTCGCGGGCCACCCGCTACGAGTACGGCGCCGACTGGTCCACGGTCATCAACCCGCAGGGCTCGCCGTCCTACCGGATCTACACCGACGCCCTCGGCCGCAGCTCCCGCGTCGACACCTTCACCGACGCGGCCCGCACGGCGTTCACGTCCATGCGGTACGAGTACGACGCCCGCGGCCAGCTGGCGAAGGCCACCTCGGCGGCCGACCCCGCCCACCCGTGGTCCTGGACGTACGACCACCGGGGCCGGCTGGACTCCTCCACCGACCCGGACGCCGGCACGACGAGCACGAAGTACGACCACCGTGACCGTCC
Organism: Streptomyces sp. NPDC093089; assembly: GCF_044754405.1. Taxonomy (NCBI): domain Bacteria; kingdom Bacillati; phylum Actinomycetota; class Actinomycetes; order Kitasatosporales; family Streptomycetaceae; genus Streptomyces; species Streptomyces sp. NPDC093089. Next base: position 47,619 of record NZ_JBIVPA010000021.1, read on the forward strand.
ACTGACCGTCACCACCAAGCGTGGCACCGTCTGGAACTCTTACGACGACCTGTCGCGACCGAAGCAGCAGCGGCTCACCGACGGCTCCGGCGCCGTCCTGGCCGACTTCACGTACGACACCGTCCCCGGCGGCAAGGGCCTCCCGGCCTCGGTGACCCGCTACACCGACGGTCTCGCGTACACGCAGAAGATCAACGGTTACGACAAGGACTACCAGCCGACTTCGACCACTCTGAGCCTTCCGCAGTCGATTGCCGACACCTGGGGTCTGCAGAGTTCGTACACGTACGGCTACCAGTACTCCGACACCGGCCGGCTCGACTCGGCCACCCTCCCCGCTGTCGGCGCCCTCGCCGCCGAGAAGCTCGTCGTCCGCTACAACAAGGACGGCCTGCCCCTCTCCATATCCGGCAAGGACTGGTACGGCGCCGAGACCGTCTACTCGCCGTACGGCCAGGTCATGCGTTCCACGCTCGGCGCCCAGCCGTACCGCGTGTGGACGCAGAACACCTTCGACGAGGCCAGCGGCGAACTCCAGGAACAGCAGGTCTACCGCGAGCAGACCGGCGACACCTCTCTCGTCGGCGGCATCCTCGTCTCCAAGCGCTCCTACGCCTACGACCCGGCCGGCAACGTCACCGGGATTCAGGAGCACTCCACGGGCATCGACGAGCGGCAGTGCTTCTCGTACGACCCGCTGGGCCAGCTGAAGAAGGCGTGGACCGACAAGAACGCCACGTGCTCCACCGGCCCGACGAACACCGACGGGTCGATCAACGCCACACCCGGCACCGGCAAGACCCTCGGCTCCGGCTACTGGCAGGAGTACGAGTACGACCTCCTCGGCAACCGCAAGAAGCTGACCGAGAAGGACTTCACCGGCGACACCACGAAGGACGCAGTCACCTCCTACACCTACGGCAAGGCGGACGGCTCCCAGCCGCACACCCTGACCAAGGTGTCGAAGGCGTACAGGACGCCTGCGGGCGCGGCGGTGAAGGCCGAGACCGAGCGTCTCTACGAGCTCACTGGTGAGACCAAGACCATCACCGACCCCATGACCGGCGACAGCCAGTCGCTGACCTGGACGTACGACGGCCAGATCGACCGCATCACCGGCCAGGGCACCGGAGGCAAGACCCCGTATCTGGGGCTCGCGGACAAGTGTCTCGACCTCAAGTCAGGCTTGGCGGCCGCAGGCCAGCCGCTCCAGTTGTACGGCTGCAACGACACGGCGGCGCAGAAGCTTCGTTTCACCCCCGGACCGAATCAGGTCGACCCGAACCTGGGCTCGCTGGCGGTGTACGACACCTGGTGTCTCCAGCCGGCGGCGAACGCGGTGGGTTCTGCGGTGCAGATCCAACCTTGCTCCGGCACCGCGGCGCAGCAGCTGAAGCGGAACGCCGCAGGGCAGCTGACACACGTCGTGTCGGGCCTGTGCGTCGCGGTCAAGGACGCGGCCACCGCGAGTGGTACAGCGATCGTGCTGGCGACCTGCAACGGCACCGCCGCGGCTCAGCAATGGGCTCCGCAGAACGACACCCGTCACATCTACGGCCCCGGCGGCAGCCGACTCCTCACCATCAAGGGCAAGCAGGCCACCCTGCACCTGGGCGAGGCCGAGGTAACGGTCCAGAAGGGCGGTGCGCTGATCAACACCCAGCGCACGTACTCCGCTCCGGGCGGCGCGGTCATGCGCTTCGCTTACGGCTCGGCTGCCTCCTGGCTGGTTGCCATCACGATGGACCATCAGGGCACCCCCTACGCCGAGGTCGAGCTCAACGGTGACCAATCGGTCCGCATCCGCAAGCAGGATCCCTTCGGCAACCAGCGCGCCGCGGCGACCACCAGCATCGGCATGCAGACTCACAAGGGATTCCTCGGAGCGACCAACGACGAGGCCTCCGGCTTCACCCCCCTCGGCGCCCGTCTCTACGACCCCGTCGTCGGACGCTTCCTGTCCGCCGACCCGATCGTCGACCTCACCGACCCCCAACAGTCCAACGGCTACGCCTACGCCCACAACAACCCGGTCACCCACTCGGACCCGACCGGTCTGGCCATCTCCCTCACCGCCTCGGAGAAGGCCGCCGCCCTCGCCGGCGCCGGCCTCAGCGCCGCCGAAGTCGCCCAGGCCCAGGCCACCATGGGCAAGTCCCTGAGCTCCGTGATCCTCTCGATCGCCTGGGAGACTCTCAAGGACTTCATCGGCATCAACGACGCCATGGCCTGCTTCGGCGGCGACATGTGGTCGTGCGGCAGCCTCATCATCGACGCCATCCCGTGGGGCAAGATCGGCAAGATCCCGTCCGTCCTCCGGGCCATCGACCGCACGATCGACGCCATCCAGGCCTTCAAGGCCGCCAAGAAGGCCGCCGAGATCGTCCTCAAGGCCGCCAAGGCAGCCGAAGCCGCCGCCCTCAAGGCCAAGAAGGCGGCGATCGAACGGGCTAAGAAGGCCGCACAGGCGGCCAAGAAAAAGGCCGCCGACCAAGCCAAGAAAATCAGCGACCAAGCCGCCCAGAAAACCAAGAAAACCGGCAACCCCGTCCAGAAGCAGGCCCAGGCCAAGGCAGCCCCCAAGGCTTCGTCCGCGGCAGGCTCCGGCAAGGGCGGCGGCAAGTCCGGCGGCGGTGGCGGCGGCAAGGTCAGCACGACCAAGGCCGGTGGTTCGAACGGTGCTTCGTCGCGCAGCAACGGTGGGTCCAGCGGCGGCGGCTGCAACAGCTTCGTGCCGGGCACCAAGGTCCTGATGGCGGACGGCTCCGCCAAGCCGATCGAGCAGGTCAAGGCCGGAGACAAGGTCATCGCGACCGACCCGGAGGCGGGCGAGACCCGCGTCGAGACGGTCACCGCGGAGATCAAGGGCCAGGGCCGCAAGCACCTGGTCAAGGTCACCATCGACACGGACGGCCCGTCCGGTTCGAAGACGGCCCAGGTCACCGCGACCGACGGTCACCCCATGTGGGTCCCCGAAGTCGGCAAGTGGCTGAAGGCCACCGACCTGAAGTCGGGCGAGTGGCTCCAGACCAGCGCGGGCACGTACGTCCAGATCGCTTCCATCGAGCGTTGGACGGCCCAGGACGCCACGGTCCACAACCTGACCGTCTCCGACCTCCACACGTACTACGTGCTGGCGGCTGGCGTTCCGGTCTTGGTCCACAATGCCAACCTGCCGACAGTATGTGGCCCGATCACGGAAAAGACGCATTTCGCCGACGTGGAAGTATTTGACGCGAACGGCGATCAAGTTGACGCGTATTCCCTGCGAAGTGGCGCCACGACTCCGGAGGAGGCCAGCATAGGTTCGGGAAGGGCGCGCCAGGCGGTCCATACGGAGAATCGGGCGGCCAGAGCGGCCGGTGGTGCCCCCATGGTTGGGGATACCGTGATTCCCAACGACCCATTCTGGGGAGCCAGTCCTGTTCCTGAAGGCGGATTGGTGAGGATCACTGGCACCAGGCCGCCTTGCGGTACTTGCCAAGGTCAAATGAGGCTTTCTGCGGAGGATACGGCTTCGACCTTCGAATACCTCTGGCCAAACGGTAGTGGCGGAATGAACAGGTGGCGCACGTCTGGGTGAGTTCGACGACTTCCTGTACCGCGGTGCGGGAAGGTAGCCACTTCTGACCCTTGTGAGAGGCTCCTGTTGGGCGGCCATCGGCTGCACCGGCAGGAGCCTCTGCCTTGTGGGCGGGCTTCTTGGGAACTCTGGGGCGTGGCAGCGGGTATCCGCACCGGTACGATCCCTGCCATGGATACCTCACCAGAAGGCGTTTGCGGGCTCTGCGGCCAGCTGATGAATGCCGATCGCACTCATCAGCACGGTGACCGGGAGGCAGTCGAGCAAGGAAGGTGTGTGAAGTACGTCGTGATAGAGCTGCGCGGAGCTATTGCCCACTTTCAAGACGTCGACGACTCCACTCAGACAGACAAAACCGTGGCCGCTGGACTGGCGGAACAACTCGGAATCGATCTGGCCGAGCTTCTTGGCTGCCGATTCACGTGCTGGGAGGAGCCCGGAGAGTATGGTGTCATCCAGAGTGATTTCAGACTTGCCTGACTGACCTGAGGGCGAGCGAAGGGCCCGGCGGGTATTTTCTGCCGGGCCCTTCTGCGCACGTCTCAGATTTTTACGGATTCCGATTCCGGAGCGGGCGCGGTCGGGGCCAGTGCGGGGGTGCCGTAACCGACTGTGACTGCCACCTCCGGGACCTCCGTCTCCACGTTGAACTCGTCCAGGAGCTCCTGGCTGAAGCCCCAGAAGTAGGTCGCCACGAAGCCGACCAGGTAGCCGACCAGCAGGCCGCCCGCGTAGATGGCGATCGTTTCGCCGAGGTCGTGGTTGCCGTTGAGGAGGGGGAAGAGGGCCCAGCCGGAGGGGCCGATGGCGGTGGAGCCGACGGAGGTGCCGAGCATGGAGAAGAGGCCGATGAAGGCGCCGCCGGCGGCGCCGCCGACGCAGGCGGTGACGAAGGGGCGGCCGAGGGGGAGGGAGACGCCGTAGATGAGGGGTTCGCCGACGCCGAGGAAGCCGGCGGGGAGGGCGGACCTGATGGTGCGGCGGAGGGAGCCGTTGCGGGGGAGCTTCAGGTAGACGGCCATCGCGGCGCCGACCTGGCCCGCGCCCGCCATCGCGAGGATGGGGAGGAGGACGGTGTAGCCCTGCTGCTCGATGAGGGTGGTGTGGATGGGGATGAGGGCCTGGTGGAGGCCGAGCATCACGAGCGGGAGGAAGAGGCCGCCGAGGAGGAGGCCCGCGCCGGCGCCCGCGTTCGCGAGGAGCCAGTTGGCGAAGTCGCCGATGGCCTGGGAGATCTCGCCGGCCACGAACATCAGGCCGAAGATGGTGACCAGGCCGGAGATCAGGACCGTCAGGGTCGGGGTGACCAGGACGTCGAGGGACTCCGGCACCCAGCGGCGGCACCACTTCTCGACGTACACCGCGAGGACGGCCGCGCCGAGCGCGCCGAGGACGCCGCCCTGGCCGGGGGAGAGCGTCTGGCCGAAGGCGTCGATCTTGGCGACGCCGGGGAAGACGATGATCGCCGCGACCGCGCCGCCGAGGATCGCCGTACCGCCGAACTCCTTCGCCGTGTTGTAGCCGACGAAGACCGCGATGAGCGCCATGAAGCCGCTGGCGATGGCGGCGAGGGCGGGGGTGACGCCCGGCAGCCAACCGAGGTTGATCAGCAGGCCGTTGAGGCCGGCGATGATGCCGCAGCCGATGAGGGCGGGGATCAGCGGGACGAAGATGTTCGCGATCCGGCGGAGGAAGAGCTTGAAGGGGGTGGCGTTCTTCGCCTTCTGCGCCGCCTTCAGGGCCGCGCCCTGCGCCGCGAGGTCCTCCGCCGAGTGCGTGGGCTGCGGTGCCGCCGCCACCAGGGCCTCGATCTCCGGGGTCACGCGGGCGACGGTGCCGGGGCCGAGGACGATCTGGTACGTGTCGTCCTCCACCACGCCCATCACGGACGGCAGGGCCTTGAGGGCTTCGTCCTGGACGAGCGAGCGGTCCCGCAGGCCGAGGCGGAGGCGCGTCATGCAGTGGGCCACGGTGCTGATGTTCTCGGCGCCGCCGACGAGGGGGAGGATCGCGGCGGCGATGGCGCGGTTCTTGTCGTCTGAGCTCATGGTGCGGGGGGCCTTGCTGTGAGGGGATGCCTTGCTGTGTGGGGGGATGGATGCGCGGGTTACGCGGTCGGCTCGGTCGCGTGCAGCGCCGCGCGCAGGTGGCCGCGGGAGTCGGTGAGCCGCCGGGCGGCCGTCGGGGCGTCGATGTCGGCGAGGATCATGAGGATGGCGTTCTTCACCTCGCCGTCGGCGGCGGTGAGGGCCGTCTCGATCTGTTCGTCGGGGGCGCCGGTGGCGAGGGCGACGATCCGCCGGGAGCGGGCCTGGAGCTTCTCGTTGGAGGCGCGGACGTCGACCATGAGGTTTCCGTAGGTCTTGCCGAGCCGGATCATGGTGATCGTCGAGATCATGTTGAGGACGAGCTTCTGGGCGGTGCCGGCCTTGAGGCGGGTGGAGCCGGTGAGGAGTTCGGGGCCGGGGACGACCTCGATGCCGTGTTCGGCGGCGGCGGCGAGGGCGCTGTCCGCGTTGCAGGAGAGGCCGATGGTGAGCGCGCCGAGGGTGCGGGCGTGTTCGACGGCGCCGATGGCGTACGGGGTGCGGCCGGAGGCGGAGATGCCGACGACGGTGTCGTCGGCGGTGAGGCCGAGGTCGGTGAGGTCCTGGACGGCGAGTTCCTTGGAGTCCTCGGCGCCTTCGACGGCCTTGATCATGGCGGACGGGCCGCCCGCGATGAGGCCGACGACCTGGGCGGGGTCGGTGTTGAAGGTGGGCGGGCACTCGCTGGCGTCGAGGACGCCGAGGCGGCCGGCCGTGCCCGCGCCCATGTAGACCAGCCGACCTCCGCGGGCCATCCGTTCGGCGGTGGCGTCGATCGCGGCGGCGATGGCGGGGAGCTGCCGGGCGACGGCGGCGGGGACGGTCTGGTCCTCGCCGTTCATGGTGCGGGCGATGTCCAGGGTCGGGAGCTGGTCGATCTCCGCGAGCTCGGGCCGGAACGCCTCGGTGGTGAGGGTGGCGAGCTGGGCGCGGAGTTCGGAGTACGTGGAAGCGGACATGGGCTGCTCTTTCGGTGCGTGGACGTCGTCGGCGGCGTTGGCGTCGACGTATGACGCTCGGCGGACGGGGGAGGGTCAGCGGGTCCGTGGTGAGTGGCGGTGGGCGAGGGCTTCGTACGAGGCGGCGAGGGCGGGGGCCGCCGTCTCGTACGTGCGCTGGGTGACGCAGGTGAACAGGCAGTCGATGACCAGGAGCTGGCTGGTGCGGGACGACATGGCCGCGGGGCGCAGTTCGCTTTCGCGGGCGGTGGAGGTGGTGAGGACGTGGTCGGCGTACTGGGTGACGGGGCCGTCCGGGCGGCCGGTGATCGCGACCGTGGTGGCGCCGTGGTCGAAGGCGACGCGGAGGGGTTCTATGACGTCGCCGGTGGAGCCGGAGTGGGTGATGGCGAGGGCGACGTCGCCGGAGCGGAGCTGCACGGCGTTGGTGACGGCGAGGTGGGGGTCGCTGTGGGCGTGGGCGATGAGGCCGATGCGGAGGAGCTTCTGCGCGAGGTCCTGGGCGACGAGACCGGAGGCGCCGACGCCGTAGATGTCGACGCGGCGGGCGGTGGCGAGGGCGGCGACGGCGGCGCCGAGCTGGATGGTGTCGAGTCCGGCGGCGGTGTCGGCGAGGGTCTGCTGTTCGTCGTGGGCGAGTTTGGCGACGACGTCGGCGATGGGGTCGTCGACGGCGATGTCGGCGGTGACGGCGGGCGCGCGGCCCGACTGCTGCTGGGCGGCGAGGCCGGCGAGGGCGAGCCGCAGGTCGCGGTAGCCGGGGTAGCCGAGGAGGCGGGCGGTGCGGACGACGGTCGCCTCGCTGGTGCCGGTGAGCTCGGCGAGGCCGGTGACGGTGAGGGCGGCGCAGCCGGCCGGGTCTCCGGCGACGGCTTCGGCGACCCGCTGCATGGAGCGGGTCATGGAGGGGGCGAGGGTGCGCACCTTGGCGGCGAGCGCGGCGGGGGCGGGGGGCGAGGCGGGCGCGTCGCTGGTGAAACTTTCCTTCACGTCATTGGTCACATCTGAAAGATACTTTCGGCCCGGTGGGGCGACAAGACCCCCTCCGTCCCGGACGGGTCCCGGAAACGGACGGGCCCTTCGTCCTTTCCCCACTCCGGGTGACAATGAGTGCATGGACGACATCGACCCCGTGGAGCAGTCGCTGCACACTGCTCGCGCGCTGGTAATGGCCGACCTGGTGGCCCGGGACGTGGCCGCCGCCGAGGTCGTGTCGATGGTGGAGGACGCCGTGACCCACCGCCGCTGGTGGGTCGAGCAGTGGCCCGAGGGCATCACGTACGTCGCCGGACTCGTCGCCCAGGACGTGCAGGACGCCCTGCTCGAACAGTACGGACGCTGGCCCCTCTGTCCCGTGTGCTCCTCCGGCGACCCGCACGCCCTCGACGTCGAACCCGAGCTCGGCCCCGACCCGCACTGGGTCTGCGGCAAGCAGGGCGTGGTCGTCGCCCCGGTGGGGGCCCTGAAGTGAGCCGCACGACGGAGGCCTGCCGCGTGACCCGCTCGATCGACGCGACGGAGGCCGCCACGTGACCCTCTACATCGACCCGCCGACCTGGCCGGGCCACGGCCGCATGTGGTCCCACCTCGTCAGCGACGCCTCCTTCGACGAACTCCACACCTTCGCCGCGTCCATCGGCGCCCCGCCCCGCGCCTTCGAGCGCGACCACTACGACATCCCCTCCGACCGCTACGCGGACGCGGTGGCGGGCGGCGCCGTGGAGGTCGGGTCGAAGGAGCTGCTCCGCCGCCTCACGGCCGCGGGCCTGCGCCGGCCGAAGAACCGCCCCGCGCCCTGACGTACCGAGGGGGCGGCCCTCGTCCTGACGTACCGAGGGGACTGCATGCGTCCTGAGCACGCCGAAGGGGCGGCCCGGCACGATGCAGGGCCGCCCCTTCGGCGTGTCATCCGCTCACACGGGCTGTCCGGACAGCGGCTCGGAGGGACGGGCGTCCGGAGCCTGCCCCGCGTCGGCCGCCGAGGTCGTGGAGCCCCCGCCGACCGTTGGGATCGCGGCGCTCTCGTCGGCCGTCTCGATCGTGGAGCTCCCGCCGACCGTTGCGATCGCTGTGCTCTCGGCGGCTTTCGCCCGGCGCCCCGCCACGTGGGCGGAGACGATCAGGAGTACGGCGACGGTCCCTGCGATCGCGGGCCAGTAGACGTAGCGGTAGTTCGACTCGGGAGAGGTGGGCAGGTAGGCGAGGACGTAGAGGACCGAGCTGGCGCCGAGGAGGCGGAGTTCTCGGGTGTAGGGGCCGGTCCAGCGGCGGCGCAGGGCGAGGACCAGGGAGAGGGCGAGCCAGAACCAGCCCTGGAAGAGGAACGGGAGGTCGCGGACGAAGCCGAGCACGTAGGAGCGCAGGGTGGTCCGCAGCATCTCGTTGGAGGGGGTGTCCACGATGGCGTCGGGCTGGTCCGCCGGCCGGGCGCGCGTGCCGTCCTGGAAGGGGTAGTTGCTCTGGAAGAGCAGCTTGGCGAAGAGCTGGAGGCGGTACTCGGCGTAGCCCTTCCAGTGCTGGGGCATCTGCTGGGTCCACATCTCCACCATGGCGTCGACGTTCCGCGGCGACAGGGGGTCCGGTGCGATGTCGCGCCGGTAGCAGTGGAAGTAGGCGTCCGAGGGGATCTTCTTGGACTGGCAGGTGGCGGCGGCGGTGGCCAGGCCGTCGCGGAAGGCCGGATCGGCGCCGGCCCGGTCCGCGGCGGTGCGCACCTGGGCCGGGGTGAGCACGTGGACGAGGTCGTCCAGCGGGATCTGCGCGTACTGGCGGGAGGGCAGCGGGTCGGCGACGGCGTTCACGGCGGTGTTGGCGCCGGCGGTGACGGCGACGAGCACACCGGTGGCGACGAGCCAGCGGCGGCGGCCCGGGGCGGGCCAGAGCGCGAGGACCAGCAGGACGAAGACCGGTATGACGGCGGGGAAGGCGTTCTTGCGGACCAGGACGGCGTACGCGAGGAACAGCACGCCCACGAGGAGGAGGGCCCAGCGGGTCCTGGCCCGGCCGGACGGCAGCTCACGGGCGAGGAGCGCGACCGCGCAGGCCGCGAGGAGGACGTACGCCATGTGGACGTCCTTCCACACGACGCCCGTGAAGGTCACGACGTGCGGGGCGAGGCCGACGGCGAGCATCGCGAGGGAGAGTCCGCGGCTGCCGCTCCTCTTCCACACCAGCACGGCGAGGAGCCACAGCGACGCCCACAGCACGGCGGCCTGCAGGGCGGCCATGGCCGATACGGCGCCCGTGGAGTCGATCAGGACCTTCCACAGGAGGGCCATCACCGGGGGGTGCCAGTCGTGCATCGGCGTCTCGCCCAGCGCCTCCCTGAGCTGGACGAGGCTGTCCGAGCTGAAGTATCCGGGGTGGAACACGACGGACACGGCGTAGGCGCAGACCGCGGCGAAGGTGGCGAGGGCCCACGGCCAGAGCGCGCCGCGCCGCCGGGCGGCGCGGAGTGATGCGGTCCACCGTTCGATGCTGCCGGGCACGTGGGTCGGGTCCTCTCCTGGGCGGGTGAACACGAGGCTGCGGTAGGAGACGAAGCGGAACAGCGTCGCCGCCGCCCAGCCGACGAGCCGGGCCGCGTTGTCGCTGAAGGGCGATCCGAGGCCGAGGAGTTCGCGGGAGACGTAGACGGGGAGGGCGGTGACCGCCATGCCCACCAGGTTGACGCCCACGAACAGCGTGAGTTCGCGCCGGTCGACGGCGCCGCGCCGGTCGCGGTAGGTCCAGTAGCGGTTGCCGACCCAGCTCACGACCATGGCGAGCAGGGTGGCGACGACCGATGCGACGACCGGCGCGCTCCCGAGGACCCCGCCGCCGGAGGCCGGGGATCCGAAGATCAGGAGGTTGAAGCTCGCGGTCTCCACGACGAACGCGAGTGCTCCGACGACGCCGAAGGCCGCGATCTCACGCCCGATGTTCCGCGCCCACGCGGGCGCGTGTCGGCTCCAGGCCGTCAACCGCATCATGGCGGAAACGTAAACTTGTGCGACCGGAATACACAAACGCGAGGTAGCATCCCCACGAATTTCACGGACGGGCCACGCTGCCCGTTGTTACTGGGGGGAACCTTCGCATGAGTCCGGTGATCGCCTGTGTCGTTCCCTGCTACAACGAGGAGGCGGCGATCGGGAAGGTCGTCCGCGACCTGCGCGCGTCGCTCCCCGAGGCCGTCATCTACGTGTACGACAACGCCTCCACGGACAACACCCTCGCCGAGGCCCTCAAGGCCGGCGCGATCGTGCGTCAGGAGCCCCGCAAGGGCAAGGGCAACGTGATACGCCGGGCCTTCGCCGACGTCGAGGCCGACGCGCTGCTGATCATCGACGGGGACGACACCTACGACGCCACGCGTGCCCGCGAGATGGTCGACCTGCTCTTCGAGGGCCCCTACGACCAGGTCGTCGGCGCCCGCCGCGAGATAACCGACACGGCCTACCGGGCCGGTCACGCGGTCGGCAACAAGATGCTCACCGGCGCCGTGCGGTCGCTGTTCGGCAACGACGTCAGCGACATGCTGAGCGGCTACCGGGTGTTCTCCCGCCGGTACATCAAGTCGTTCCCCGCCCTCTCGCGGGAGTTCGAGACCGAGACCGAGATGACGGTGCACGCCCTCAGCCTGCGTCTGCCCACGGCCGAGCTGGAGGTCGACTTCAAGGACCGGCCGGCCGGCAGCGTCAGCAAGCTCCGCACCTACCGCGACGGCTGGCGCATCCTGAAGCTGATCCTGGGTCTCGCCCGCCGTCAGCGCCCTTCGCTGTTCCACTCCGTCATCGCCGGCCTGCTGGCCCTCGTCTCGCTCACCCTGGGCGTCCCGGTGATCGCCGAGTTCGTGGAGAGCGGCACCGTTCCGCGCTTCCCCACCGCCATCCTGGCCGCCTCCATCATGATCATCGCGGTACTCGTGCTCCTGGTCGGGTACATCCTGGAATCGTTCATGCACATGCGCCAGGAGCAGTCCCGCCTCGCCCACCTCATGTACCCGGCGCCCTCCTTCGGCGCGGACTTCGTGCCGGAGGCGCTCCCGGAGGCGACCGTCTCCGGCTCGGACGTCCGCACCGCCTGACGCACCGAAGGGACGGCCCGCGCCCTGACGTACCCAAGGGGCGGCCCGGCATCGTGCCGGGCCGCCCCTTCGGTGCGTGCGGTCAGGTCAGGTGGGAGGCGATGGTGTGGGCGCAGGTCAGGGCCTCGGTGTGGGTGGTGTCGATCTCCAGGTCGTAGGTGACGCCTTCGTGGACGACGAGGGCCTGCTGGGCGGCCATGCCGGGGGTGCGGTCGCCGCGGGCGATCTCGCGGCCGGCGGCGGTGGCGGGGTCGCAGCGGACGCCGACCCAGAGGACGGGGAGGTCGCCGAGGACGGTGCGCCAGCGCTGCTGGGAGGCGGCGCCGCCGAGGAAGACGTCGTCGATGACGATCCTGGCGCCGGCCCGGGCCATCGTGGCGATGCCTTCCGCCCAGGCGGCCTCCAGCTGCCGGAAGTCCTCGCCGACGGTGACGCCGCCGTCGTCGCCGAAGACGATCCCGCCCTCCGAGGACCACATCTTCTTGGGCAGGGCGTCGACGAACGAATCGCATCCGAACGTCATCCAGGGGTCGGGCAGCACGGACTGCAGGCACCGCACGATGCCGGACTTCCCCGAGCTGGAGGCGCCGTTGAGGATGATCATTCGCGTCGTCACGGTGTCACCGTACGGAACCCCCGGGCGGTTCCGCAGCGGGTTTTCAGTCGGCCCGTACGAGCACCGTCTCCTGCGGCGGGCCGCTGAGCAGCTGCGGTCCGGCGGCCATCGCCGCCGCCAGGTGGGGGCTGCGGAGGTGGGCGTCGAAGGCGGCGCGGTCGGTCCACTCCTCGACGACGATCCAGGAACCGGGCTCCAGCGGGTCCTCGTACGGGCGGTACGAGAGGCACCCGGGTTCGGCGAGGGTCGGGGCGACGAGCGAGAGGGCCTGGCGGCGGACGGCGGCCTCCTGGCCCGGCGCGGCCTGGAGTCGTGCGATGACGGTGACGGCGGTGCTGCTGCTGGTGGTCACGGATTCCCCCCGTGGGTGCGTACGCGATGTCAGCGGGACGATACGGCCTTCTGTTCCAGAGGCGTGCCGGAAGCCACCACGCGGGACGGGGACTTGTGGAGCTTGAGCGCGAGGGCGGCCGTCGCGAGGCCGAGGGCGGTCATGGCGGCGCCGGCCCAGGCGGTGGAGGCGAAGCCGAGGCCGGCGTCGATGACGGTGCCGCCGAGCCAGGGGCCGCCGGTGTTGCCGAGGTTGAAGGCGGCGGTGGTGGTGGCGCCGGCGAGGGTGGGGGCGGCGCCGGCGACGTTGAACATGCGGGCGTTGAGGGCCGGGGCGGTGTAGAAGGTGGACACGCCGAGGAGGAACGTCAGCACGATCGTGGCGGCCGGGCTGGACGCGAAGAGGGCCAGGGCGACGAGGAAGACGGTGGAGGCGGCGATGCCGCTGAGCATCACGCCGAAGAGGTGGGCGTCGGCGACGCGTCCGCCGATCGTCGTGCCGACGACGGCGCCGATGCCGAAGAGCGCGAGGACGCCGGAGACCCAGCTCTCGTCGAGGCCGGAGACGTCGGTGAGGAGCGGGGCGAGGTAGGAGAAGGCGCAGAAGACGCCGCCGGCGGCGAGGGCGGTGACGGCGATCGAGAGGAGCACCTGGCGGTCGCGGTAGATCGTCAGCTCGCGTTTGACGCGGGGCTTCGTCTCGGGCCGCGGGATGTGCGGGATGCGGGTCACCACGCCGACGAGGGCGATGGCGGAGGCGGCGCCGACCGCCCAGAAGGCCGAGCGCCAGCCGAGGTGCTCGCCGAGGAAGGCGCCGGCGGGGACGCCGAGGACGTTGGCGATGGAGAGGCCGCCGATCATGACGGCCATGGCCCGGGCGCGCGCGCCGACCGGCACCATCGCGATGGCGACGGCCGCGCCGACCGCCCAGAACCCGGCGCAGGCCAGCGCGCTCACGACGCGGGAGGCGAAGAGCACGGCGTAGTTCGGGGCGAGGGCGCCCGCGACCTGGCCGAGGCCGAAGACGGTGATGAGGGTGATCAGGGTGGTCTTGCGGGGGAGCCGGAGGGTGGCGACGGCGAGGAGGGGTGCGCCGACGACCATGCCGATGGCGAAGGCGGATATGAGGAGTCCGGCGCTCGGGATGGAGACGTTCATGTCCTCCGCGAGGGGCGGCAGGAGTCCGGACAGCATGAATTCGCTCGTGCCGAGCGCGAAGACGGAGAGCCCGAGGATGTAGACGGCCAGGGGCATGCGGGTGGCGGTCGCGGGTGGGGTGGACAGGAGGGAGGGGGTGGTCGGGGCGGGTGGGGTGGGCTCGGCGGAGGGAGAGGGCATGACATGTGTCAACCCTCGATTTGTGCCTGTCATTCCGTGGTGACGGGAATGTCTTGGGATGCGAGACGGGCGGGCCCCGAGCCGCATTCCTCACGCTGGGTGACGAGGTGTTCGAGAACGGCGCCGTTCTGTGGGCTCGTGAGGCTCTTCGGGGGTCTGTTCAGCTCTTGCCGGACGTGTCCGTCAGTTCCGCGAGCTCCCTGGCCATGTTCTCCCGCGCTTTCCCCTCCCAGGCCGCCGCGCCGTACGGGGTGCGGAAGAGGCTGGGGAGGGCGAGGAGCTGGCGGAGGACGGCGGCGCGGCCGTCGCGGAAGGCGTCGTCGGGGACGAAGGCGTACTCCTCGCGGACGGCCGCGGCATACCCCCGGTACGTATCGGGGTCGGTGGCCAGGACGGCGAGGTCGGCGTCGCAGAGGGTCTCGCCGTTGAGGTCGCCGGTGTCGGGGTCGTGGCTGGTCGTCAGTCGGACGAGGCGGGCGACCTCGGTGACCTCGTGCGGGGTGAGTCCGGCCTCGGTGAGGGCCTTCTCGGCGAGGGCCGCCGAGCGTTCCTCGTTCTCGGAGCGGTCGGGCCGGTAGACGGCGTCGTGGAACCAGGCGGCGAGCCGTACGAGCTCCAGCTCGCCTCCCTCGCCGCCCTGGTCGGTGAGTTCGTCGATGCGGTCGAGGACCGCGCGGAGGTGGTCGACCGTGTGGTAGCGGCGCTGCGGCTCGGCCCAGCGGGCCAGGAGGTTCCGGCCGTACGGGGCGGGGTCGGGGCCCTCGCGGCCGGCGCGGGCGGCGAGCAGGGTGGCGGTCCAGCGTCGGAGGAGCGCGGGTTCCTGGTCTGCGGTCATGGGGGCATTCTGCCCGGCGGGGGTGTGGAGGGGGCGCTTCCGGTGCGTCGTCACGACCGCCCCCCTCTCTCCCTTACATACCCCCCATGGGTATGCTACGGTGCTCCGCACAGGTACCCCCTAGGGGTATGCCCCGGCTCCGGTCGGGGGTCGATGCGAGCGAAGGGTCAGGGCAATGTCAACCGTCAATCCCCGGCGCTGGTGGGCACTTGTCGTGCTCGCAGCAGCCCAGTTCATGGTCATCATGGACACGTCGATCATCGGGGTCGCGCTCCCCGAGATGCAGAAGGACCTGGGCTTCACGCAGGGCGAGCTCCAGTGGGTCTTCAACGCGTACGTGATCGTCTTCGGCGGCCTCCTGCTCCTCGGCGGACGCCTCTCCGACCTCGTCGGGGCCCGGAAGATCTTCGTCACCGGCTGGGCCGTGATGATCGCCGGCTCGGTCCTCGCCGCCGCCGCGCAGACCGCCTGGGTCGAGATCGCCGGCCGCGCCGTCCAGGGCGTCGGCGGTGCGCTGATCGCGCCCTCCGCGATGACGCTGCTGATGATGCTGTTCATGCACGACCCGAAGGAGCTCGGCAAGGCGATGGCGCTCTACGGCGCCGCCGCTCCCGCCGGCGGCACCGCGGGCGTCTTCCTCGGCGGTGTCTTCACCGAGTGGGCGGCGTGGCAGTGGGTCTTCATCATCTACATCCCGATCGGCCTCGCGACCCTCGCCGCGACCCGGCTGCTCCCGGACGTCGGCTCGCGCCGCGGCTCGGTCGACGTGCTCGGCGCGGTGGCCGTCACCGCGGGTCTCGCGCTCGCCGTGTTCGCCGTGGTCCGGGCCCCCGAGGTCGGCTGGGGCGCCACCGCCACCGTTCTCGAACTGGTCGGTGCCGTCGCCCTCCTCGCCCTCTTCTTCGTGATCCAGAAGTCCGTCCGCGAGCCGCTCATGCCGCTCAGCGTCTGGCGGGTCCCGCGCCTGGGCTCGGCCAACCTGGCGATGACGCTGCTCGGCGCGGCCTGGATCCCGATGTGGTACTTCCTCAACCTGTACCTCCAGCAGGTCCTGGGCTACGGCGCCTTCGCGTCCGGCGCGGCGCTGCTCCCGATGACCGTGCTCCTCATGATCTTCATGACGGCCATCACGGCCCGGCTCATGGGCCGGTTCGGGGCGAAGCCGCTCATCGGGGCCGGTCTGCTCGTCCTCGCCGCCGGCCTGGTCTGGCTCGCCGCCGTCCCGCCGACCGGCACGTTCCTGGTCGACGTCCTGCCGGCCTCGCTGGTCGCCGCGCTCGGCATGTCCCTCGCGTACATCCCGGCGATGATCGCCGCGATGTCGGGCGCCCCGCAGGAGCAGGCCGGTCTCGCCTCCGGCATCGTCAACACCACCTACAACGTGGGCTCCGCGCTCGGTCTCGCCGCGCTCACCGCCGTCGCCATGTCGCAGGGCGCCGACCGGCTCGGCGACCTGCCGAAGCTGACCGAGGGCTTCTCGGCCGCCTTCATCGGCGCCGCGATCATCGCCGCCTTCGGCGGTGTCGTCACCCTCCTCGTCATGAAGAGCGACAAGGCGGTGGCCGCCGAGGCCGCGTCCGCCCCCGCTCCGCAGGGCGAGAAGGTCTCCGCCTGAACCGCCCCGAAGGGGCCGCCCGATGTCCGACCCCGGACGTCGGGCGGCCCCTTTTCCGTATCTCCGACAGGGTCCCGAGAGGAATGCCGTGGAACTGAGCACCCGTGCCGTTCATGTCGTCAACGAGCCTTTTGGGGAGGGAAGTTGGCCGCTGTCCGTGCCGCTCGTGCAGTCGTCGGCCTTCGCCTTCGACTCCGCGGCCGAGCTCGCCGAGGCGATGGCGGGACCCGACGGCCGGTACGTGTACGGCCGTCGGGGCAATCCGACCGTGCGGGCGCTGGAGCGGACGCTCGCGGGCCTGGAGGGCGGGGAGGGGGCCCTCGCGTTCGCCTCGGGGATGGGGGCGATCAGCGGGGTGCTCCTGGCGCTCCTGCGGCCCGGTGACCGGGTGGTGGCGCAGCGGTGCCTGTACGGGGGGACGCACGCCGTCCTGTCGGACCTGGCCGAGCGGTACGGGATCGAGGTGGTGCGGATATCGGGCGACGACCCGGCGGAGTTCGAGGCGGCGGCCGTGCACCCGGCGACGCGGCTGCTGGTCCTGGAGACCATCGCGAACCCCACGGGGCAGGTGCCGGACCTGCCGGGACTGCTGGCGGCGGCGCGGGCGCTCGGGGTGACGAGCGTGGTCGACAACTCGCTGGCGTCGCCGGTGCTGTGCCGGCCGCTGGAGTGGGGCGCCGACGTGGTCGTGCACTCGACCACCAAGTACCTGTCCGGGCACTCGGACGTCCTGGGCGGCGCCGCCGTGTTCGCGGACGACGCGCTGCGGCAGCGGATCTGGCCGCGCACGGTCGAACTCGGCTCCTGCGCGGATCCGTTCGCGGCGTGGCTGACCCTGCGCGGGCTGCCGACGCTGCCGCTGCGGATGCGGGAGCACTGCGCCAACGCGGTGGTGCTCGCGGAGCGGCTGGCGGCGCACGGGGCGGTGGCGGCCGTCCGCCATCCGTGGCGGGTGGACCACCCGTCGTACGCGACGGCCCGGAAGGTCCTGGCGGGTGGGGGCGGGTTGCTCTCGTTCGAGCTCGCCGGGGGGCGGGAGGCGGGTCGGGCGTTCATCGAGCGCGTACGGCTGGCGAGGCTCGCGCTGTCGCTGGGCGGGGTGGAGACCCTCGTGACGCATCCGGCCTCCACCTCCCACCGGGAGCTGGGCGAGGGCGAGTTGGCGGCCGCGGGGATCGGCGCGGGGCTGGTGCGGATGTCCGTCGGCATCGAGGACGTCGAGGACCTGTGGCGCGACGTCGAACAAGCCCTCGCCTGAGCCTTCTTTTGGGTTGACAAAATAAATGGTCGATTCGTAGATTGGAGTTCGCCAGGGAAAGACCACTCCTAGGTCAAGGGGGAAGCGCGATGCGCTACTTCGAGGACTTCCGGCCCGGCGACGTCCACGAGCTGGGCACCGTCACCGTCACGGCGGAGGAGGTGCTGGAGTTCGGCAGGCGCTTCGACCCGCAGCCCTTCCACACGGACCCCGAGCGCGCGGAGCACTCGCCGTTCGGCGGTCTGATCGCGAGCGGGTTCCACACCCAGGCGATGTTCATGCGGCGCTACGTCGACGGACTGCTCGCCTACAGCGCCTGCATGGGCTCGCCCGGCATCGACGAGGTCCGCTACCTGCGGCCCGTCCGCCCGGGCGACACCCTCACCGCCCGCGTCGAGATCCTCGGCGCCACCCCGTCGCCGTTCAACCGCGCCACCGGCACCGTCAAGCCGCGGTGCACGCTCGTGGCCCCCGACGGGACGGCCGTGTTCAGCATGGTCCTGCACAGCATCTTCCGCCGGCGCCCCGCCGACTCCGAGGCCGACCATCTGTCGTCGATGCCCGCGGCCGAGGACCCCGTCGCCTGCGCGCGACCGGCCAAGACCTGTGTCCCGGCCATGAGCGCCTGACGAACCGTCCTTCGTCGGGCCCCTGAACACGGCCGTCCGTACATCTTCCGTCAACCGAGTGAAGGGGGACCTCCTGTGGAGGCCGTATCCCGCACCGCCCAGTGGACCGCCGCCGCGCGCGCCCTGGAGACCGAGCGCGAGGACCGGCTGTTCGCCGATCCCTACGCGCGCACCGTCGCCGACGAGATCGGCTTCGAACTGCTCGCGCGCTACGACGGCGGCGGCATCGTGCCGTTCCTCGCCATCCGCACCACCTACCTCGACCGGGCCGTCGTGAAGGCGGTGGAGGAGCGCGGCATCCGGCAGGTCGTCTTCCTCGCCGCCGGCATGGACACCCGCTTCTACCGGCTGCCCTGGCCCGACGGCGTCACCGTCTACGAGCTCGACCGCCCCGCCCTCCTGGAGGCCAAGGCCGAGATGCTCAAGGACGAGCCGCGGCCCGCCGGCCGCAGCCGCGTCGCCGTCCCCGTCGACCTGACCCAGGACTGGACCGGCCCCCTGAAGGAGGCGGGCTGGAAGAGCGAGGAGCCCGTCCTGTGGGTGGTCGAGGGCCTGCTGTTCTTCCTGCCCGAGCAGGCCGTGCGGACCCTGATCTCGACGCTCTCCGCGCACGCCGCGCCCGGCTCCGTGCTGCTCGGCGACGTCATCTCCCGGGCCGCCCTGGACAACCCGCTCGCCCGGAGCTTCATGACGGCCCTGGAGGAGGACGGCAACCCCTGGCTCTTCGGCACCGAGGAGCCCGAGGCACTGCTCGCCGACTGCGGCTGGGCCGTACGGGAGGTCAGGCAGCCGGGTGAGGACGGCGCCGACTTCGGCCGCTGGCCCTACCCGGTCGCCCCCCGCGGCCTGCCCCGCGTCCCCCGCTCCTTCCTGTTCACCTGCGACACGCCCGGCCACGGCCAGGAGGAGGCGGCATGAGCGCCCACGACTTCCACCAGCGGGTCATCACCGACGCGGGCGCGGCCGTCCGCGGCCTGACCGTCGCCCTCGGCGAGCGCCTCGGTCTCTACCGGGCGCTGGCCGCCGACGGCCCCCTGACCGCCGAGCAGCTCGCCGCGAAGACCGCCACCGACCCGCGCTACATCGAGGAGTGGCTGCACGCGCAGCTCTCCGCCGGGTACGTGGAGCGGCACCCGAGCTCCCTCACGTACACGCTCCCCGCCGACCACGTCGAGGTGCTCGCCGACCCGAAGGCCGTCACCTACGCGGCCGGGTTCTTCACCGCGCTGAAGGCGCTGTACGCCACCGAGGACCTGCTCGTCGACGCGTACCGCACCGGCGAGGGCGTCGGCTGGGCCGAGCACGACGCGGCCCTCGACACCGGCATGGGCTCCTTCTTCCAGCCGACGTACGAGCACAAGCTCGTCCCGGACTGGCTGCCCGCCCTGCACGAGGTCACCGGCAAGCTCGCCGCCGGCGGCACCGTCGCCGACGTCGGCTGCGGCGTCGGCCACACCACCCTGCTGATCGCGAAGGCGTTCCCGCGGGCCACGGTCCACGGCTTCGACTACTCGGAGGAGGCCATCGCGATCGCCCGCCAGCTCGCCGAGGAGGCCGGGCTCTCCGACCGGGTCGTCTTCGAGGTCGCCTCCGCCGACGACTACCCGGGCACCGGCTACGACCTGGTGTGCTTCTTCAACGCCCTGCACGACATGGGCGACCCGGTGGCCGCCGCCCAGCACGTCCACAAGTCCCTGGACGCGGACGGCACCTGGATGCTCGTCGAGTCGAACGTCTCCCCGCAGGACATCGACGCGCAGACGCCCGCCGCCCGGATGTTCATGGCGCTGTCCGCCGTCATGTGCCTGCCCGTCGCCGTCGCGCAGCGCGGCCCGCACGCGCTCGGCAACCACTCCGGCGAGAAGGCCTTCCGCGCCATCGCGGAGGAGGCCGGCTTCACCCGCTGGCGGCGCGCGACCGAGACCCCGGTCAACGCGGTCTACGAAGTCCGCCCGTAACCCCACCGCCAGCAAGCGAGGAGTCGTCCACCATGGGCATCGCCGCCCCCCTTCCCGTGACCGACCGGTTCATGGAGGTCCTCGCGCGTCTCAGCGAGCGCTCGGTCGAGGACTACTACAACCCGTACCAGACCTTCCAGTGGCCCGAGACGCTGGAGGAGAACCGTTTCTGGATGACACCGGAGCTGCTCACCGTCCACGGCACCGAGCACTACGACGCCCTCGGCGAGGAAACGCTTCAGCGCCTGTCGAAGTGGGAGTCCGTCAACTTCTACAGCCTCAACGTCCACGGCATCCGCGAACTCCTCATCGAGGTCGTCGGCCGCATCCACATGCCCGGCTTCGAGGTCCCCTCCGACTTCTTCCACCACTTCATCGGCGAGGAGAACGAACACATGTGGTTCTTCTCGGAGTTCTGCCGCCGCTACGGCAACAAGATCTACGGCTCCACCGCGATGCGCGCCGACGCGGCCTGGGAGCCCGAGGTCGAGAACTTCCTCGTCTTCACCCGCATCCTCTTCTTCGAGGAGCTCGTCGACCACTACAACTCCCGGATGGCGAAGGACGACACCCTCTGCCACACCATCCGCGAGGTCAACCGGATCCACCACCAGGACGAGTCCCGCCACATCGCCTTCGGCCGCGAGCTGGTCTCCCTCCTCCACACCCGGATGTGCCAGGCGGTCAGCGCCGAACGGGTCCGCGAGGTGGAGGCCTACCTCAAGCGGTACGTCGTCTACAGCGTCAACTCCCTCTACAACCCGCACGTCTACCGCGACGCCGGCATCGCCGACCCGCTCGCCCTGCGCAACGCGCTCGTCGCCGACCCGGCCCGCCGCCCGCACGAGCGCAAGGCCATCCGCAAGCCGCTCGCCTTCTTCCTGAAGACCGGGATCTTCTCCGACGACACCCTGCCCGTCGTCTGACCCGCCCGGTCCGCCCGGCCCGAGACCTCCCACCCGAGAGGTGCAGAGACCATGACCGTGACGACCCCCGCGACCGTCGGGGAAGCCCGGGGGCAGGCGAGGGGCCTGCCCTCGCTCGGCCCCGAGGGGACCCGCCTGCTGCGGCTCCTCGACGACACCTTCGAACGCTGGGGCGTGACCGCGGGCGCCCGCCCGATGACCATGCCCCCGCTGCTCCCCGCCGCCGACCTGGCCCGCCTCGACTACTACGACAACTTCCCCCACCAGGCCGTCGTCGCCGCCCCGCTCGACCTGGAGCGCCGCGCGACCACGCCCTTCTCCCCGGACACCGGCTGCTTCCCGAGCGACGCCCTCGAACCGGCCGCGCTCGGACTGCCCTCGGCGTCCTGCTACGCCGTCTACCTCGACCACCAGGGCCGACGGGTCGCCGACGACACCCTCGTCACGATCTGCTCCTGGTGCTTCCGCAAGGAGACCCACTACGAGGGCATGCGGCGCCAACTCGGCTTCCGCATGCGCGAGATCGTCGCCATCGGCGCCCGCGACCACGCCGAGGCGCACCTCGCGGACTTCACCGCCCGCATCCACGCCTTCGCCGACGCCCTCGACCTGCCGCTGCGCAAGGAGGCCGCCTGCGACCCCTTCTTCGACAAGGGCGGCTCCAAGGCGGTCCTCCAGCGCCTCACCCCGGTCAAGTACGAGTTCCTGTACGAGGACCTGGCCATCGCCTCGGTCAACACGCACCGGAACTTCTTCGGCGACCGCTGCGGCATCACCCTGGAATCGACCGGCGGCCCCGCCTTCACCAGCTGCGTCGCCTTCGGCCTGGAGCGATGGCTGTCCGCACTCACCCGGCGCCACGGCAGCTGGGAGTCCGCCACCCAGGCGGTGCTCGACGCGAACGCCCGCACGCGGGCCGATGCGAGTGGCACGGCCGGGCCGGTGATCTGACGTGCCGGCCCGTCCCGCCGCCCCGCCGGCGGGCGGCCTGGGGTGGGCGAACCTCGGCATGGACATCGTGTCCGTCAACCGTGTCCGCAGGCTCCTCGCCCAGTACGGGGAGCGGTTCTTCGAGCGGATGCTCACCCCCGGCGAGCTCGCCGACTGCCGTACGTCCTCCGGTCTCGACGTCCTGAGCCTGTGCGGGCGGATCGCGGCCAAGGAGGCGGCCTTCAAGACCCTGCGCGTCCGAGGCAGGTTCCTGCCCTGGCCGGACATCGTCGTGCGGCGCTCCGAGGGCGGCTGGCCGCTCGTGGAGCTCCACCGGGCGGCCGCCGAGATGGCCGCCGCGTCCGGCATCACCGAGATCACCGTGTCCATCAGCCACGACGTGGACTACGCGGTCGCGGTGGCCGCCCCGATCGTCGCCGCGACACCCCCGCCCGCGCCCCTCACCCCTTCCGTATCCAGCAGCAGCTAAAGGAGAGCAACCATGGCCGACGGCCTGCAGACGGTGAAGAACTGGATCCTGGAGCGTCACCCCGAGCGCGACGACATCGCGTCCGACCTCGACCTGATCGAGAACCGGCTCATCGACTCGCTGTCCTTCGTCGAGTTCGTCTTCCTCCTGGAGCAGGAGAGCGGCACCGCCATCCAGATGGAGACCCTGGAGGTCGACTCCATCCGCACCCTCGGTGCCATCGAGCAGCACTTCTTCAAGGCCCCGGTGGAGGTCCAGGCATGAGCCGCCGCCTCTTCACCTCGGAGTCCGTGACCGAGGGCCACCCCGACAAGATCGCCGACCGGATCAGCGACACCATCCTCGACGCCCTGCTCGCCGAGGACCCCTCCTCGCGCGTGGCGGTCGAGACCCTGATCACCACGGGCCTCGTCCACATCGCCGGCGAGGTCACCACGACGGCGTACGCGCCGATCGCGAAGCTGGTGCGCGAGGCCGTCCTCGACATCGGCTACGACTCCTCCGCGAAGGGCTTCGACGGCGCCTCCTGCGGCGTCTCGGTGTCCATCGGCGCCCAGTCGCCGGACATCGCCCAGGGCGTCGACACGGCGTACGAGTCCCGCGTCGAGGGCGCGGGCGACGCGCTCGACGCGCAGGGCGCCGGCGACCAGGGCCTGATGTTCGGCTACGCCTGCGACGACACGGCCGAGCTGATGCCGCTGCCGATCGCCCTGGCCCACCGGCTGTCCCGCCGCCTCACCGAGGTCCGCAAGGACGGCACCGTGCCGTACCTGCGCCCCGACGGCAAGACGCAGGTCACCATCGAGTACGACGGCGACCGCCCGGTCCGCCTCGACACGGTCGTCGTCTCCTCGCAGCACGCCGCCGACATCTCCGTCGAGGGCCTGCTCACCCCGGACGTCCGCGAGTACGTCGTCGAGCACGTCCTCAAGGAGCTCGTCGAGGAGGGCGTCAGCCTGGAGTCCGACGGCTACCGGCTCCTGGTCAACCCCACCGGCCGCTTCGAGGTCGGCGGCCCGATGGGCGACGCCGGACTCACCGGCCGGAAGATCATCATCGACACGTACGGCGGGATGGCCCGGCACGGCGGCGGCGCCTTCTCCGGCAAGGACCCGTCGAAGGTGGACCGCTCGGCCGCCTACGCCATGCGCTGGGTCGCGAAGAACGTCGTCGCGGCCGGCCTCGCCCGCCGCTGCGAGGTCCAGGTCGCCTACGCCATCGGCAAGGCCGAGCCCGTCGGCCTCTTCGTCGAGACCTTCGGCACCGGCACCCTCCCGGACGAACGCATCCAGGAAGCCGTCAGCGCCGTCTTCGACCTGCGTCCCGCCGCGATCATCCGCGACCTGGACCTCAAGCGGCCCATCTACGCGGCGACGGCGGCCTACGGCCACTTCGGCCGCGAACTCCCCGAGTTCACCTGGGAGCGCACGGACCGCGTGGAGGCCCTGGAGAAGGCAGCGGGGGTCTGACCCATGCGTATCGCTGTCACGGGATCCATCGCGACCGACCATCTGATGACCTTCCCCGGCTGGTTCAGCGAGCAGCTCCTCGCCGACCGGCTCGACCGGGTCTCCCTGTCGTTCCTCGCCGACAACCTGGAGGTCAGGCGCGGCGGAGTGGCAGCGAACATCGCCTTCGGCCTCGGCGTCCTCGGCCTGCGCCCCGCCCTCGTGGGCGCGGTCGGCGCCGACTTCGAGCCCTACCGCGTCTGGCTGAAGGACCACGGCGTGGACACCGACTCGGTGCGCGTCAGCGAGTCGCTCCACACCGCCCGCTTCGTCTGTACCACCGACCGGGCCCAGAACCAGATCGCCACCTTCTACGCGGGGGCGATGGCCGAGGCGCGCGAGATCGACCTGCGGGAGGTCGTCGCGCGCACCGGCCGCCTGGAACTGGTCCTGGTCTCCCCGGACGACCCCCAGGCCATGCTCCGGCACACCCGCACCTGCCGTGACCTGGGCATCCCCTTCGCCGCCGACCCGTCCCAGCAGCTGGCACGGCTCGACGGGGGAGAGGTGCGGGAACTGGTGGACGGGGCGCGGTTCCTCTTCACCAACGAGTACGAGACGGCCCTCCTCCTGGAGAAGTCCGGCTGGACGGAGGCCGACGTCCTGCGCCGGGTCACCACCTGGGTCACCACCCACGGCGAGGCGGGCGTCCGCATCCGCGGCGAGGCCCGCCCCACCCTCGCCGTGCCGGCGGTGGAGGTCCCCGCCGTCGTCGACCCGACCGGCGTCGGCGACGCCTTCCGGTCCGGGTTCCTCGCCGGCACGCTGTGGGGCGTCCCGGAGCGGTGCGCGGCCCAGCTGGGCTGCGCGGTCGCCGCGACCGTCCTCGACTACGTCGGGACGCAGGAGTACCGGCTGCACCGGGACTCCCTCCTCGACCGGATCAGGACGACGTACGGCGTCGGCTGCACGGCCACCCTCGTCACCCACCTGAGGGGGCTGTCATGAGCGCCGCCCGCCGCTCCCTCAGGGAGGAGCTCGCCACCCGGGTCGTCGTCGCCGACGGCGCCATGGGCACCATGCTCCAGGCCGCCGACCCGAGCCTCGACGACTTCCGGAACCTGGAGGGCTGCAACGAGATCCTCAACCTCACCCGCCCCGACATCGTCGCCTCCGTCCACGACGCCTACTTCTCCGTCGGCGTCGACTGCGTCGAGACCAACACCTTCGGGGCCAACCTGGCGGCTCTCGCCGAGTACGGCATCGAGAACCAGGTGTACGAGCTCTCCGAGGCCGGCGCCCGGATCGCCCGCACCACCGCCGACGCCCACACGGCCGCCGACGGCCGCCCCCGCTGGGTCCTCGGCTCCATGGGCCCCGGCACCAAACTCCCCACCCTCGGCCACGTCACGTACGAACCCCTCCGCGACGCCTTCCGGCAGAACGCGGAAGGCCTGATCCGCGGCGGCGCCGACGCCCTCCTCATCGAGACCTCGCAGGACCTGCTCCAGACCAAGGCCGCCGTCATCGGCGCCCGCCGCGCCCTCGACTGGGTCGGCGTCGACCTGCCCGTCATCGTCCAGGTCACCGTCGAGACCACCGGCACCATGCTCCTCGGCTCCGAGATCGGCGCCGCGCTCACCGCCCTGGAACCGCTCGGCATCGACATGATCGGCCTCAACTGCGCCACGGGCCCCGCCGAGATGGCCGAGCACCTGCGGTACCTGTCCCGGCACGCCCGCGTCCCGATCTCCGTCATGCCGAACGCCGGCCTGCCCGTCCTCACCTCCGACGGCGCCCACTACCCCCTGTCGCCGACCGAACTCGCCGACGCCCAGGAGGCGTTCGTACGCGACCACGGGCCCGCCCTGGTCGGCGGCTGCTGCGGTACGACCCCGGAGCACCTGCGGGAGATCGTGGAGCGGGTGCGGGGCGCCGCGGTCCTCGACCGCCGACCCGCGCCCGAACCCGGCGCCTCCTCCCTCTACAGCCACGTGCCGTTCCGCCAGGACACCTCGTACATGGCGATCGGCGAGCGCACCAACGCGAACGGCTCCAAGAAGTTCCGCGAGGCCATGCTCGAAGGCCGCTGGGACGACTGCGTCGAGATGGCCCGCGACCAGATCCGCGAAGGCGCGCACATGCTCGACCTGTGCGT
The DNA here is from genome assembly GCF_044754405.1 of Streptomyces sp. NPDC093089. Classification (NCBI taxonomy): domain Bacteria; kingdom Bacillati; phylum Actinomycetota; class Actinomycetes; order Kitasatosporales; family Streptomycetaceae; genus Streptomyces; species Streptomyces sp. NPDC093089. Next base: position 73,847 of record NZ_JBIVPA010000021.1, read on the forward strand.
CGACTACGTCGGCCGCGACGGCACCGCCGACATGGCGGAACTCGCCGGCCGCTTCGCGACCGCCTCCACCCTCCCCCTCGTCCTCGACTCCACCGAGGTCGACGTCCTGCGCGCCGGCCTGGAGAAGCTCGGCGGCCGCGCCGTCATCAACTCCGTCAACTACGAGGACGGCGACGGCCCCGACTCCCGCTTCGCCCAGGTCACCGCCCTCGCCCAGGAGCACGGCGCGGCCCTGATGGCGCTGACCATCGACGAGCGGGGCCAGGCCCGCACGGCCGAGCACAAGGTCGCCGTCGCCGAGCGGCTCATCGGCGACCTCACCGGCAACTGGGGGATCCGCGAGTCGGACATCCTGATCGACACGCTCACCTTCACGATCTGCACCGGCCAGGAGGAGTCCCGCAAGGACGGCATCGCGACGATCGAGGCCATCCGCGAGCTGAAGCGCCGCCACCCCGACGTCCAGACGACCCTGGGCCTGTCCAACATCTCCTTCGGCCTCAATCCGGCCGCCCGCATCGTCCTGAACTCCGTCTTCCTCGACGAGTGCGTCAAGGCCGGCCTCGACTCGGCGATCGTGCACGCCTCGAAGATCCTGCCGATCGCCCGACTCGAACCCGAGCAGGTCCAGGTCGCCCTCGACCTCATCCACGACCGGCGCGCCGACGGCTACGACCCGCTCCAGCGCTTCCTGGAGATCTTCGAGGGCGCCACGGCCACGTCCCTCAGGGCCGGCAAGGCCGAGGAGCTCCTCGCCCTGCCCCTCGACGAGCGCCTCAAGCGCCGCATCGTCGACGGCGAGAAGAACGGCCTCGAAGCCGACCTGGACTCCGCGCTCGCCCTCCGCCCCGCCCTGGAGATCGTCAACGACATCCTCCTCGACGGCATGAAGGTGGTCGGCGAGCTGTTCGGCTCCGGCCAGATGCAGCTGCCGTTCGTGCTCCAGTCCGCCGAGGTCATGAAGACGGCCGTGGCCCACCTCGAACCCCACATGGAGAAGTCCGACGCGGAGGGCAAGGGCACGATCGTCCTCGCCACCGTCCGCGGCGACGTCCACGACATCGGCAAGAACCTCGTCGACATCATCCTCTCCAACAACGGCTACAACGTCGTCAACATCGGCATCAAGCAGCCCGTCTCCGCGATCCTGGAAGCCGCCGAGGAGTACTCCGCCGACGTCATCGGCATGTCCGGCCTCCTCGTGAAGTCCACCGTGATCATGAAGGAGAACCTGGAGGAACTGAACGGCCGCGGACTGGCCGCCACGTACCCCGTCATCCTCGGCGGCGCCGCCCTGACCAGGGCATACGTGGAGCAGGACCTCCACGAGATCTACCAGGGCGAGGTCCGCTACGCCCGCGACGCCTTCGAGGGCCTGCGCCTCATGGACGCCCTCATGGGCGTCAAACGAGGCGTCCCCGGCGCCGCGCTCCCGCCCCTCAAACAGCGCCGCGTACCCCGCCGCGACACCCCGGCGACCGAGGTCCGCGAGCCCGAACCGGCCGGGCGCTCCGACGTCGCCGCCGACAACCCCGTACCCGAACCCCCCTTCCTCGGGACCCGGGTCGTCAAGGACATCCCCCTCGCCGCGTACGCCCCCTGGCTCGACGAGACCGCCCTCTTCAAGGGCCAGTGGGGCCTCAAGGACGCCGCGACCATCGATACCGAGGGCCGACCGCGCCTCCGCGCCCTGCTCGACCGCGTCGAACGCGAGGGCCTCGTCGAAGCGGCCGTCGTCCACGGCTGGTTCCCCTGCGTCTCCAAGGGCGACGACCTCATCGTCCTCGACGAGGACGGAGGCGAGCGCACCCGCTTCTCCTTCCCCCGCCAACAGCGGGGCCGCCGCCTCTGCCTGGCCGACTTCCACCGCGCCGAGGACTCCGGAGAGGTCGACGCCGTCGCCCTCCAGATCGTCACCGTCGGCTCCCGCATCGGCGAGGAGACCGCCCGCCTCTTCGCCGCCGACGCCTACCGCGACTACCTCGAACTCCACGGCCTCTCCGTCCAACTCGCCGAAGCCCTCGCCGAGTACTGGCACGCCCGCGTCCGCGCCGACTGGGGCATCGCCGGCGCCTCCGAGCCCGCCTCCCTCGACGGCATGCTCCGCACCGAGTACCAGGGCTGCCGCTACTCCCTCGGCTACCCCGCCTGCCCCGACCTGGAGGACCGCGCGAAGATCGCCGCACTCCTCCGCCCCGAACGCATCGGCGTCACCCTCTCGGAGGAGTACCAGCTCCACCCCGAGCAGTCGACGGACGCGATCGTCGTCCACCACCCCGAGGCGAGCTACTTCAACGCGGGAGGCAGACGCCTGTGAACCCCGTACACCCCACGTACCCGGCGGGCCCGGCCGGCCTCACGCACCCGACCGGCCTGGCCGGCCCCGCCGACCCCACCGGTGCCGGCAACCCCGCCGACCCCACCGGTGCCGGCAACCCCGCCGACCTCACCGGTGCCGGCAACCCCGCCGACCCCACCGGTGCCGGCAACCCCGCCGACCCCACCTTCTCCTTCGAGTTCTTCCCGCCGAAGACCGACCGTGGCGAACAGGCACTCTGGGACGCCATCCGCCGCGTCGAGGCGCTCCGGCCGGACTTCGTCTCCGTGACGTACGGCGCCGGCGGCTCGTCCCGCGACCGCACCATCGACGTCACCCAGCGGATCGTCACCGAGACCACCCTCCGCCCCGTCGCCCACCTCACCGCCGTCGGCCACTCCGTCGCCGAACTCCGCGCCATCATCGGCGCCTACGCGGACGCCGGCGTCCGCGACGTCCTCGTCCTGCGCGGCGACCCCCCGGGCGACCCGCGCGGACCCTGGACACCGCACCCCGACGGCTTCACGTACGCGCACGAACTCGTCGCGCTCGTCCGCTCCCTGGGCGACTTCAGGATCGGCGTGGCCGCCTTCCCCGAAGGCCACCCCCGGTCCGCGACCCCCTCCGCCGACCTCGCGCACTTCGTCGCGAAGTGCCGGGCCGGCGCCGACTACGCCATCACGCAGATGTTCTTCGACCCCGAGGACTACCTGCGGCTCCGGGACCGGGTCGCCGCCGCCGGCTGCGACACCCCGATCATCCCGGAGATCATGCCCGCCACCGACGTACGCCAGATCCGGCGCTTCGCCGAACTCAGCGACGCCGCCTTCCCCGAGGACCTCGCCCACCGCCTCGAAGCGGCCAAGGACGACCCGGCCACCGCGTACCGCATCGGCGTCGAGCACGCGACCGCGATGGGCCTGCGCCTGCTCGACGAGGGCGCCCCCGGCCTGCACTACATCACCCTCAACAAGTCGACGGCGGCCCTCGAAATCCACCGCACCATCCTCAGCGCAAGGAGCGTTGTCCATGTCTGACGTCACCACCGGCTCCACCGCCACCACCGGCTCCACCGCCACTACCGGCTCCACCGGCTCCACCGACTTCACCGACTTCAAGGTCGCGGACATCTCCCTCGCCGCCTTCGGCCGCAAGGAGATCACCCTCGCCGAGCACGAGATGCCCGGCCTGATGTCGATCCGCCGCGAGTACGCCGCCGCGCAGCCCCTCGCCGGCGCCCGCATCACCGGCTCCCTGCACATGACCGTGCAGACCGCCGTCCTCATCGAGACCCTCGTCGCCCTCGGCGCCCGGGTCCGCTGGGTGTCCTGCAACATCTACTCGACCCAGGACCACGCCGCCGCCGCGATCGCCGCCGCCGGCATCCCCGTCTTCGCCTGGAAGGGCGAGACCCTGGAGGAGTACTGGTGGTGCACCGAGCAGGCCCTCACCTGGCCCGGCGCCGACGGCCCGAACATGATCCTCGACGACGGTGGTGACGCCACCCTCCTCGTCCACAAGGGCGTCGAGTACCAGAAGGCCGGCGCCGTCCCCGACCCCTCCACCGCCGACAACGACGAGTTCCGGGTCATCCTGGAGCTGCTCCGCGGCACCACCCTCGACTGGACCACGATCGCCGCCTCGATCCGCGGCGTCACCGAGGAGACCACGACGGGCGTCCACCGCCTCTACGAGATGCACCGCGAAGGCGCGCTCCTCTTCCCGGCGATCAACGTGAACGACGCCGTGACGAAGTCGAAGTTCGACAACAAGTACGGCTGCCGCCACTCCCTCATCGACGGCATCAACCGCGCCACCGACGTCCTCATCGGCGGCAAGACCGCCGTCGTCTGCGGCTACGGCGACGTCGGCAAGGGATCGGCGGAGTCGCTGCGCGGCCAGGGCGCCCGTGTCGTCGTCACCGAGATCGACCCCATCTGCGCCCTCCAGGCCGCGATGGACGGCTACCAGGTCGCGACCCTCGACGACGTGGTGGAGACGGCCGACATCTTCATCACCACGACCGGCAACAAGGACATCATCATGGCGTCCGACATCGCCCGCATGAAGCACCAGGCCATCGTCGGCAACATCGGCCACTTCGACAACGAGATCGACATGGCCGGCCTCGCGCAGATCCCCGGCATCGTGAAGGACGAGGTCAAGCCGCAGGTCCACACCTGGACGTTCGACGACGGCAAGGTCGTCATCGTCCTCTCGGAAGGCCGCCTCCTCAACCTCGGCAACGCCACCGGCCACCCCTCCTTCGTCATGTCGAACTCCTTCGCCGACCAGACCCTCGCCCAGATCGAACTCTTCACGAAGCCGGAGCAGTACCCGGTGGGCGTGTACACGCTGCCGAAGCACCTGGACGAGAAGGTCGCCCGCCTCCACCTCGACGCCCTCGGCGTCCGCCTCACGACCCTCCGCCCCGAGCAGGCTTCGTACATCGGCGTCCCGGTCGACGGCCCGTACAAGCCCGACCACTACCGCTACTGAGGACGCATGTGTACCGACTGCCCCCAGGACGTACGTGACCCCTGGCTCCCCGACCGGCTCCTCACGACCGAACGGGACCTCCTCATGCCCCTCCTCCGGCGCACCCCGGAGGAGTCGTACGCCCTCCGCACCGCCTGCCCCGGCTGGACCGCCCGCCAAGTCCTCGCCCACTGCGCGGCCGCCCTCGTCCGCATCGTCGAGGACCGCCTCGAAGAAGGCGTCTTCCTCCCGGAGGCCAACGCCCGCGACGTCGCCGAACGCGACCACTGGCCCGTCCCCCGCATCCTCGACGAACTCGAACGCGGCCTCACCGAAGCCGGCCCCGTCATCGCCCGACGCGACGACGACCGCCTCGACGCCGTCGCCCTCGGCGAATGGGTCCACGCCGGCGACATCCGCGAAGCCTTCTCCGAACCCGGCGCCTACTCCGGCCCCTCCCTCCCCCTCGCCCTCTCCCTCCTGGCCCCCACCACCCGCCGCCGCGACACCCCCCACCTCCTCGCCACCCTCACCGCCCCTGCCACCGAGGTGCCCCCCGGCTCCGCTTCCGGCCCTGGCTTCGGGGCGGCCCCCGGCTCGGCTTCCGGTCCCGCCGCCGGGGCGGCCCGCGGTGCCGTTTCCGGCCCTGTCGCCAAGGTGGCTCTCGGCACCCACATACGCGGCCGCCCCACCGCCCACTTCCACGGCGACGCCGCCACCCTCATCCGCATCTACTCCGGCCGCCCCCTCACCCGCACCCGCTACCACCTCACCGGCGCCACCGAACAGGAACTCCTCATCTACCGCTGAACGTTGGCTGCGGGCTGCGGGCTGCGGGCTGCGGGCTGCGGGCTGCGGGCTGCGGGCTGCGGGCTGCGGGCTTGCGGCCTGCGGGCCCGTCGGGCTCACCTCATGATCCATTGGCGGATGCGCGGTTACGTGGTCACCTCGACGTGATGGCGCGGAGGGCGAAGCCGGAGGCGGTGGTCCAGTAGGTGACGAGCTGGCCGTCGTCGGCGTGGAGCTTGGCGACGGGGAGGGGGACGTCGACGGGGGAGCCGACGCGGGTGCCGGGCTGGGGGCCCTGGAGGGTGAGGGAGAGGCTCCGGGCCTCGTACTCGTCGCGGTGGCCGCCGGAGACGAGGAGGGCGGCGTAGCCCTCGCGGCCGGGGGCGAGGGTGACGGGCTTGCCGGGGTCGGGGTCGGTGTCCTTGATGACCGGGGTGTCGGCCTGGGAGTCGGCGCCGAGGCGGACGTGGGGGTAGCGGTAGAGGTTGCACTGCTTGTCGCTGACGTTCTGGACGGTGAGGAGCAGGTGGCGGTGCTCCTTGCTGTCCGGGGGCTCCAGTTCGGAGGAGACGGCGAGCTGTTCCTGGGTGCAGGTGGGGATGGTGGAGGCCCCGCCGTCGTTCCCGCTGCCACCCTTCCCCTTCCCCTTCCCGCTGCCGCCCGTCGTCGCGCCCGGCTTCGCCGGCGACGTCTCGGTCGGCGTACCGGCACTCGGCGAGGCTCCGCCGTCGGTCGGCTTCGCCGACGGCGTGCCGCCCGGTGCCGACGGGCCGGTCGCGCTCGGCCGTGCCGTTCCCGTACCGGACCCCGGGCCCTTGCCCTGCCCCGAACCGTTGCCCGCCCCCTGGCACGCCGTCGACGTCAGCAACGCGGCGACGACGACGGCCCCGACGGCATACGGCTTCCAGCCCCTGACCGCCCTGGCCTCCGTGTGCGCCCGCCCCGTCCTCCGACTGACCGAAGTCCTCATGATCTCTCCCCCCGTGGCCGGCCCCGCGAGGCCGCTGGCTCCGCTGTCGCCGGCGACCTGAGTCCGCTCGGCGACCGGATTCTGCTCGGCGAGCGTCCTCAGGAAGCTTGCGGGGCCTGTCTGTTACCCAGCCAGTGCAGGGAGGAGTTGGTTCCGCCTGCACTCGCCGCACAGGGTCTGCCCTTCCTCACCCCGGAAGAGCATCGGCTGGGTGTGCCCGTCTCCCGCGCACTCCCGCGCTCCCTCCAGCCGAGCCGACAGCCGTTGCCCGACGGGCGCCGACACGGATGCGGGCGCGGACTCGGGCGCGGATTCGGTCTCCGGCATCGGATCCCGGGGCGGTACGTCCCTCAGCAGGTACCTCACCAGACCCCCGGGCCGGTGTACGGGCGTCCCGGCGCCCGGCAGACAGCGCAGGACGTGTGTGTGGACGTCGGCGGGGGCGTACCCGGCGTCGAGCCAGCGGGCGGCGAGGCGGGCGAGTTCGTTGCGCATGCCGGGCGGAATGTGCCGGAGGGAGGGAGAGAGGAGGTGGAGTACGCCGACGAGGGCGCGGGCGTCTTCGAGGCGGGTGCTGTCGGGTGTCACGGCGGGTTCACCTGTCACGGCGGGTTCACCCGCCCCGTCGGCCTCACCCGCCTCGCTCGCCCTGTCTGAGCCGTCCAACCCGTCCAACTCTCCTGCCCCACCTGCCCCACCTGCCCCACCTGCTCCGCCCGCCCCCGCACCCGGAAGGTTGGAGGTGTTTCCCCCCAGGTCTTTCTTTGGATGACCGTCGGTTGACGGGGGCGTCGGTGAACCGACCGCCGGTTCACCGGCCTTCGGATCACCGACGGCCGGATCTCCGGGACTCGGTGCGACCTGCGGCGACACGTGTTCGCCGCAGCCGGGCAGTGGTGTCCGGCCGAGGAACTTCGCGGCCTGCGCGGGGGTCAACGGCGTGCTGGAGACGAGCTGTTTCGTGATCCAGTGGCCGCTGGCGTTCTGCACCCGCCGCTCGTGGACGAACCCCTCCTCCATCAGTTGTCGCTTCGCGCGCCCGAAGGCACATGCCCCGATCCGGGCACGTTCGGCGGTTCGCGACAGGGATTCGCGGGCGCCTTTGGGGAGGGAAAGCTGCCAGGTCAGGAGCCGCACGGCGTTGGAGCTGAGCCGGGGATGCCGGATGAGCTCGTGCGAGAGCTGGGTGAAGGCGCGCGAGGGCGAGCTAAAGTGCCGGTAGATCACGGTGGACTCTTATTCCACTAGTGGTTCAGGCCCTCGCCGATGGGTGCGAACCATCGACGGGGGCCGTTTTGCGTGAACCTACATCACCGAGAGTGTCCAGCTCGACGCGCCGAGCGAATAACCCTCTTCCGGGTGATGCGCCCGTGCCGAGCGTGCGTCAGGGGCGACGCGCACGCAGAAGCACCACATTGACGACCAGTCACTGAGGCGCATGCCAGGCGGTGTTGGGTTCCCTGGCGGCGAATGTGGGCATCGAACATCATCCCCCCGATCGCGGGGGAGGCGTGGAGCGGGGGGAGACGCGAGTGTCTGAGTCGAGGCCGGCGTGGGTGGTGTTCGCGAGCCTGGGGGTGACGGCTCTGAGTCTCGTCGTGGGCTTGCTGGCTTGGCTGTTTCCCGTATTCGACGGGGCGAAGTCGGACGCGCGGCGGGCGGGCGAATCGGCTACGGCCGGGACGGGTGACGGCGAGCCTTCCGGGGGTACGCCCCGGCCGGTGGAGCAGAAGGCGCCGACCTCGACGCCAACTTCGACCCCGCCCCCGACCTCGCCCTCGACGCTGACTCCGACTCCGACTCCGACGACGTCCGAAGAGGTTGACTCCCCGTCGGCGACGGCCGTCCCGCCGGCCCTCAGCGGACGGACTCCCGAGGGCTGGGCAGGGACGTGGCGCGGTTCCACCAGTGACGACGAGGAGCTGATCATCGTGAACCTGCGGGCGGGGCGGGAGGGCCAGGCGGTCGGCACGATCGATTGGCCCGTGTCGTCGTGCAAGGGGGAACTGACCCTGGTGGCCGGCATGACCGAGAAGCTGATCATCCACGAGGTCATCACCGAGGACCCGAAACAGACGTGCCGGTCCGAGGCGCAGATCGACTTCACGCTCAGGGGGTCCACCCTGCTCCTCGGCGGTTCGGAGTGGGGCAAGGAGGCCACTCTGCGGCGCGTGTGAAGCCGCCGGAACCCTCGGGGACGGGAGCGGCACTGTCACGCCCCGGTGCGGTAGGCCGCCTGGTTGCCCGGCTGCCTGGTCGTCCGGCTGCCTGGTCGCCCGGTCGCCCGGCGACGCCGGTGGGGTGTCCCCGGGCCGGTGCTTACACCCCTCGAAAGCCGATGTCGGTGGTGCTGGATACCTTGCATCCGACGATGCGCAGCGCTGGGGGAGACATGCCGTCTGAAGCAACCGTTCTTGCCGCACTCACTGCGGTGATGTCGCCACAGGACGGCGCCGATGAGCAGGTGGACTGGGATGCGATGCGACGGGCTTGGGGAATCGTTTTCCCCTCCGACTACATCGCCTTCATGGGCACGTACGGAGCTGGAGGCGTCGGCGACACACTGGGGGTCCTCACGCCCGAAGCGGGCACACAGCCGTCGGACGGCCCCGGATACGGAGGCATGGCCGGCGAGACGGCCACCATGCGGCAGATATGGGAGGTCGAAGGAGGGCCGGACGGGGTGGACGCCGACCCCACCCACGTCCTCGCATGGGGTGCCAGTTGCGGAGCCGACATTCTCGGCTGGCTCACCGTCGACGACGACCCCGACAAGTGGCCCGTGATCGTCTGGGAACGGCACGGCCGGCCCCACTGGAAGATCTACGACTGCGGAATGACGGAGTTCCTCCGGCGCCTGTTCACCAAGGGCTTCGACGAGTGCCCACTCAGCGACGCCTCCCTTTGGGGAGAATCCACTCCGCATTTCCTCCACTGGCGCGAGGAAGAACGACGCTGGGATTCCGGCATCGACCCCTACACAGGTGAACCCCTACACAGGTGAACCCCACTTGTACTCCGGCATGGAGTTCTACTGGGGCCTCCCGACACCTTGCCGATGACCGTGGCACCTCGTCGGCAGAGCAGGCTCAGCGCGGCATGAATCGGCCCAGCTCGCGTGACTTGTGCTGAAGGGCGGCCGCCCAAGCCGCCTCAGAGGAAACGGGGGCTGCCGGCACCTGAACATCCCTGAGGGCACCGTCTTCGGCGGAGCCTGCCGGCTGCCAGTTCACCTCGATGCCTGCCCTTTCCGCCAGGACCAGCGTCGTGGCGACGAAGCCCTCGGAGAGGGCGATCATGACTCTGTGAGTCGTTCTCCGGTGCCACGCGAGCAGGGTGTCGACGAACTCCTCGAACACGATGGGGTCGATCTGGCACTCGTCACCATCCATGGGACCGATGCCGGACGGTAGCCCCAGTTCCGCCTGGTAGAGGTCCACCTGACTCATGAACAGTCGGGAGGCCCCGTTGGACGGGTTCCACAGCGTCTCGTCGCCTATGTCGTAGTACTGGCTCAAGGCAACCCCTCCTCGTCGGCCACGCCGGTCGGCGTCGCGAGCGGCTGACACTACTGCCAATGAGCCGTTCTCGTCCTGAAGAGCTGCAGGTCAGCAGTGTGCGGACGGCCTGGACGGCGGTGCCGATGCGGCGGGTGGAGCATCTGGCTCGCCGGAGCAGCCGCCAGGACTTCAGCAGGGCGAAGGCGCGTCGCCCAGCCCGGTCAGGGCCTCGTGCAGGCTTGGTGTCCACGCTGCGAGGACGTCCAGGGTCTCGTCGACGTAGCGCCAGGCCGTGGCTGTCGAGCCGCCGAAGCCGGCTGCCAGGGTGGGCAGCGTCTCGTTCTTGCGCAGGTGCACCAACGCGAGCAGGGCCTGCTGGAAGCACCCCAGCTTCGGCCACCGCGAACGGCGTCCACACCTTCCGGCGTAGATGAGCCAGGAGACATGCTCGACGAGGTCGTACGGGACGTCGAGCATGGAAGGATACGGAACCAACAGGGCCCCTCGGTCGGCGGTGTGATGAGTGAGATCACCACGCCAACGACCAGGGGCCCTGACCTGTCACCACACCGGTTGACCAGGCCTTATAGCCCCTCAGGGGCAGGATGAAAGAGGTTCACTGACACCGAGACCAGGGCCTAGCAACGGCTAACACAATGAGGCGTACCGCTCCTGGGTGCCATGTCCGGGGCGGAAGTTGAGCGTTCTGTCCGCTGCGGGGACGTCACCGTGGATCGTGTCGGATGAGCTGTGGGATCTCCTGCAGTCGTTGCTGCCGCAGCGTGAGCGCAGGTTCCGGCATCCGGGCCGCAAGCCGTTGCCGGACAGGGATGTACTGTGCGGGATCTCGTACGTGTTGCACACCGGGATCCAGTGGGAGTACCTGCCTCAGGACCTCGGCTTCGACTCGGGCGTGACGTGCTGGCGACGGCCCTGCTCAAGGCATCGCCGCCCTACGTGTGGCACATCAGGCCGTACGAGTCCACAGGCAGGCCCACGACCGACTGAGCACCGCTTTAGGCGTTCGATCTGAAGCCCACGACGGCCGTCCTGCCCGCCGACACTGCTGCCGTACGAGGACGCTCGTGTGCGCGCCCGTACAGCCTCGTTGATGTCAGTCGTGGATGTCAGAGACTTTTTGATCCGTAGTTCTAGCGGGATCGGTCAGCGGTGGCCTACCGGCCGCTAGGCCGTTTCGTTTGGATCATCTGATCGTTGGTCTGGGCGTGCCGTTGACTGACGTGCAGTGGGCCCGGATTGAGCCGTTGTTGCCAGACCGGACGCCGCAGCGGGGTGGCCGGTGGCGGGATCACCGTGAGGTGATCGATGCGATCGCCTGGAAGTTCCAGACCGGATCGCAGTGGATCCACCTGCCCGAGAAGTACGGGAACTGGAGGGGCGTCTACAACAGGCTGCGGATGTGGGCCCTCGACGGCACCTGGGAGCGGGTGTTCACCGCGCTCATCGCGCAGGCCGATGCCGAGGAAGACCTCGGTTGGGCCGTCTCGGTCGACTCCACTGTCGTGCGTGCTCACCAGCACGCAGCCGGGGCCCGTAAAAAGGGGCCCCGGCCGGCGAGCCCGATGACAATGCCATCGGCCGGTCTCGCGGTGGACTGACCACGAAGATCCACCTCGCCTCTGATGCTCACTGTCGGCCACTGGCCTTCGTGCTCACCGCCGGACAGGCCGGTGACGCGCCCGTCTTCGCTCACGTCATGGCCCGCCTCCGCGTGCCACGGCAGCGAGGACGTGCCCGTACCAGGCCGGACGTAGTCCTGGCCGATAAGGCGTACTCCTCCCGCGCGATCCGCGAGCACCTGCGCAAGCGCGGAATCCGGGCGGTCATCCCCATTCCGGCCGATCAACGCGGTCACCGGCTGCGGCGCGGCAGCCAAGGCGGTAGGCCACCCGCCTTCGACCGCGAGGCGTACAAGCAGCGCAACACCGTCGAACGCTGCATCAACCGCCTGAAGCAGTGGCGGGGCATCGCCACCCGCTACGAGAAGACCGCAACCATCTACCTGGCCGGACTCTACGTCGCCAGCATCTTTCTTTGGTCTGCCAGGCCAACGGCTCAGGAGCAGGAGCGAAGCGCATCGTCCCAGGCACCAGGGCTGCGGTAGTGGTTCTTGTGCCCCGCGGCAAGTACGTGGCGCAGTTCGGCAAGGTGCTGGGTGTTCGTGGGGAGATCCAGCCGGCCGAGGAAGGTCAGTGCAGCAGTCGGCTCCAGGTCGCCGTAGACGTCGTGGAAGCTCGCCAAAAGGCCGCGGAAGACGGCCGAGTGCAGGGCAGGAAGGCGCATGGCGGTGCGGTACGTCAGCTCCTTCACCGTCCAGCGCACCGGTCCCGAACACTCCAGAACGCGACGGGCTCGGCGGAGCAGGGCCTCCGATCGCTCGGCCACCACCCGGTCGATGTCGTTACCGAGAACCTCGGCGAAGGCCGTCGCGGACGTGGCGTGATCCTCGAACCAGTCCACCCACAGCGAGTAGGTGACGGCCTCGGAGTCCCGGTCCGCCTCCAGTCGCTGACGGTAGCCGTCCCACAGCACGTCGGCCGGCAGGGGACCCTCCGCACTCTCGTTCGCGAACCGGATCTCGCACGTGACCCAGTACTCGTCGAGGAGGTCCAGCAACCCGAAAGCCAACCTCACCTGGCCGGCTGCATCCAGGTCTTCGGCGAACACATCACCGGCCCAGGAGTGCGCTACCTCGTTGGCGGTGAGCAACGCGTCCGGCTTCTCGTTGCTCACCCACCCGTCGCGCACCTGACTGACACCCTGATCAGCCAGCCAACGCCGCGCTGCCTCCTCGGCTCGCATCTCCACTCGGGAAGTATTACAAGCCTCGCAAGATCCAAACGAAACGGCCTAGTAGTGCTTCGTTACGTCGGGTGATCTTTCCTGCCGGTGGGCATCTTTCGGCTATGAAGCTGGGGGAGGTGGAGCGGCTCCGGGGCGAGTTGGCGGAGTTCGTTGCCGATGTGTTCGGGTCGTTGCCGAGGCGGGATCAGCGGCGGTGGGGCGGGTGTTATCTGCGGGGGCTGATGCTGGACGGCCGAAGGAAGTCGATCCAGCCGATGGCCGAGCGGTTGCCGGACGGGAACATGCAGGCCCTGCAGCAGTTCGTGAACCAGTCGCCGTGGGATCCGCTGCCGGTGCGGCGCCGGATCGCCGAACGGCTGAGCCGGGCGATCCGCCCGGAGGTGTGGGTGATCGACGACGTGTCGTTCCCCAAGTGCGGAACCGCCTCGGCCGGGGTGGCCCGGCAGTACTGCGGAGCACTCGGGAAACGAGCGAACTGCCAGGTCGCGGTCAGTGTCCACGCAGCTACCGACACCGCGTCCTGCCCGCTGAACTGGCAGCTGTATCTCCCACGGGAGTGGACGGACGAGCCGGCTCGCTGCCGCAGGGCAGGAGTGCCGGACGAAGCCGCTGCCCATCAGGAGAAGTGGCGCCTGGCTCTCGGCCTGCTCGACACGCTCGCCGGCTGGGAACTGGAGGCGCCGGTGGTGGTCGCCGATGCGGGCTACGGCGTCAGCACCCCGTTCCGGGCCGGTCTGGAGGAACGCGGACTGTCCTATGTTCTCGCGCTGACCGGTAAAGAAGTCGCCCATGCCGAAGAGGCCGAGCCGCACCAACCTGCCTACGGCGGGCTCGGGCCGCCGACACTGCCCCGCTACCGCACCCCGCCCCGGGCCGTCTGCGTTCTGGCGGCACAAGCCGCACCGGAACAGTTCACCGAGGTCACCTGGAGGCAGGGCAGCAAAGGCGCGATGACCTCACGCTTCACCGTCCTGACCATCAGGCCCGCGGGCAAGCAGTCCCTGGCCGCGGCCCAGCAGGCGGGCGGCGGGCGCAACCGGTGGGACGGTGTCCTGCCCGCACGGACCCTCCTGGTTGAGTGGCCTCATGGGCAGGACACCCCGACGGGCTACTGGATATCGAACCTTCCTGTCACCACACCGGTCGCCGACCTGGTCCGCTGGGCGAAGATGCGCTGGCGGATCGAGCACGACTACCGCGAGCTCAAGCACGGCCTCGGGCTGGACCACTTCGAGGGCCGCACCTGGCGCGGCTGGCACCACCACGTCACCCTCGTCACCGCCGCCCAGGCATTCCTTACCATGCGGCGCCTCGACCCAAAAGCCCACATGTCGGCCTGACCCTCTACCAGGTCCTCGACACCCTCCAGGACCTGCTGAGATGCTGGACCGGCACATGCGTGACCTGCGGTCGAGATCTGTCAGTACGGACGGGTACTCGTCACGGCTACAGGTACTCCACCCGAAGACCCGGCCGATAGAGGTCGCGGTATCGATCAAGGCAGTCGGCCAGCATCATCGCCTCATCCGGAACACGTTCCACCAACGGCTTCCAACCCACGAAACGCACATGCTCGGGGATGAGAACAAGGCCGCTGACGGCATCCCAGAAGGCAGCCCAGTTCCGACCGTAGAAGTCCGGAAAGTCGAACTCTCGCTGGAGCAGTCGGTGCAGCTCGTCCTCACTTGCGACTGAAGCTACGTCGATGGTCACCATGGCCCGCATCCTAAGCACCATTCGCCACCTCGCGGACAACAGACCTAACGAAGCACTACTAGGTGGGCCCGTAGGGACGCTACCGCGCGGGGGCGGTTACTAGGGTTGCGGTACCTGGCTGCTGTACCGCACGATCCAAACAGGGGTGACCATGGAACGGCATGTGCTGGAAGCGCTGCTGACCGGCGATGACGAGGCGTCCGCAATAGCTCTGGCCGCCCTACGCCGCGGCGCCCCCTACTCGGTGCAAGAGCGGGTGCAAGCCACTGGTGCACATGCCGGAGTCTTCAGTCACCGACTTCAGCGGATGCGGATGCGCGGATTCGAACCCCCTGGGCTGGCACGAGCGGTTCAGCTCATCAGGGAGTACGACCGGCCCGTGCGCACCGCACTGATCGATCCTGAGAATCGGACACGATTCACCCTGCTCTTCCTTACCGAGGACGGCAGCGCGCTGGTGGCCTGCGCGAGCTGGACCCTGCCGCTAGCTGCAAGCAAGCCACCGCTTTAGAGAAGCGGGAAGGCGGGGCCGCACCGACCCGTTCGGGCGCCTGCTGTGGGCCTCGCCAGCCCTGCCCGGCTCGACCCACGATCTGACCGCCGCCCGGCACCACGGAATCATCGAGAACCTCGCTGATGCGGGGATCAAATGCTGGGCGGGCGACTTCTCCGGAAGCTCCGGTGCAGCACCAACCGCATCACCGGCATCGTGAAGGCCGTTCTCGCCCTTCACCACGCCTCAAGCTGAGGTTGAAAAAGGCTCACTCCTGCGCCGTATGTGCAGGTGGCCATCGCGGGGGAAGGAGGGCGGCGCTGCGGGCAGGATGCTGTCGAAGTCGTAGCGGCTCTTCTGCGCAACCCGGCACGATGCCAGGTTGTCCACCTGGTGAAGGAGTTCGAGACGCTCCAGCCCGTCGGCTTCGAAGGTGTCGAAGGCCCAGCTGGTGAGTGCCTCCAAAGCGCGGGAGGCCACTCCCCGCCCGCGAGCGTGCGCCGCGGTCCAGTAGCCCACTTCGGCCGCCGGTTTGCCGGAGGTGACTTCCTTGAGGACCACGTTGCCCACCAACTGTTCTCGAAATGAACCGAGTTGTGTCTCAAGGACGGCGAAGCCGAACCGGTCCCCCGCTGCCCAGCCCTGCTGCTGGGCCTGCACCCAGCGCGTCCCGTCGGCATCGTTGTCCACGACGGAGCTCGCCCACTGGCGCAGTGCGGGATCCCGGCTCACCTCGACCAATGCGGCAACGTCCTCCATGCGCCAGGGGCGAAGAACGAGGGGGGGAGAGGCCGGCGTCGCGGCCACCTGAAGTACGACCGGGGTGCTCATCAACCGATGATA
Source organism: Streptomyces sp. NPDC093089 (assembly GCF_044754405.1). Lineage (NCBI taxonomy): Bacteria > Bacillati > Actinomycetota > Actinomycetes > Kitasatosporales > Streptomycetaceae > Streptomyces > Streptomyces sp. NPDC093089. Next base: position 89,779 of record NZ_JBIVPA010000021.1, read on the forward strand.
TGTGGCGGCGTTTTCACCCGACGTCAGCCGCGTCCGGCCCATGCCGCCTTGCGACCGCCCCGTCATTGCTGTGTCCGGACGCGCAGGGCCTGGACGGACCAGTCGAACACTGGAGCCAGACTCTCCGGGGCCGGCCAGCCGTTGACCACGGCGAGGAGCTGGAGGTATCGCTCCCTGCGGGGGTCGTTCACGCTCTCCAGCCGAGTCGTCAGCCGGCGGCGAAGCTCGACGTCGTCGGGGCGGCCGAGGAGGTGCGCGTAGTGCGCCGTGAACTCCGCGACGATCGGATCGGCCTGGGGCGAGGCCGGGTCGATGCCTGCGGTCAGGGCCGGGCCGACCTGGTCACGGACGGCTGCGGCGATGTCGCGGCGCGGGCCCATCATGTCGCTTCGGGCCTGCTCGGCTGCCTGGTCCTCGGCCATCCGCCGCACGACGGCGCGGAAACCCGGGTCCAGGGCCATTTCGGCCAATTCCACCCACGCCTGGACCTGCTCCGCCTCCGGGTTGTCGGGCAACTCGGGGGTCATCGAGCGCATGACCCCCGCGAATGCGGGGGCGGCGTCAAGGCCGCCGAAGACGGCGTCGAGGAATTCGCCGATCAGACGTCGGCGTTCGTCCTCGGAAAGCTGGGCCAGCCGGTGCATGAGTTCCGTCTCCTCAGGTGTGGACCCGCGCTCGGCCACCGCCGTCAGCACCGCGCGCCGCAGGCCCAGGACGCGGATCTGCACTGCCAGTGCTTCGGCGTGCGCCGCGGCGACCTCGGGAAGCGAGAGCTCGCGGTCCACGACCTTGCGGATCGTGGGAAGGTCCAGTCCCAGCTCGCGCAGGGTCCGCACGAGGTCCAGGCGTGCGACGGCGTCGATGCTGTAGAGGCGGTAGCCGGCCGGGCTGCGGTCCGTCGGCGTCACGATTCCGCGATCGGAGTAGAACCGAATGGTCTTGACCGTGAGACCGGTCCGTCGAGCGAGTTCGCCGATCGAGTAGAGCGTGTCGCCGTCCATGCCCCCACCTTTGTGTCTCCCCCCACTGGAGACTCAAGCCCCTTCGCCTGCCGGCAGCCAACCACTCCTCGTCCACAAGTCTTGATGATTCCTCGCTCGCGCCGCGCGGCCGCGCACATGTTGCCGAAGACTGATCGTCGGCACGGACACAGGGCCGGGTGAGGTGCGTCAGGCTGCGTGGGCTTCGGGGTGTTCGACGAGGTGACCACCCTCACCGCACTGACCGGCGTCGACGAGATCGCCGCCTCCCTCGGCGGCGACTTCCGCCTGGCCAACTGACAGCTGGCCCACCTCATGGCAGGCCACCTCATGGCAGGGCCGTCTCATGGCAGGCCCGCCTCATGGCAGGGCCGTCTCAAGCTTCAGGCCGGAGACGGCCCTCACCGTGTCCTGTGGCTCAGGCGGTGCACGGAGTCGCGGCGGGGCGTCGGCCCGCGGTGAACGCGGCCGGGGGGACGCCCATGAAGCGGCGGAACTCGGCGGTCATGTGGGACTGGTCGTAGTAGCCGGCCGTCGTGGCGATGTCCGCCCAGGGGCCCGCGTCGGCCGCGAGCACGGTGCGGACGCGGTTGATGCGGGCGAAGTGCTTGGGGGACAGGCCGGTGGCGTCGGTGAACAGGGCGTGGAGGCGGCGTTCGCTGATGTGGAGCCGGGTGGCGGTCTCGGTGACCGTGGTGTCGGCCAGGAGGCGCGCCGCCTCTTCGAGCCGTTCCGACGGCTCCGGGTGGTCGGCCAACGCTTCTTCGAGAGCGGTGACCGGGTCGGTGGCGAGCTGGTCGACGTCCAGACCCGGTAGGTCGGGGAGCGGCAGGACGCCGTCGGCGAGACCGTGCAGCGAACGTCCGAGCAGGGCTTGGGCGCGACCCGGCCGCATGCGAACCCGTACGCACGAGCGGCCCGGGGTGGCGAGGTGATAGGCGGCCCGGGTGCGGGGGCCCATGACGACCAACTCGCGCTTGTCCGTGCGCAGGAGGAGCGTGGTGGCGTGATCGGGTACGTCGACCGCCGCCGGAGTGCCCGCCGAAGCATCCGCCGTGGCGACGTCGATCCCGGCAACCCACCGCAGAAGGGCAGGCGGCACCACGAGAGAACCCACGCGGCCCACGATAGTGCCGAAACTTCCTATCGCGAGGGGTGAGAGCGCCGTCATCGTCGGAGCATGATCCTTGTTACCGGTGCCACCGGCACCATCGGTGGTCATGTCGTCCGCCTGCTCACCGAGCGGGGCATGCCGTTCCGGGCGATGTCCCGGCGCGAGCGGGCCGGCGGGGTGCGGGCCGGCGGGGTGCGGGCCGACTTCGACGACCCGGCGTCGCTGGCGCGCGCGGTGGCCGGCGTCGACACGGTCTTCCTCGTCACCGTGCCTCCCGTACCGACGGCGGACCACGACATCGCCCTGGTCGCGGCGGCGCGGGCGGCCGGCGTCCGCAAGATCGTCAAGCTGTCCGCCATCGGCAGCGGCGAACGGTTCGACGGGGAGACCGTCGGCGCGTGGCACCTCGCCGCGGAGGAGGCGATCGAGGACAGCGGGCTCGCGTGGACGATGCTCCGTCCGCCGGGCTTCGCCTCGAACTTCCTGTGGCACCGGCCGCTGATCCAGGCCGGAGAGCCGCTCCCGAACCTGACCGGCGACTCCCGTCAGGCCATCGTCGACCCGAGGGACGTGGCCGCCGTCGCCGTCGCCGCCATGACCGGCGACGCGCACGACGGGCAGCGGTACGACCTGACCGGGCCGGAGCTGCTGACGTTCGCCGACCAGGCGGCGATCCTGGAGGGCGTACTGGAACGGCCCGTCAAGATCGCCGACACGGATGCGCTCGACCACCTGCCGGACGGGATGCGCATCGGCATCGGCTGGGCGCGGTCCGGCGGTGCGGCCTACGTCACCCACCACGTGCCGCAGGTGCTCGGCCGACCGGCGGGCACGTTCGAGCAGTGGGCCCGCGACCATCGGGAGGCGTTCACGGCACTCCCGTAACCCGCTACCGCTGACCGCCGCCCACCGCTGCCGACCGCCGCCAGGCTCTCGTAGCTCACCGGCGAGGACGCGCGCGGTTCGCGGGCGGCGGTCGCGGCCGACCCGCCACGCGTACGCCGCCTCCGTCTCGTCCCACAGCCGCCGAGGTCCGGACTGCACGACCTCGAACTCCGCCGCGCCCGGCTCGTGGTCCACGGAGGCCCAGGACCGCCGGTCGGTGCCGTACGTCCAGAGGGTGTACGAGCCGTACGACGGCCTCGCCGCCGTACGTCGTCCCCCGAGGGACGACGATCACCCCACCGGCGCGGCCTGCTCGATCCATGCGCGCGGGACCTCTCCGACGGAACAGGTCGCGATGACCCTGCTGTACGGCGCCTCCCCACCCCCGCCGTACTCCTTCCGCCCCTCCCCGACGAGCCGGGACCCCCACCCGGCGGCCGCGAGGCGCTCGGCCGCACCCGTCGCCACCACCGGGTCGTACTCGATCGACACCACGTGCTCCGCCCCGACCCGGTGGGACAGGAGCGCCGCGTTCCACCCCGTACCGGTACCGATCTCCAGGACGCGGTGACCGCCCCCGCCCCCGGCCCCGACCGCAGCATCGCCGTCGAGATCACCGTCGAGACCGAGACCGAGACCGAGACCGAGATCGAGACCGAGATCGGCGAGCATCGCGAACACCATGCCGGGCTGCGAGCTGGAACTCGACGGGCGGATGCCGACGGAGCGCCCCGTGCCCCCGCCCACTCCCGCTGTCGTCCTGCTGACTGCCACCCTGACCGGTCCCGGTCCCGGTCCCGCCGCCGTGCTTCCCCATGCCGCTCACTCCGCTCGTATCGCCCGTGTCGCTTGTATCGCTTGCCTTGCTCGTGTTGTTCGTTCCTACGGGGTACGGAGCCACAGCGCCGCGCAGAGCGCGCCCACGGCCACCGCCATCAGGAAGACGGCCGCGCGGGCGACGGCGACGTACTGATGATCCGTACGGCCCCGCGCGGCGTCAGGCTCTCGCGTTCCGCCGGGCTCGCCGTCCAGCACTGGTCGGCCGCCGCCTCCCACAGGTACCCGCTGGGCCGCACCAGGGTCAGCAGGTCGCCGTGCACGCCCCGCACCTGCCCGGTCAGTGCGCGCTGGGCGTCGGTCACGACGTCCCCGAGCCGGTACCTCACCCGACACCCGGCCTCACCGCCGCGCGCAGCAGCGCGGTGAGCCGCTTGGCCCCGCCGATGCCGACGACACCGAGCCCGTACCGGTGGACGTCACCGCCCGGCCCGCGCGTCACGTCCCGGTAGAGCCCGTTCGTGGGCAGGCCGGCGGTGTCCATCGCGGCCTTGAGGTCGAGGTAGACACGGGCGGCTTCGGGCTCGGAGACGGGGCGGGTGGGGGGAGCGTTCGGGGGTGTGCGCATGGTGGGCTCTCTTTCTGATGGATCTCCACCGGAACGACTCCACGATGACGTGACCGGCCCTACGCTCACCAGGAGTTGAGTTCCATGGCGCACGTGAGGAACGAGGCATATGCCAGGAGCGAAGGACCTGGACCCCGGGGACAGCATCGAGCAGTACCTGGGGAACCTGGTGCGGGAGGCGCGACTGGCCCTGGGGCGCGAGTGGACGCAGGCGCACCTGGCGACGAAGGTGTTCAGCAGCGGCAGCAGGATCTCCGAGATCGAGCGCGGCGAGGATCCGCCGGACCGGGACCTGGCGAAGAAGCTGGAGATCGTCCTGCGGCTGCCGTCCGGATCTCTGGTGCACCTCGTGAAGATCCTCACCGACCAGAACGTGCGCGATTACGCGAAGACGTACATGCGGCGCCAGCTCGAAGCCACCGCCATACACGAGTTCTCCATCGTCGTGCCGGGCCTGCTCCAGACCGCCGACTACGCCCGAGCGGCGATGGAGGCCGGGCTCGCGGGCGACTCGGGGCAGATCGGCGGCTTCGTTGGCCGACGACTGGAACGGCAGGCCGTCCTCGACCAGCCCGACCCGCCCTGGATGATGATCGTGCTCGACGAGGCCTGCCTGCGCCGCGACATGGGTGGCGGCCGGGTGATGCGGGAGCAGATCGAGCACCTTCTCGCCGTGTGCGAGCGCCCCAACGTGAACATCCAGGTGCTGCCCATGAAGGGGACGCCCGTGGCTGGTTCCGTCGCTCTCCTCACTCTCCCGAAGGGCGAGCGCGGGGCGTACACGGAGGGCTTCAGCACGGGCAACTACACCGAAGAACCAGCCCAGGTGATGCGATTCCAGCGTGTCTATGATCTGTTGCAGCAGGGTGCGTTGGGTGTCCGGGCGTCCCTGGAACTGATGCGCGCGATCGCGAAGGAACACGATGACTGAGACCTCCCCGAACTGGCACAAGAGCTCGTACAGCGGCAACGACAACGACGCCTGCATCGAGGTCGCCGACAACCTGTCCCGCGTCCGCGTCCGCGACACCAAGGACCACACCAAGGGCGAGCTGACCGCCACCCCCGCCGCCTGGTCCGCGTTCACCGCGTTCGCTCGCTCGCACGCGATCTGACCCCGCCGGCGAACCCCGCCCTCGACCCCCTCGGCCCCTGCCTCTCGTGGCGGGGGCCGTCGTCGTGGGCTCGTGGTCTCAGACGAGGGCGGCGACCAGGAAGGCGAAGGCGGCGACGATGACGGCGACGCGGGCGTAGTGGTAGCGGTCCCAGCGGTTCATCTGCTCCTTCCAGTCCTCGGGGCGGTTCTCGGGGGTCCAGGTCTTGCCCCGGTTGTTGATGGGGACGAGGAGGAGGAGCGACATGATCACGCTGACGATGAGGAGGGCGGCGGCGGTGAGGACGCGGCCGGTGCCGGGCTCGTCCCAGGCGGCGACGGCCCAGACGGCGCTGAGGACGAGCGAGGTGATGTACCAGACGGGCATGAGGGCGCCGAGCATGCGGCCGCCGTGGGAGCGGGCCTGCTGGTCGGCGTCTTCGGGGAGTGCGCCGAAGATGCGGTTCATGACGAAGGCGACGGAGAACTCGACTCCGACCATCAGGCCGACGGTGACGGTGGTGAAGACCTGGAGTGCGTGGAGCATGGTGACGAACCCCCTGTGATCTAGCGCTGCTAGGTGATGAGGCAACGCTAGTACTACTGCCGCTCGATTGTCTAGCGGTGCTAGAATCGAGTCATGTCGGTACAGGAACGCAAGCAGCGTGAACGGGCGGACCGCGAGCGCCTCATCGTGGCCACGGCCCGCGAACTCGCCGAGCAGCAGGGCTGGGACGCGGTCACCACCCGTCGGCTCGCCGAGCGCATCGAGTACAGCCAGCCCGTCCTCTACAGCCACTTCAAGGGCAAGCGGGAGATCATCGGCGCCGTCGCCCTCGAAGGCGCCGCCGAGATGGCCGCGGCCGTGCGCGCCGCGACCGCCGGCGCGACCTCCGGAGCCACCTCCGCGACCTCCGGAGCCGACGGCCCCCGCGCCCGGGTCGCCGCCCTCGCCCGCGCCTACCTCGACTTCGCCGAGCGCAACCCGGCGGTCTACGACGCCATGTTCCAGCTCGACGGGGGCCTCGCGTTCGCGCGGGAAGACACCCCGGAGCCGCTGAAGGACGCCTTCGCCGCCCTCCTGGAGACCCTCGGCGAGGCCGCCGGCGACGGCGTCGCCCCCGGGCTGTTCACCGAGACCTTCTGGGCGGCCCTGCATGGCCTGGCCACCCTGACCCGCGCGGGACGGCTGCCGAGGGAGTACGCCGAGGTGAGGGTGGAACTGCTCGTGGACCGGCTTGCCGTGGTCTGACGGTGGCCCTCGACCGTCAACCTCGGCTCCGCCCGGGGAAATTGGCCGCTTCCGTCAGGTGGAAGCGTCGGGATCGCTCGTTCGGGGGCTGTCGCCGTGCGGGGGTGGGGGGTGGCTGGTGTGCTGGTCGGGACCCTTCCCCGGACGTACAGGAGCGAGAGCATGGAGCTGAAGAAGGGCGTCGTCGTCACCCTGGAGATTCCCGGCGGGACGCAGGAGCAGTACGAGAGGACGACGCAGCTGATCCAGGGGGCGGAGTGGTTCCCGCCGGAGGGGTTCATCGCGCACTCGGCGGGGCCGGACGGGACCGGGGGGTGGCGGATCGTGGACTTCTTCGAGACGCGGGCGCACTTCGAGGCGTTCGTGGCGAAGGCGATGCCGTTCTTCCAGGAGGCGGGGATGCCGTCGGTCATCCCGCAGATCCAGGACGCCGTGAACGTGGTCGTGCGGCCCGAACCGAAGTGAAAATGCTTTGCGGGGCGGGGGCGTAGGGCGCCACCCTCTCGGGCATGACCAGTCATCCTTCCCGACCCGTCGCGGACCTGTTCTCCGCCGACGGGCGACTCAAGGCGATCCCGCGCAGGCCCGCACGCCGTGAGGCGCTGCTCGCGCACCTCGCCGAGACGCTGTTCGAGTCCGACCGGACGTACCGCGAGCGCGAGGTCAACGAGGCGCTGAGCACGGTGCACGAGGACTTCCCGGCGCTGCGCCGGTACCTGGTGACCGGCGGGTTCCTGACCCGCACGAAGGACGGGGCGGACTACCGCCGACAGCAGAAGTCCGACTCCACCGGATGCGCGATCCCCGCCGTCGCGTGACGGGCGGGGCGGTGGTGGCCGGCCTGCTGGCCGGCTACGGCATCGCGATCCCGGTGGGCGCGGTCGGCGCCCACCTGGTGGCGGTCGCGGCGTGCTCCCCGTGGCGTACGGGCGCGAGCGCGGCGCTGGGCATCGCCGCGGCGGACGGGCTGTACGCGCTGGTCGCGGTGGTCGGCGGTGCGGCGCTGGTGCCGTTGATCGCGCCGGTGACGATCCCCCTGCGGTGGGTTTCGGCCGTGGTGCTCGTGGTCCTGGCCGTCCGCTCCGTCCGGGCGGCGGTCCGCGCGTACCGCTCGGGCCCCGAGGCGGCGGAGGCCCCGCCGCCGGCCCCTCGGCGCGCGTTCCTCGGCTTCCTGGGGATCACGGTGCTCAACCCCATGACGGTGGTCTACTTCGCCGCCCTCGTCCTCGGCGGACATTCGACGACGGGCGCGGCCGAGGCGACGGCCTTCGTCGTCGCGGCCTTCGCGGCCTCGTCGAGCTGGCAGCTCCTCCTCGCCACGGGCGGCACCCTCCTCGGCCACCTCGTCACGGGCCCCCGGGGCCGTCTGACGACGGCCCTCGCCTCGGGGGCCCTGATCACGGCGCTGGCGGTGGGGCTCGTGGTGTGACCCGCGAACGGTCTGACCCGCGAACGGTCTGACCCGCGAACGGTGTGACCCGCGAACGGTGTGACCCCGGACGGTGTGACCCCGGACGGTGTGACCCCGAACGGTGTGAGGAACACCGGTGAAAGGGCGGCTAGTAGCTGGGGATGTAGTAGTCGCAGGCGCCGCCGTCGTCCCAGTTGGTCGCGTTGAGGAGCGCGGTGCCCGTCTCCGGCCCCACGATTCCGTCCGCGCTCAGGCGCTTCCACTTCTGGAACGCCCTGATCGCGCCGTCGGTGTCCGGGCCGAAGACGCCGTCCTCGGCGATCGGGTGGTAACCGGTCTGCCACCACACGTCGTTGAAGAGGTCCTGGAAGCACGCCACCCCTTCCCGGGGGTTCGGCTGCCCGTAGCCGATCCAATCGGCCCAGGGGTGGGCCTGGGCGGGAGCGGCCCACGCGCCCAGGGCGAGAGCGGCGCTCGCCGCGACGAATCCGAGCCGGACCATCGGCGTCTTGAACTTCACGTGCGGATCCTCGATTCCTGAAGGGTGTCGGCGTGACGGGCTGCCCCGCACCCCCGTGCCGGAGCAACCGCCCTCAGCCTCCCGCTCCCCTCCAACAACCCACCAACAGACGATCAACGCCCGTGCCCCGGTGTCCTGGCGCCGGAGGTCAGGCGTCGGGCAGCAGTCGGACCATGCCGATGCCGGGGCGGACCTTGGCGATGGCGGTGAAGTCGTCGTCCACGTGCAGCAGGGTCAGGTGGTGCTGCTCGGCCGTGAGCGCGATCAGGATGTCCGTCGGCGACGGTCCACGATGGTGTCCGACGGCGAGGAGATCGCGCTGAACGGCGATGGCCTTGGGCCAGGGGTCTTCGGGCGCGGGGACCCAGGTGAACGTCTGGTTCAGCATGGCGGTGAACGGCTCGTTGTCGCGGTCGGAGCGCAGGGCGCGCATCAATTCCGCTTCGACGGGCGGGCAGATGGAGACCTGGCCGTGTGCCACGCGGCCCGGCCAGGGCTCGCCGACCTGTCGGCGGAGAAGCCGCCACACGGCTGAGGTGTCGGCGAGGTAGTTCACCGGCCGGACCGCTCCTGCTCCTCCAGGAAGCCGAAGTCGAGGAAGTCCTCGTCGCTTCTCGGGATGTCTCAAGGGTCGGGAGGGGCTTGCTCGTGGTCGGGGGAGGCGTCAGGCTCCTGCGCTGATCGTCCGGAAATCGGTCCGGGCGGCGTGGGACGTACGGGGGAAGCGTTGACGGGGGAGTTGGGGGCGGGGCTGCGGCAGCGGCATCTGGCGATGATCGCGATGGGCGGGGCGATCGGTGCCGGGCTGTTCGTCGGGTCGGGGTTCGGCATCGCGGCCGCGGGGCCGGGGATTCTGGTGGCGTACGCGCTGGCCGGGGTGCTGACGGTGCTGGTGATGCGGATGCTGGGGGAGATGTCGGCGGCGCGGCCGGTGACGGGGGCGTTCGCGGAGCACGCGCGGCGGGCGTTCGGGCCGTGGGCCGGGCTGCTGGCCGGTTGGATGTACTGGGCGCTGCTCGTGGTGAGCGTCGCGGCGGAGGCCGTGGGGGCGGCGCACATCGTGGCCGGGTGGGTGCCGGGGGTGCCCGGCTGGGCGTGGGTGGCGGTGTTCATGAGCGTGTTCACCGTGAGCAACCTCGCCGGGGTGCGGAACTTCGGCGAGATGGAGTTCTGGTTCGCGGGGCTGAAGATCGCCGCGATCGGCGGGTTCCTCGTCCTCGGCGCCGTCGTGGTCGCGGGCCTGCTGCCCGGTCACCCGTCGCCCGGCGCCGGCCATCTCACCGGTGCCGGAGGGTTCCTGCCGCACGGGTGGCACGGCGTGGCCGTCGGGATGGTCGCGGCGGTGTTCGCCTTCGGCGGCCTGGAGGCCGTGACGATCGCGGCGGCCGAGTCCGACGACCCGGTCCGCGCGGTGCGGGCGGGCGTGCGCGCGGTCATGTGGCGGGTCGCGGTCTGCTACCTCGGCTCGATGGCGGTGATCGTCACCCTCGTCCCGTGGAACGCGCCCGGCGTGGCCGAAGGCCCGTACGCCGCCGTCATGGACAGCATCGGCGTCCCCGGAGCCGCCGACGTCATGAAGGCCGTGGTGCTCGTGGCGCTCCTGTCGGCGATGAACGCCAACATCTACGGCTCCTCCCGCATGCTGTACGCCCTGGTCGGGCGCGGCGACGCGCCCCGCGCCCTGGGTCGGCTGCGCACCGGCGTGCCCTACGCGGCCGTCCTCGCCTCCGCCGCCTTCGGCTTCGTGTCGGTCGTCCTCAGCCTGCTCTGGCCGCGGACGGTCTTCCCGTTCCTGCTCAACTCGATCGGCGCCGCGATCCTGCTCGTCTGGGCCCTGACAGCCGCCTCGCACCTGCGGCTGCACGGACCCTCCGCACGGTCCTTCCTCGCCCTCGCGGGCATCGGCGCCGTGCTGCTCTTCATGCTCGGCGACGCGGCCAGCCGCACCCAGCTCCTGACGACCGGCGGCTGGGCGGCCGCCCTGCTGGCCTGGGCGTGGATCAGGAGCCTCAGGAACGCGCGTACCGGGCCAGGAACAGATCCACTCCCGAGCTGATCACCCGCGTCAGCTCCGCGTCGTCGATCTCCGCGTCGGGCGAGAACGTACGCACGAGCTGCGGCACGCCCAGCGTCGCCGCCACCAACTGCTGCACGGCGAGCGCCGGGTCGGGCGCGTCGAGGACGCCCCGCGCGTTCAGCTCGGTGAACGCCTCGACGAGCGGCCCGTTGTTCATGTCGTAGCTCACCCGGTACCAGAGCTGCCCGAGCTGCGGGAAGCGGTCGATCTCGCCGATCACGAGCCGCCGCAGCGACATGATGTCCGGCCGCAGCAGGATCCGCGCCCAGTCGGTCGTCAGCCGGACGAGGGCCGCCCGCAGGTCGGGCGCCTCGGCGATCGTCGAGTTCGACGGCTCCAGATCCGCGTACGTCTTCGGCAGCACACCGCCGATGACGGCGAGGAACAGCCGCTCCTTGCTGCCGAAGTGCTTGTAGATCGTCGCCTTCGACACGCCCGAGCCGCGCGTGATCGCGTCCATGGACGCCGCCGAGTAGCCCTCCGCGAGGAACTCCGCGAGCGCCGCGTCGATGATCGCCTGACGCTTGCGCGAGGCCGCGTCCGCGGGGTCCGGGATGATCGGGATGCCGTACTCGTCGACGGCGTCCTGGGTCTCGGCTCCGGCTCCCATGGGGTGTCCTTACGGGGGTGACGACGGGGGGTGATGACGGGGGATTACGGGGGGTGATGACGGGGGGTGAGGGGGAACCGTCAGTATATGAACTGAACGGTTTGGTCTGCAAAGGCGTGGGGGCGGGGCAGGGCGGCGGCTGGGCTGGGCGATCGACGGGCGGGGGCTCGCGGTTGCTTACGGGTTGCTTACTGGGTTGCTTACGGGGGTTGCTCAAGGCGTCGGCAGTGCCAGGGCCGCCAGGGCCGGGCCGGCGGCCACGCCCGTCAGGAACGCCAGGTTGAAGAGACTGATCGCGAGGCCGTGGCGGGCCGGCGGAAGGCCGCCGGTCGCGGCGCCGGTGAGCAGCCCCTGGCCGGCGGCGGTGACGAGGGAGCTCACCCCCGAGCCGACGAGTACGGCGGCCGGCCAGGGCGCGGTGACCGCCAGTACCAGCGCGGCGGGTGCGCCCACCGCGAGCACGACCCGTACCCGGGGCGCTCCCAGGACCAGCGCCGACCGGATCAGCAGCCACGACAGCAGGGCCCCGGCCAGCGCCGCCAGCGAGGCGGCCGCGCCCGTCTGCACCGAACTCCAGCCGGTGAGGGCGGCGACGCGGCGCGGAGCCGCGTACATCAGGGCGAAGTTGACCGTGGAGACGGCGAGCATGAGACCGGCGGCGGCGCGGAAGCGGGGGTTGCGGAGGACGTCGAGGGGGAGGGGGCCGGTGGGGGCGGGGGTGGCCGTGGGGGTGGGCGGGACTCTGACGCCGGGGGTGACGCCGGGGGTGACGCAGGGGGCGGCGCCGCGGGTGCTGCGGGGAGTCGGCGCGGGAGTGGGGCTCGGGGTGGGGGACGGGGTGGGGGACGGGAGGTAGCGGGGTTCCCGGCTCTGTTCGGCCAGGCGGAGGGCCGGGAGGAGGGCGAGGAGGCTGAGGAGGGGGAGGACCAGGGCGGCGCGCCAGCCGAGGGCGCCGGCGACGGCCGCGCCGGCGAAGAGGCCGGCGGTGCCGCCCGCGGCGCTCCCGATGGCGACGAGGCCGGGGATGCGGCCCGTGGAGTCGCGGCCGGCGAGTTGGAAGGCGGCGACGTTCAGGCCCGCCGCGCCCGCCGCTTCGAGGGTGCGCCCGGCGACGGCCAGGGGCAGGGCGGAGGCGACGAGGACCAGCAGGGCGCCGAGGACGACGAGGACGGCGGCGGCGCGGATGACACCGGCGGGGCCGTGCCACCGGCCGGCCGTGGCCGACAGGAGCGGGGTGCCGGCCGCCATGCCGAGCCCGTACGCCGTCATCAGCCACGCCGCCGACGCCGGGGAGACCGCCAGTTCACCGGCGGCCTCCGGCAGGGCGAGGCTCGGTCCCGACACGCCCATCGCCGCGGGAGCGGCGAGCGCGGCGAGGAGCAGCCCGGTCCTGGTCCCGCCGCGTGGAGCGGCGGTACGTGCGGGCGTCGACAGGGCGGTCATACCGGCATCCGCCCCATCAGGCCGCGCCTGAAGTCCGTTTCGGCCCGACGGAGTTCGGCGGCGATGTTCATCACGAACGGGCCGCTGCGGGCGACCGGTTCGCCGATCGGTTCACCGGTCGGCGAACCGGCGAGGGCGGGGACCTCGGCGGCGAGGGCGGGGACCTCGGCGGCGAGGGCGGGGGCCTCGGTGGGGAAGGGGCGGCGGACCGGGAATCCCGCGCCCTCCTGGGTGAGGAGGGGGCGGGCGACGCGGGCGACGGTCCGCGGACGGGGGGAGGGGGCGGCGGCCGGGGCGGTCCCGGCGGTCGTGGCAGTCGTGGCGGCGGCGACGGGCGCGGGGGCGATCACGGGAGAGGCCATGCATCGAATGAACTACACCATTCAGTTCACTGTCAAGACTGAACCGTTTGGTTGACAGACTGAACCGACCTGTTTAGTTTCATGGTTGTCGAGCCCGGCACCCGCCGGCTCACCCGACGAACTGGGGGGTTCCCATGACCGCGTCCACGATCCTCGCCATCTCCGGCTCACTCCGCGCCGACTCGCGCAACACGCAACTGCTGCGCGCGGCACAGAAGTTCAACTCCGGCGCCCACGAGATCGAGATCTACGACGGCCTGCGCGACCTCCCGCCGTACGACCTCGACCTCGACACCCCCGAACTGCGCCCGGCCGCCGTCAACGAGCTCCGTCGCCGCGTCACCGAGGCCGCCGGACTCCTGATCGCCACACCGGAGTTCAACTACTCCGTCCCCGGCGTCCTCAAGAACGCCCTCGACTGGCTCAGCACCGACTGGACCCGCACCGAAGGCCTGCCCCTCCGCCACAAGCCCACCGCGATCCTCGGCGCCGGCCCGGGCGCGTTCGGCACCGTCCGCGCCCAGCTCGCCCTCCGTCAGATCCTCGTCTGCACGGACAACGACGTCGTCGTGAAGCCCGAGGTCCACGTCTTCCGCTCCCACGAGCGCTTCGACGCCGACGGCAACCTCACCGACGAGCTCACCGTCGAGCTCCTCCAGAGCCTCCTGTCCGCCCTTGAAGCCAAGATCGACACGGCGGCCCGGTCATGACACTTCCCGAGACCGAGACCGAGACCGAGACCGAGCCGATGGCGGAGACCAGGTCCGCGCCCGCGGCCGAGACCGGGTCCGCGCCCGCGACCGTGACGTACGTGGGGACGGCGACGGTCCTCCTCCGCCTCGGCGGCCTCACCGTCCTCACCGACCCCGCCTTCGACCCGGCCCCCGCCGACTACCCGGGGGCCCGCCCCCTCCGGCGTACCGCCGGACCCGCGCTCGCCGCCGACCGACTGCCGCCCGTCGACCTGGTCCTCCTCTCCCACGACCAGCACGCCGACAACCTCGACCGCACCGGCCGCGAGGTCCTCGGCCGCGCGGCGACGGTCCTCACCACCCCCGAGGCCGCCGAACGCCTCGGCGACGACGGCCGGACGAGGGGACGGGTCGAGGGCCTCGCGCCCTGGGAGAGCCGGAGGATCACCGCCGGCGGCACCACCGTGACGGTGACCGCTACTCCCGCCCGCCACGGACCCGCCGGCACCGAGCACGTCACCGGACCCGTCACCGGCTTCGTCGTCGAGTACGACGGCAGGACCCTCTACGTCTCCGGCGACACCGTCCGCCACGACGCCCTCGACGAGATCGGCGCCCGCTTCGCCGTCGACACCGCCTTCCTCCACCTCGGCGACGCCCACTTCCCCACCACCGGCGACCGCGCCTTCTCCATGAGCGCCCACGAGGGTGCCGCCCTCGCCCGCGCCCTCGGCGCCCGTACCGTCATCCCCCTCCACTTCGACTCCTGGGACCACCTCGCCGAAGACCCCGCCCGCATCACCGAAGCCTTCGCCGCCCCCGACCTCGCGGGCCGTCTGCGCACCCTCCGCCCCGGCGTGGCCGAGACGCTCTGACGTGTTTCAGAGGGTGCGGCGGCGGGAGGCGGCGGTGACGGCGAGGGTGCCGGCGAGGGCGAGGGTGGCGCCGGCGGCGAGGACACCGCGGTGGGAGCGCCAGGAGAGGACGGACCAGGTCGAGCAGGCGGAGAGCAGGGAGCCGGCGCTCGCCCAGGAGCCGACGGAGCCGATGGAGAGGGCGGAGCCGACCGAGCCGACGGACAGGAAGGAGCCGACGGAGCCGACCGAGAGCGTCGAGCCGACCGAGCCGACGGACAGGAACGAGTCCCGGGACCAGAGGGACAGGGACGAGGAGCATCGCTGAGTGGTCATGCGGCGATCCTAGGCAGGGCGGGGTCGCCGACGCGGGGAATCGGGGGCCGCGCCGCCGGCGCGGGAGGGCGATCGGGCGGGAGGCGACCGAGGCCGAGGCTGCCGATGAGTTCCGGTGGGTTCGGGAGTCGGTCCTGGAGTCCCCGGAGAGTCGTCGCGGGGAGTCGCCGACGGCGCGGTATCACCGCGGTCGGGAGTCCAGGAGGAGGACGTACGTGGAGCAGTTGCTGAGGGTCGTGAACTTCATGGTGTCGAGCGACGGGTTCGGGGCGGGGGTGGGGCAGAGCCTGGAGCGGCCGTTCGGGCATGCGGAGCCGGCGGAGATGTTCGCGTGGGCGGGGGCGACGGCGAGCTGGCCGATGCGGACGGACGGCGGGGGCAGCAGAGGGCTGGACGACTACTTCACGCGGGACTTCGCGCGGAACATCGGCGCGGAGATCATGGGGCGGAACAAGTTCGGGCCGCAGCGGGGGCCGTGGACGGACCACGAGTGGAAGGGGTGGTGGGGTGAGGAGCCGCCGTTCCGGACGCCGGTGTTCGTCATGACCCACCACCTGCGGCCGTCGTTCACGCTCTCGGACACGACGTTCCACTTCGTGGACGAGGAGCCGGCGAAGGTCCTCGCGATGGCGCGGGAGGCGGCGGAGGGGAAGGACGTCCGGCTGGGCGGCGGGGCGACCACGGTCCGGGAGTTCCTGGACGCGGACCTCGTGGACACGCTGCACGTGGCGGTGTCGCCGGTGGAACTCGGGTCGGGGGCGCGGCTGTGGGAGTCGCCGGAGGAGCTGTACGACCGCTTCGAGCACGAGGCCGTGCCCAGCCCGCGCGGTGGGGTGACGCACCACCTGTTCTGGCGCCGCTGAGCCGGGAGGCGTGAGAACCGGCGACCGGGTCCGTGCGTCACGGCGCGGGGTCGGTCGTCGGGTCGGTGCGTCACGGCGGGGCCGGTCGCCGGGGCGGTGGGTCGGGCCGGGGCCGATCGCCGGGGGTCCGTGGGTCGGGCCGGGGTCAGTCGTCGGCCTTGTCGGGGAGCAGGGGCCCGGCCTCGTCGGGGAGCAGGGGGGAGAGCGGGCGTTCGAAGAAGGTTTCGAGGACCACGGTGGCCTGGGTGCCGCTGACGCCGTCGATCGCGTAGATGCGGCGCAGGACGTCCTGGAGGTGCTCGGTGCTGGTGGTCCTGACCTTGACGAGGACGGAGGCGCTGCCGGCGATGACGTGGGCTTCGAGGATCTCGGGGAGGGCGGCGAAGGCGTCGGCGGAGTCGCCCATCCAGGAGGTGGAGTCGACCATGACGTAGGAGAGGACGGCGCTGCCGACGGAGGCGGGGTCGACCTCGGCGGCGGTGCGGCGGATGGCGCCGCGCTCGCGGAGTTTGCGGACGCGTTCGTGGGCGGCGCCGGCGGAGAGGCCGACGGCCTGGCCGAGGGCGGCGTAGGACTGGGTGGCGTCCTGCTGGAGTCGGGCCAGTAGGACGCGATCGATGTGATCCACAACTCTCCATTCGGTGTTGCCTTGTGGTGACCGTAGCTCATCCTGCAATCTTCGCTGTGAGCGGGATGAGGTTCGGCCCGCGCGGGATGTCGGCGGAACGGTGGAGGGGAAGGGTTCATGAGCGGCGAACACCCTGGGCTGTACGAGATGTTCGACGACCGGTTCCGCAGCGGGCGCTGCATGAACGGGGACGACGCGCTGGAGGTCCTGTACACGGGCTGCCGCTGGGCGGAGGGGCCGATCTACGTGCCCGCGTGGCGGCAGGTGGTGTGGAGCGACATCCCCAACGACCGGATGCTGCGCTGGGACGAGGAGACGGGCGCGGTCGCGGTGTTCCGCCGCGGCGCCGGGCACACGAACGGCAACACCCTCGACCGGGAAGGCCGGTTGGTGACCTGTGAGCAGGGGAACCGGCGGGTGACGCGGACGGAGCACGACGGCACGGTGACCGTGCTCGCGGACCGGTGGAACGGCAAGCGGCTGAACAGCCCGAACGACGCCGCGGTGAAGTCGGACGGGTCGATCTGGTTCTCCGACCCGGACTTCGGCATCACCAGCGACTACGAGGGCTACCGGGCGGAGAGCGAGATCGGCGCCAACAACGTGTACCGGATCGATCCGGTGACGGGCGAGGTCCGGCTGGTCGCCGACGGGTTCGGGGCGCCGAACGGGCTGGTGTTCTCGCACGACGAGCAGCGGCTGTACGTCTCCGACACCCGGGCGGGATTCATCCGGGTCTTCGACGTGCGCGAGGACGGGACCCTGTCGGACGGGAAGGTGTTCGCCGACGCGGCGCGGCGCGAGCACGCGCGCTTCGACAACCTGCGCTTCGACGACGGGGGCCGCCTCTGGGCCGCGGCGATGAACGACGGCGTGCACTGCTACGACCCCGACGGCACCCTCATCGGGCGGCTGCGCGTCCCCGAGGCCGTCGCCAACATCTCCTGGGGCGGGGCGAAGCGCAACCGGCTCTTCATCGCCGCCGAGACCAGCCTCTACTCGGTCGTCATGGCCGTCACCGGCACCCACCCGACGGGCCCGGGCCCCCGTCCGTGGCCGGCCCCGGCGACCGTGACGGCCGGCTGACGAGCGCGACGGCCGCCCTGACGAGCACGACGGCCGGCTGACGAGCGCGACGGCCGCCCTGACGAGCGCGACCGCCGCCCTGACGGGCGCGCCCACGGCTTGGCGACCGCGACCGCCGACGACCGGTGAGCGCGACCGCCGGCCGACGGCAAGGGCCTTGGGGCAGCGGTCAGTTCTTCCAGAAGTCGAAGCGGCCGCGGTTGTCGTCGTCGGTGTCCTGCTGGTCGGTGGAGATGGTGCGGACGACGTCGCGGAGGGGGCCGTCGAGGTGGTCGGCGAGGGCGCGGGTGGCGAGGTCGAGGTCGTTGACGAGGGGGGTGTACTCGGCGGCGATGGCGCTGCCGACGGAGCCGCCGGCGGCGAGCGCGTCGAGGTCGTAGAGGGCGCGGGCGAGGGCGGTGGTGGTTTCGCCGCGGATGTGTTCGGCGGCCTTGGCGAGGCCGTCGGCGGCGCGCTTGTGCTCGTCGTGGTCGACGAAGATGCTCCAGCTGCTCGCGTTCGTCCCGGAGAACGGGCTGCCCGCGCCGGCGACTCCGGTGCCCGCGCCGATCCCTCCGCCGATGCCGTTGCCGATGCCGCCGCCGATCCCGCTCCCGATGCCGCCGCCGATCCCGTTGCCGATGCCGCCGCCGATCCCTCCGTCGATGCCGTTGCCCGGGTTGCCGCCCAGGTCGCCGCCGATGGCGCGGCCGAGCAGGCCGGCGAGGGTGGTGGGGACGGTCTTGAGGGCGGTGACGTCCGCGGTGCTCCGGGCCCGGTTCGCGCCGTCCCGGACGTCGCCGAGCGTCGTCGTGACGTTGGACTCCAGGTCGTCCCTGGCGACGTCGATGTGCCGCTGGAGCTTGGCGTCCGGGGTGGCGGTGCCGATGTCGGGGTTCATGTTCCGGAGGTACGAGACGATGTCCTGGGCGCGGTGCTTGCCGATGACGATGGTGTCGCCGCAGGCCTGGATCTCGCTCGTGATGTCGAGGGCGGCCCTGGTGGTCTGCCCGAAGCAGGCTTTGACGCGGGACCAGTGCTCGCCGAGCGCCTTGACGGCTTCGCCGCGTCCGCTGGAGACGAGCCGTTCGACGGCCTTCGTCGCGTCGGCCCCGTCGCCCTCCAGCGAGGACCGGTAGCCGCGGAGGTGATCGTCGGCGTCGGACGAGCGGTCCTCGTTCGCCTCGATCCAGGGCAGTGCGTACTGGTCCATCAACGCCCGGTCGCCGTCCATCGGTTCGACTGCCATGGTGTGAATCCCCCCTGATTCTCCGTCAGTTGAGCGAAACGGTCTCATGGGGCGGGGGCGCGGACAAGGGCTCCACGGGGCGGTCGAGGGGGGGCTCCCGCCATCGGCCGAGGGGGCTCCCGTCAGTCGATGTGCACGATCTGGAACGCCTCCGCCATGCGGCCCGCGGGGAGTCCGGCCGCGGTGGCGTGCTCGCCGAGCCAGGTGCGGAGGAGGCCGGCGAGGTCGTCGAAGTGGGCGGTCTGGGAGGTGTGGATGCGGAGGGCCTCGACCTTGCGGTCGAAGACGGGGGTGACGTCGACGTACTGGTTCGGGGTGGGGCCGGTCATCAGCCAGAGTTCGTGGACGGTCCAGGGCTCCAGGCCCTCGTCCTTGAGCAGTTCGGGGTGGGCGAAGGGGTTGCGGGCCTCGGGGTACACGGCGCGGAGGCAGGCGTCGCCGACGGCGCGGTGGTCGGGGTGGAGGTCGGCGACGCGGGCCCAGTTGATCTCGGGGGAGGGGATGACGGCCCGCTGGGGGCGCACCTCGCGGATGACGCGGCAGAGGTCGCGGCGGAGGGCGACGGAGGGTTCGACGAAGCTGTCGGGGTAGCCGAGGAAGCGGACGTCGGCGACGCCGCTGAGCTTCGCGGAGTGGACCTGCTCGGCGCGGCGCAGGTCCGCCATCGCCTGTCGGGGGAGCCGTTCGTCGTAACCGCCGGCGCCGCCGTCCGTGACGATGCAGTACGTGACGCGGGTGCCGCGTTCGACCCACTGCATGACCGTGCCGCTGACGCAGAACTCGATGTCGTCCGGGTGCGCGGCGACGACCAGCAGGGATTCGGGGGCGGTCCGGTTGAAGTCCTCCATGAGGCAAGCCTGTTGGGGCGGCGAGGGGTGTCGCAAGGCCGACTCGTGGCGTGAACTGGACATGGCACTTACGCGCCATTCAAAAACTTGGTAGATTCAAATCATTGAGTTGACCGGGTGAAGTGAAGCGACGTGCTTGGAGGGTGACCGGTATGTGCAGGATCCTCGGCTCCTTCGCCGCGGGGGCGGACCGACCGGACCCCGCCGAACTCGCGGCGGTCTCCGCCCGCCAACGGCACGGCGGACCCGACGAGCACCAGGTGCTCAGCGGACCCGGCTGGTCCCTCGGCTGCGACCGGCTCGCCGTGACCGACCCGTGCGGCGGACAGCAGCCCTACCGGCTGCCCCACCTGCCCGGCGTCCTCGCCGTGCTCAACGGCGAGATCTACAACCACGCCGAACTGCGCCGCACCCTCGCCGCCCGCGGCCACCGGTTCCCCGACCTCTGCGACGGCACCGTCCTCCCCGCGCTGTACGCCGAGTACGGGCCCGCGTTCGCCGAACACCTCGACGGCATGTTCGCCGTCGCCGTCCTCGACCTGCGCCCCGGCAGCACCCGACTCGTCCTCGCCGTCGACGACATGGGCATGAAGCCCATCCACCTCCACCACGACCCGTACGACGGCTCCACCCGGTTCGCCTCCGAGATCCCCGCCCTCCTCGCCTTCGAAGGCGTACGGATCTCCCCGCGCGAGGACTCCCTCGACACCGTCCTCGCCACCCGCACCTCCTTCGCCACCCACACCGCCCTCGACGGCGTCAGCGTCCTGCCGCCCGGCGCCACCGCCCTCGTACGGCCCGGCGCCGCACCCGTCGTACGCCGCCGCGGCACCTACCGCGCGACACCCGCCGGAGACACCCAGGACGTGCTGCGCCACGAGGTCCGCCGGCTCGCCCGCGCCGAAGTGCCCGTCTGCGCCATCACCAGCGGCGGCCTCGACTCCGGCCTCGTCACCGCGCTCGCCGCCGAACACGCCCGCGAGACCGACGCGCCGCCGCTCCACACCTTCCACCTCACCTACCGGGGCCGCTGGCCCGGCTCCGAAGCCGCGTACGCCCGCTCCGTCGCCCGCCGGGCCCGGACCGTCCACCACGAGGTCGCCGTCGACCCCGACGAACTCGGCTCCCTCCTCACCCGGACCGTCCGCCACCTCGGCCAGCCCAACGCCGACCCCATCACCCTCTCCACGTACGCCCTCTTCCGCGCCGTCCGCGAGAACGGCTTCACCGTCGCGCTCACCGGCGACGGTGCCGACGAACTCTTCGGCGGATACGACCGGATGCGCGCCGCACTCGCCGCCCCGGCCGGCACCGACTGGGCCGCCGCCTACGCCGACGCGCTCTCCGCCGCCCCCCGGCTCCTCCGCGAACACCTCTACACCCCCCACTACCGGGCGTTCATCGCCGACCAGGGCTCCGCCGCCGACCGCATCACCCAGGAACTCCGCTCCGCCGAAGCCCTCGGCGAGGACCGGCTCACCGCGATGACCGCCTTCGAAACCCGCTGGCGCCTCCCCGCCTACCACCTGCGGCGCGTCGACCACCTCTCCATGGCCTGGGCCGTCGAAGCCCGCATGCCCTTCTGCCAGCCCTCCGTCGTCACCCACGCCCGCGCGCTGCCCCTGGCCGCGCGCACCGGCAAACGGGCCCTGTACGAAGCCGGCGCCGAACTCCTCCCGCCCGGGGTCCTCCAGCGCCCCAAACAACCCTTCACCCTCCCCCTCGCCGCCCTCCTCGCCCCCGGCACCCCCCTCCTCGACACCGTCCGCGAACTCCTCTCCCCCGCGCGCCTCGTCCTCGGCGGACGGCTCCGCGCCGACCGCGTCCACCGCCTCCTCGCCCGCCACCTCGCCCACCCCTCCCCCCACACCGCCCAAACCCTCTGGGCCCTCGCCGTCCACGAACTCTGGACCGACATCGTCCAAGGCCTCCGCATCCCCACCGGCTGTGCAGCCTGACCCCCCACGGCCCACCCCGCCGCCCCTCCACCCACCACGTGCGTCCGCGCGTCCGCCCGTCCCGCCCCTGGCGGACGGTTGCCCACAACGGGGTGGGCCGGAGCTGTCGCAGCGGGGCGGTTGCCCACAACGGGGGTGGCGGGAGCTGTCGCAGCGGGACGGTTGGCCGTGACGGGGTGGGCGGGGCGCGGCCCGCAAGCGGGGGGCGCCCCGCGTGGGGTGCCGCTCATCGTGGGGCGCGGCCCGCAAGCGGTCGCGGCCCATGACGGGGCGCTGCTTACGGCGGGGCGGGGCCGGCGGACCATCGGTGGCGGCAGCGTCGTCGTGCCCGGCACCGTCGTGCGGGCTGAGGGGGCTCCCGGGCCGACGCTTGTGGTCAGGGTCGAGGACCTGCCGGAGGGGGCGCTGGTGGGGGGTGGGGAGTTGGCGTGGGTGCGGCGGGCGTTGGTCGGGACGGTCTGGGAGGGGATCGGGAAGATCGCGTTGTACGGGCGCGGGGCCGGGCGGGGGCGGTACCGGCTCGACTACCGGCTCGACTACCGGTTCGTGCAGGCGCTGCCGGGCGGGGGGTTCGACTTCCGGGCGGGGTGCGGGCATTCGCTGCTGGCGTGCGTGGTGGCGGACGGGAGGCGGGGGCCCGTGGTCGTGCGGTCGGTGACGACCGGGGACGAGGTGCTGTGCGAGCCGCACGGGGACGCGTACACGCTGAGCTTCCTGAGGTCGCCGGCGGCGGAGGGCACGCTGCCCACCGGCCGGCCCGTCGACGTGGTCGGCGGCGTGCCCGTGACGGTCGTGAGGTACGGGAACCCGTACGTGTTCGTGGATGCCGCGCGGCTGCCGGCGGGGGACCTGGAGCGCAGGCTGGCGGCGTTGCGGGAGGAGGCCGCGCGGATGCTCGGCTACGACCCCCGGTCCGCGCTGCCGAAGGTCGCCGTGATCACGGTGGGGCCCGGGGGGATGGCCGTGCGGGCGCTGACGGTGGGGGGTTGGCACCCGGGGCTGGCGGTGACGGGGGCGGCGGCGCTGGCGGCGGCGGGGGCGCTGGAGGGGACGGTCGTGCCGGCCGGGGGCGGGGTGGTCCGGACGCCCGGGGGCACGGTGACGGTCTCCGCGGCGCACGACCGGGTGAGCGTGCACGGGAAGCGGGCCGAGGTGCTGGAATGCGTGGAGGTGCCGTGGCGCATCCACGCAACGGCGTGAATGCGCAGGGCTGTTGAGAGGCCCGGTCGACGGTTTCTCTGCCACGCTGAAATGGACCGGCAATCGGTATCCGTGGGGAGAGCAGGCACAGATGAAATTCGAGAATCTGCGTGTCGTCGTGACCGGAGCGTCCCGCTATTTCGGTCGCGCGCTCGCCGTCGGATTCGCGCATCTCGGTGCCGAGGTCTACGTCTCGGCGCGGACGGTCGAGGCGGCCGAGCGGACCCGTACGGAGGTGATGGGGTCGGCCCGCGACCGCATCCACGCCTTCGGCTGCGACCTCAGCCGGCCCGCGGAGATCCGGGAGTTCGCCGCACGGGTGGGCGAACGGACGGACCGGGTCGACCTGTTGGTGAACAACGGGGCCCGCTGGCTGGACGGCATGGACCTGGAGGCCGCGAGCGACGCGGAGATCGTGGAGACGATCGAGTCGACGGCGGGCGGCACGGTGCTGATGGTGAAGCACTTCCTGCCGCTGCTCCGGGGTTCGCTGCGGCCGGACATCGTGAACATGGTGGCCGTCCGGGACGCCGAGGGCGCGTCGGCGGCGACGGCGGGTGCCGCGCACGAGGCGTTCTGGGCGGCGAAGAGCGCCCAGGCGGGTTTCGCGGACATCCTGTCGCGGCGGCTTCGGCCTTCCGGGGTGCGGGTGTTCTCGCTCTTCCCGCCGGATTTCTCGACGTCGGACCCGCGGTTCGCGGAATGGGACGGCTCGAATCCGGACGGGGTGGCGCCGGACGAGAAGCTGACCACCCAGGCCCTCTTCGAATGCATCGTGTACGCCGTCGAGCAGCCGCGCGACTGCTTCATCCGCTCGTTCCACTTCGAACCCCGCTGAACCCCCGCGCGAACCCCGCGCGAACCCCGCCGAACCCCGCCGCGAGCCGCGCGGATCCCGCTGTGAAGAAAACCTCGCCGAAGCCCCCTCGAACCCCCCGAACCCCGCCGAAGCCCACCGCACCACCCGCGTCAAGGAGGTCCCATGAGCACCCCCGTCTGGATCACCGCGACTCCGCCCGCCACCCACGGCGAACTCCACATCGGCCATCTCGCGGGGCCGTACGTCGCCGCCGACGTCCTCACGCGCTTCCTGCGGGCGGAGGGGGAGGCGGTCCGGTTCACGACCGGTACGGCCGACCACGCGAGCTCGGTGGAGGTCCGCGCCCTGCGGCACAACCGGAAGCCGGAGGAGGTCGCGGAGGGGTACCGGGCCGCGATCACCGCGGACTGGCTGCGCTCGGGGGTGGAGTTCGACCACATCGTGCGCCCGCGACGGGACAAGGGTTACGCGCGGTGGGTGCAGGACCTCTTCGCCCGGCTGTTCGCGCAGGGGGTCATCGCCCCGCGGACGAGGCTGCTCCCGTACTGCGAACCGTGCGACCGCTGGCTGTACGGCGCGCACGCCACGGGCACCTGCCCCCACTGCGGGGCGGCCAGCGACGGCGGCATGTGCCACGAGTGCGCGCGGCCGAACGACGGCGGCGACCTCGTCTCGGCGCGCTGCGCCGTCTGCGACACCCCGGCGGTGGCCCGCCGCTGCCGCCGGCTGTACGTGCCCCTGGAGCCGTTCCGGGAGACGCTCGCCGAGTACTGGGCGACGGCGGGCCTGCCGCCGCGCCTCGCGGCGCTGTGCGAGTCGCTCGTCGAGGACGGGCTGCCGGACATCGCGGTGGGCCATCCCGCCGAGTGGGGGCTGCCGGTGCCGGTCGAGGGTTTCCCCGACCACCGGATCGACGGCTGCTTCGAGGCGGCGGCGATGCACCTCTTCGGCTACGACACGGAGGGGCCGCTGCCGCGCCGGGCGATCCACTTCTGCGGTTTCGGGCACGCCTTCTGCCACGCGGTGCTGCTGCCGGTGCTGCTCCTCGCGCAGGACGTCAAGCTGCCGCAGGACTTCAACGTGAACGAGTCGTACGTCATCGAGGAGGGCGTGCGCGAGGGCAACGTCTGGGCGCTCGACCTGCTGACCGAGTACGGCTCCGACACGCTGCGCCGGCACGTCCTCCAGGCGCGCCCGCTGGGCCGCCGGACGGTCTTCCGGCGGGAGCGGCTGGCGGCGGCGCGCCGGGAGCTGGACGACATCTGGAACAGCTGGCTGTCGCGGCTGTTCTCGTCGGTGCGGGAGGAGTGCGCCGGTCTCGCCCCGCAGGCGCTGCCCGGCGGCACCGGTTGGGAGGTCCTGGAGCGGCGCCTGCACCGGGGGGTGGACGATCTGCGGGAGGCGTACGGTCCCGACGCGTTCGACCCGCGGCGGGCGGTCGCCGTCCTCGACGAGATGGTCCGCTCGGTGGCCGACTTCGGCCATGTGAACGCCCACGAGCGGTGCCGGCCCAGTACGTCCTGCCGTCATCTCCCCGCGCTCGCCGCGCAGTTGGCGGTGGCTTCGGCGCTGTCCGCGTGGGCGCGGCCGGTGATGCCGGAGGGAGCCGACCGGCTCGCGGCGGCGCTCCAGGCGGTGCCGGGTCGGCCGGTCGACTGGCAGGCGCTGTCGGCGCCGCTGCCGGGGACGCGGCTGGCGCCGCCGTCGGGCCCGGTCTTCGGCTTCTGAGGACCTCGCCCGCCTGAGTGACCCCCGCCCGCCCGAGTACCCACCGCCTGACCACCGCCCACCCACTCACCCTTCGACCACTGAGCAACTGAGCAACTGAGCAGTCGAGTACGTCCCCGTCCTTCGTGTCCGACCCCCACCCTGCCGCGTGACCGTGCGCGCGAGCGACGCGCAGGGGCACGTGGCCCCCCACTTCCGAGGAGCTCCACGTGTCCCTGCGCGTCGCCATGCTCAGCGTCCACACCTCCCCGCTCCACCAGCCAGGGACGGGGGACGCCGGCGGGATGAACGTCTACATGGTCGAACTCTCCCGGGCCCTGGCCGAACAGGGCGCCGAGGTCGACCTGTTCACCCGCTGCCGGGGGGAGGGGCGGCCCCCGCTGGTGGAACTGGCGCCGGGGGTGCGGGTCCGGCACCTGCACGCCGGGCCGCGCGGGCCGCTGCCGAAGGAGGCCATGCCCGACCTGGTCGTGCCGTTCTCGCTGGCCCTGCTCAAGGAGGAGCGGCGCTACGACCTGGTCCACTCGCACTACTGGCTCTCGGGGCAGGCGGGCCGGATCGCCTCGGTGGGGTGGCGGGTGCCGTTCGTGCACACCGCGCACACCCTGGCCCGGGTGAAGAACGCCTCGCTGGCGGAGGGCGACGCCCCCGAGCCGGAACTGCGGGTGCGCGGCGAGCACCAGGTGGTGGCGGCGGCGGACCGGCTGATCGCGAACACGGCCGACGAGGCGGAGGCGCTCCGTTCGCTGTACGGGGCGGAGGGGGGACGGACCGAGGTCGTACGGCCCGGTGTCGATCTGCGGACCTTCCACCGGGGGGACGGGCGTGCGGCGGCGCGGGCCCGGCTGGGCTTGCCGGCCGACGCGTTCGTGCCGCTGTACGCGGGCCGCATCCAGCCGTTGAAGGGCCCGGACGTGCTCGTGCGGGCGGTCGCCGAGCTGCTGCGGGAGGCGCCCGACCTGCGGCGCAGGCTGCTGGTGCCGGTGGTCGGCGGGCATTCGGGGGCGACGCGGGAGGGGACGGCGTGGCGGCTCGCGGAGGAGCTGGGCGTCACGGACGTGCTGCGGCCCTGCCCTCCCGTACCGCAGGCGCGGCTCGCGGACTGGTACCGGGCGGCGGACGTCCTGGTGGTGCCGTCGCGGAGCGAGTCGTTCGGTCTGGTGGCCCTGGAGGCGCAGGCGTGCGGGACGCCGGTGCTCGCGGCGGCGGTCGGCGGGCTGCCGACGGCGGTGTGGGACGGGGTGACGGGGCTGCTGGTGCCCGGTCACGACCCGGTGGAGTACGCGCGCCGGCTGCGGTGGCTCGCGGCGCACCCGGAGGTGGTGGAGACGATGGGGGAGGCGGCGGTCCGCCACGCGCGCGGGATGAGTTGGCGCGCTTCCGCCGCGCGGACCGTCGAGGTGTACCGGGGGGCGCTCGCGGAGACGCGCCGGCCGGTTGTGCGCGGGGTGGTGGGGCAGGGGCGGCGGCACGCCCCTGCCCCGGCGGCCCCTCTCTCCTGGAGGAACGAGAAGGCCGTAGCACAAGTCTAGCATCTCTTTTGGTCGAACCAAAGGTATGGCGAGCTCCGGATGACTCAATTCCGTTGCGGGAAAGGCGTATTGACGCATCCACGCCATGGCGGGTCCACGCAGCGAGGATCCCTGGATTCGTTCTCGAGGCCGGGACAGTATGGAGATGTCTTCAGGGAACGCCCGGCGGCACGGGCCCCCGGAAGGCGGAACGCACATTCCACGTCCTGGAGGAATCATGTCCGCTGCGCAGAACACCCGCCTCACCAAGGCCGTCCGCCAGCTCCTGGTCGCGATGGTCGCCTGTACGGCCGTCGCGGGTGGCGCCGCCCTCGCCGTCTCGCCCGAGGGCGCCCCCGTCGTCCCGCAGACCGTCGCCGGTGTCGCGGACGACAACGGCTGGCCGGTCGCCCCGCCGCAGCCCACCCCCAGCCCCACCAACTGAGGCCGTTCCCAGGGAAATACGCCCGGAATCCGTGACGCCCGACCCCGCAATCGCTGCCACGATTGCGGGGTCCGGTGTTTTCCGGGATTCAGGGATTCCGGGCCTTCCCGATGAACCCGGGCGCCTCAGTCGAGCCAGCCGAGCCGGACCGCGCGGGCACCCGCCTCGAAGCGGCTCGTCGCCCCCAGCTCCTGCATCAGCTCCGAGATCATCCGGCTGACCGTCCGGAGCGACACCCCGAGCGTCCGCGCGATCCGCTCGTCCTTCATCCCCGAGGCCAGCATGTGCAGCGCCGCCCGCTGCTGCTCGGACAGGCCGTCGCCGCCCGCCTCCGTCGTCGTCTCCACGCCGTACGGGGTCGCCGTGTGCCAGCAGTGCTCGTACAGGCTCAGATACGGCCGGACCAGGGCGCTGCCCCGCGCCAGGATCGCGCCCTCGCCCGGTTCGTCGGGGCGGATCGGCACCAGGGCGAACTGCTGGTCGGCGATGATCATGTTCATCGGGACGACCGGCGCCAGCCGGATCTCCACACCCAGCTCGGCCCGCTGCCCGAGGAACTTCTCCATGTACGGGTCCGTCGCCTCCTGCCGGCCGTAGATGGCGCGCACCCGCACCCCGTTGGCGACCTGGCGCCGGTCCCGGTCGAGCATCCGGTCCGGGTTCTGCCGGCCCGGCGTCCCCGGGTGCAGCGCCGCCGAACTCTCCTGCATCACGTCCGTGATGTCCTCGATGGCCTGCTGGATCCGGCGGTAGTCGGTCAGCGCCTCGACATGCGCCTCCGCACGCGTCAGCGCCTCCGCGCGCAGGTACGAGCCCGCCAGGACCTCCAGGGCGCCGTACACCTCGTCGGCCTCGGCCAGGTGCTCCCGCAGCCGCTCGCGCTCCCGCTCCAGGAGCCGCAGCAGCGCGATCTCGGGGTCGATCGCCGCCACCGTGTCCGTCTCGGACCGCCAACTGCCGTCCTGCAGGGCCGTGACGGTGGCGTGCGCCTGGCCCGTCGGCACGATGAGCCCCAGGGCGAGGAGTTCGCCGCGACATCGCTCGTACTCCTCCGGTGCGAGGCCGAGCGCTCTGCGGACCTCCTCGAAGTCCGAGACGCCCCGGCGGCGCAGCTCCTGGTACACGGACAGGAGGACGTCGGCCGTCCCGTCCCCGATGCCGTCGCCCGCAGTGACCATGGCGAAGTGACCCCCCTCATCCTCCGAGTCGCCCCGCCCCCACCGTCTCAGGCGGGTCGGCGGGTGTCCGTCGTGCAGTGCGTGCGGCCCGTGCGGTGCGCGCGACCCGTGTGCTCGGTCGGGCCCCCGTGCCGCGTGCGCGTGTGCCGTGCCATGTGAACTCCTCGTCCTAGGCTCCGGGTTCCGGCCCCTCGCCGTCGAGCAGACCGAGCCGGGCGGCCTTGACGCCGGCCTCGAAGCGGCTGGCCGCGCCGAGCTCCTGCATGACCTCGGAGAGCAGCCGGCTGACCGTCCGCAGCGAGACGCCGAGGCTGCGGGCGATCTGCTCGTCCTTGATGCCGGAGGCGAGCATGTGCAGGGCGGCGCGCTGCTGGTCGGAGAGGCCGTCGCCGCCGCTCTCGCCGGGCTCCTCGCCGTAGTGCGCGGCGGCCTGCCAGCAGTACTCGTACAGGGCGAGGTAGGAGCGGACGAGGCCCGGGCCGCGGGCCAGGATGACGGGCGACTCCGGGTCGTGCGGGTCCGTCGGGAGGAGGGCGAAGTTCTCGTCGGCGAGGACCATGTTCATCGGGACGACGGGGGAGAGCCGCAGCTCCACGCCGAGCGCGGCCCGGTCCGCCAGGTGCTGGGTCATCTCGGGGACGGTGCCGACCCGACGGCTGTACATGGCGCGGATCCGCACCCCGCGGGCCGCCCGGGAGCGGTCCCGCTCCAGCTCGGCGGCCATCTCCTCGCGGCGCACGGAGCCGGTGTGCATGACGTGGACGGCGGTACGGACCGAGTCCGTCAGGTCCGTCAGTTCGCGCCGCACCCGCTGGGGGTCGGTGACGATCTCGACCTCGACCTCGGAGCGGGGGGCGGCGCCGGCCCGCAGGAACGGCCCGGCGAGGGCCTCGATCGCGGTGTGCGCCCGACTGGTGGCGGCGAGCCGGTCCTTGAGCCGGTCGCGTTCGCGGCGCAGCAGCCGCAGCAGGGCGACGTCGGGGTCGACGACGGAGGCGGGGGCGTGCGGGGCGGCGGGGTCGCGGGGAGCGGTCAGTCCTAAGGAGGCGAGTTCGCGCCGACACCGCTCCCGCTCGTCGGCGGAGAGGTCGAAACCGTCCGCGACCTCGTCGAACCCGGCGTCGGGGCGGGCCCGGAGCTCCTGGTACACGGCGAGAGCCCGTTCGTTCCCCGCGCGGGTCACGGCGGCGTTTCTGGACACGGCGCAGCAGACTCCCCTCGGATCCCCACCGGACCCCTGATGAATCGCCCCGCTAGACCCTGCCACACATTCGAACGACACGCACGGAGTTGACCGCTCCTCAGACGGCGGGGGCGCTCGCCCGACAGTCGGGGCACAGGCCCTTGAACACGACCTCCGCGTCGTCCACCCGCCACTGGGGCAGGGCGCGGCGGGGCGGCTCGGGCGCGGCCGCGGTGACGTTCTCCACCCGGCCGCACCCGGTGCACAGGGCGTGCTGGTGGGCGGGGCCCGAGACCTCGAAGACGGCCGGCAGGCCGGGCCGGTCGAACTTGGAGACCAGGCCGGTCTCCTGGAAGTGCCGCAGCATCTCGTACACGGCCTGGCTGGTCAGCGTGCCGAGCCGCTCGCGGGCCGTCGCGGTGATCGCCTCGACGTCGAGATGGCCGCCGGCGGCGAGCACCGTGAGCACCTCCAGGCGCGGGCCCGTGACCCGCAGCCCGACGTCGCGCAGGCGCTGGATCACCGCCTCGCGGCCCGTCAGGTCTTCCACGACTGCCCTCTTCTCCGGCCGCCATCTGGTCGGCTCAAACGTTTGTGGGCATCGTACCTCTTGCTCGTCAACCTGGTGAGGTGTCCTTCGGCCGTCCGGCCCGTGGTGCGGCCGGCCTGTGGTTCGTCCTGTCCGGCCGTCCGTTCTCCGGTCGGGCCGTCCGTCCGGTCAGCCGTCCGTCCTGCACACGAGCAGGACGCTCTCGGTGCGGTCGTCGATCCGGTGCCGCCGCCGGCCCTCGACGTGCAGGCCGGCCGAGTGCAGCTCGGCCGCGAGCCGCTCGGGGTCCACGATCCACTTGTCGGTGGTCAGCACGACCCGCTCCGTGGACAGCTTCCCGGTCCGGGTCGCGTAGTACGTGATCCGCTCGCTCATCGACGGCAGGTCGAAGACCTGCCGGGCCACCACCCACTCGTCGATGCCGTCGAAGCGGGGCACCTGGAAGGCCCAGGTCCGCTGCGGTTCCGCGATCAGCCCCGGCAGCCGGTGCGCGGTGTAGTCGAGGGCGAGCGCCCCGCCGGTGTCCAGGTGGGAGGCGATCTCCCGCAGCAGCGCCGGCCGCCGGGAGGGCGGGACGGCGGTGACCATCGCGCCCGCGAGGAGCGCCAGCCGGTAGCTGCCGTCGAGACGCAGCGCGCCGAGGTCCGCCCGGTGGGTGACGACGAGCCCGGCCACCTGCGGGCCGATCCGGTGGGCCCAGCCTTCGAGGCGCGCCAGGGCCGAGGCGTCCCGGTCCACGGCTTCCACGGCGAAGCCGTGGCGGGCGAACGGGACGGCGAGCCGCCCGGCGCCGGAGCCGAGGTCGAGGACGGGTCCGCCGGTGGAGCGGGCGAGGCCGAGGTACCGGACGATGTCCGCGCTGTGCGGGCCGAGCAGGGCGTCGTGCAGCCACACGGAGCCCTCGTCGGCGGGGGCGACGGATTCGAGTCCGGGCAGCGTGTCCGCGGTGACCCGGACGCCGGCCCCGGGGGCGGGCTCCGTGCCGCGGTCGTATCGGGACGGCAGGACCGGCGCGAGCGCTGCGGGCACGACGGGCAGGGAAGTGCCGCTCGGTGTGTGCATCCGCTCCTCCAGGGGCTCGCTCGGTCCGTGCCGTCCGGACGAGGTACCCGTGCCGCCGGGACCGCGCCGCTGGACCCATCGTGACCTGGGGGAGGAGCCCCGATCCACCGGATCGGGCTGCGTGAACACGCGATGGCGTGGATCTGCCACGCCCCGGGCGACCCCCTGGGCGGGGCGCGGCGGGGCAGGGCGAGCAGGGGTGGGCCGGGGTCGGGGCCGGGCCTACGGGAGCGGTCTGGAGAGGCGGGCCGGGTCGGCGAGGGCCGTGAAGCCCTGGTGGAGGTAGAAGGGGAGGGCCGGGTCGCCGTCGACCGGGAGTTTCACGCGCTGCTCGCGGGCGTCGTAGGCGCGCATCCGGTCCGTCGCGGCGGCGAGCAGGGCCGTGCCGACCCCGGTGCGGCGCGAGCCGGGTGCGACGGCGAGCGCGTACACCTCGCCCTCGCCCGGTACGGGCACGCCGCCCGCGGCCACGCCGACGACCGCGCCCCCGGCGTCCGTGGCGACCAGCCAGCCGAGCCATCCGGGCGCGCCTCCCGGAATTTCAATTTCCGCGCGTATGCGGGGGAGGGCGCATTGGGCCGAGATCAGCCGCCGCATAGGGATTTCGTCCAGTATTCCGGCGTAGCTGCTCCGGATGATGTCGGCAAGCAGTCTGGATATCGTCGTCGCGTCGCCGGCCGCTGCCGTGCGAACGCCAGCGAGCTGCATTGGTTGTGCACCCTTCGACGTGCCGAGTCCGAGCCCCAACGTACCCACGATAGCGGCGAATTCGACGGCCCGTGACCGATGCGAAATCTACGAATTCGCTTAGTAAATAACGGCGTTCGCCATTACGGGGGGAACGAGCAGCAGGCATAGACCAAGGGGGCCATCGCGAGGCCCGCGGACGCGATCGTGAACAGGCCGCGGAGCACGGGGTGTCCGGCGCTGTGCGGGGTGAGGATGCGCCGCATGCGCAGCGCGGCCGAGGGGCCGCCTGCGGCGAACGCGGACCGCGGGGCCCGTCCCGAGGCCAGCGCGTACAGGGCGGTGGCCAGCGCGTCGCGCGTGCAGCGGCGCAACGCCCGGTCGTCGGCGGCCATTTCGAGCAGTACCGGTACGGCGCTGCCGCCGCGCCGGGCGAGCGGCAGGTGCGGGAAGACGGCCGCGAAGGCCTCCGAGGCGGCGACGAGCAGGTGGTGGCGGCCGGCGATGTGGGCCCGTTCGTGCGCGAGGGCGGCCGCCAGCTGGGCGGGGGTGAGGGTGTCGACCGCGCCCGAGGAGACGACGACCCGGCGCGACCGGCCCGGCAGGCAGTAGACCGCGGGACGCTCGTCGTCGAGGACGGTGGCGCGCAGGGCTGGGTCGTACCGGCCGACGAGGCGTAACACCCCCGCGTGCCGCACCCGGACCCGGCGGGCCCGGGCGAGGCGGCGGACGTAGGCGGCGCCGGGTACCGAGAGGACGACGAGGGCGAGCGCGAGGGCGAGCAGTTCGCGGCCGTCCATGGCGGACAGCTGCGCCGGCGTGGGGGGCCGGAGGGTGAGCGCCATGTCGGTGAGGCGGTGGCTGCTCTCCCCCGACAGGACGAGCTGGGCGGGCAGCAGGGCGACCGCGCCGGTGAACGCGGCGCCGCAGGCGGCCCAGACGGCGAGCGCGAGCCGGGGGGCCTGCTGGGCCCAGCGGGCCGGGGCGACCAGCCAGGGGACGAGGAAGCCGGTCAGCAGGGCGAGTCCGATCGGTACGAGGATGTGGTGGTTCACGCGCGGTCCCCGGCCGAGTCGCCCCGGCCCGCCGAGTCGCCCCGGCCCGCCGGGTCGCGGGCGGCACGGAGGGCGGCGTCGAGGGAGGCCATGTCCTCGTCCGAGATGGCCTCGACGAACCGGAGCAGGGCGGCGGGGCGGTCCTGGCTGTCGCCGAGGGCGTCCCGCATGAGGCCGGCGGTGTACTCCTCGCGGCTGCGGACCGGTTCGTACAGCCAGGCCCGGCCGGTCTTCTCGCGGCGGAGCCAGCCCTTGCGGTGCAGTATGTCCGCGACGGTCATCACGGTCGTGTAGGCGACCCGGCGCCCGCGGTTGATGTCGTCGACGACCTCGCGGACCGTGGCGGGCCGCTGCCAGGCCCACAGCCGGTCCATGATCTCGGCCTCCAGCTCTCCCAGCCGGCGCACGTGGCTCCCCTTCCCCTCAGGGGGTGTCTCGTCGATCGCGCCGGGCTCGTCGACGGGACGCCCCCACGGGGTGCCCTCCCGATCGTGCCGGGCTCGCGGTGTCGGCAGGGCGCCCCCTACGGCCTGTCCGACGGCGGCTCATCGTACGGGCCGCCTCCCCGCCCCAGGTATACCCCCTAGGGGTACGATGGCGGGATGTCGACCCTGCTGCACGACCGCCCCTGCGCGAAGGTCTGCGGGCCCGGCCTGCCCGGCTCGGTGGAGCTGGTGCTCCTCCGCCGGGTGCTCGGGCTCTGTCTCCGCCTGAGCGTCAGGCTCGTGGCCGACTGCCCTTCGCCCAAGGGCGGTTGACGCTGCCGGGGTGTCGTCTCGCCGTGGCTCCGTCAGGTCCGGATGAGCCGGGCGATGGCCTTCGACGCCTCGCCCACCTTCGCCTTGGCCTGGTCCCCGCCCTGGGCGATGGCCTCCGTGACGCAGCAGCTGAGGTGCTCGTCCAGCAGGGCCACCGCGCAGGACTGCAGGGCCGCGTTGATGGCCGAGACCTGGGTGAGGACGTCGATGCAGTAGACGTCCTCGTCGACCATCCGCTGCACCCCCCTGACCTGGCCCTCGATGCGGCGGAGGCGTCTGATGATGTCTTCCTTGTGCTGTCCGTAACCGGCCACGACGGGCTCCTCGGTGATCGGTGATCGGTGGTCAGGGGTTCGCGGGACGGGGGTGTCAGCGGTCGGCGGCCTGGAAGCCGCGCAGCCGGAGGCTGTTGCCGACCACGAAGACCGAGGAGAAGGCCATGGCGGCGCCCGCGATCATCGGGTTGAGCAGGCCGGCCGCGGCGAGCGGCAGGGCGGCCACGTTGTAGGCGAAGGCCCAGAAGAGGTTCGAGCGGATCGTGCCGAGGGTCTTGCGGGAGAGCCGGATGGCGTCGGCCGCGGCCCGCAGGTCCCCGCGGACGAGCGTCAGGTCGCCGGCCTCGATGGCGGCGTCCGTCCCGGTGCCCATCGCCAGGCCCAGGTCGGCCTGGGCGAGCGCGGCGGCGTCGTTCACGCCGTCGCCGACCATGGCGACCGAACGGCCTTCCGCCTGGAGCCCCTTGACGACGGCGACCTTGTCCTGCGGCATGACCTCGGCGATGACCTCGTCGATGCCGACCTCGGCGGCGACGGCCTCGGCGACCGCCTTGTTGTCGCCGGTGAGCAGGATCGGGGTGAGGCCGAGGGCGCGCAGTCGCCGGATGGCCTCGGGGCTGGTCTCCTTGACGGCGTCGGCGACCTCCAGGACCGCGCGGGCCTCGCCGTCCCAGGCCACCGCGATGGCGGTCCGGCCGGCCTTCTCGGCGGTGTCCTTGGCGGTCTTGAGGTCCGCCGGGAGGGCCATGGCCCACTCGTCGAGCAGCTTCTCGCGGCCGACGAGGACGGCGTGGCCGTCGACGACGCCCTGGACGCCGAGACCGGGGATGTTGGCGAAGTCCTCGGGGGTGGGCAGGGTGCCGACCCGGGCGGCGGCGCCGGTGGCGACGGCCTGGGCGATGGGGTGCTCGGAGGAGTGCTCCAGGGCGCCGGCGAGGCGCAGCACGTCGGTCTCGTCGGTGCCGTCGGCGGTGTGGACCTTGAGGAGGGTCATGCGGCCGGTGGTGACGGTGCCGGTCTTGTCGAGGACGATCGTGTCGACCTTGCGGGTGGTCTCCAGGACCTCGGGGCCCTTGATGAGGATGCCGAGCTGGGCGCCGCGGCCGGTGCCGACCATGAGGGCGGTCGGGGTGGCGAGGCCGAGGGCGCAGGGGCAGGCGATGATCAGGACGGCGACGGCCGCGGTGAAGGCGGCGGTCAGGCCCTGGCCGGTGCCGAGCCAGAAGCCGAGGGTGCCGAGCGCGAGCGCGATGACCACGGGGACGAAGACGGCGGAGATCCGGTCGGCGAGGCGCTGGGCGGCGGCCTTGCCGTTCTGGGCGTCCTCGACGAGCTTCGCCATCCGGGCGAGCTGGGTGTCGGAGCCGACGCGGGTGGCCTCGACGACCAGGCGGCCGCCGGCGTTCAGGGTGGCGCCGGTGACGGAGTCGCCGACGGAGACCTCGACCGGTACGGACTCGCCGGTGAGCATGGAGGCGTCGACGGCGGAGGAGCCCTCGACGACGGTGCCGTCGGTGGCGATCTTCTCGCCCGGGCGGACCAGGAAACGGTCCCCGACCTGGAGTTCGGCGGTCGGTACGGTGACCTCGCGGCCGTTCCTGAGGACCGTCACCTCCTTCGCGCCCAGCTGCATGAGGGCCTTGAGGGCGGCGCCCGCCTTGCGCTTCGAGCGGGCCTCGAAGTACCGGCCGGCCAGGATGAAGGCGGTGACGCCGGCGGCGGCCTCCAGGTAGATGTTCCCGGCGCCGTCGGTGCGGGCGATGGTGAACTCGAAGGGGTGCGTCATGCCCGGCGTGCCGGCCGTACCGAAGAACAGCGCCCACAGCGACCACAGGAACGCGGCGATCGTGCCGACCGAGATCAGGGTGTCCATGGTGGCCGCGCCGTGCTTGGCGTTGGTCCAGGCGGCCTTGTGGAAGGGCCAGGCGGCGTAGACGACGACCGGCGCGGCGAGCGTGAGGCTCAGCCACTGCCAGTACTCGATCTGGAGGGCCGGGACCATCGCCATCGCGATGACGGGCACGGCGAGCGTGACGGCGGTGACCAGCCGCTGCCTGAGGGGACGCAGCTCCTCGTCGGCCTTCTCCTCGTCGGTGGGGCCCTCGGGGGCTCCGGCGGCGGCCGGCCGCTCGGGCTCCGGCTCCTTGGCGCTGTAGCCGGTG
Source organism: Streptomyces sp. NPDC093089 (assembly GCF_044754405.1). Taxonomy (NCBI): domain Bacteria; kingdom Bacillati; phylum Actinomycetota; class Actinomycetes; order Kitasatosporales; family Streptomycetaceae; genus Streptomyces; species Streptomyces sp. NPDC093089. The sequence goes on from NZ_JBIVPA010000021.1 coordinate 126,038, forward strand.
GCCTCGACGGTGGCGATCAGGTCGGCGACGTCGATGTCGGCGTCGAAGGTGACCTTGGCCTTCTCGGTGGCGTAGTTGACGGTGGCCTCGACCCCGTCCATGCGGTTGAGCTTCTTCTCGATCCGGGCCGCGCACGAGGCGCAGGTCATGCCGCCGATGGCGAGCTCGACCTGGGCGGTGCCCGGAGTGGTCGTGGTCATTTCCTGCTCCTCGGGGTAGCGGATTCGGGGGCCGGGGCCCGGGCGTGGTGGGCGGGCCCCGGCGGCCGGGGTGGTGCGGGCGGTCGTCCGCCTGCCGGGCGGACCGCCGGGTACCGGGACGGGGACGCCGGTGGTCGTCGGTCGGCCCGGCGGCGGATCAGGCCCGGCCGGTCAGCTCGTAGCCCGCGTCGTCGACGGCCGCGGTGATCGCGGCGTCGTCGGGCTCGCCGCCGGTGGTCACGGTCACCAGGCCGCCGTCGACGTCGACGTCGACGGAGATGACGCCGTCGAGCGCGCCGACGGAGTTGGTGATCGCGGTCCTGCAGTGGCCGCAGGTCATGCCGGAGACGGCGTAGACGGTGACGGTGCTGTCGGCGACCGCGACGGCGGCGGTCTCCGTGGTGGAGCAGCTGTTGTCGGGGGTGCAGCAGGAGCCCATGGCTTCCTCCTCGGTCGGTTCCACTTTCACCGATACCCTCGGGGGGTATCTGGTCGTGAGTCCATGTATACCCCCCTGCGGTATCCGACGCAAGCAGATCGCCGACTTGACTTGATACCCCCTAGGGGTATGGTGAAGTGCATCGAAGGGGTCACGCGGCTCGCCCACGCCCCCTCACGCCCCCTCGCACACGGGAGAGCAGCCATGAACACCGGAGTGAAGATCACCGCCTTTGCCGCCGCGCTCGCCGCGACCTTCGGAACCGCGTACGGGGTCGGCAAGGGGGTCGGGCCCGTCGACGAGCCGGCGAAGGCCGGACACGGCGAGCACGCCGCCGCCCCCGCGGCCACCGAGAGCCCGGCGGCCGACGGACACGCCGGCCACGAGGGGGGCGCCACCGCCGACACCTCCGCCGCCGCGAACCTCCCCGGCGGCCTCCAGATCTCCCAGGGCGGCTACACCCTCGCCCTGGAGACCCCCACCCCCGCCGCCGGCAAGAGCGTCCTGAAGTTCTCGATCAAGGACGCGGCCGGCCGCAAGGTCACCGCCTTCACCACCGAACACGGCAAGGAACTGCACTTCATCGTCGCCTCGCGCGACCTCAACACCTTCCGCCACCTGCACCCGGTCAAGGCCGCCGACGGCACCTGGTCGGTCGACGCGGACCTCCCCGCCGCCGGCGCCTACAAGGCCTTCGCCGACTTCAAGCCCGCCGCGCCCGGCGCCAAGGGTGTCACCCTCGGCGCCGACCTCGCCGTCCCCGGCGCGTACGCGCCCAAGCCGCTCCCCGCCGTCGCCCCGACCGCGACCGTCGACGGCTACCAGGTCCGGCTCGGCGGCACCCTCGACCCGGGCAAGGCCGGCGAGCTCCGGCTCACCGTCACCAAGGCCGGAAAGCCGGTCACCGACCTGGAGCCCTACCTCGGGGCGTACGGGCACCTCGTCGCCCTCCGCGACGGCGACCTCGCCTACCTCCACGTACACCCGAACGAGGGCGGCCCCGGCCCCGACGTCTCCTTCACGGCGACGGCCCCCAGCGCCGGGACGTACCGTCTCTTCCTGGACTTCCAGCACCAGGGCAAGGTGCGCACGGCCGCCTTCACGGTCACCGCGGGAGCCGGCGGAACCGCCGTTCCCGCAGCTGGTGAGGCCACGCACGGTGCGGGAGGCCACGCGCACGGCTAGTCTGGTCATTGGACTAGACCTGTAAGCGTCATTCGTGGAGGAATGGGCTCGATGAGCAACCGTGCAGTCCTTGAGGTGATCGCCCTCGACGAGGAAGACGCGGTCGCCGCCCAGACCGGTGGCGCCGACCGCCTCGAACTCGTCACCGACATGGCGGCGGACGGGCTCACCCCGTCCACGGCGTCCTTCCGCGCGATCCGCGCCGCCGTGGACATCCCGCTGCGCGTGATGCTCCGCCTCACGGACGGCTTCGCCGCCGGCGACGTCGACGCCCTGGTCGGACGTGCGCGGGAACTCCGCGCGGCCGGCGCCGACGAGTTCGTCCTCGGCTTCCTCACCCCCGACGGCGAACCCGACCTGGTGGCCGTCGAGCGGCTGATCGCCGTCCTCGACGGATGCCGCTGGACCTTCCACCGCGCCATCGACCGCGCCGCCGACCGCGACGGGCTCCGCAAGCGGCTCGCCGACCTCCCCGGCCTCGACACCTACCTCACCGCCGGCTCCGCCACCGGTGTCGACGACGGCCTCGCCACCCTCAAGACCGAGGCCGCCCGCTCAGGCGAACCCGGCTACGAACCCCAGATCCTCGTCGGCGGCGGCCTCCGCCTCGACCACCTCCCCACCCTCCGCGCCGCCGGCCTCACCGCCTTCCACATCGGCGGCGCCGCCCGCCCCCACGGCTGGACCGCCCCCGTCTCCCCGGCCGCGGTCCGCGCCTGGCGCGAGGCGATCGACGCGTAACGGCCGCGGGCAGGGGCGGCCTGCGACTGCGACCGTGGCCGGACCGTGGCCGGGGCCGGACCGCGACCGCGACCGGGGCCGGACCGTGGCCGGGGCCCTTACGGCCCCGGCCGCGAGCCGCCCTCGGCACGGGCGGGAAAACGGCTCGCCGCGCGGCCCGGGCGGCCGTTAGCCTCCGCGCCATGGCAGCCACCAAGATGCAACCCGACGAACTCGACATCGACACCGCGCTCGTCGAACGGCTCGTCGCCGGGCGTTTCCCCGAGTGGGCGGCGCTTCCGGTGCGGGCGGTGGAGTCGGCGGGGACGGACAACGCGATGTTCAGGCTCGGTGACGAGCTGGTGGTGCGGCTGCCCAGGGTGCCGTACGCGGCGCGGCACGTGGAGAAGGAGCAGCGGTGGCTGCCGGTGCTCGCTCCGCACCTGCCGCTGGAGGTGCCGGTTCCGGTGGGGCGGGCGGAGGGGTCCGCGGAGTATCCGCTGCCGTGGTCCGTCTACCGCTGGCTCGACGGCGGCGACGCGTTCGGCGCGCCGGTCTCCGACCTCGGGCACGCGGCAGTGGAGTTGGGCCGCTTCGGGAGGGCGCTGCGGGGCGTCGACGCGAACGGGGGGCCGGCGTCCTTCCGGGGCGGGCCGGTCACCGAGTGGGAGGGCGGCCATTTTCCGGGCGCCGTCCGCGACCTGGGCTCCGACGGCGTCGTGGACGCCGAACTGGCCACCGCCGCATGGGAGTCGGTGCTGCGGCTGCCGCAGTGGGAGGGCGCGCCGGTCTGGGTGCACGCCGACCTGCTGCCGGGGAACCTCCTCACCCGCGACGGGCGGCTCAGCGCCGTCATCGACTTCGGCGGTCTGGGGGTCGGCGACCCGGCCTGCGACATGATGCCCGCGTGGAGCCTGCTGACCGCCGGGACGCGTGAGGCGTTCCGCGAGGAGTCCGGGGCCGACGACGCGACCTGGGCGCGCGGGCGGGGCTGGGCCCTGGCCTGGGGCCTGGTGACCGAGCACTACTACCGGGTCACGAACCCGGTCCTGGCGGAGGTCGCCCGCCGGACGCGCACGGAGGCGCTCGCGGAGTTCGCGGATCTCTAGGAGTTCGTGGAGTTGGCGGAGTTGGCGGAGTTGGCGGAGTTCGCGGAGCTCTGGGGTCGGACGCGGCGAAGGCCCGTCGCTGTCGTCGGGTGACGGCGGTGACGGGCCTTCGCGGGGTCGGGATCCGGTGGGTCGGGATCCGGGTGGTCGGGGGCCTGCTCGGGTGGTTCGTGTGGTGCGTGCGGTTTGTGCAGTGCGTGTGGTGCGTGTGGGCTCAAGGGCCCGTGTCCTCATGGGGCTTACTTGGGGTCGCGGTCGAACTGGGACTTCGACCAGGCGTAGCCGAGGGCGGTGAGGGCGAGGCACCAGGCGACGGCGATCCAGCCGTTGTTGCCGATCTCGGTGCCGAGGAGGAGGCCGCGGAGGGTCTCGATGGCGGGGGTGAAGGGCTGGTACTGGGCGATCGGCTGGAACCAGCCGGGCATCGAGTGCAGCGGGACGAAGGCGCTGGAGATCAGCGGCAGGAGGATCAGCGGGGTCGCGCTGTTGCTGGCGGCCTCGGCGTTCGGGCTGCCCATGCCCATGCCGACGGCGATCCAGGTGAAGGCCAGGGCGAAGAGGGCGAGCAGGCCGAAGGCGGCGAGCCATTCCAGGGCGGTGGCGTCGGTGGAGCGGAAGCCGATGGCGACGGCGACGCCGCCGACGAGGGCGACGCTCAGGAGGGACTGGAGGACGCTGCCGACGACGTGTCCGAAGAGGACGGAGCCGCGGTGGATGGCCATGGTGCGGAAGCGGGCGACGATGCCCTCGGTCATGTCGGTGGAGACGGAGACCGCGGTGCCGACGAGGGTGGAGCCGATGGTCATCATCAGGATGCCGGGGACGATGTAGGCGATGTACGCCGAGCGGCCTCCGCCGCCGCCGAGGCCCGCGCTCATCGCGTCTCCGAAGATGTAGACGAAGAGCAGGAGCAGCATGATCGGCGTGAGCAGCAGGTTGAGGGTGAGCGACGGGTAGCGGCGTGCGTGCAGGAGGTTGCGGCGCAGCATCGTGGACGAGTCGCGCACGGCGAGGGAGAGGGTGCTCATCGGACGTTCTCCTTGGCGGGGTGGGGCTGGCTGGGGATGGTGGCGTCGCCGGTGAGGGCGAAGAAGACGTCGTCGAGGTCGGGGGTGTGGACGGTGAGTTCGTCGGCCTCGATGCCCGCCGCGTCGAGCCGGTCGAGGATGGAGCGCAGTTCGCGCTGGCTGCCGTCGCTGGGGAGCTGGAGGGCCATCGCCTCGTCGTCGCGGGTCGCCTCGCCCAGGGCGGCGG